>JAICKU010000072.1 GCA_025927765.1 Burkholderiales bacterium
CGCGAACGGCGCGGGCAAGACCACATTGCTGCGCGTGCTGTCCGGCGTGCATCCGGCGAGCAGCGGCCGGGTCGTGTTCGAGGGCGCCGACATCACGCGGCTGCCCGCACCCGTGCGCGTTCGCCTCGGCATCGTCCAGGTGCCGGAGGGCCGCCAGGTGTTCGCACCGATGTCGGTCGACGACAACCTGCGCCTTGGCGGTTACACGCGCGACGCGCGCGGCATCGCCAAGGCGATCGCGGACGTCTACGCGCGCTTCCCCGTGCTGGCGGCGAAGCGCCGCGAGGCGGGGGGCACGCTGTCGGGCGGGCAGCAGCAGATGCTCGCGATCGGCCGCGCGCTGATGGCGAGCCCGTCGCTGCTGCTGCTCGACGAGCCGAGCATGGGCCTTGCGCCGAAGCTCGTCGCCGAGATCTTCGCCGCCATTCGCGCGTTGCGCGATGCCGGCACGACGATCCTGCTCGTCGACCAGAACGCGCGCGCCGCGCTCGCGATCGCCGATCGCGCGTACGTGCTCGAAACCGGCCGTGTGGTGCTGGCCGGGTCCGGCCGCGAATTGCTCGCGAATCCGAAGGTGCGCGAAGCGTACCTGGGCGTCGCGCCGCAGGCGCAGCGCTCGCCACAACCGGAGGGAGTTCCGACATGAAGCCCACGCTCGTCGCCGGCATCACGCGCACCGCGAAACTCGTCGTCGATCGCGAACGCACGATCGATTTCATGGGCGAGAACGCCCGCGTCTACGCAACGCCGATGCTCGTGCGCGACGTCGAGGTCGCGTGCCGGGAGCTCCTGCTCGCACATCTCGACGCGAGGGAGGATTCGGTGGGCACGCGCGTCGAGCTCGACCATACGGCGCCGACGTTGTGCGGCATGCCGGTCGAGATCACCGTCACCGTGGTCGAAGTCAAGGGGCGCGCAGTGACGTTCGAGGTCGTGGGCCGCGACGCGCTCGACGCGATCTGCCGCGGCAGGCATCACCGGTTCGTCGTCGACGTCGAAGCGACGAAATCGCGGCTCGCGGCGAAGGCCGCGAAGGCGAGCGTGGCGGCGTGAGCGATGACATGAGTACGCAAGGCGTACGCCGCATCCCGACGTACTGCTACCAGTGCGTCGCGGGGCCGGATCTCCTGACGGTCAAGGTCGTCGACGGCGTCGCCACCGAGGTCGAGCCGAACTTCTGCGCCGCCGCGGTGCATCCGGGCAACGGCAAGGTCTGCGTCAAGGCGTACGGACTGGTCCAGAAGACCTACCACCCGAACCGGGTCACGACGCCGATGAAGCGCACGAACCCGCGCAAGGGCCGCGACGAGGATCCGGGCTTCGTGCCGATCACGTGGAACGAGGCGTTCACGCTGATCGCCGGGAAGCTGAACGTGATCCGCGCCGAGGCCCTCACCGACGCGTCGGGCTATCCGCGCGTCGCGGCGAGCTTCGGCGGCGGCGGCACGCCGCAGTCGTACATGGGCACGTTCCCGGCGTTCCTCTCGGCATGGGGACCGGTCGACATGGGTTTCGGCTCGGGGCAGGGCGTCAAGTGCTACCACTCGGAGCATCTGTACGGCGAACTATGGCACCGCGCGTTCACCGTATCGCCCGACACGCCGCTTTGCGATTACCTGATCTCGTGCGGCGCGAACGTCGAGGCGTCGGGCGGCGTCGCCGGGATCTTTCGCCACGCCGAAGCGCGCACGCGCGGCATGAAGCGCGTGCAGGTCGAGCCGCATCTGTCGGTGACGGGCGCGTGCTCGGCGGAATGGGTGCCGATCAAGCCCAAGTCGGATGCGGCGTTCCTGTTCGCGCTGATGCACGTGCTGCTGCACGAACTGCCGCGCGAACGCCTCGACGTGCGCTTCCTCGCACGTCACACCGCGTCGCCGTATCTCGTGGGGCCGAACGGCTGGTATCTGCGCGATCGCGCGACACGCAAGCCGCTCGTCTTCGACGCGCTGACGCAGCGCGCCGCCGCGTTCGACGCCAAGGACGTCATCGAAACGCTCGAAGGACGCTTCGACGTCGACGCGATCGAAGTGGGTCCGGACGACGAAGTGCTGTCCGACGGCGTCGTCACCGGCGAAACGGGGTTCACGCAACTCGTCGCGCACATGAAAGCGTATTCGCCGGATTGGGCGGCCGGCGTGTGCGACGTGCCTGCGAAGACGATCCGCAAGATTGCGCGCCAGTTCGTCGATCACGCGCACGTCGGCGCCACGATCGAGATCGAGGGCCTCACGCTGCCCTTCCGGCCCGTGGCCGTGAGCCTCGGCAAGACGGTCAACAACGGCTGGGGCGGCTACGAATGCTGCTGGGCGCGCACCATGCTCGCGGCCCTCGTCGGCGGCCTCGAAGTGCCCGGCGGCACGCTCGGCACCACCGTACGCCTCAATCGCCCGCTGTCGGAACGGCTGGCGAGCGCCACACCCGGACCGGACGGCTTCATGAGCTATCCGATGAATCCCACCGACAAGGCACGCTGGTCGCCGTCGCCGAACATCCGCAACGCCTACCGCTCGATGGTGCCGCTCGCGGGCAACGGCCCGTGGAGCCAGGCACTCGGCCCCACGCACTTCTCGTGGATGTTCCTCGACGACACGCCGAAGGGCCTGCCGCGGGTGACGCCGCCCGACGTGTGGTTCGTCTACCGCACCAACCCCGCGATCTCGTTCTGGGACACCGACGCGCTCGGCGACAAGATGGCGCGGTTCCCGTTCGTCGTCGCGTTCGCGTTCACCCGCGACGAGACGAACCACTTCGCCGACGTGCTGCTGCCCGACGCGACCGACCTCGAAAGCCTCCAGCTCATCCGCATCGGCGGCTCGAAGTACGTCGAGCAGTTCTGGAATCACCAGGGCTTCGCGTTGCGCCAGCCGGTCGTCGATGCCGCGGGCGAGGCGCGCGACATGACCGACATCGCGACCGAGCTCGCGAAGCGCACCGGCTTGCTCGACAAGTACAACGCGGCGATCAATCGCGGTGCCGCAGGCGTGCCCCTCGCGAATGCGAACGGCGATTTTTCGCTGCCGGTCGACGCCGCACATTCGCGCGACGCGATCTGGGATGCGGTGTGCAAGGCGGCGAGCGCCGAGCTCTCCGGCGGCCGCGAGATCCACGACCTCGCGTGGTTCAAGGCGCACGGCCTCGCCACGAAGCCGTTCCCGCGCACCGACTGGTACCTGTTCCCCACGATGGTCGAGCGCGGTCTGCGCTTCGAATTGCCGTACCAGGAGCGGCTCGCGCGCGTGGGCGCCGAGCTCGGGCGGCGCCTGCACGAGCACGACATGCATTGGTGGGACCGCCAGCTCGACGAGTACCAGGCGCTTCCCAAATGCAAGGACTTCGCAGCACCCTGGGAAGCGGCGGTGAGCGTCGCCGGTGGCAAGCCGGTTGATTTTCCGTTCTGGCTTTTGACGGCGCGCAGCATGCAGTACGCGTGGGGCGGCAACGTGGGGATGCAGCTCATTCGCGAAGTGGCCGACAACATCGCGGGGCACCGCGGCGTAATCATGAACGCGCAGACTGCCGCGAAGCTCGGCATCGACGACGCGGACGACATCGAGATCGCGACGCCGCATCGCGTCGTGCGCGGCAAGGCGGTGCTGCGGCAGGGCATCCGCCCCGACACGCTGCTGCTGCTCGGCCAGTTCGCCCACTGGGCGACACCCTACGCGAAGGACTTCGGCGTGCCCAGCATGAACGCGCTCGCCACGATGTCGATGGATCTGACCGATGCGACGGGCTCGGGCGCCGACATCGTGCGCGTGTCGATCGCGAAGGCGAAAGGGCGGGCGCCATCACAGGCGCCGATGGGACGGGCGCGCGCTCGCCGGGAGATGTCCGGACCATGACGCGCTACGCGATGGCGGTCGACCTCAACCGCTGCGTCGGCTGCCAGACGTGCACGGCGGCGTGCAAGCACGCGAACGCGACGCCTCCCGGCGTGCAGTGGCGGCGCGTGCTCGACCTCGAGTTCGGTACGTATCCCGACGTCGCGCGCGTGTTCGTGCCGACCGCGTGCCAGCACTGCGACGATCCGCCGTGCATGGACGTGTGCCCGACGCAGGCAACGAAAAAGCGGCCCGACGGCATCGTCACGATCGACTACGACGTGTGCATCGGTTGCGCGTACTGCGTCGTCGCGTGTCCGTACGACGCGCGCACGAAGGTGACGAAACCGGCGTTCGCCTACGGCACGCCGATGCAGAACGAAGCGAAGCGCTTCGACGACGCGCGGATCGGCGTGGCGACCAAGTGCACGTTCTGCGTCGAGCGCATCGACGACGGCACCGCGAAAGGCCTCACGCCCGGCGTCGATCCGGATGCGACGCCCGCGTGCGTGAATTCGTGCATCGCGAAGGCGCTCACGTTCGGCGACATCGACGACCCGCAAAGCGACGTGTCGAAGGCGGTCGCGGGGAACGCGCATTTCCGCATGCACGAGGAGCTTCGCATCGGGCCGCGCGTGTACTACCTGTACGACGCGACGCGGGAAGACACCCCAATCGTCGAGGAGGCGATGTGACGTACCGGGGCCGCGCGGCGCTGCAGAAAGTCTGGGACGCCCGCGCGGCGGCGAACTTCATGGGCGGGGGCGCCGGCAGCGGCCTGATCGTGTTCGCGGTCGCCGGCGACGCGCGCGGCTTCGCGTTCGACGTGCTGCTCGTCGCAGGCCTCGCGCTGATCGGCGGCGGGCTCCTGTCCGTGTGGCACGAACTCGGCCGTCCGGCGCGCGCGCTCAACGTGTTCCGGCACGCGAAGACGTCGTGGATGTCGCGCGAAGCGATCGCGGCCGCACTGCTCGTGCCGATCGCGTTCGCCGCGATCGCCGCCGTTCCCGGCGCGGCGATGCTCGCGGCATTTGCCGCGGCGGCGTTCGCGGTGTGCCAGGCGCGAATGCTGCAGGCCGCGCGCGCCATTCCGGCGTGGCGCGAGCCCTTGTCGGCGCCGCTCCTCGTCGTCACCGCGTTCGTCGAAGGCGGCGGCCTCTTCTTCGCGCTGTCGCCCTGGCTTCGCGTCGGCGACGAGCGGCTCCTCGTGTTCTTCGGCAGCTTCGTGCTGCTGCGGGTGATCGTGTTCCTCGTCTATCGGCGCGCGCTCGCGAATGTCGTGCCGCAGGCCGCGCTCGTCGCGCTCGATCGCGCCGCGCGCGTGCTGAACGCGTCGACCGTCGTGTCGCTCGTGGCCGTCGCCATCGTGGCGTATGGGCTGACGCCCGAGGCGTGGACGTTCGCCGCCGCGTCGATCGCGGGCCTCGCCGCGACGGCGGGCGGCGCCTATCTCAAGTACGCCCTGGTGCTGCGCGCGGCATTCAGGCAGGCGCCGGCGCTGCCGCATCTGCCGGCGCGCGGGCGCCGCTGATCAACGAATCGGGAGGACGCGAATGGGTGCGATCACGATGGCGGAAGTGGGCGGCGTCGCCGAACGCCACTTGCATGCGGACGTCGAGACCATGCCGCGCGAGGCGCTTCGCGCGTTGCAGCTTCGTCGGCTCAACGCGACGATCGCGCATGCGCATGCGCAGGTGCCGCTCTATCGTGCGCGGCTCGAGGGTGTGGGCGTCGGCGCGGGCCCGCTCGCGCGGCTCGAAGACATCGCGACGCTGCCGTTCACCGTGAAGTCCGATCTGCGCGATCACTACCCGTTCGGCATGTTCGCCTGCCAAACGTCGGCGCTCGCGCGCGTGCACGCATCGTCCGGGACGACCGGCAAGCCGACCGTCGTCGGCTACACGAAGCGCGACCTCGACCATTGGGCCGACCTGATGGCGCGTTCGCTCTACGGCGCGGGTGCGCGCCGCGGCGATATCGTGCACAACGCGTACGGCTACGGACTTTTCACGGGCGGGCTCGGCGTGCACGCCGGCGCCGAACGGCTCGGCGCTGCCGTCGTGCCCGTCTCCGGCGGGTCGACCGAGCGCCAGGTCGCGCTGATCGAGGACTTCCGCGCGCGCGTGCTCTGCGCGACGCCGTCGTACGCGCTGGCCATCGCCGAAGTCGCCGAGCAGCAGGGCGTCGACCTTCGCGCCAGCGCGCTTGACGTGGGCGTGTTCGGCGCCGAGCCGTGGAGCGACGCGATGCGCCGCGAGATCGAGGCGCGCCTCGGCGTGCGCGCGATCGACATCTACGGCCTCTCCGAAATCATGGGACCGGGCGTCGCCTGCGAGTGCGAGCACCAGGCGGGACTGCACGGCTGGGAGGATCACTTCCTGTTCGAGGTGATCGACCCCGACACCGGCGCGCCGGTGCCGGAGGGACACGCGGGCGAACTCGTCATCACGACGCTCACGAAGGAAGCGTTGCCGATGCTGCGCTACCGCACGCGCGACATCACGACGCTGACGACGGCCCCGTGCGACTGCGGCCGCACGCACCTTCGCATCCTGCGCGTCACCGGTCGCAACGACGACATGCTGATCATCCGCGGCGTCAACGTGTATCCATCGCAGATCGAGGCGGTACTGATCGGTCGCCCGCGGATCGCGCCGCATTACCTGATCGTCGTCGAGCGAACGGGCAACCTCGACCACGTGACGCTCGAAGTGGAAGCCAACGTCGGCGTGAGCGAGGCGGACTTCGTGTGGATCGCCGGCGACGTCGCGCATCATGTGAAATCGCTCGTCGGCATTACCGTCACGACGGTGATCCGCAAGCCGGGCGAGATCCCGCGCTCGCAGGGCAAGGCCGTGCGCGTGCGCGACCTGCGACAGCAAGGATCGTGAGATGGCCAGGCGGCTCCTGAAACTCACCGTGAACGGGCGCGACCGCGAGGATGCCGTCGACGACCACGCGCTCCTCGTCGATCACCTGCGGGGCATCGGGTTGACCGGCGTCAAGCAGGGGTGCGACGCCGGCGAATGCGGTGCCTGCACCGTGCTGGTCGACGGCGAGCCGCGCCTTGCGTGCATCACGCTGGCCGCATCCGTTGAAGGGCAGCGTGTCGAGACGATCGAATCGCTCGCGCAGAACGGCAGGATGAGCCGCCTGCAGGCGGCGTTCCACGAGAAGCTCGGCACGCAGTGCGGCTTCTGCACGCCCGGCATGATCATGAGCGCCGAAGCGCTGCTGCGCCGTCACGCGCAGCCGAGCGAACGCGAGATCCGCGCGGCGCTCGGTGGCAATGTCTGCCGCTGCACCGGCTACGTGAAGATCGTCGAATCGGTGCAGTGCGCCTGCGCCGCGGCAGCGGGAGCGTGACATGGACACGAGCGCTGAATCGCGCGTTCCCGATGCGCTGCGCGAGCGCAGCATCGGCCGCCCGACACCGCTGATCGACGGCATCGAGAAGGTCACCGGCCGGGCGCGCTACACCGCCGACCTGCCTTCGGACGGCGCGCTCGTCGGCATGATCCTGCGCAGCCCCGTCGCGCACGCGGTGATCGTCGCCATCGACACGTCCCGCGCGTGCGCGATCGCGGGCGTGCGCGCAGTCGTCACCGGCCAGGACTTCGCCGCGCCCTACGGCGTGATCCCGATCGCGCAGAACGAATGGCCGCTCGCGCGCGATCGCGTGCGCTATCGCGGCGAGCCGGTCGCGGCGGTGGCGGCGGTCGATCGCGAGACGGCGCTCGCGGCGCTTGCGGCGATCGAGCTTCGCCTCGAGCCGCTGCCGGCGTATTTCAAGGCCGCCGATGCGCGCGCCGCCGACGCCGTGCTGCTGCACGAGAAGAAGAAGGGCAACGTCGAGCGCGACGTCGACCACGCGTTCGGCGACGTCGATCAGGGTTTCGCGGCGGCGGACCTCGTGCGCGAGCAGTCGTTTCATTACGCCGAGGTCGCGCACGGCCAGATCGAGCGCAACGGCGCGCTCGCCACTTACGAGCCCGAGCGCGACCGGCTCACGATGCAGTCGACGACGCAGGTGCCGTACTACCTGCATCTCACGCTCGCGCAATGCCTCGGCATGGACAGCGCCCACGTGCGCGTCGTCAAGCCGTTCGTCGGCGGCGGCTTCGGCCATCGCGTCGAGCCGCTCAACTTCGAGATGGTGACCGGCGCGCTCGCACGTGCCGCCGGCGGCGTGGTGCGGATGGAGCAGTCGCGCGAGGACAGCTTCCTCACGCATCGCGGGCGTCCCGAGACCGACATCCGGCTGAAGCTCGGCATGAAGCGGAACGGCGAGATCACCGCCGTCGATTGCGAGATCGTGCAGCGGGGCGGCGCGTACGCCGGCTACGGGCTCGTGACGATCCTCTACGCCGGCGCGCTGCTGCACGCGCTCTACAAGGTGGACGCGGTCCGGTATCGCGGCTATCGCATTTACACGAACACGCCGCCGTGCGGCGCGATGCGCGGCCACGGTGCCGTCGATGCGCGCCACGCCTTCGAGGCGATGCTCGACAGCATGGCGGAGGAACTCGGCCTCGATCCGATCGCGTTGCGCCGCGCGAACCTGATCGTGCCGCCGTACCGGACGCAGAACGACCTGCAGGTGAACTCGTACGGCGTTCCCGAATGCCTCGCCTGGGTCGAGCGCGCGTCGCGATGGCGCGAGCGCAAGGGCACGCTGCCGCGCGGACGAGGCTTGGGCATCGCGTGCTCGCATTACGTATCGGGATCGGCAAAGCCCGTGCACTGGAGCGGCGAGCCGCATGCGGTCGTGAACCTGCGGCTCGACTTCGACGGCGCGATCACGCTCCTCACCGGCGCCGCCGACATCGGGCAGGGCAGTTCGACGCTGCTCGCGCAGGTCGCCGCGGAAGTGCTGATGCTGCCGCTTGCGCGCATGCGGGTGATCGCTGCGGACAGCGCGCTCACGCCGAAGGACAACGGCTCGTATTCGTCGCGCGTGTCGTTCATGGTCGGCAACGCAGCGATGCGCGCGGCAGAGGCGCTGCTCGACGTGCTCGTGAATGCCGCGGCGAAGAAGCTCGACGTGTCGCCAGCCGACATCGAATGGCTCGGTGAACGATGCGTCGTGCGCGGCACGGACCGCGGCCTCGCGTTCGCGTCGGTCGTCACGGCGGCGCTCGTCGACAACGGGCCGGTGACCGTCAAGGGCACGTGGTCGGCGCCGCCGGAAACGCAGGGGGGCAGGTTGCGCGGCGCGGCCGTCGGTTCCACCGCCGGCTTTTCCTACGCCGCGCAGGTGGTCGAGGTGAGCGTCGACCAGGACACCGGCGCGGTGAAGGTGGAACACGTGTGGGTCGCGCACGATTGCGGCTTCGCGATCAATCCGCTTGCGGCCACCGGCCAGGTGCACGGCGCGATCTCGATGGGCATGGGGCAGGCGATGCAGGAGGAGACGCAGTACCACCAGGGCCTGCCACTCTCCCCGAACTTCCTCGACTACCGCCTTCCCACGGCCGTCGAATCGCCGCCGATCGACGTGCATCTCGTCGAGACGATCGATCCGCTCGGGCCGTTCGGCGCGAAGGAGGCGAGCGAAGGCGCACTGCACGGCTTCCCGCCCGCGCTCACCAACGCGATCGCCGATGCGGTCGGCATTCGCCTGACCGAGCTGCCCGCCACGCCCGATCGGGTGCTCGACGCGATCGTCGCGAAGCGGCGCAAGGATCGTCTCGACGCCACCCGCGCCGAAAGTTGAGATGGAACGTCGCCCCACGCTCGCTTCGCTCGCTGCCCCCCAGCGGGCAGGTCGTTGGCTCGGGGCGCCCCCGGCGCCATTGACATGGATACCATGTGCGCGTTCGAGCTGAAGCGCCCGACAAACGTTGCGGAAGCTTCCGCGCTGCTGGCGAAGCCGAACGCGCGCGTGATCGCCGGCGGCACCGATCTCGTGCCGAACCTGCGCCGCGGCCTCGACGCGCCCGCGACGCTCGTCGACATTACGGGCATCGCCGCGCTGACTGCGCTCGACCTCGATCGCGCGCCGCGCGTGATCGGCGCTGGCGCGACGCTCGCGCACCTTGCCGGCGATCCGCGCATTGGCGACGAATATCCTGCGCTCGCGCAGGCCGCGGCCGAAGTCGCGGCGCCGGCGCATCGCAACGCGGGCACGCTCGGCGGCAATCTGTGCCTCGACACGCGCTGCGTGTTCTACAACCAGAGCGAATGGTGGCGCGCGTCGAACGGCTATTGCCTGAAGCGCCGCGGCGACACCTGCCACGTCGCCCCGCACGGCAAGCGCTGCCACGCGGCCTTCAGCGGTGACGTCGCGCCGGCGCTGATCGTGCTCGGCGCGGAAGTCGAGATCGCGTCGGTCGATGGCATGCGTCGGCTGCCGCTCGCCGCACTCTACCGCGACGACGGGGCGAAGCATCTCGCGCTCGC
The DNA here is from genome assembly GCA_025927765.1 of Burkholderiales bacterium. Classification (GTDB taxonomy): domain Bacteria; phylum Pseudomonadota; class Gammaproteobacteria; order Burkholderiales; family Casimicrobiaceae; genus VBCG01. Next base: position 10,224 of record JAICKU010000072.1, read on the forward strand.
GCCCGGTGAATTGATCGTCGCGGTGCACGTGCCGCCCGCCGCAACCGGCAGCCATTCCGCGTACGGCAAGGCGCGCGTGCGCGGCAGCGTCGACTTTCCGCTCGCCGGCGTCGCGATGGCCGTGGCCTTCGACGGCGCCCGCATCGCCCGTCTCGACGTCGCGCTGACCGGCACCAATTCGAACGCGCTGTCGCTCGCCGGTACCGAAACGCTCGTCGGCCGCGCGGCGGACGATGCGACACTCGCCGCGCTCGGCAATCTCGTCGCGAAGCAGGTGAGCCCGATGCGCACGACGGTCACTGCGTCGAACTATCGGCGCCGGGTCGCTTCGGTGCTCGTCCAGCGGCTGCTGCGCAACCTCGCCGCGGAACACGCGACCGATTGAAACCAGGCTCGCCGCGTCGGACACGGCGCGCATGACCCAGGACCCGCCATGTGCCCCGATTGCCACGCGACCACCGTACCGACGACCCCGACGCGTCCGTCTTCGCCCACGCCGCGCAGCGCTGCACACGAAAGGAAGCGCGCGACGTGGGCGCGTGAACGGCCAACGCGAACCGTGACCGCGCGCGTACGGTCAACACGCCGATGAACTCGCGAATGCCCGACGAGCAGGCAGTGCGCGACGCGCTCCGCGTCGTCGACGACCCCGAAGTGGGCATGAACATCGTCGACCTCGGGCTCGTGTACGTCGTGGACGTGACGGAGGCGGCCGTGCGCGTGGCCCTCACGATGACGACGGCCGCGTGCCCGATGACGGACATGATCGTCGCGCAGGCGCGCGGCGTGCTGGAGGCGCTCGTGCCGGTCGGCATGGTCGTCGACATCGCGCTCGTCTGGGATCCGCCGTGGTCCCCGCAGATGATGTCGCCTGCGGCGAAGGAACACTTCGGCTGGACGACGTGATTCGTGACCCGGGTCGCGCCGACGTCGTGCACGCGATCGCGCAGCACGACCTTCGCCCGGCGCAACGCGCGCCGCTGCTGGTGCTGGGCTTCGTCGGGCTCGTTGCGGGTGTGGGCGCAGGCCTCGCGCGACTCGGCTACCCGATGCCCACTTTCGCCGCGCAGGCGTCGGCATGGCATGGCGCGCTGATGATCGGCGCCTTCTTCGGCGTCGTCATCGCCCTCGAGCGCGCGGTCGCGATCGGTCGACCCTGGGCGTACGCCGCGCCGTTCGCCGGTGGCGCCGGCGGCGTTGCGATCATCGCGGGTTCCGTGCTGCCCGGCGCATGGTTGCTCTTCGCGGCGAGCGCGGTGCTTCTGGCGGCATCGCTCGACGTCGTGCGCCGCCAGCGCGCGCCGTTCACGATCACGCTGGCGATCGGCGCGCTGTGCTGGGCGGTCGGCAACGCGCGCTTCGCCCTCGGCGCCCTCGTGCACGGCGTCGTGACGTGGTGGCTCGCGTTCCTGATCCTCACGATCGCCGGCGAGCGGCTCGAGCTTTCGCGCTTCGTGCAGACGCCGGCGCACGCAAGGCGTGCGTTCGTGGCCCTGGTCGCGATCATGCTGGGCGCGCTCGTCGCCGGCACCGGCGCCGTGGCAACGCGCGTTTTCGGTGTCGCGCTCGTGGCGCTCGCCGCGTGGCTCTTCCGTCACGACGTCGCACGGCGCACCGTTCGCAAGCCCGGGCTCACGCGCTTCATCGCCGTGTGCCTGCTGTGCGGCTACGCGTGGCTCGCGCTCGGCGGCGCCACGCTGGCGGTCGCGGGGCTCGACCCCGCTCTGCGGAGCTACGACGCCATCGTGCACGCGCTCGCGCTCGGCTTCGTGTTCTCGATGGTGTTCGGGCACGCACCGATCATCCTGCCCGCCGTGCTGCGCGTGTCGATTCCCCATACGCGATGGTTCTACGTACCGCTCGTGCTGCTGCATGGCTCGCTCGCGCTTCGCGTCGCGGGCGACGCGTCGACGCGCTTCGAGTGGATTCGCGTCGGTGGCTTGCTGAACGCGCTCGCGCTCGCGGCGTTCGTCGTCGCCAACGCGACGATCGTCGTTCGGGCGCGTACCGCGCGCACGGCACAGCGCCGCGTCGGCTGAGGCCTCCCCGGCCATTGACACCCCGGTCTACGCCGGTTCATGCTGTCCATCGCCGTCACCGGGAGGGGACCATGAACACCTTCGCGCGCGTGTCGTTCGTATCGGTTGCGGCGCTCGTCGCTGCGTGCACGCAGATGCCCGCGGCGCCGTCTGCCGCAGGATCGCAGACGCTCCTCGACGGCGGCAAGGGCTTCGAAGAGAACTGGCAGACCATCGGCAACGCCAACTGGCGTGTCGTCGGCGGCGTGGTTCAGGCGGACAGCGGCGAGAAGGGAAAGTCGAGCTACCTGATGACGAAGGCGCCGTACGGCGACTTCGTGCTGCGCGTCGAGTTCTGGGTGAGCGACGACGCGAACTCGGGCATCTACATGCGCTGCCCCGACCTCGCGGACATTACCGACATGAACTGCACCGAGGCGAACATCTTCGACCAGCGACCCGACCAGACGTATGCGACGGGCGCCATCACGCACCTTTCGCCGATCGCGAACGGCCCGAAGGCGGGCGGCAAGTGGAACACGTTCGAGATCACGGCCCGCGGCCCACGGATCGTCGTCGTGATGAACGGCGTGAAGACCGGCGAGACCGACAAGGCGCACGCGCTGCGCGGCAACATCGGCCTGCAGTGGGCGCAGGGCGTGGTGAAGTTCCGCAAGGTCGAGATCAGACCGCTGTAACGCTCCGCGTTCGGAGATCCAGCCTTCCCGCGCGGGCGGCGTCGCCGCCGGCGTGAGCGCGTTCGCGCGCCCGCGAGGTCCGGCGTGCCGCGGATGCTCTTCCACGAGTTGCAGACCTCCGGCGAATCGGATGTGCAGCCCGGCGGCTGTTGACGCACGTCAAGGAAAGGCAGGCATCGCCGCGCGTAAATACGCAAACAGGTACCGATTTACGCGAAAGGGCCGCGATGACCAGTCGAATCCAGTATGACCACGAGCGCGAGCTCGAGCTCGTGCTCGAGCGCTGCCATGCGGCCTCGCGCGACGCGGCGATCACCGCGGCGGACGCGCTGCCCAAAGGCTTCACCGGTACGCTCGGCCACTTTCCCGTGTACTTTCCCGAGGAGATCGCGCACGCGGCAGGACTCCTGCCCGTGAACGTGCTGGGCGGGGGCAACCGGCTCGAGATGAAGCACGCCGATGCGCGCATGGGCTCGTTCGTGTGCTCGATCTGCCGCTCGACGACCGAGCTCGGCCTGAACGGAACGCTCGCGAGCATGGCCGGGTTCGTCACGCACCCGATCTGCGACGCGGCCAAGCACCTCGCCGGGATCTGGGCGCGCAATTTCCCGGACCAGGTGTCGCAGATCCTGTACCTGCCGCAGAACGTCAACACGAACGGCACCGTGCGCTACATCGCGGCCGAATACCAGCGGCTGCGTGGTGTGCTCGAGGCGCGGGTCGGCCGTCCGATCGCCGACGACGTGCTTCGCAACAGCATCCGCGCCTACAACGCGAACCGCGCGCTCCTGCGCGAGCTCTATCGCATTCGGCGCGACGAGCCGTGGCGCGCGAGCTGCACCGAGTCGTACCTGCTGCTTCGCGCCCGCACGCGCATGCCGTGCGAAGAGCACACCGCGCTTCTCGCACGTGCGCTCGACGCCATTCGGCGCCGCAGCCGCCTGGCGCAGGACAAGCCGCGCGTCGTGTTCGTCGGCGGCTTCTGCGAGCAGCCGCCGCTCGAGATGCTCGAGGCGATCGACGAGAGCGTCGACGTCGTCGACGACGACATCCTCGTCGGCCTGCGCTTTCTGACCGACGACGTGCCGCCGACCGGCGATCCGATCCGCGCGCTCGCCGAAAGCTACGTCGAGCGCTCGGCGGCGAGCCCCGTGCAGCACGACGCGCGCAAATCGAAGGAAGGCTACCTGATGCAGATGCTGCACGACGCGAAGGCCGACGCCGCGATCCTGACCGCCGCCAAGTTCTGCGAGCCGGGCCTCGACGACCAGCTCGCGTGGTCGAAGCACCTCGACGAAGTGAACGTGCCGTACCTCGTGCTCGAGTTCGAGGAAAAGATGACGTCGTTCGAGCAGATGGCGATGCAGGTGGAGACGTTCGCCGAGTCGCTGCTCTTCGCGCTCTCTTAAGGAGGAGACAAGGCCATGACCACCGCGACTTTGGAACACGGCCCGGCCGGCAGCGCCGCCGACGCCTTCGATCCCCGCAGCGAAGGCCAGCGCCTGATCAAGGCGTGGTACGCCGACCTCGAGCAGGCGAACGAACGCCGGCAGCCGGTCGCGAACGTGTTCGTGATGGGCAACGCGATCGAGATCCTGCGCGCGTTCGACTTCAAGCTCGTGTTCCCCGAGATCAACTCGCTGCAGACCGGCGTGCGCAAGGCGTCGGAGGAATACATCCGCCTCTCTGAGGACTACGGCATGTCGCCCGACGTCTGCTCGTACGTGAAGGCCGACGTCGGCCTGATGCTCAAGGAGAACCGCCACCCGGCCGGGAACATCCCGAAAGCGAGCCTCGCGATCGCGTCGAACATGTGCGGCACGTTCATCAAATGGGCCGAGATCTGGGAGCGTTGGCTGAAGACCCCGACGTTCGTGCTCGACCTGCCGGGGCAGCGCGCCGCCGGCTGGCAGGTGCGCCCGGGCGACGCGCAGCACGCCTCCGACGCCCGCTGGGTCGAGGCGCAGTTCACCGAGCTGATCGCGCGCTGCGAGGCGATCACCGGCCGCAAGCTCGACCTCGACAGGCTCGCCGAAATCGAGGAGCGCGTGAACAGGATGGTGTTCCACTGGAACAACGTGATGCGGCTGAACCGTGCCTGCCCGGCGCCGTACAACGCGATGCTCGACGGGCTCACGTTCATCGGCATCATGAACGTGTATCGCGGCGCCGAGGAGGGCGTCGAGTTCATGCGCCGCCTCGACGAGCATCTGCAGGCGAAGGTCGCGCGCGGCGAAGGCCGGGTGGCCGACGAGCACTACCGGCTGATCTTCTCCGGCACGCCGTGCTACGTGTCGATGCGCAGGCTCGTCGAGCTCTTCGAGACCTGGGGCGGGGTGTTCGCGTACTCCGACTACCTGACGTTCGCCGCCGGCGGCATGGATGCGACCGACATCGTCTACGACACGTCGCGGCCGCTCGAAAGCCTCGCCGAAGTGACGGCGCTCGCCGCGCATCGCGGCCTGTCGAACCAGTTCTTCGCCCACGAGCGCCTGGCCGGGCAGATCCGCGACTACGGCGCCGACGGCGTCGTGTTCCACGGCATCAAGAGCTGCCGCTTCGTCTCGTCGGGCATGGCCGACACGCGCGAATACCTGAGCCGCCGCCTCGACGTGCCGACGCTCTACATCGAGTCGGACCTGATCGATCCGCGCTACTGGTCGGACGCGCAGATCAAGAACCGCGTCGACGCGTTCTTCGAGGCGCTTCACCAGCGCGGCGGCGGACCGGTCGGCCGGAAGGCCAACGAGGAGCGGAGGGCATCGGCATGAAGTACGTCGCGGGCGTCGACGTCGGCTCGACGCAGACGAAGGCGGTGGTGCTGGACGAGCGCGGCGCCATCGTCGGCCGCGCGCTCGCCGACATGGAAACGAGCATGACGACGATCGCGCAGGATGCGTTTCGCGCCGCACTCGACGACGCGGGCGTGGCCGAGGGCGACGTCCTGTACGTGGTCGGCACCGGCTACGGCCGCTACAACGTGAAGTTCGGCCGCGAGCAGGTGACCGAGATCTCGTGCCACGCGCGCGGCTCCGTCACGCTGTTCCCCGGGACGCGCACGGTGATCGACATCGGTGGCCAGGACACGAAGGCGATCCGCGTCGGACCCGAAGGCAACGTGCTGAACTTCACGATGAACGACAAGTGTGCCGCCGGCACCGGGCGCTTCCTCGGCGCGGCGTCGTTTGCGCTCGAGATGTCGCTCGCCGCCCTCGGACCGCTCGCGCTGACCGCGCAGAACCCGGTACGCATCACGACGACGTGCACGGTGTTCGCCGAGTCGGAGATCATCAGCCACCTCGCGAAAGGCATGCTGCCCGAGGATGTGCTGATGGGCGTGCACCAGGCGATCACGAGCCGCTGCGTGTCGCTCGCGCGGCGCGTGGGCGTCGAATCGGAAGTGACGTTCACGGGCGGCGTGAGCCGCAACGTCGCGATGGTGAAGCTCCTGTCCGACGAACTCGGCATGCCCGTCAACGTGAGCGAGGACGCGCACTTCTGCGGGGCGCTCGGTGCCGCGCTCTTCGCGCACGATCGCGCATTCGCGGCCGTGGCCGCCTAGCAGGGAGGCAGCGATGATCCATGTCGCAGGCATCGACATCGGCTCGACGTACAGCAAGGCCGTGCTGATCGACGAGCACGGCAACGTCGTCGGCCGCGGGGTTCGCCGTACGGGCTTCAAGCTCGCGCAGGCGAGCGAGGCCGTGTTCGACGAGCTCGTCGCCAACGCCGGCGTCGCGCGCACCGACGTCACCTACGTCGCGTCGACCGGGTACGGCCGCCATACCGTCCCGTTTCGCAACACGCAGTTGACCGAGCTCACCGCCCACGCGCACGCCGCCGTGCATCTCTTTCCCGACACGCGCACGATCCTCGACATCGGCGGTCAGGACATCAAGGCCATTCGCGTCGACGGCGACGGGCGCGTGAAGGCGTTCCGGCTGAACGACAAATGCGCGGCAGGAACCGGCGCGTTCCTCGAGAAGACCGCGCGCTACCTCGGCCTCACCACGGACGACATCGGGCCCTACGCGAGCCGTTCGACGAATCCGAAGCCGGTGTCGAGCGTGTGCGCGGTCTTCGCCGAATCCGAAGTGATCTCGCACCTCGCGAGCGGGGTACCCGCCGAGGACATCATGATGGGCGCGATGGTGGCACTCGGCGGCCGCGCCGTGCAGCTGATGCGGCGCGTCGGCCTCGAGCCCGGGTACATGCTGACCGGCGGCATGACGCGCAACGTCGCGATGATCAAGGCGCTGGAAGAGAACCTGAAGGACACGCTGCGCGTCGCGCCCGACGGCCTCGGCCAGTTGAACGGCGCGCTCGGCGCGGCGCTCCTCGGCCTGCGCCGCGTGCAGAAGCTGATCGCCGAAGGCCGGCCGATCGCCGCGGTGCAAACCCCGGCCGACGGCGAGCACGCGAAGCGGCGCCGCTGGTCCGCGATCGCCGTGAGGCGGACGGAGCCGTGCCGTGGCGACGGCTGCTCCGTCGCGACGAAGCTGCAGCCGCGGCCAAGCGCGGTCGCCGCGTGACGAATGCCGGCGCCCGGCGCGATCGACGCTGCGCGAAACGCAACTGACGAACGGAGAAGACGATGACGACCATCGGCGATTTCATGCTCGGCGGACACGCGGCCTGCGACGACTTGTTCGCGCAGGCCGAGAACGCCGCCGGCGACTGGCCCCGGGCGGAGGGCGCGCTTGGCGTGTTTCGCGACACGCTCCTCGAGCACATTGCGATGGAAGAGGAGGTGCTGTTCCCGGCGTTCGAAGACGAGAGCGGCGCGGCGCAGGGTGGCCCTTCCGAGACGATGCGCGCCGAGCATCAGCAGATGCGCGCGCTCCTCGAGCAGATGGCCGACGCGGCCCGCGCGCACGACGAGCGGCGCTACCTCGGCGCCGCCGACACGCTGCTGATGCTGATGCAGCAGCACAACATGAAGGAAGAAAGCATGATGTATCCGATGATCGAGGCCGCGGCCGGAACGCGCGCCGACGAGCTGATCGCGCAATGCCGCGCCATCGAGCTGCGCAGCGCGGGCACCTGCACGTGCAGCCGGCATGGGGCCGCGACAGCTTGATCTCGCCCAGGCGCCGCCGATCTCGGTGCCGCTGCGGTTCTTCCTGACCGCGCCGCTGTTCGCGATCGCCGCAGCCGGCGTCGTCGCCTTTCACGGCGGCGCGATGTTCGCGTCGCGCTTCATGCCCGCGACGCTCGCCGCAACCCACCTGCTCGCGCTCGGCTGCCTGTCGATGACGATGGCGGGGGCGCTGATGCAGATCGTGCCCGTGCTGGCCGGCGCACCCATCGCGCGGCCGCGCATGATCGCCGGCATCGTGCATCCGGCGCTGACGCTCGGCAGCCTGATGCTCGCGGCGGCGTTCCTGGCCGGTGCCGAAAGGCTCTTCGTCGCCGCCGCCGTCCTGCTCGGCGTCGCGTTCGCCGTGCTCATCGCCGCGGTGGTGCACGCGATGCTTCGTGCACGCGCGAAGGATCGCACGGCGCGCGCGTTGCATCTTGCGATGGCGGCGCTCGGCGTCACCGTCGTGCTCGGCGCGGGCCTCGGGCTTCGCCGCGTGTTCGGCGCGGCGCTGCCGATCGCATCGCTCGCCGACCTGCATCCTGCCTGGGCGCTCTTCGGATGGGTAGGCTTGCTCATCGCCGCCGTGGCGGAACGTGTCGTGCCGATGTTCCAGCTGACCCCGGCCTATCCATCGTGGCTCGTGCGGCGTTTCGGATTCGCGGTGCTCGGCGGGCTCCTCGTGTGGACGGTGGCGAGGCAGGCCGCGGTGCCCCTGATCGGCGACATCGCCGCCGGCGCGCTCGCGATGCTCTACGTCGCGTTCGCGCTCGTCACGCTGCGATTGCAGCGGCGAAGGCGGCGGCGCCGGATCGACGTCAACGTGCTCTTCTGGCGTCTCGGCATGGTGCTCGCGATCGCGGCTGCGCTCGCGTTCGCGACGGCGGCGACCGGTGTTCTGCCGGCGCGGGCCGTGCTGGTCGTCGGCGTGCTCGCCATCGTCGGCGCCGCGCTTTCGCTCGTCAACGGCATGCTCTATCGCATCGTGCCCTTCATCGCGTGGTTCCATCTGTACACGCTGGCCGGCGCATCGCCTGGCATGCCGAACGTGAAGGATTACCTGACGGAGTCGCGGCAACGCGCGCAGTTCGCGCTGCACGCGGCCGCCGTCGTGCTGCTCGTCGCGGCGCTCGTGCTGCCCGATGTCGCAGCGCGGATCGCGGCGCTCGCGTTCATGACGTCGGCGCTCGCTTGGCAGGCGAATCTCGTCGCGATCGTACGCGTCTACCGGCAACGCGCGCGAGCGCTCGCCTCCGCGCAGCCCGCACAGGGCTGAACAGCGGCGAGGGTCGTTGGCGATGGCGCGCGGAGGATGGGCAGCCCGCCGCGCGAAGTCGGGCCGCTCGCGGAAGCCTACGCGTGCAGCGCGTGGTACTTGGCGCGCAGCGAGTCGCGCGACTCGCGGTAATCGGGATGGTCCTCGATGCAATCGGCCGGGCACACGAGCCGGCACTGCGGCTCGTCCTCGGCGCCCACGCACTCGGTGCAGCGCAGCGGATCGATCACGTAGA
>JAICKU010000028.1 GCA_025927765.1 Burkholderiales bacterium
CGACTTCGCTCATCACCGTGCGCACGTCGGCGAAGTCGACGTTGACGAGGCCGGGGTTGTTGATGACCTCGGCGATGCCCGACACCGCGCCGTGCAGCACGTCGTTGGCGGCGGCGAACGCCTCGAGCATCGACACGTCCTCGCCCAGCACGTCCATCAGCTTGTCGTTCGGGATGACGATCAGCGAGTCGACCTTCTTCGTCAGTTCCTCGATGCCCGCCGCCGCCACGCGCTGACGCTTGCCCTCGAACTTGAACGGCCGCGTGACGACGGCGACCGTCAGGATGCCGAGGCTCTTCGCGATGTCGGCAATCACCGGCGCCGCGCCGGTGCCCGTGCCGCCGCCCATGCCGGCCGTGATGAACAGCATGTCGGCGCCTTCGATCATGCCGGCGATGCGATCGCGATCCTCCATCGCCGCATCGCGGCCGATCTCCGGACGCGCACCGGCGCCAAGCCCGCGCGTCAACGTCGAGCCGAGTTGCAGTTGCGTACGCGCCGTCGAGCGCTTCAATGCCTGCGAGTCGGTGTTCGCGCACATGAAGTCGACGCCGGTGAGACCGCGCGTGATCATGTGCTCGACCGCGTTGCCGCCGCAGCCGCCGACGCCGATGACCTTGATGATCGCGCCTTCGTCCGGCGCTTCTTCGATGATTTCGAACATGTGCTTCTCCTGGCTGGGTTTCAGGTATCGGAGGTCAGGTATCAGGTATCAGGTGACCGAAGCCACCCGATACATCACACGCGACCCCTTGTTGGTGTGCTCCATTGCTGCCGTTCCCCTTCGATTTCCACTCGTGCCCGTCGTCGTTTTCTTTCCCTTGCCTGCCCTCGGTTCCCTGACTAGAAATTCGCGCTGAACCATTGCCGCATCCGTTCCGCGATGCCGCCGATCCCCGCCACCTGCGCCCGCGCGGCCTGCCCCCGCAGGAACTGCTCCCGCCCTTCGAGCAACAGCCCCACGGCCGTCGCGTAGCGCGGGCTGCGCACCACTTCCGCGAGCCCGCCCGCATAGCTCGGCACGCCGACGCGCACCGGCAGGTGGAAGAGCTCCTCGCCAAGCTCGGTCATGCCCTGCAGCAGCGCCGAGCCGCCGGTGAGCACGATCCCCGACGACAGCAGCTCCTCGAAGCCGGAGCGGCGCAGCTCCGCCTGCACCAGCGAATACAGCTCCTCGATGCGCGGCTCGATCACTTCGGCGAGCATCGGCTTGGAGAGCTTGCGCGGCCCGCGGTCACCGACGCCGGGCACTTCGATGACTGCGTTCTTGTCCGCGAGCTGACGCAGCGCGCAGCCGTGGCGAAGCTTCAGTTCCTCGGCTTCCTTCGTCGGCGTGCGCAGCGTCATCGCGATGTCGTTCGTCACCTGGTCGCCGGCGATCGGGATCACGGCGGTATGGCGGATCGCGCCGCCGGCGAACACGGCGAGGTCGGTCGTGCCGCCGCCGATGTCCATCAGGCACACGCCGAGCTCCTTCTCGTCGTCGTTCAGCACCGCCTTGGCGGACGCGAGCGGCTGCAGCATCACGTCGCGCACCTCGAGGCCGCAGCGGCGCACGCATTTGGTGATGTTCTCGACCGCGGACACCGCGCCGGTGACGATGTGCACCTTCACCTCGAGGCGCACGCCGCTCATGCCGAGCGGCTCGCGCACGTCCTCCTGCCCGTCGATGATGAATTCCTGCGGCAGGATGTGCAGCACCTGCTGGTCGTTGGGAATCGCGATCGCCTTCGCCGTTTCGACGACGCGGTCGATGTCGGCCTGCGTGACCTCCTTCTCCTTGATCGCGACCATGCCGCTCGAATTGAGGCTCTTGATGTGGCTGCCCGCGACGCCCGTGTAGACCTCGCTGATCCGGCAATCGGCCATCAGCTCGGCCTCCTCGAGCACGCGCTGGATCGAGCCCATCGTCGCCTCGATGTTGACGACGACGCCCTTCTTCAATCCGCGCGACGGCTGCGTGCCGAGGCCGATCACGTTGAGGCCGCCGTCGTCCAGCACTTCCGCGACGATCGCGACGATCTTCGAGGTTCCGATGTCGAGCCCGACGATCAGGTTGCTGTTGTCTTTCACGATTCCCCTGTCATGCAAAGGCGCTTCGCGCGCATGCGCGGCACGCCGGTCGTTGTTCCATTCATCCCTTCTTCGCCCCCTTCTCGCGAAACCCCGGCATTCGCGCGGCAAAGCCGTTGCGATACCGCAGATCGACGTGATCGACGCGCGTCCCGGTGCGCGCGAGCACGCCGATCGTCTTGCGATAGACGTCCAGGAAGCGCGCGAGGCGCTCGTTCGCGTCGTCGCGACCCACGTCGAGCGTGATCGCGCCGCCGTCGTCCGCGGCACGCAGCTGCCAGCCACCCCGCGCCGAGAGGCCGAGGCCGGTCAGGCGCAACCCATGCGGCGCGAGCTCGGCGTTCCATTCGCGAAAGCGCGCGGTCATCTGCGCAGCCTGGCCGTCGGGCCCGGCGAAGTCCGGAAGCGTGCCGGCGTAGTTCGCGACGAACACGTCGCCGTGCGTGTCGACGAGCGTGCTGTCGTTCCAGCGCGCGAAGGGTTCGTGCTCGTCGACGGCGATCTCGAGGCGGCGCGGCCATTGCCGGCGCAGCGCGACCGAACGCACCCACGGCACGCGCGCCAGCGCTTCGCGGGCGCGGTCGAGGTTCATCGTGAAGAACGTGCCGCGCAGTTCGCTGCGCACGATCGACTCGAGATGCGCGGCGCTCGCGCGCGCGAGCGGCGTCGTGACCACCACTTCGCGATACTCGAACGCGGGCAGCCGCGCGACGAAGTTCACGAGCGCGAACGTCAGGAACGCGAGCGCGATCACCGCCAGCGTGACGGCGATGGCGTTCAGCTGGCGCGCGTCATCCCACATGGGCGCCCTTCAGGATCTCGACGCAGAGGTCGGGAAACGACATGCCCGCCTGCCGCGCCGCCATCGGCACGAGGCTGTGCCCGGTCATGCCGGGCGAGGTGTTCACTTCGAGAAACGAATACGTGCCGTCGGGACGCAGGATCAGGTCCAGGCGTCCCCAACCGCGGCAGCCGACGACATCGAACGCGGCGAGCGCCTGGCTGCGGATCCGCGCCTCGAGCGCGGCGTCGATGCCGCTCGGGCAAAAGTACTTCGTCTCGTCGGAGAAGTACTTGCTGTGGTAGTCGTAGTTGCCCTGCGGCGCCTCGATGCGGATCAGCGGCAACGCTTGCCCATTGACGATCGACGCCGTCAACTCGACGCCGCTCACGAACTCCTCTACGAGCACGAGCGGATCGTGCGTCGCCGCGAGCTGCCACGCTTGCGCGAGCTCGTCGTGATCGACGTTCGTCACGCGCGTGATGCCGATCGTCGAGCCTTCGCGCGCGGGCTTCACGATCAGCGGCAATCCGAGTTCCGCCACCACCCGATGCCAGTCGGTGGACGCGTCGACGACGCGGTAGCGCGGCGTGGGAATGCCCGACGCGAGCCATACGAGCTTCGTGCGCCATTTGTCCATCGCGAGCGCCGACGCCATCACGCCACTGCCGGTGTACGGGATGCCGAGCGTCTCGAGCGCGCCTTGCACCGTGCCGTCCTCGCCGAAACGTCCGTGCAGCGCGATGAAGACGCGCGCGAAGCCGTCGCGCGCAAGCTCGAACAGGTTGCGCTCCGACGGATCGAACGGATGCGCATCGACCCCGCGCTCGCGCAGCGCGCCGAGCACGGCGTTGCCCGACATCAGCGACACCTCGCGCTCGGCGGACGGACCGCCGAGCAGCACCGCGACCCTGCCGAAGTCCGTTACGTTCGTAGTCATGCGTCGTGGACCTCGCCGAGGATGCGCACTTCGGGCTCGAGCGAAACGCCCGTGCACGTGTGCACGACCTCGCGCACGTGCGCGATCAGCGCCTCGATGTCGGCCGAACGTGCGGTGCGCTCGGGATTGACGATGAAGTTCGCGTGCAGCTCCGAAACCCGCGCACCGCCGATCGCGCAGCCCTTCAGGCCGCAGCTTTCGATGAGCCGCGCCGCGTGATCGCCGGGCGGATTGCGAAACACGCTGCCCGCGTTGGGCAGCGACAGCGGCTGCGTCGCGATGCGCTTTGCGAGCAGCGACTTGATCGCGGCGCGCGAGGCGGCGACTTCGCCCTGCGGAAAACGGAACCAGGCGCCGGTGAACGGCGCGTCGAGCGGCGAACCGTCGACGAGGCGCACGCTGCGATAGCCGATCGCGAATTCGTCGGGCAGGCGGATCGCGAAGCGCCCGTCGCGCAGCAGCGTCTCCACGCGCGCGACGTGACGCCACGTCTCGCCACCGTAGCAGCCGGCATTCATCGCGAGCGCGCCGCCGACGGTGCCCGGGATGCCCGCCAGGAACTCCGCGCCGGCGCAGCCGTGCATCGCAGCGAAGCGCGCGAGCTTCGGGCTGGCGACGCCGGCGTCGGCGTAGATGAGCCCGTCGGCCACGGCGAGCACCGCGCCCGGATCGTGCATCAGCACGACCGCACCGCGAATGCCGCCGTCGCGCACGAGGACGTTGCTGCCGAGACCCAGCACGGTGAGCGGCAGCGCCGGCGGCAATGCGTGAACGAACTGCGCGAGGTCGTCGCGATCCGCGGGCGCGTACAGGAGATCGGCGCAGCCGCCGGCGCGCCAGGTCGTGTGGCGCGCGATCGGCGCGTTGCGCCGGAGCGTGCCGCGGAGACCGATGAATTCGTTCATCATCATGCAGTGACGAGGTGCGAAGGCACCGTTCCGATCGAGCCGGCGCCCATCGTCAGCACGACGTCGCCGTCGCGCGCCACATCGCGGATCGCCGCGGGCATGTCGGCCACCGTTTCGACGAACACCGGCTCGACGCGGCCGGCAACGCGCACGGCGCGCGCGAGCGCGCGGCCGTCGGCGGCGACGATCGGCGCTTCGCCCGCCGGGTACACGTCGGTCAGCACGAGCGCGTCGACCGTCGACAGCACGCGCACGAAATCCTCGAACAGGTCGCGCGTGCGCGTGTAGCGGTGCGGCTGGAACGCGAGCACGAGGCGCCGGCCCGGGAAGCTGTCCCGCGCGGCAGCGAGCGTCGCCGCCATTTCCGCCGGATGGTGGCCGTAATCGTCGATCAGCGTGAACGTGCCGGCGGCGAGCGGGATGTCGCCGTAGCGCTGGAAGCGCCGGTCGACGCCGCGGAATTCGGCGAGCGCGCGCGCGATCGACGCGTCGTCGACGCCAACCTCGCGGCCCACGGCGATCGCGGCGAGCGCATTCTTGACGTTGTGCACGCCCGCCGCCGCCAGCTCGATCGCGAGCGGCGATGCGCCCTCTGCGTGCGCGACGAAATGCATGCGGCCATGCCGGTTCACGACGTCGACCGCACGAAGCTGCGCATCCTCGGCGAGACCGTACGTGACGACGGGCTTGGCGATCTCCGGGACGATCGCGCGCACGTTGGGATCGTCTAGGCCGAGCACGGCCACGCCGTAGAACGGCAGCCGCTGCACGAAGTCGACGAACGCGCGCGACAGCTTGGCGAAGTCCTGCCCGTACGTCTCCATGTGGTCGGCGTCGATGTTCGTCACCACGGCGAGCACCGGCGACAGATAGAGGAACGACGCGTCCGATTCGTCGGCTTCGGCGACGAGGAATTCGCCGTGGCCGAGGCGCGCGTGCGCGTCCGCCGCGAGCAGGCGCCCGCCGATGACGAACGTCGGGTCGAGGCCGCCTTCGGCGAGCACCGACGCAATGAGGCTCGTCGTCGTCGTCTTGCCGTGCGTGCCCGCGACGGCGATGCCCTGCTTGAGGCGCATGAGTTCGGCCAGCATCAGCGCGCGCGGCACGATCGGCACGCTGCGCTCGCGCGCCGCGACGACTTCGGGGTTGTGTGCGGCGACGGCCGTCGAGACGACGACGGCATCGGCGCCCGCGACGTTCGCCGGGTCGTGGCCGATGTTCACGTTCACGCCGAGCGAACGCAGGCGCTTCGTCGCGGCGCTCTCGTGCAGGTCGGAGCCCGACACCCGGTAGCCCTGCGTCGCGAGCACTTCGGCGATGCCGCTCATGCCCGCGCCGCCGATCCCGACGAAGTGCACGCGCTTGACCTTGTGTTTCACTTGACGAGCTCGAGGCAGGCGTCGGCGACGCGATCCGCCGCATCGCGGCGGCCGACCTGATGCGCGGCGATCGCCATCGTCAGCGCATCGGCGCGCGTGAGCGCACCGAGCACGCCGGCGAGCGGCATCGACGGCGACAGCAATTCGGCCTGCGGCATCACGATTGCGCCGCCCGCATCGAGCAGAAAGCGCGCGTTCGCGCTCTGCTCGTCGGCGATCGCGCCGGGCAGCGGCACGACGATGGCGCCGAGACCCACTGCGGCGAGCTCGGCGATCGTGAGTGCGCCGCCACGGCAGACGACGAGGTCGGCCCACGCATAGCGCGCAGCCATGTCGTCGATGAACGAAACGCATTCGGCCGTCACGCCCGCCTTCGCGTACGCATCGCGCAGCGCCGCGATATGACGCTCGCCCGCCTGGTGCACGACCTGCGGGCGCCTCGGTTCGTCGATCGCGGCGAGCGCGGCCGGAATCGCCTGGTTGAGCGCCGCGGCGCCGAGGCTGCCGCCGACGACGAGCACGCGCAGCGGCCCGCGGCGATCGGCAAAGCGTGCCTGCGGCGGCGGCAGCGCGACGATGTCGTCGCGCAACGGATTGCCGACGAAGTGCGCCTTCGACATCGCATCGGGGAAGCCGAGCAGCACGCGATCCGCGCCGAACGCGAGGATGCGATTGGCGAGGCCTGCGACGGCATTCGCGTCGTGCACGACCAGCGGCTTGCCCGCCGCCACGCCCATCAACGCGCCGGGGAACGACGCGAAGCCGCCGAAGCCGATCACGACGTTGGGTTTGCGGCGGCGAATCACGCGCAGGCTGTCGATGCAGGCGCGCATCAGCGCGAAGGGTCCCAGCACGAGCGTGCGCAAGCCCTTGCCGCGCACGCCGTAAAACGACACCGCCTCGAACTCGACGCCGTGCGCAGGCACGAGGCGCGCTTCCATGCCGTCGCGCGTGCCGAGCCAGAACACGCGGCAGCCGCGCGCGGCGAGCTTCGTCGCGACGGCGAGGCCGGGGAACACGTGTCCGCCCGTGCCGCCGGTGGTGATCATCACCGTCGCGGTCATTCCGAAAAGCCTCGCAACACGCGGCGATTTTCATAATCGACGCGCAACAGGATCGCGATCGCGACGCAGTTCGCGACGATGCCGCTGCCGCCGAACGACAGGAGCGGCAGCGTCAATCCCTTCGTCGGCAGCACGCCCATGTTGACGCCCATGTTGATGAACGTCTGCACGCCGATCCACACGCCGATGCCGTGCGCGACGAGCGCCGCGAACGGCCGGTCGAGCCGCGCGGCCTGCCGGCCGATCGCGTAGGCGCGAAACAAGAGCCATGCGAAGAGCGCGATCACCGCCGCTACGCCGAGAAAGCCCAGTTCCTCGGCGATGACGGCGAGCAGGAAGTCGGTGTGCGCTTCGGGCAGGTAGAGAAGCTTCTCGACGCTCGCACCGAGACCCACGCCGAGCCATTCGCCGCGGCCGAACGCGATCAGCGAATGCGACAGCTGGTAGCCCTTGTGCAGCGGGTCGGCCCAGGGGTCGAGGAAGTTCGTCAGGCGCTGCACGCGATACGGCGCCGCGATCAGGATCGCGGCGAGCGCGACCGGCAGCAGCACCGCAAGCCCGAGGAAGAGCCGCCAGTCGAGGCCGCCGACGAACAGGATGCCGAACGCGATCGCGAGGATCACGACGAACGCGCCGAAGTCCGGCTCGAGCAGCAGCAAGCCGCCGATCAGCACCATCACCGCGGAAAGCGGCGCGAACCCGCGCACCAGCGTCTGCGAGAGCGGCTGCTCGGCGTGCAGGAACGCGGCCTTGCGCACGGCGTAGCTCGCCGCATACAGAACCGCCGCGAGCTTCATGAATTCCGACGGCTGGATGTTCACGACCACGAGCGAGATCCAGCGCTTCGAGCCGTTCACCGACTTGCCGATGCCGGGCACGAGCACGAGCACGAGCAGCACGGCGCCGATCGCGAAGAACCAGACGGCAACGCGGCGCCACACCTTGATCGGCACCTGGAACGTGACGAACGCCGCCAGGAGGCCGAGTGCCACGAACACCGCGTGCCGCACGAGGAAATACCACGCGCGATACCCGGTGTGCGACGACGCTTCCGCCATCGCGATCGACGCCGAATACACCATCACGAGGCCGAACGCGAGCAGCAGCAGCGTGCACCACGCGAGCGACGCGTCCCACGTCATCATCGTGCGCGGGTCGCGCGGCAGCGGATGCAGCGGCGGACGCGCGACGGCGGCACTGGCGGTGAGGCGCTTACGCATCGACGTCCTCGGCGAGCCGTGCCTTCACCAGCTCGGCGAAGCGACGTCCGCGCTCGGTGTAATCGCGAAACTGATCGAGGCTCGCGCATGCGGGCGACAGCAGCACGACGTCGCCGGGCTGCGCAATGTCGATCGCGCGCGACACGGCCGCGTCGAGCGTGCCGACGCTTTCGACGCGTACGCTCGATCCGGCGAGCGCACGCGCAATCTGCGATGCGTCGCGGCCGATCAGCAGCACGGCCCGGCACGCACGCTCGACGCTGCCGCGGAGCGGCGCGAAGCTTTGCCCCTTGCCGTCGCCGCCCGCGATCAGCACCACCGGGCGGTCGACGCCTTCGAGCGCGACCTGCGTCGCGGCAACCGTGGTGCCCTTCGAATCGTCGACGAACAGCACGCCGCCGGCGTCGACGACCGGGGCCATGCGATGGGGCAGTCCGTGAAACGCCGCGAGTGCCTCGTGCATCGGCCTTCCGACCTTCGCGACCGACGACGCGAGCGCGAGTGCGGCGAGCGCGTTCTGCACGTTGTGGCGGCCGACGAGTGCGAGGCGCGACGCCTGCATGATCAGTTCGCCGCCACGCGCGAGCCAGGCACCGTCGTTGCGCACGACGATGCCCCACTCCTCTTCGGACAGCGGCACGCCGGCGCCAAAGGTCTGGACCGTGTGCCCGGGGCGGCGCATCAGCCGCACGATCGCGTCGTCGCGATTGAGGATGGCCACGCTCGCGTTCGCGAGGATGCGCGCCTTCGCCGATGCGTAATCGGCGATGCCTTCGTAGCGGTCGAGATGATTCGCAGACACGTTCAGCACCGCGGCGGCGACCGGCGCGAGCGTCGACGTCGTCTCGAGCTGGTAACTGGAAAGCTCGAGCGCGAAGACCCGGGGCCACGGCTCGCCGTCCTCGATCGCCGCGAGCGCGTCGAGCACGGCATGACCGATGTTGCCGGCGACGATCGTCGAAAGTCCGGCCGCGCGCATCAACGCCCCCGTCAGCGACACGACCGTCGACTTGCCGTTCGTGCCGGTGACGGCGAGCACCTTTTGATCCGCCGGCAGGCCGCGCGCGAAAAGCTCGATGTCGCCCACGAGCTCGACACCGTCGGCGACCGCGGCGCGAATCGCGGGATGCGATTGCGCGACGCCGGGGCTGATCGCGATCATGTCGACGCCGGCGAACGTCGCATCGGTGAATTCGCCGGTGACGAGTTCGACCTGCGGCAGCGCGCCGGCCAGCGCCTCGCGATTCGGGGGCGCGTCGCGCGTGTCCGCGACGCGCACGTTCGCGCCGTGGCGCGCGAGGTGGCGCGCCAGCGACAGGCCGGTCATGCCGAGCCCGAGAACGACGACGTTTCGACCCTGATAGCGTCCGTTCATCTGAGCTTCAGCGTCGAGAGGCCGAAAAGTACGAGGAGCATGGTGATGATCCAGAACCGCACGACGACCTGGTTCTCCTTCCAGCCCTTCAATTCGTAGTGGTGATGCAACGGCGCCATCCGGAACACGCGGCGCCCCGTCGTCTTGTACGACGCGACCTGGATCATCACCGACAGCGTCTCGACGACGAACACGCCGCCCATGATGAACAGCACGATCTCCTGCCGCACGATGATCGCGATCGCGCCGAGGGCCGCACCGAGCGCGAGTGCGCCGACGTCGCCCATGAACACGTCGGCCGGATACGCGTTGAACCAGAGGAAACCCAGGCCGGCGCCGCCGATCGCGCCGCAGATCACCGCGAGTTCGCCGGCGCCAGGAATGTGCGGAAAACCGAGATAGCGCGCGAAGATCGCGTTGCCGCTCACGTACGCGAAGATGCCGAGTGCTGCGCCGATCATCACCGTGGGCATGATCGCGAGACCATCGAGGCCGTCGGTGAGGTTCACCGCGTTGCTCGTGCCGACGATCACGAAATACGACAGCGCCATGAAGCCCCAGACGCCGAGCGGATACGACACGGTCTTGAAAAACGGCACGATCAGGTCCGCCTTCGGCGACAGCCCCGCGCTGAAGCCGCTTTGCACCCACGCGAGGAAGTGATCGAGGAACGACGAGTTGTCGGTGGCCGACACCGAGAACGCGAGATAGACGGCCGCGACGACGCCGATGACCGATTGCCAGAAGTACTTTTCGCGCGCCGAAAGGCCCTTCGGGTTGCGCTCGACGACCTTGCGCCAGTCGTCCACCCAGCCCACGGCGCCGAAGCCGAGCGTGACGAGCAGCACCACCCAGACGAAGCGGTTGTCGAGGTCCGCCCACAGCAGCGTCGTGATCGCGATCGACACGAGGATCAGCGCGCCCCCCATCGTCGGCGTGCCGGCTTTCGTGAGATGCGTCTGCGGGCCGTCGTTGCGCACCGCCTGGCCGATGCGCATGCGCGCGAGCCACGCGATCATCCGCGGGCCCACGAGGAACGAGATCACCAGCGCGGTGATCATCGCGAGCACCGCGCGGAGCGTGATGTAGCTGAACACGTTGAACGTGCGCACTTCGCGCGCCAGCGTTTCGGTGAGCCAGAGCAGCATCAGTGCGCGGCTCCCGTCGTCCCGGCCGAGAGCGCCGCCACTACGCGCTCCATCCGCATGAAGCGCGAGCCCTTGACCAGCACGTTCGCACCGCGCGGCACGGCGTCGCGGACGTGCGAAGCCAGCGCGTCGACGTCGTCGAAATGCGCGGCACGCTCGCCGAAGGCGGCCGCCGCTTCGCGCGCGAGCGCGCCGGCCGCGAACAGCCGCTCGACGCCCGCCGCCTGCGCGTACTGGCCGATCTCGTGATGGAACGCCGGCCCTTCGTCGCCGACTTCGCCCATGTCGCCAAGCACGAGCAGGCGCGGCGCCGGGCGCTGCGCGAGCACGTCGATCGCCGCACGCACGGAATCGGGATTCGCGTTGTAGGTGTCGTCGATCACGTGCACACCGCCGGCCGTCGTGAAGACGGCAAGGCGTCCGCGCACCGGGCGGAACGCCTCGAGGCCCTGCACGATCGCGGTCAGCGAAACGCCGGCCGCGATCGCCGTTGCGGCCGCCGCCAGGGCATTGCGCGCCATGTGCCGGCCGGGCACGTGCAGCAGCACGCGCGCGCTGCCGAGCGGCGTCGCGAGTTCAAGCATCGAGCCTTCCGCGTGCGCGGCGACGCCGGCCGACACGTCGGCGCGCGCGTCGATCGCGAATTCGAGCGTCGCGCGGTCCCTGGCACGCGCGACACCGCGCCACACATCGGCGCGTGCGTCGTCGGCATTCACGATCGCCGTACCGCCGTCGGTCAAAGCCGCCACGAGGTCCGCATGCTCCGCGGCCACTTCGTCGACGCTGCGCATGAACTCCTGGTGCTCGCGCTGCGCGTTCGTGACGACGGCCACCGTCGGCTTCAGCACGTCGGCGAGCTCGCGCGTCTCGCCGCGGTGGTTCATGCCGACTTCGAACACGGCGAGACGATGCACGGGGCGCAGCGCGAGCAGTGCGAGCGGCAGGCCGATCGCGTTGTTGAAGTTGCCCGGCGTTGCCGCGACGGCTTCGCTGCCCACGGCGGCGCGGAAGATCGCCGCGATCATTTCCTTCGTCGTCGTCTTGCCGTTGCTGCCCGCGACGCCGGCGACCGGGATGTCGAAGCGCGAACGCCAGTAGCGCGCCAGATCGGCGAGCGAGCGCAGCGGATCGTCGACGGCGATCAGGTTGCCGGGCAGCGACGCCGCGCGCGAGCGCTCCACGAGCGCGGCCGCTGCGCCGGCGGTCACCGCCTGCGCGACGAAGTCGTGGCCGTCGAAGCGCTCACCACGCAGCGCGACGAACAAGTCGCCGGGTGCGAGGGCGCGCGTATCGGTCGTGACGCGCACGAACGGTACGCAATCGCCGATGATCGATCCACCCACCGCGCCGGCGGCCATCGCCGTATCCATCATCCCGCCCTCCGGCGCGCCAGCACGTCCGCGACGCATGCAGCGTCGGAGAACGCTCTCCGCACGCCGTTCGATTCCTGGTAATCCTCATGTCCCTTCCCCGCCACGACGACCACGTCTCCTTCGCGCGCACTGCCCACCGCCTGCCCGATCGCGCGCGCACGATCGAGCTCGACCGACCATGTGCCGTTCGCGCGCGCCACGCCTTCGACGATCGCCGCGGCGATCGCTTGCGGGTCTTCGCTGCGCGGGTTGTCGCTCGTCACGATCACGCGATCGGCGAGCCGCGCCGCCACTTCACCCATCGGTGCGCGCTTGCCCGGATCGCGATCGCCGCCTGCACCGAACACGCAAACGAGCGCGCCGCCTTCGCGCACCGCCGGCCGCACCGCACCGAGCACCTGCGCGAGCGCGTCGGGTGTGTGTGCGTAGTCGACGACGACGAGGGGCGCGCATTCGCCGCCGAAGCGCTGCATGCGGCCTGGCGGCGGCGCAAGATGCGACAACGCGTCGACCGCGTCGTCGAGCGTGACGCCGCTCGCGAGCAGCGCGCCGAGCACGCCCTGCACGTTCTGCACGTTGAACGCGCCGGCGAGCGGCACGTGCAGCGTCGCATCGCCCTGCGGCGTCGTCAGCGCGAGCTTCATCCCCCACGACGACACCTCGATGTGCCGAGCTGCGATGTCCGCGCCATCGGCGCCGTAGGTGATCACGTTCGCGCCTGTCGCACCTGCGCGCTCGGTGAGCCTCGGCCCGAACGGGTCGCCGACGTTGACCACCGCAGTGCGCAGCCCCGGCCACGCGAAGAGGCGCGCCTTCGCCGCGCCGTACGCTTCCATCGTGCCGTGATAGTCGAGGTGATCGCGCGTCAGGTTGGTGAACAGCGCGACGTCGAACGCGACGCCGTCGACGCGACCCTGGTCGAGCCCATGCGACGACACCTCCATCGCGACTGCGGCGGCGCCCGCATCTCGCCATGCGGCGAGCGAGCGCTGCAGCACGCACGCGTCGGGCGTCGTATTCGTCGTGGGCCCGAGCGCGTCGACGAAACCGTTGCCGAGCGTGCCGGCGATGGCCGTTCTGCGACCGCAACACGACAGCGCCTGCGCGATCCAGTGCGCGCAGGACGTCTTGCCGTTCGTGCCCGTCACGCCGACCATCCACAGCGCGTGCGACGGATGGCCGTACACGGCCGAGGCGATCGGACCGATGTTCGACTTGAGATCGCGCACGCCGACGTGCGGAACCTGCCACGCGTCGTTCCACGCGAACGCCCGCGCTTCGTACACGACCGCCGTCGTACGACGCGCGAGCGCATCGGCGATGAAATCCCGACCGTCACGTGCCGTGCCCGGGTAAGCCGCGAACGCGAGGCCATCGCTCACCGCGCGGCTGTCGGCGGTGATGCCGGCGAGCGGCGGCAGGCTCGCCACGAGAGCGTCCGCGTCGGCGACGGCCATCAAGATTCTTCCTCAACGACCGTGCTTCCCGGCGGCGGCAACACGACGTTGTCGAACGGCGCATCGGTCGGAATGCCGAGCATGCGCAGCGCCCCGCCCATCACGTTCGCGAACACCGGGCCGGCGACGCTTCCGCCGTAGTAATCGCCCCCGGTCGGCTCGTCGATCATGATCGCCACGATGAGCCGCGGATTCGACGCGGGCGCCATGCCCACGAACGATGCGATGTACTTGCGCGTGTATTCGCGGCCTTCGACCTTGCGCGCGGTGCCGGTCTTGCCCGCGACGTGGTAACCGGCGATCTGCGCCTGCGGCGCCGTGCCGCCCGGTTGCGTGACGAGCTCGAGCATGCGGCGCACTTCGCGCGCGGTCTTCGCGGAAATCACCGGCCGGCCCGCGACCGGTCCTTCCGTCTTCAGGATCGTCACCGGCTTCAGTTCGCCGTCATCGGCGAAGATCGTGTACGCGCGAGCGAGCTGCACGAGATTCACGGAAAGCCCGTGGCCGTACGACATCGTCGCCTGCTCGATCGGCTTCCACGTCGTCGGCGCCCGCAGGCGTCCCGCGACTTCGCCGGGAAAGCCCGTCTTCGGCGTCGTACCGAAGCCCGCCTCCGAATACATGCGCCACAGCGTTTGTGCGGGCAGCGACAGTCCGATCTTCGCGGCGCCGATGTTCGACGATTTCTGGATCACCTGCGCGACGGAAAGCGCGCCGCTGCGGTGCGCGTCGTGGATCGTGTTGGGCCCGATCGTCATCGCCCCGCCCTGCGTGTCGATCATCGTGTCGGGCGTGACCTTGCCGGCCTCGAGCGCCGCCGCGATCGTGAACGGCTTCATCGTCGAGCCCGGCTCGAACGTGTCGGTGAGCGCGCGATTGCGCATGCGATCGCGCGCAACCTTGTCGCGGCGATTCGGGTTGTACGTGGGCGCGTTCGCCAGCGCGAGGATCTCGCCGGTCTTCGCGTCGAGAATGCACAGGCTGCCCGCCTTCGCCTTCGTGCGCTCGAGCGCGGCCTTGAGCTCGCGAAAGGCGAGGTACTGCAGGCGCGAGTCGATCGACAGCGCGAGATCGCGGCCCGCCTGCGGCGCGCGGATCGACGCCACGTCCTCGACGATGTCGCCGCGACGATTGATGATCACGCGGCGGCTCCCCGGCGTGCCGCCCAACCACTTCTGCTGCGCGAGTTCGATGCCTTCCTGCCCGAGATCCTTGTCGCCGGTGAAGCCGACGATCTGCGCCGTCACTTCACCGCCCGGATAGTAGCGCCGGTACTCGTTCTGCTCGTACAGTCCCTTGATGCCGAGCTGCATCGCGCGCGCAGCGGTCTCCGGCGCGAGCTGCTTCGCGACGAACGCGAACTCGCCGTCGCCTGCGAAGCGCGCCGCAAGATCCTTCGGCGTGGTGTCGACGATCCTCGCGAGCGACGCGAGCTGCGCCGGCGTCGCCTCGACGCGGTCGCGGAACACCCACAGCGACTTCACCGGCGTCGAGATCGCGAGCGCCTGCCCGGTGCGATCGACGATGCGGCCGCGATGCGCGGGCACTTCGAGCTCGCGCGAGAAGCGCGACTCGCCCTGCCCCTGCAGGAAGTCGTTCTCGACCCATTGCAGGTAGAGCGAACGGCCGAGCAGCACGGCGAAGAGCGCGGCGAGCGCGCCGAACAGCACGAGCGCGCGCACGCGCGGCAGTTCGGCGCGCGGCGCCGTGCCGGCCTTCGCGCGCGGCGGCGTGCGTGGCTTCCACGCGCTCGCGCCGGTCCGCGTGACCGTATTGGCGGCGAGGCTGCCCCTGGCGCTCATCGCGATGCCGCACCCGTCGACGCGATGGCAGCGCCGGCGCGATCGCAGCCGTTGTCGCCGGTGCATTTCGCGGCCTGCGCCGGTGCCTCGATGACCTGCACGCGCGACGGCAGCGGCATCTGCATGTGCAGCGATTCGCGCGCGATCTTCTCGACGCGCGCCGGCATCGCCCACGTCGATTGCTCGAGCGACAGCTGGCCGTACTCGACCTCGTACTGGCGGGCGCGCTCGCGCTCGCGTTCGAGCTCGTTGAACGTGCGCCGTGCGTCGTGGCGCGACGTGACGAGCGACAGCGCGCAGCCGACCAGCACGAAGAGCAGCAGCAGGTTGATGCGCGTCACGCCGCCTCCCCAAAGCCGCGCGGCCAGTCCGCGGGCAACGGTGCCGACGTGCGCTCGGCCACGCGCAGCACCGCGCTTCGTGCACGCGGATTGCGCGCAAGCTCGCGCGCGCCGGGCTTGATCGCGCGGCCCACGAGCGCGAGCGGCGCTTTCGGCAGCGCGGCCTCGGCGATCGGCAGGCGCGCGATCTCGATGTCGCCGCCGTACGGCTTCGACGCGAACGCGAAGAAGCGCTTCACGAGCCGGTCCTCGAGCGAATGGAAGCTGATCACGGCGAGCCGGCCCGCAGGAGCGAGGCGTTCCACGAGCGAGGGCAGCACGTCAGCCAATTCGACAAGCTCCCGGTTCACCGCAATCCGAAGGGCCTGGAAGGTGCGCGCCGCCGGATCCTGACGCCAATCACCCCGCGTGCGCGCGCCGATGGCTTGCGCGACGACGCGGGCGAGCTCGCGCGTCGTGACGATGGGTGCATGCTCGCGAGCCTTTGCAATCGCTGCTGCAACCGCCCGAGCAAACCGTTCCTCACCATAATCGCGGATCACCCGTGTCAGTTCGTCGATGCCGGCGCGCGCGATGAATTGCGCGGCAGTTTCTCCGCGCGACGTATCCATCCGCATGTCGAGCGGACCTTCGTCGCGATACGCGAAACCGCGTGCCGGCGTGTCGAGCTGCGGTGACGACACGCCGAGGTCGAGCAGCACGCCGTCGACGCGCTCGAGGCCAAGCACCGCGAGAACGGCCGGGAGTTCCGAGAACCAGGCGCGGCGAAACGTGAAGCGCGGATCGGCGATCGTGCGCGCGGCAGCCTCGGCATCGGCATCGCGGTCGACGGCGACGAGCCGCCCGTCGGGACCGAGCGCGGCGAGGATCGCGCGGGCGTGGCCGCCGCGGCCGAACGTGCCGTCGACGTAAACGCCGCGGGAACGGATCGCGAGGCCGGCGACGGCTTCGTCGAGCAGGACGGGAACGTGCGTTCCCGTGTCGGGCGCGGGCATGAGGATGCGCTCAAAGGCTGAGGCCCTCGAGCTCGGGCGGCAGCTCGCCGGGGAAGGCGATCGACTTCGCCACCTGCGCCTGCCACCGCGCCTCGTCCCACAATTCGAGCTTGCGCCCCTGTCCGACCAGCGCAACGCGCCGCTCGAGTGCCGCGTAACGGCGAAGCGCGGGTGGCACCAGGATGCGCCCGGCGGCGTCGAGCTCGACTTCGTCGGCGTGGCCGACGATGAGGCGCTGGATGCTGCGGCTGCGCTCGTCGAACGACGACAGCGCCATCAGCCTCGCCTCGATCGGCTCCCAGGCCGCCATTGGATAGATCAGCAGGCACCCGCTGGGATCGGCGGTGACGATCACGTGGCCGTTGCCGGCGCCCGCAAGGCCTTCGCGGTGCCGTGCCGGCACGGCGAGGCGCCCCTTGGCATCGAGCACGAGCTCGGCGATGCCGCGGAACACGGTCGCGCGGCCGTTGCCGCCACTGCCGTTGCCCGCCATGTCGCCGTTTGCGCCGCCCGCCACCACCGCCCTCCGCCCGCCCACCGGCACCCGGCCGTTTGCTCAAGAAGTGAGTGCTCATCGACCCGGGCCGGCCCTTTTGGCCGCCTTCTCGACATCAACCCACTTTCACCCACTTTTTACCACTGGGGCGCACTATACGTGCGCTCCCTTGGGCGGTCAACGTTTTTTTGGTTGCGGAACAAGGACTTACGCAAAAAACACAACAACGACAAATCCGATAAGAATTAAACACTTACACGAGGCAATGAAAGCGCTTTCCCACTTCGCTCGCAGTTTAGGGGGCAATCCGTACGTTCGTTCGATGCCTCGGAGCCGGCTGTTGTATTCGTGCACGCACCGGGGCTCGCGTCGGTCAGCGAACGCTCGCCTCCCCGGAGTCGGCGCCGGTAGACTTTGATCGAATCCCGCGCCGGGTGAACCGGACGACGGGCTACCATTCATACGACGGCGGAGGTCCCGTGCGGATCACTGGCATCATGTGTGTCATCGCGGCTGCGGGCCTGCTCTCCGCCTGCGCGCTTCGCGACACGCGGGACGATTACGACCGGTCGCAGGCCGCCGCGGGCCTCTGGGGCGACCGGCCCTTCGAGCTCATCGATTGGAATTTTCCCACCTCACGCAACCAGCCGCCGATCGAGGCGCCGAAGCGGATCCGGCTCGACCGCACGGCGATCGGCGTGACGTGGGCGACGCGCAATCCGCTGCCGCTCGAAGACAATCTCGCGCCGAACGGCGTGCCGCCGCCCAAGGCCGATGACGCGGGCGCGAAGGGTCCTCGTCCTGATCGCGGCGACGCTCGCGATCCCGTTCGCGAGCGCGTCGCTACACGCTGAGCCGCCGGCTGCGGCCGGCCGCGACGCCCCTCCACCCGATACCACCCCTGCCCCGGCGACGCACGCCGGGACGCTCGCCTATCGCGTCGAGATCGACGCGCCGAAGTCGCTGCGCGACGTGCTCGCCGCGAGCGTCGACCTCGTACGCTGGCAAAGCTACGAGGAGATGACCGAAAGCCTGTTCGACGCGCTCATCGACAAGGCGGACGCGCAGGCCCGGGAAGCCGTCGCGACCGAAGGCTACTTCTCGCCGCGCATCGCCATCGACGTCGATCGGACGAAGACGCCGCGCGCCGTCACGCTGCACGTGACCCCGGGGCCGCAGGCGCAGGTGGCGAGGGTTCAACTCGACGTGAACGGCCCGGCGACCGGTGACCCCGAGGCCATGGCGGCGATCGCGCGCATGAGGCGTGACTGGCCGTTGCCGCCGGGCACGCCGTTCAAGCAATCGGTGTGGATCGACGCGAAGGCGAAGGCGGTGGCGTCCATCGCGGGCAGCGCGTTCGCCGCCGCACATCTCGCGTCCTCCGAAGCGCGCGTCGATCCGCAGGCGGGGAGCGTCGATCTCGATGTCGCGATCGACAGCGGCCCGGTCTTTCACGTGGGCGACCTCGACATCCAGGGCCTGTCGCGCTACCCGGCCGACATCGTTCGTCATTACCGGGTGCAGAAGCCGGGCGACCGCTATTCGGTCGCCGAGCTCAACCAGTTCGTGCGACGGCTGAACGGCACCGGCTATTTCGCGAGCGTGCACGCCGCGATCGACACCGATCCGAACGAAGCGGCGAGCGCGCCCGTGCACGTGTCGGTGATCGAGGCGCCGCCGAAGAAGATCGAGGTGGGGCTCGGGTATTCGACCGATACCGCCTATCGCGCGAGCTTGAGCTATCGCGACGTCGATACGTTCGGGCACGCCGTGCAGATGTCCGTCGACGCGCGCGTCGAATCGAAGCTGCAGAACCTGTCGCTGCGCTTCGTCGAGCCGCCCGCGGAAAACGGCTGGTCGCGCACGACGTTCGCGCGCGTCGAGCGCACCGACATCAGCGGGCTGACCACACGCACCGCGGCGACGGGCCTTCGCATGCGCTCGCTCGACGAGCGCAATCAATGGCAATACGGGGCCGCGTTCTACGTCGACCGTGAAGAGCCGGCCGGGCTTCCGACCACGAACTCGCACGCGCTCTACATCGACGTCGAGCGCGCGTGGCGGCGCGTCGACGACATGGGCTCGCCGACGCAAGGCTACATCGTGCTCGCGCAGGCGGGCGTCGGCGTGCCCGGCGCATCGACGCGCGGATTCGAGCGGGTGATCGTGCGCTCGGCGTTCTGGCAACCGCTCGGTCGCTTGTGGTCGCTGACGGCACGTGCGGAGGCAGGCGCGGTCATTTCCCCCGACCGGGCCTCGGTTCCGTCCGAATTGCTGTTCCGCACCGGGGGCGACACGACGGTGCGCGGCTACGCGTTCGAGAGCCTTGGCCTTCACGTGGGCAGCGTGGTGCTGCCCGTCCGCTATTACACGGTCGCGAGCATCGAGGCCACGCGCTGGATCAACGACACGATCGGCATCGCGACGTTCGTCGACGCCGGCAACGCGTTCGACCAGGTGTCCGATTTCACGCTCGCGATGGGCTACGGCATCGGCGCGCGCGTGCGCACGCCGATCGGCCCGTTTCGCCTCGACCTCGCGTACGGGCAGCAATCGCATCAGGTGCGATTGCACTTTTCCGTCGGGCTGACGTTCTGAGCCTGATGCAGCAGGCATCGCCCGCACTCCCCTCCAGGCACCGCGGCTGGAAGATCGCGCTCGCGGTCATCGCGATCGTCGTCGTCGCGATCGCCGGCCTGATCGCGTTCGCGCTGTCCGATCGCGGACTGTCGTACATCGCATCGCGCGTCGAGAGCCACTCGGGCGGGCGCATCAGCGTCGAGCAGCCGAGCGGATCGCTCGCCGGGACGATGCGCTTCGGCCGCATCACGTGGCGCGGCGAAGACGTGACGCTCGTCGCCGACGACGTCGTCGTCGACTGGAAGCCCGGTGCGCTGCTCGGCCGGCATTTGCTGATTCGCGGCCTCGGCGCCCGCAAGGTCGCCCTCGCGATCAAGCCGTCGTCGAACGGCGCTGCGACCTCGCCACCCACGAATCTGCAATTGCCGCTCGACGTCGACATCGATCGCCTCGCGATCGGTGAACTCGACTGGCAGGCGGGTCCGCGCTCGGGAAGCATCTCGGGCCTCGAGCTCGGCTACTCCGGCAACCGCAACGAACATCGCATTCGCGACCTGACGCTCGTGTCCGACTACGGTCGCCTCACGGGCAACGTGACCGTCGGTGCGAAGTCGCCGCTCGACGTGCATGGCAAGATCACGCTCGACGGCGCGGGGACGATCGAAGGTGCGCACGCGGACATCACGCTCACGGGTCCGCTCGCCATCCTCGACGTCGGCGCGAGCGGTGCGTGGCGCGACGTTTCTCTCGCGCTCCTCGCGACGGCGACACCGTTCGCGAACACGCCCTTCAGCGCGGCGACGGCAGACCTGACCGGCCTCGATGCGAAGGCGTTCGACGCCTCGCTGCCGTCGACCCGCGCGAACGTGCATCTCGCATTCGCGCCGCAAGGCGGTGGCATCGCGGGAACGTTCGAAGCGGTGAACGATGCGGCGGGACCGATCGACACCGAGCGCGTGCCGTTCTCGCGCATCGCGGCGAAATTCGCCCTCGACATGCCGGTGCTCGACCTTTCCGACATGGTGGCGACCGTCGCCGACGGCGGCGAAGCGCGCGGCAAGGGCCAGGTCACGCTGTCGGGCGCATCGCGCGGCGTGCGTGTCGACGTCGACGTGGCGCGACTCGATCTCGCGCGACTCGACACCAAGCTCGTACAGACGAGTCTGGCCGGGAAGATACGCGCCGATGCGAACGGCGAGCGGCAGACGATCGAAGGCGACGTGCGCGAGCGCGACATGGCGCTCGCGTTCAACGCCGTCGTCGATGCTGAACGCGTCGATGTGCGCGAGTTCCGCGCGAGCAAGGCCGGCGGCTCGCTCGCAGGCTCCGCAACGCTTGCGCGCAACGACGCGAACGACTTCACGTTGAAGGCGCGCGCCGCGAACCTCGATCCGTCGCGCTTCGCCGCCCTGCCTGCCGCATCGCTCGACGCCACCGTCGACGCGAAGGGCGCACTGCATCCGGCGTTGCGCGTCACCGCCGGCGTCGCCGTCGCGCCGTCGAGCCGGGTCCAGGGCGTCGCGGTGTCCGGCAACGTGCAGGGCACGTTCACGCGCGAAAGCGCAGCCAACGTCGCGCTCGATGTGTACGCGGGTACTGCGCACGTGAAGGCCAACGGTGACGCAGGAAGCGCCGGCGACCGGCTCGCGATCGACATCGTTGCGCCGCAGCTCGCGGATCTCGCGCCGTTGTTGCCCGCATCGCTGCCGCAACCGCTCACGGGTTCGCTCGCCGCGACCGGGCACCTTGCGCTCGGCGCGAACACGGTCGGCGGCGACGTGTCGTGGCACGCACGCACGCTGCAGGCAGGCGATTACCACGTTGCCACGCTCGATGGCGAAGCGTCGATCGCACCCGCGCAGTCGACGCGCGCAACGCTCGATTCTCGGGCGCTGACGCTGCACATTGCCGCGACGAACGTGCTCGCCGGCACGCGCACCGCCGATGCGCTGGAGGCGACCGCGAACGGCACGCTCGCACGCCACCACCTGACGCTCGGCGCCCGCGCGCAGGGACAGGACGTGTCGCTCGCGCTCGACGGCACGCTGCGCAACGCCGACACGCCGGCGCGCGCCGAATGGAACGCGACGCTGCTGTCGCTCGACAATCGCGGCAGCGTGCCGCTTCGGCTCGTCGACCGCGCACAACTGACGCTGCGCGCGGGTTTCGCACGCCTGGCGGACGCGCGGTTCGATGTGGCCGACGGTCGAGTGAACGTCGCCGAACTCGCGTGGAACGAAGGCCGGATCACGACGAAGGGCTCGTTCACCGAGATCCCGCTGACGAGTGCGGCACGGCTGTCCGGTCACGCGCTGCCCCTCGACTCGACGCTCGTGCTCGGCGGGCAATGGTCGATCGCCGCTTCACCCCAACTCAACGGAACGTTCTCGGTCACGCGCGAGCGCGGCGATCTCTTCGCCGAGATTCCCGGCGCGGACGCGACGACGCGGCAGGCCGCCGGCATCACCACGTTCGCGCTCACGGGGACGGTGCGAAACGACACGGTCGACGCGCAACTGTCGTTCGTGTCGGCGCGCGCGGGTACCGTGAAAGGCAACGCGACGATCGGCGCGGTCGCGGGCGCTTCGGCGGGCGTGATCGATCCGCGCGCGCCGCTGCGCCTCGCCGTGCAGGGCGACCTGCCGTCGCTCGCTGTGTTCCAGCCGCTCTTCGGCACGACGCTCGCCGTCGACGGACGGGCAAGCCTCGACGTTGCCGCGAGCGGGACCGTGGGCGCGCCGCTGTGGACCGGGGCGCTCGAAGCCCGCGCACTGCGCGTGAGCGCGCCACAGTACGGCGTGCAGATGACCGACGGCGTGCTGCGCGCGCACCTCGCGCGAAACGGCATCGCGCTCGACACGTTCCATTTCGCCGGCGGCGACGGAACGCTCGACGCGAGCGGACTGATTGCGCTGCCCGGTGCGAAGGCTGCCACGACGCGCATCACGTGGAAGGCCGACCGTTTCCGCGTCGCGAACCGGCCCGACCTGCGCTTCGTGGTCGACGGCGGCGGCGCGATCGCGCTCGAGCAGGAGCACCTCGCGCTCACCGGCAGCCTGACCGTCGTCGAAGGCCACGTCGAATACGAATCGCAGCCGACCGGCCGGCTCGCGTCGGACATCGTGATCGAAGGCGCGCCGCGCAAGGTGTCGACGACGACGAATGCACGCGCACCGCTCGCGCTCGACATCACCGTCGATCTCGGCAATCACCTCACGTTCACCGGCGAGGGCCTCGACGCCCGGCTCGCCGGCCGTCTGCACATCACGACGAACGAGAACGGCCGCGTGCAGGCGAACGGCACGATCCGGACGGTGAACGGCACCTATTACGCATTCGGCCAGAAGCTCACGATCGACCGCGGCCGCGTGATCTTCGACGGGCCGATCGGCAATCCGGCGCTCGACGTCGTGGCGCTGCGCAAGAACCTGCCGGTGGAAGCAGGCGTCGAGATCTCGGGCACGGTGAAAGTGCCGCAGGTGCGCGTCACGTCGAATCCGCCGGTGCCGGAGAACGAAGCGCTCGCGTGGCTCGTGACGGGCCAGGGACTGAACAGCGGCGGCCGCATCGATTACGGTGCGCTGTCCGCCGCGTCGGCCGCGCTCCTCGGCCGCAACGGCAAGCCGTTCACCGCGGAACTCGCGCAGCGGATCGGCCTCGACGAGATCTCGCTGCAACAGAGCGCAACCGCAGCGTCGGGAACGCAGAGCACCGTCAACCAGGTGCTCGTCCTCGGCAAGCGCATCAGCGACCGGCTGTCGCTCGGCTACGAGCAGGGGCTGTCGCTCGCGAGTTCAGCGGTGCGGCTCGAGTACGCGCTCACGCGGCAGATCACGATCCGGGTGGAAGCGGGGACGACGAGCGGGGTGTCGATCGTGTATCGGCGGAGTTTCCGTTGAGCGCTTGCGTGACGTCGAAGAGCGCATTGCCGAGCAACTCGTAGCACGCGTAGTAGCTCATCACGAGCCCCTGCACGCCGGGCACGAAGTCGCCGAACGCGCGCGGCACCGCCGGCGGAATGCGAATCGGGGCAGCGACGACGGCGATACCGGCCGCCTCGAATTCCTTGCGGGAGCGCGGGAAGTCGAAGCTGTGACCGACCAGGATCACGTGCGAGATGCCGCTCTCGTGCAGCATCGCTGCCGAATCGACCGCGTTTTCGTGCGTGTTGTGCGAGCGAGCCTCGATCCACCGCACGGGCAGGCCGAACTCGTGCACGAGGACATTACGCATGAGCACCGCCTCCGCTGGCGCACCGCGGACGGCGCCGCCCGAAACGAGGATCGGCAGATGCGTTTGCCGGGCGAGGCGTGCGCCGTAACGCACGCGCTCGAGCGTGATCGCGTTGACGGTCGCGCCGCCATACTCCGGTGCATAGGTCCGCGTGCCGCCGCCGAGAATGACGATCGCCTGCGCCTGCCCCGCGCTGGCAACATCGAACGGCGGGGTACGATCGAGCAGCCGGATCAGGAACGCGCCGACCGCAGGCGTGGCGAGCAGCCACAGCGCGAGCACGCCGACGAGCGCGATGCGCCGGCCGGCGCGCGGCCGTCGGCCCGCCACGGCAAGGCCCGCGAGCGCGACGAGCAGCGGCGCGACCGGTGGCAGCGCGAGCAGCTTGACTGCATACTTCAGCCAGAACAATCGATTGCACCGATGGTCAATGAGACGAGCATCACTTTAGCGCTGTCCGCCATCCGGCATATATGTGTCGATGAAATTTACAATGGCTTCGCGAGGGCGCGGGAATCGGCTCGCAACCCGTTGTTTTGTCTTGGGCGGAGACACTCGTCGATTGTTGGAACACGCATTGCTTGACTCCTCGGCAAATGGCCATTCCTCCTGAATCCCCGTCGCCGGCGGACGCTTCGCCGTCCCCGAAGTCGAGCGGTCGTCGCCGGCTGTTGCAGGGCGGCTTGGCGGCCGCACCGGTCCTGATGACCGTCGCGAGCCGGCCGGTGTTCGGCCAGGTGTGCGAATCGGCGTCGGCAGCCACGTCGGTGCCTTCGAGCGGCGCGCGTGCGCAGATTACGTGCAGCGGCCTCACGCCCGATCAGTGGCAGGCCATCCCCGACCAATGGCCGTCGCCTTACATCGCCGTCGCCGCGTCGTCGATCGGGACGGGCAGCACGAGTATGGGTACCACGTCCACGAGCGGTACCGGCACGACCACCACGAGCGGCACGGGCACCACATCGACCGGCGGCTCGCTGCTAAGCCAGTACTCGACGCGTATCGGCGGGCAAAGCACCACGCTCGGCACGGCCGTCACGCCCGCGCCTGCCCCCGATCTTTATGGCGGCACGTCACTCGATCAGGCCAGTGCGCTGTCGTCCGGAAACGGCGCCACGCTCTATCACTGCGCCACCACGGGCCTCGGCGGCCGGGTGTTCGGAAGCCGCACGATGATGAACGTCATCGGCATGACCGGGAGCGGCGGCAACCTCGACGCCCTTGGCCGGTACATCGTCGCCGCACTGCTCAACGCGCGCACCGGGCGCACGCCCGTACTCGACGAAGGCGGCGTGCGCAACATGTGGAACGACCTCGTGCATCGCGGCTACTTCGAGCCCACCGCGGGCGTACGCTGGGGCGCGCCGCAGATCGTCGCCTACCTCAAGACGACGATGGGTTAGCCGCGCCTGCGGCACGGGTGTGGACGGGAATTCGCGCTGGTGCAGCGCGGCGCGCGACGTGCTCGGCATGCGCGTCCTCGACGACGAACTCGTCATCTATAATGAAACGACGGGCAGCACGCATCACCTGAGCGTGCTCGGAAGCGTCGTCATGCAAGCACTCGTTCGGTACCCCGACGGCATCGCGTTTCACGATCTGGTCCGCGCCATCTCCGACGACGAAGGTGCGCTCGTCGACGACGAACTCGAGGGTGCAGTCGCGCGGGCCCTCGACGGTCTCGCGGCACTGGGGCTCGCCGTGGCCATCGATCGTTGATCGTCGCCGATCTTTCGCCGTCCGAACTGCGGCACCGGTTGCGCCATGAGGGCCTGAGGCTTTGCCTCGGTCCAGTTGCGGCCGAGATCCGCTCGCCGTTCCCGGTCGTCGAAGCCGGGATCGCCCTGCACTACGCGCGGCATCGCATCGTCGCGGACGACGCGTTCGCCGACTTCCATGTGTCGGTCGAGCCGCCATTCGGCATCCGGCGCTACGTCGGGCCACAGGCGTTGTTCAGGTTCGACGGCAGCACGACCTTCCATCCGCTCCCTGCCGCGCAGGCGTTCCCGCTCCTCGAATGGGGGCTGAACTGGTGCGTATCGGCGCAGTGCGATCACTTCCTGGTGCTGCACGCGGCGGTGCTCGAGCGCGCGGGACAGGCGTTGCTGCTGCCTGCGCCGCCGGGCTCCGGCAAGAGCACGCTTTGCGCCGCACTCGTCGCGCGCGGCTGGCGCCTGTTGTCCGACGAGCTCGCGATCCTCGACCTCGACGCGCCGCGCGTGCATCCGATGCCGCGGCCGATCAGCCTCAAGAACGCCTCGATCGACGTCATCCGCACGTTCTGGCCCAACGCGGCGATCGGCGCCCTCGTGCCCGAAACGCTCAAGGGCACCGTTGCGCACGTGCGACCTCCTGCGGAAAGCGTCGCGCGCGCAGGCGACGCGGCGAGCGTGTGTTTCGTCGTGCTGCCCGAGTTCGTGCACGGCGCGTCGACGGCCATGCAGCCGGTCGGTCGCGGCGAGGCCTTCATGCGTCTCGTCGACAGCAGCTTCAATTACGCGGTGCACGGCCGCGCGGGCTTCGATGCGCTCGGCGCACTCGTCGCCCACGCTCGGTGCCGCACCTTCCGCTACGGCGGTGCGCTCGACGAAGCGACCCGGGCGTTCGACGCACTCGCAACGTCGTGAACGCCCACGCAGCGCGCACTCGCCTGCTCGTCGCGGCGCTCGCCGGCGAGCCGTACGTGCGCGACGATCGCGGCTACGAGCTCCTCGTGCGGAGCGCGCGCGAAGCCGATCTGCTCGGCCGGCTCGCCTGGCGCTATGCCAGCACCGGACGAATCGACGAAGTGCCGGACGCGGCACGCGCGCATCTCGTCGGCGCGACGAACCGCGGCCGAGCGCAGCATGCCGCGGTCCGCCGGGAAACGCAGGCGATCGCCGACGCGTTGCGTAGCGTGCACACGCCCGTCGTGCTGCTGAAGGGCGCGGCCTACCTTCTCGCGGGATTGCCCCCGGCGCATGGCCGCCTGTTCTCGGACATCGACATCCTCGTCGCGAAGGAACGCCTCGGCGACGTCGAGGCCGCGCTGATGCTCGCGGGATTCGCCACGACGCACCTGCATCCGTACGACCAGCGCTATTACCGGCGCTGGATGCACGAGCTGCCGCCGATGCTGCACCTGAAGCGCCAGACGCTGCTCGACGTGCATCACACGATCGTTCCGGAAACGTCGGGCGTCGCGCTCGACGCGCGCGAGCTCTTCCGCGCCGCCGTGCCGATCGCGGGCACACCGTTCCTCGTGCTCTCGCCGCTCGACATGGTGCTGCACAGCGCGACCCACCTGATGCACAACGAGGAGTTCGGCCACGGGCTGCGCGACCTCGTGGACGTCGACGCGCTGCTGCGCCATTTCGGCGCCGATCCCAGGTTCTGGCCGCGGCTCGCGGCGCGCGCGGGCGACCTCGATCTCGGCCGGCCGCTCTATTACGCGCTTCGCACCGCATCGCGCGTGCTCGGCACACCGGTACCCGAAGAAACGCAAAGGGCGATCGGCCGCTACGCGCCGCCGCTGCCAGTGCGCGCGCTGATGGATCGCGTGCTCGAGCGCGCGCTCGCGCCTGCATCCGCGTCCGCCGCCACGCGCTGGGCGCGCCGCGCGCTCTACCTGCGGGGTCATTGGCTCAAGATGCCGGTACCGCTTCTCGCCTGGCACCTGGCGTTCAAGGCATTGCGCCGCGACGTCGAGCCCGCGTAGCCCCGCACCCGCGACGAGGCGCCTGGCCGATCGCTTCAGGGCGGTTTCGGCGCTGCGCCGGCCGCCGATTGCAGCAGCGCGCGCAGATGGTTCGCCGGCACGGCGTACGTGATGCCGCTCGGGTCGGTCAGCGCGCTTTCCTTCGTGCGCTTGACGAACACCATGTTGACGATGCCGATCACTTCGCCCGTGGCCGGGTCATAGACCGGGCTGCCGCTGTTGCCCGGATACGCGGTGGCGTCGAGCTGGAACACGGCGAACGATCCGCTCGACAGCCGATGGACGACCGCCGGGTCGAGCTGCGCCGCGTTCCCCTGCGGAATCGCGATCGGCGTGACCGCCGACACCATGCCGCGATGCGTGACCGGAAACGGGCCGAGCACCGCGCCGATCGGAAAGCCGGTGATCAGCACGTCCTGCCCTTCGCGCACGCTCGCCGAATCGCGCAGCGCGAGCGGCGGCAATGCGTCGCCGGTGAGCTTGAGGAGCGCCAGGTCGGAGCCGGGATCGAACGCGGCGCGCCGCACTTCGCGCACCGTGACGCGATCGGGCGTCGCGCCCGGCGTCATGATCGCGAGCACCTCCTGATGCGCGAGGTCCACGCCCCCGGGCAGCACGTGCGCATTGGTGACGATCGTCGTGCCGTCGCCGACCGCGAAGCCGGTGCCGCGAAACGCGAATGGTGGCGAGCGCGTGCGCTCGAACGTGCCCACCGCGACGACGGAGCGCTTGACGCTCGCGATCGTATCGATGCGATCGGCGGCGGCGAGCGGCGGCGCGATCGCCAGCGCTGCTGCGGCGAGCACGAAAGCGTGAAGCAGGCGCCTTCGGTGGCGATGCATGCGGAGGTTCGCGCGTGCCGCGCGTTCAGTGCGCGTCGCCGTGCGCGGCGATGACCGACGGCGCGACGAGATCGGGGTCGAACGGATGATGCGGGCTGCGAAAGAGCCGCATCACGCGCCGGACGTAATCCTGCGTTTCGGGATACGGCGGTACACCCTTGTAGCGATCGACCGCGCGCTCGCCGGCGTTGTAGGCCGCCGCGGCCAGCGCGACTTCGCCGCGGTAATACGCGAGCAGCCAGCGCAGGTACGAAAGCCCGCCGCGCACGTTCTCCTTCACGTCGTAGCGGTTCTTCACGTTGAACCGCGCCGCCGTCTCGGGGATGAGTTGCATCAGCCCGCGCGCATCCTTGACCGAGCGCGCGAGCGCGTTGAAGTTGGACTCGACCGCGACGACGGCGAGCGCGAGCTTCGGATCGATGCCGAAGCGCGGCGCGATGCTCGTCACGAGGTCGGCGATCTTGCGCTTGTCGGGCGCCAGGTTGGCGAAGGGGTCGGGCGCGTCGTCGGCGTCGGCGATCGCCCATTCGGGCGCGCGCGCGGGCGGCGCAGGCGGGCGCATGCAGTCGGGCAGCACGCCGTGTACGCCGCCGAGGCGATCGAGCGTGAGCTTC
This sequence comes from Burkholderiales bacterium, assembly GCA_025927765.1. Taxonomy (GTDB): domain Bacteria; phylum Pseudomonadota; class Gammaproteobacteria; order Burkholderiales; family Casimicrobiaceae; genus VBCG01. The sequence continues at coordinate 29,319 of JAICKU010000028.1, forward strand.
GCGTAATGGTGACCGCTCCTGGCCGCGACATCGAACAGCGCGGACGCGGTGCCGTCGTCGTGAACGACGCCGCGGCCGTTCGCGTACATCCAGCCCAGTTGAAACGCCGCCTCGGCGCTGCCGGCCATCGCGGCGTCGCAATAGATCGCCGCGGCGATCTTCTCGTCCTTCGGCACGCCTTCGCCGTGCTCGTAGGCGAGTGCGCGCGCGAGTTTGTCGGCGGTCGACGGCACCGCGGCGACGTCGTGCGACGGGTCCGCTGCCGCGGCGTCGCCCGACGCGAGCGCGAGTGCGAGGCCCGCGCTCACGAACGTGCCCACCCACGCGGCGCCTGCGATGCGACCCGCCGGGGAGTCAGATCGCACTCGCGGCACCCGCTTGCTGAACGTCGTTCATTCGCGAAAGATGCGCCTCGTACCAGGGGAGCGCGTCGGCGAGCCCGCGCGCGACGTCCCATTGCGGCCGGTAGCCGAGCAGCCGCGCCGCCTTGCCGATGTCCGCCTGCGAATGACGCACGTCGCCCGCGCGGAAGTCGTCGTGCACGGCGGGCGCGATCACGAGTCCCGGGTGCCGGTCGGTGATCAGAGCGCGCAGGTGCCGCTGAAGTTCATTGAGCGACAGGCGACCGCCGACGGCCACGTTGTAGACCTGGCCACAGGCGTTGGCATCGGCGACGGTGGCGGCGAGCAGATTGGCCTGCACCACGTTGCGGATGTAGCAGAAGTCGCGCGTCGTCTCGCCGTCGCCGTGGATCACGACCACGCGCCCGTCGAGCATCGACGCGACGAAGCGCGGAATGACGGCCGCGTACGCGCCGTGCGGATCCTGGCGCGGGCCGAACACGTTGAAATAGCGAAGCCCGATCGCCTCGAGGCCGTAGCAGCGCGCGAATGCGTTCGCGTAGAGCTCGTTCGCGTACTTCGTCACCGCGTAGGGCGACAGCGGCGCGCCGACGACGTCCTCGACCTTCGGCAGCGCCGGATGGTCGCCGTACGCGGAGCTCGACGCCGCATACACGAAGCGCGACACGCGCGCGTCGCGCGCGGCGACGAGCATGTTGAGAAAACCGGTGTCGTTCGTCGCATGCGTGCGCAGCGGATCCTCGATCGAACGCGGCACCGATCCGAGCGCCGCCTCGTGCAGCACGATGTCGACACCCGCGCACGCACGCCGGCAGCTGTCGAGGTCGACGATGTCCGCTTCGAGGAACGTGTGACGCCGCCACGCGGTGGCGCCCACCTCGTTGCGGATCTCGTCGAGATTGCGGCGAAAGCCGGTCGCGAAGTTGTCAAAGCTCACCACGCTCTGGCCGAGCGACAGCAGTTCGGCCACGAGATGCGAGCCGATGAAACCCGCACTGCCGGTGACGAGCCAGCGGCGCGGATGCGCGCGCAACGAAGCGCGGGCGCGCGACAGCGCGTCCGCGCCGCTTTCGACGGCGGTCAGAGCCGCCACACCGAGAAGCCGCGGTCGCGCAGTGCCTGCGCGTCCGACTGGCACTTGACGTCGACGAACAGCCCCGACGGCTCGAGCTTCGCAGCGAAGTCGTCGACCGGCCGCGACGTGAGGCCGGTGTGCGCGACCGCCAGCACGACGGCGTGGGCGCGCGGCAACTTTTCCCACGCCGACAGCGTCACGCCGTACTCGTGCACCGCCTCGTCCGCATTCGCCACCGGATCGTGTACGTGCACGTCGGCGCCGTACGACTGCAGTTCGTGGATCACGTCGATCACGCGCGAATTGCGAAGGTCGGGGCAGTTCTCCTTGAACGTGAGGCCGAGCACGTTGATCTTCGCGCCCTTGACCGGAAAGCCGGACTGGATCATCTGCTTCACCGTCTGCTCGGCGACGTACTTGCCCATGCCGTCGTTGATGCGGCGCCCGGCGAGGATCACCTGCGGGTGGTAGCCGAGCTTGTCCGCCTTGTGCGTGAGGTAGTACGGGTCGACGCCGATGCAATGGCCGCCGACGAGCCCGGGGCGAAACGGCAGGAAATTCCATTTCGTCCCCGCCGCCGTCAGCACGTCGTTCGTGTCGATGCCGATCTTGTGGAAGATCAGCGCGAGCTCGTTCATGAGCGCGATGTTGAGATCGCGCTGCGTGTTCTCGATCACCTTCGCCGCCTCGGCCACCTTGATCGACGACGCGCGATGCACGCCGGCGGCGACCACGCTGCCGTAGATTGCCGCCACCTGCTCGAGCGTCTGCGGCGTGTCGCCCGACACGACCTTGGTGATCTTCGTGAGCGTGTGCTCGCGATCGCCGGGATTGATGCGCTCCGGCGAATAGCCGACGAAGAAATCGCGCTGCCACTTCATGCCCGAGTGGCGCTCGATCACCGGCACGCAGATCTCCTCCGTCGCGCCCGGGTACACCGTCGATTCGAACACGACGATCGCGCCCCGCTTCAGGTTGCGGCCCACCGATTCGCTCGCGCCGAGCAGCGGTCCGAAATCGGGCTGGTGCGCGTCGTCGATGGGCGTCGGTACGGCGACGACGATGAAGTCGGCGCGGCGCAGCGCTGCCGGGTCGGAGGTGACCTCGAGATGCTCCGCCGCGGCGAGATCGTCGCGGCTCACTTCGCCCGTCGGGTCGAAGCCGCTGCGATACGCGTCGATCTTCGCCGCCGACAGGTCGAAGCCGATCGTGCGGTACTGCTTGCCGAAGGCGACGGCGAGCGGCAGGCCAACGTAGCCCAACCCGACCACCGCGATGATGTTTGCGTTCGTCATCGTGACCCCTGCCGCGCGGCGCGGCGATGTTCGTTCGTGCGTCAGCTACAGCGCCGACATGGCCTTCTCGGCCTCGGCGCGGATCTTCGGTGCCTTCTCCGCCTTGGTGAGCGGCGTAAGCGCGTCGCGCGCGGCGGTCTTGTCGCCCGCGGCCGCAAGGGCCTGCCCGAGATGCAACTGGTACTCGAGCTGCCCCGGCGCCATCGCCGTCGCCATACGCAGCACCTGCACGCCGCGCTTTGCATTGCCGTTGCTCGTGTACGCGTACCCGAGCGTGTCGAGCACGCCCGGATTGAACGGCGCGAGCCGATGCGCCTGCTCGGCGTAGCCGAGGCCCTTGGGATCCTTCTTCTGCGTGAGCATCCAGCCCATGTTGTTCAGCGCGAGCACGTTGTCGGGGTCGATCTTCAGCACGCGCTCGTACGCGGGGATCGCGCTGTCGAGGTCGCCCTTCGCGAGGCTGCGCTCGGCGAGCAGCGTCGGCAGCGTCGCGTCGGTCGGATGCTGCTCGATGAAGCGCGTTGCCATCGCCTTGGCGTCCGCTCCCTTGCCCGCCGCCTCGAGCAGCGTGTAGTACCGCGCAGCGATCTGCGGCGTCGGCGTGCGCGAGAACGCTTCACGATAGCCGTTCGCGGCATCCTGCCACTTCTGCTGCACGGCGTAGATCTCGCCTTCGAGCGCAAAGCCGATCGCCTGCTTCGGCTCATCCTTCTGCAGCTTGCGCGCGTCCGCCAGCGCGGCGTCGGGACGGCCCCACGCGATATAGGTCTTCGCGAGCAGGCCCCAGGCCTGTGCAAGGTCGGGCTTCAGCGCCAGCGCCTTGCGCTCACTATCGACGGCGGATGCGAATTCCTTGTTCGCGGCCTGCGTTTCCGCGAGCTGCAGCAGCGGCAGCGGATTGTGCGGCTGCAGCTGCGACAGGCGCTTGAACGTGCCGATCGCCTGGTTGTAGTCGCCGCTCAGCGCCTGGGTCGCCCCGGCGAGTGCCAGCAGCTGCGGACTGTCGGGGATTGCCGCGGTCGCGGCCTGCGCAGCGGAGACCGCGCTCTTCGCGTCGTGTCGACGCAGGTCGAACTCGATGCGGGCGACGCGCGCGCGGAGCGACGTCGGCTGATTGGCGACGGCGCGGTCGAGCGCACCCCTGACCTCGTCCTGCGATGCGCCGCTGACGGCCAGCACTTGCGCGTACGCGAGCAGCAGCTGCTCGCTGTTCGGGAACGTCTTCAGCAGGCGCTCGTAGCGCTCGCGCGCCGCCTGCGGGCGTCCTTCGCGCACGTCGAGGATGCCGAGGTTGTAGGCCGCGCCGAAGAAATCGGGCTGGACCTCGAGCGCCTTCTCGAAATTCGCGCGCGCGTCCTTCATGTCGCCCTTCGCGAGCGAGACGACGCCGCGCAGATCCCAGGGTAGCCCGCTCTTCGGCTGCTTCTTCTCGATGGTGGCGACCGCAGCGAGCGCCTTGTCGTAGTGACGCTGGCGCATTTCCGCGAAGAACAGCGCGAGATCGGCCTGGGAGCTCGACGCGTCGCTCGCGGCCAGCTTCTCGAGATCGTCGACGGCACGCTCGGTTTCGCCGCCGGCGTACCGCACTTCGGCGAGCCGAACCTGGCTTGCCATGTTGTTCTTGTCGACGCTGTTCGCGCGCTCGTACGCGCGCTCCGCCTGAGCCGCATCGCCGGATGCGAGATACGCTTCGCCCGCCGTTCGCAGCAACAGCGGATTGTCGGGCGCCGCGCGCAGCGCGGGCCCGAGCGTCTCGAGCGCCTGCGGTCCGCGCCCGGTGCGCAGGTACACGACCGCGAGCGCGCGGCGTGCACCGACATTCGCCGGCGTGCGCGTGACGACCTTGCGCAGCGCCTCTTCGGCGGTCGCGTACGCGCCGAGCTGATAGTCGACGAGGCCGGACAGATACAGCGTGGCGATGTCGTCGGGCCGCGCGGCGAGCACGCGCTGCAGCGCATCGCGCGCCTGCGCGTAATTACCTTGCGCGAACGAGACCAGCGCCTCACCGTAGATGGTGCGCAGCTCCTGCGGCTGGCTCTCCTTCATCTTCGCGAGCTGCGCCTTGCCCGTGGCGACGTCGCCCGACGTGACGGCAATCGCGAGCCGCATGTAGCGCAACGCGATCGATTCGGGATGCGCTTCGATCCCCTGGTCGAGCGCCTTGATCGCCGCGTCGCGCTTGCCTTCGCCCGAATCGAGCTGCGCGAGCATCAGGAGCGCATCCGCATTCTTCGCGTCCTTGGCCAGCACTTTCTGGATCGCCGCGTGCGCGGCTGCGGAGTCGCCGTGCTGCGCGGCGATTTGCGCGAGGATCAGCGTCGCGCGAACGTTGTCGGGATCGTCGGCGAGCGCGACATCGGCCAGCCGCTTGGCCCGGTCCGCGTTGCCCTGCGCGAGCGCCGCGATCGCAACCCACGCGTCGAGGTCGGCGCGCGCGGCGCCGGTGGCGAGCTTCTGGTTGCCAAGCTCGCTCTCGACCTTCGCGAACTGCCCCTGCGACGCGAGCGCGCGCGCGAGGAGCGGCATCGTCCGGTCCGCGGGGGCGTTCAGTGCGATCGCCTTGCGCACTTCGGCTTCGGCCCCGGCGGCGTCGCCCGTCGCGAGCAGCGACTGCGCGAGCACGAGACGCGCGTCGGCGCTGTCCGGATCCTTCTGCAGCGCGTTCTTCGCCTCGATCACCGCCGCCTTGTAGTCGTTCTTCGCTGCGTACGCCTGCGCCGACTCGACGTACGCGGCAGCGTCGTGCCGGCCGCATGCGGTGAGCGCGAGCGCGGCGGCGAGCGCAACGCACGCGACACGCAAGCGGTACGGATGGTGGGTGTTGTTCATGTCGACTCCGTGGCTCCGGCTACTTGAGGCCGAAACGGTGCATGAGATCATATAGCGTGGGACGGCTGACGCCGAGAAGCTCGGCGGCCCTGCTGAGATTGCCGTTCACGCGGCCGAGCACGCGCAGCACCGCGCCCTTCTCCGCCTGTTCGCGCACGTGGCGCAGGTTGAGCGCATCGCCATCGCCGGGCGTCGGGTCGAGACCAATGTCCGCCGCACTGATCCCGTCGCCATCCGCCATGATGACCGCGCGCTTGATCACGTTCTCGAGCTCGCGCACGTTGCCGGGCCACGGGTGTGCGTCGATCGCCTCGAGCGCGTCGGGCGAAAGCGTCATCGAGCCGCGCCGCTGCTCGGCAGCGATCCTGCGCACGAAGCTGTGCGCGAGCAGCGCTGCGTCCCCCTGCCGTGCGCGGAGCGGCGGAATCTCGACGACGATCTCGGCGAGCCGATAGTAGAGGTCCTCGCGGAAGCGTGCCTGCGCGATCTGGTCCTTCAGGCTCTGGTGCGTGGCGCACACGATGCGCACGTCGACCGCGATTTCCTGGCGCCCGCCAATGCGCTCGATCACGCGTTCCTGCAAAAAGCGCAGGAGCTTCGCCTGAAGCGCCGTCGGCAGGTCGCCGATCTCGTCGAGGAACAGCGTGCCGCCGTTCGCGGTTTCGATCTTGCCGAGCGTCTGGCGCACGGCGCCCGTGAACGCGCCCTTCTCGTAACCGAAGAGCTCGCTTTCGAGCAGCGTTTCCGGAATGGCCGCGCAGTTGATCGCGACGAACCGCCCGCTCGCGCGCGGCGACAGATCGTGCAGCGCACGCGCGAGCAGTTCCTTGCCGGTGCCCGATTCGCCGAGGATCAGCACCGTGGCCGACGTTGGCGCCACCTTCTCGATGGTGCGGCAGATGCGCTGCATCCCCGGGTCGCGCGTGATGATCCCCGACGCCGACGACGCGTCGCGTCCCGCCTGCAACCGCGCGTTCTCCTCCTGCAGTTCGTGCACGCGAAACGCGCGCTCGATCGTCCAGGTGAGGAGTTCCGGCTCGAACGGCTTCGTGCAGAAGTCGTGCGCGCCCATCGAGATCGCGCGAAGCGCATTGTCGCGATCGTTCTGACCCGTCAGCACGATGACCTTCGCCGACGGCAGCAGCGCGTGCACCTCCTCGAGCAGCTTCAGTCCTTCGCTCGGATCATCCGGCTGCGGCGGCAATCCCAGGTCCATGGTGACGACGGCCGGCTCGAAGCGACGCACCTGGGCGAGCGCGCTCGCGCGATCGTTCGCGACGATCGTCTCGTACTGGTCGAACGCCCATTGCATCTGCTTCTGGAGCGCCGGATCGTCCTCGACGATCAGAAGGGGCTTGCGCGTATCCGTCATGCAACCTGTTCCTGAATCACCGCAGCGGCCGAAGACCCGGCGACGTCGATGCGCGGCAGGCGCACCTCGATGCACGTTCCGGTGCCCTCCTCGCTCTCGACGCGGATCTCCCCGCCGATGCTCGCAACGTACTGCGAACTCTCGTACACGCCGATGCCCATGCCCGCCGCCTTCGTCGTCTGGAACGGCTTGAACAGCCGTTCGCGAATGAATTGCGCGCTCATGCCGGCACCGCGATCGCGCACGCGCACCGTCGCGTGACGCTCGCCGGCCTCGACACCTACATCGATGGCGCCGCTCGGCAGGCTCGCGTCGATCGCATTCTGCAACAGATGGCCGATCACCCGTTCGAGGCGGTCGTCGTGGCCGAGTGCAAGCAGCGTGCCCGGCGCATCGATCGTGAACGGCACGCGAGCATCGGACTTGGCCGCACATGCACGCCGCACCACGGCACACAGGTCCACCTGCCGTGCGTTCTCCACGGCCGTCGTGCCGCTTCGCAGTTGCAACATCAGCGCGTTCATCCGCTCCACGACGTGCTCGACCGTCGCGAGCATGTCGGCCTGGAATTCCGGATTGTCGCGGTGGCGCTTCGCGTTCTTCAGCATCAGCGACAACTGCGCGATCAGGTTCTTGAGATCGTGCACGATGAACGCCGACATCCGATTGAACGCCTCGAACTTGCGCGCCTCGAGCAATGCCTCGGTCGCCTGGACGTGGCCGAGGTAGCTCGCCGCCTGGCGGCTTGCGGTCTTCAGGAGGTCGCGCACTTCCCAGTCGACTTCGAGATGCGTGCGCGGCGAGGTGAGCACGACGAACGCGAGGAGGTCGGTGCCCGAGATGAGGGGCACGACGAGCCACGACGAGGCGATGGCGGCCACGCTCGACGGAAGGCGCACGCCCTCGTAGCGCTCCGGGTATGCGCTGCATTCGGCGGTGTCGACGATCCAGCCGGTGCGCTGCAGGAACGTGCTGAATGCGCTGTCGTCCGGCCCGCCCGCGGCTGCAGCCGGCGCCGCACTGTTCCATCGCGCGTCGGGTACGTAACCCCGTCCATCGTCGCGCACGAAGAGCACGCCACCCGGGCTTTCGACGAGGTCGCCCAGCGCGTGCACGATACGCATCGGCAGCGTTTCGCCGGGGCTCTCGGTCGACAGCGTGCGCGTGAAGCGCAGCCATTCCTCGCGGTAGTCGTAGCGATACGAGAAGAAGTGCTTGCTGATGAATACGCGCAGGAACGAGCGGAAGCGGCCCGACGAGACCACGAGTGCGAGCACGAGCACGCCCGCGAACACGAGCTCGATCGACAGCGCGCGCGCCCAGTCCCCTCCGAAATAGCGCACGTAGTAGCCGGCCGCGGCGATCGCGAGGAGGAACGCGCCCGATGCGAGCAGCGCCGACGATTGCATGACGGCGCCGCGCGACAGATGCAGGTCGATCGTCCATTGGGTGTTGCGCACGGTCGCGATCGCGAGGAACGGCAGCACCAGCGCATTCGCCGCCCCGCGCGCAAGCCAGATGTCGGGATCGATGCGCCCGAACAACATCGCGTCGGCATAGAAGAAGAGGTCGAAGCCGAAGACGCCGGCGAGCGCGACGGCGAGCGGCTTCACGTTCCATCGCGCCTGCGCGTCCACGCGGCGTACGAGTTGCTCGAGTTGCATGAGGCCGAACACGGCGAGGCCGAGCCCGACGACGAGTCCGGCGCGCGGGCCGAGCCCGGGCAGCTCGTCGAACGGTTCGCCGAGCATGACGCGCGCGACCAGCACGGCGCCGATCGCGACGACCAGCGACGACGCGTACCGGCGACGCACGCCATCGCCTTCGCCGGCCAGAAGATGCGCGAGGAACGCGAACCACGCGGCATAACGCAACGCGTCGGCGGCATTGACGCCGATTTCTGCAACGGGGCCGCCATCGAGCGTCACCATGATCGAGCACGCAGCCCAAAGCGCGGTGAAGACGAGCGCCGCCAGCAACAGGCGCGCGCGCGCGTTGCGCATGGCGGCCGCAAAGATGCGAATCGCGAACGCGAGGTAGCCGGCCAGTGCAAGGCCAAAGCTCCAGGCGCCCACGGTAGCCGACATGCCTGCTGTCACGAAACGTTCATCTCGAAGGGAGGAACGGGGTGACGCAAGAGGCCAGGCTTCGCGCGAACCCCGTCATCCAGAAAGCATGTCGGATCGCACGCGACGCCATGCTCGCGAAAGTCCCGTTGCGGTGAGGGCGTTACGGGGAATGCCTACCGTGCGCCTTCCCCGAGCAGGACGACCCGTACCGTTTCGAGCAGGATCACGAGATCGAGGAGCAGCGTGTGATTCTTGACGTAATAGAGGTCGTATTCGAGCTTCCGAATCGACTGCTCCACCGTCGCGCCGTAAGAGTACCGCACCTGTGCCCATCCGGTGAGGCCCGGCTTGACGCTGTGACGCACCGCGTAGAACGGGATCTGCTCGGTCAGCATCGCGACGAACTCGGGACGTTCGGGCCGCGGACCGACGAAGCTCATTTCGCCTTTCAGTACGTTCAAAAGCTGCGGCAACTCGTCGATGCGCGCGCGCCGGATGAAGCGACCGACGCGCGTCACCCGCGAGTCGTTGCGCGCGGCCCACGTGGCCTTCCCGTCCTGCTCGGCGTCGGGCAGCATGCTGCGAAACTTGAGCACGGTGAACGTGCGGCCGCGCAAGCCCACGCGCTCCTGCCGGTAAATGATGGGTCCGCCACCTTCGGCGGCGATCAGCAGCGCCGCCAGCAGCATGATGGGGGATGCCAGCACGATCAACGTCGCCGACACGATCAGGTCGAAGCAGCGCTTGACGGCCGAACGCAACGTGTTCTGGCGAAAGCCGTGGCCATAGATCAGCCAGCTCACCTTCAACGATTCGATCGGCACCTGCCCGTGCACGCGTTCGAAGTAACGCGCGAGGTCGGTGATCTGCACGCCGTCGAGCCGGCACTCGAGCAGCGAACGCAGCGGCAGGATGCCGCCGCGCTGCTGGCGCACCGCGACGATCACCTCGTCGATTCCGAGTTGACGCACGGTGTCCTCGAGCGCAGCGCCGCGCGCGACGATCTTCGCGGCCGGAACCACGCTTTCCTGCATTTTGTCGAGGCCGTAGAAACCGACGAGCTGGATGCCGAGCGGATTTGCCGCCGTGAGCGACGCCTCGACGAGCCTCGCTTCGGGCCCCGTGCCGAGCACGAGCACGCGATGCGGCAGCAGCACGGCGACGAGGGGCAGCACGACGACGTGGCGCACGAGCAGAAGCCCGAGCAACGCGAGCAACACGGCGCTGCCCCAATCCTGCTCGAGGGGCGCGGTGCCGGGGAGCAGTTGCGCAACCAGGAACGCGAGGGGAATGCCGACGGCGGGCGCGAGCACGACACGCAGCAGGTACGCGCCGACGGACAACGCCTGCGCGCGGTGATACAGGCCGAATGCGCCGTTCAGGCAGACGATCGTTGCGGCGAACACGAAGGCGACGAGCGCGACGTCCGAGCGTGCGACGGTGTGCGCAGGATCGAGCTGCAGCACGAGCAGGATCGCGGCGAACAGCCAGCACAGCTCCGCCCCGAGCTGAAAGAGCGTCGCACCCGAAATGTTCTCGCGGAAGAGGTTAAACAAGCGCGCCTCTCACGCGCGACCTGCGCGGTCGCGAAAGCCTGTTCGGGAAACATGAGCGCTGTGCAACAGCATGATGATCGGGAGCTTCCGGTCTTCCGCGCGAACCCGCTACGCTCGGCCATTGATTGGACCAAAGCAATTGAGCAAAGAGCATGCCATGTTGTGGCATACGCTTCGCCGGGCAACGGCGAGGCTTTTGGCACTTGGGATATCGAGAATATGTCGTAATCGACCTCCGCCGAAACATGATCCGCCGGCCGGTCATGATGCGGCAAAGCTGTGCATTACAGCTTGCCTACGGTTCCTGGGCACGACATATGCGCAGTGAGCGCCGGACACAGATTACTTCATCGCCTTGCCTCCGACGCACGAGCGCGCTCGCTGCACCCCTCATTCCGACGAACGTCAAAAATGCGTGAAGTAAGATCTGTCGCGATGACCGAACTTTTGCACGATCTGCCGCTGCATGCGGCGCAACGAAACGGCAGCGCGCCGGCGCTCACGTCGAACGAGCGAACGCTTTCCTACGCGGAGCTCGCACATGCGATCGAATGCGCGTGCGCGGGCTTGCTCGGCCTCGGCATCGGGCGCGGCGAGCGCGTGGCCGTCTATCTCGACAAGCGGTTCGAAACGGTCGTCGCGATGTTCGGCGCCGCACGTGCAGGCGCTGTGTTCGTGCCGGTGAATCCCATCCTCAAGGCCGAGCAGGTCGTGCACATCCTGCGCGATTGCAACGTGCGCGTGCTCGTCACGGCGGGCGCGCGTGCGCAAGCGGTGATGCCCGCGCTCGCCGCGTGTCCCGATCTTCGGCACGTCGTCACGCTCGACGACGGCGACGACGACGTCTGCGGCAAGTCCGTTGTCGGCTGGAACGAATTCATGGCGGCGCCGGCGCGGCGCGCGCATCGCGTGATCGATACCGACATGACGTCCATCTTCTACACGTCGGGTAGCACCGGCAGGCCGAAGGGCGTGATGCTGTCGCACCGGAACATGGTTGCGGGCGCGACGAGCGTCGCGAGTTATCTCGAGAATCAGGCGTCGGACACGTTGCTCGCGGCACTGCCGCTCACGTTCGATGCAGGCTTCAGTCAGCTGACGACGGCTTTTCACGTCGGCGCGCGTGTCGTCCTGCACAACTATCTGTTGCCGCGCGACGTGCTGGCGACGCTCGCCAAGGAACGCGTGACGGGGCTTACCGCCGTACCCCCGTTGTGGATCCAGCTTTCGCATTTGCGCTGGCCGGAGACCATCGCCGATCACCTTCGTTACTTCGCGAACACCGGCGGCCGCATGCCGCTCGAGACGTTGACGCGCTTGCGACGCCTACTGCCGC
>JAICKU010000082.1 GCA_025927765.1 Burkholderiales bacterium
AAAGGCCCTCCCCGCGGCTCAACTTGGACCCGCAGCGGGGCTATTGAATTTGTAATTTGGGGGTCTGAGGGTCATGTCGGTTTTGGGGGTCCGAGCGGAAAGTCGGTTAGTTGGGGGTTCCGTGACCGACTTGCCGCTCTGACCCCGAAGTTCCTCTTGCAATCGCCGCGCTGCGGGTCCATGTTGCGCCGCGGGGAGGGCCTTTTTCCCCTGCTAGAATCGCCGCCTCGCGCCAAGGAGCCCGCCATCATGCGTCACATCCGATTCCTCGCCGTCGCGCTCGCGGCGGCCGTCACGTTCGCCGCGCCCGCGTTCGCGCAGACGACGCTCAAGATGAACATCTCGCTCGCGCAGAACTCGCACTACGGCGTTGCGATCGACACGTTCGCGCGCGAGGTCGAGAAGCGCACGAACGGACGCTACAAGGTCCAGAACTTCTACTCCGGCGCGCTCGGGGCCGAGCGCGAGTCGATCGAGGCGCTGCAACTCGGCACGCTCGACCTCACGATGACGTCGACCGGGCCCGTGCCGAACTTCGTGCCGGAGATCGCCATCCTCGACATCCCGTTCCTGTTCCGCGACTACGCGCACGCACGTGCCGTGCTCGACGGCCCGATCGGGCAGGACCTCTTGAAGAAGTTCGAGCCGAAGGGCATCGAGGCGCTCGCGTGGGGCGAGAACGGCTTTCGCAACATGACGAACAGCAAGCATCCGGTGAACGTGCCCGCCGACCTGAAGGGTCTCAAGATGCGCACGATGGAGAACCCGGTGCACATCCAGGCGTACAAGGCGTTCGGCATCATCCCGACGCCGATGGCGTTCACCGAGGTGTACACGGCGCTCCAGCAAGGCACGGTCGACGGCCAGGAGAACCCGCTGTCGGTGATCGAGTCGGCGAAACTCGACCAGGTGCAGAAGTACCTGACGCTCACCGGCCACGTCTATTCGCCTGCACTGATCCTGATGAGCAAGGCGAAGTGGGACGCGCTCTCGCCCGCCGACAAGCAGGCGTTCCACGAAGCCGCGGCCGAGGCGGTGAAGGCGAACCGCGCGCGCATCGACAGCGACGAGCAGAAGGCCGTCGCCGACCTGCGGTCCAAGGGCATGCAGATCGTCGAGCACCCGGACAAGGCCAAGTTCCAGGCCGCGCTCGAACCGGTGTTCGCCGAGTTCGGCAAGAAGTTCGGCCAGGCGAACATCGACCGCATCCGCAACTACAAGTAACCCGCGCATTCGCGGGCGCCCCGCCCGGGGTGTGCGGGGCGCCATCCGCGTCGAGACGCCTACCGATAGCCGAACAGGTTCGGCAGGCCCGACGACAGCACGGGGAACAGCGTCAGGAGCGCGAGCACCACGAGTTGTGCCCACAGGAACGGCCAGAGCTCGCGTACAAGGGCTGCCAGCGGCACGCGCGCCACGATCGACGTCACGAACAGTAAGCCCCCGACCGGCGGCGTGATCATTCCCATCGTGAGGTTGACGATCACGATGATGCCGAACTGCAGGTCGTCGATGCCGAGCGCGTGCGCGATCGGTGCCAGGATCGGCACCAGCACGACGATGCCCGGCAGCGGCTCGATGAAGATGCCGAAGATCAGCAGCAGCACGTTCACCGCGAACAGGAATGCGAGCGGTGCCAGATGCATGCCGACGATCCACTCGGTCAGGTGCTGCGGGATGCGCGACACCGTCAGCACCCACGCGAACGCCGCCGACATGCCGACGATGATCAGCACCGACGCCGTCATCAGCGCCGAGCGCGCGAGGATCGACGGCAGCATCCGCCATTCGAGCGTGCGATAGAGCACGCGTCCGGCGAAGAGCGCGTAGAACACCGCGACCACGGACGCTTCGGTAGGCGTGAACGCGCCGGATGCGATGCCGCCGAGAATGAGCGTGGGCAGCACGAGCGCCGGCAGCGCGCGCCAGGTGTTGCGGACGTAGTCGTTCCAACGCAGCGCCTGCACCGCGCCACGGTAGTTGCGCCGCACCGAGATCACGTGATTGATCGCGCCCATCGCGATGGCGATCAGAACGCCTGGCACGACGCCCGCGATGAAAAGCCCGACGAGATTCACGTCGGGATACGCGAGCGCGTAGATGATCACGCTGATCGACGGCGGGATGATCGGCCCGAGGATCGACGTCGCCGACGTGAGCGCCGCCGCGTACGCCGGCGCGTAGCCGTCTTCGCGCATCATGCGGATCATGATCGCGCCCGGGCCCGCGGCATCGGCGAGCGCCGAGCCCGAGATGCCGGAGAAGAACGTCAGGGTGAGGATGTTCGTGTGCCCCATCCCGCCGCGAAAGCGACCCACGAACTGCGACGCGAAGCGCAGCAGCACTGCCGACAGTTCGCCGCCGGTCATGAGCTCGGCCGCGAGGATGAAGAACGGCACCGCCTCGAGCGCGAAGAGGTCGATGCCCGAGAAAAGATACTTGGGCAGCGCGACGAGCGGCACGCCCTGAAAGATCATGGCGACGAGCGTCGCGCCCCCGAGCGCGAACGCGACCGGCACGCCGAACGCGAGCAGCGCGATGCAGGCGACGAAGAGGACGGTGACCATCTACAGCGAAGCGGCGTCCGCGTCGAACTCGCCGTCGCCCAGCACGTCGCGCCGCAGCACATAGCCGCGTGCCATCATGGCGAGATGCACGATCGCGAGCGCGAAGCCGACCGGCATCGCGAGGTAGATCGCCCCGATCGGCACTTCGAGCACCGGCGTCGTCTGCGCCCACGTGAGGATCGCGTAGCGGATGCCGACGACGACCATCACGGCGAAGAACACGAACAGCAGCGCGAGGATCGCCGCGCGGATCGCCGCCGCATGGCGCGGCACGCTGCGCTCGAGCGTGTCGATGCCGATGTGGCCGCCGTAGCGCAGCACGGGACCGACGCCGACGAACGTGAGCCACACCATCGCGTAGCGCGACGCCTCCTCGCTCCACAGGATCGAGTGATCGGTCAGGAAGCGCAGGGCGACATTGGCGAACACCATCACCGCCATGGCCGCGAGCAGCACGATCACGAGCGCGCGGTTGACCGCAATCAACCGTCGGTCGAACGCGGCGAACATCGAAGTCGAGCTACGCGCGCGACGACGCGAGCGCGGCGCGGCGCTCCGTCATCCGCAAACTGGCGAACGCACCGACCGACGCTGCGGCAATCGCGAGCGACATCGGCCGTGTCGTGCCATCGAGCGTGAGCCCTACGACCAGCGCGGCGGTCGACGCGACGACGAACTGGCAGAACGCGAGGAGCGACGACGCGCTGCCGGCGATCTGCGGAAACGGCGTGAGCGCACCGGCCGTCGCCGTCGGCATCGTCAGCGTGAACGTCACCATGAACGCGAACATCGGCACGATCACCGCCGCCGGGTGATGCACTTCGGTGAGCGACAGCGCGCCGAGCGTGACGCCCGCGACGAGCATCAGCGCCGTCCCCACGTGCACGAGCCGGGCGATGCCGATGCGGCGCACCACGCGGCTGCCGATCGTCGCGCCGGTGATGTTGCCGAGCATCACCGTACCGAACATCACGCCGAAGCCCTGCGCGCTCTGCCCCATCACGTTCTGGAACACGAAGGCGCTGCCGGCGAGAAATGCGAACAGGCCGCTGAAGCCGAACGCCGAAACGAGCATGTAGCCGACGTACGCCGGCGACGCGAGGAGACGCCGGTAGTTGGCCACCACCGCGCGCGGCGCGATCGCGCGCACGTCCTTCCGCGCGAGCGTCTCGGGCAGTTGCGCGTAGACGAAGTACCAGAGCAGCGAACCGTAGATCGCGACCGCGACGAAGTTCGACTGCCAGCCGAGCCACACGTGCAGGTTGCTGCCGATGATCGGCGCCACGACCGGGGCGATGCCGAGCACCACGCTCATCAGCGACAGCACGTGCGCGGCCTTGTCGCCGGCGTAGAGATCGCGCACCGCGGCGCGCGGCACGACGCCGATCGATGCGATCGACACCGCCTGCACGAGCCGCCCGCCGATCAGCATGAACACGTTCCGCGCGAACGCGCAGAAGAGCGACGCGCACACGAACACCGCGAGGCTCGCGAGCAGCGCCGGCCGCCGGCCGTAGCGATCGGACAGCGGGCCGGCGAAGAGTTGCGCGATGCCCCAGCCGTACATGTACACGGACAGCGTCAGCTGGACCTCGGACGTGGGCGCGTGCAGCGCCGTCGTCATCGCAGGCATCGACGCGAGGTAGATGTCCATCGCGAGCGGCGGCGTCGCGATCAGCGCGCCGAGGAGCAGCGTCATGCCCGCCGATTCGGGCTTCAAATACAGCGGCCCCCGTCGACTTCGAGGCAGGCGCCGGTGATGAACGCGGCCTCGTCGGAGGCGAAGAACACCGCCGCGGTCGCGATGTCGGCCGGCTGCGAGAGCCGCCCGAGCGGAATCGACGCGATGAACTGCGCGCGCTTCTGCGGCGTGTCCTCGCCCATGAAATCGGCGAGCAATCCCGTTTCACCCGCGACTGGATTGATGACGTTCACGCGAATGTGGTCGGGCGCGAGCTCGGCCGCCATCGAGCGCGACGTCACGATCGCCGCGCCCTTGCTGCCGTTGTACCAGGTGAGGCCGGGCCGCGGACGTACGCCCGCCGTCGACGCGATCGTGATGAAGACGCCGTTCTTCTGCTGCCGGAAATGCGGCACCGCGTGCTTCGCCGTCAGGTACAGGCTCTTCACGTTGACGGCGTAGATGCGGTCGAACAGGTCCTCGGGCACGTCGAGCATCGGCTGGTTGCGATGCGTCGTGCCGGCGTTGTTGACGACGACGTCGAGGCCGCCGAAGGCGTCGAGCGCGAACGCGACCAGGCGCGCCACGTCGGCGTCGCGCGACACGTCGGCCGCACATGCGGCGGCGCGGCCTCCCGTGCGCACGATCCCGTCGGCGGTGCGCTTCGCCATTGCTTCGTGCAGGTCGTTGACGACGACGCGCGCGCCTTCGTCGGCGAAGCGGCGCGCGATGCCGGCGCCGAAACCCGAGCCCGCGCCGGTCACGATCGCGATCTTGTCCTTCAGTCTCATGGTGTTTCCGTCATCGAGTGTGTCGGCGGCACGCTCATCGCTTCCGGCAGCCGTTCGGCCACCTTCGCGACGAGGGTGCCTGCAATGATCTTCGCGAGGCGCCGCTGCGACGCCTCGGTGGGATGCAGGCCGTCCTGCGAAAACATGTCGGGGCGTGCCGAGAACTGCACGGGGATGTGCACGGTGTTCGGGACGCGCGCGAGCGTGTCGCGCGCGATTGCGTCGAAGTGACGCACGCGGCGTCCGACGATCCAGCGCAGCGGCCGGCGAAGCCGCGGGAACGTATCGAGCGGCGGCAGCCCGATGTAGCCGATCACGGCATCGGGCGAATGACGGCGCAACTCGCGCACGAGCTTCAGCAGTTGCCGGCGGAAGCGCCGCTTGCGCTCGAGCTTCAGCACGTCGTTCACGCCGACCGACAGCAGGATCGCATCGAACGGCTCCGTGGGCAGTCGCCGCAGCGTATCGCAACGCACGCGGCGTGCGCTCGCGCCGATGATGCCGCTTGCGTGCCAATGGATCTCGCGCCCGAGCCGCCCGGACATGAACCGCGCGACCTGCGCCACCGTCGATCGCCCGATGCGCCGTGCGCCCACGCCGGCGATGATCGAGTCGCCGACGGCGAGCAGGCGCAACGGCGTGCCGCGGCCGATGCGTCCTACGGGTGGGCCGGCCGCAGGGACCAGCGACAGCGCGTGGCGACGCAGCGCGAACGCCTGCGACAGCAGCACGGGAAAGAGCGCGTAGACGACGGCGCGGCCGACGAGCTGACGCCCGAGCTGCCCGAGCGAGCGGCGCTCGGCAGCGGGGTCATCCATGCCGGAGAACGACGGTCTTCAGCGTGGTGAAGCCGTACAGTGCCTCGAACCCCTTCTCGCGCCCGTGGCCCGAATGCTTGACACCACCGAACGGCAGCTCGACGCCGCCGCCTGCGCCGTAGTTGTTCACGAACACCTGCCCGCTTTCGATCGCGCGCGCCATGCGCAGTTGCCGCGCGCCATCGCGCGTCCAGACGCCGGCGACGAGGCCGTAGCCGGTGCCGTTCGCGAGCGCGATCGCGTGCGCTTCGTCGTCGAACGGCATCGCCGCGAGCACCGGGCCGAACACCTCGTCGCAGGCGAGGGGGCTTCGCGGCGGCACATCGCGAAGCAGCGTCGGCGCAACGTAGAAGCCGTTGGCCGGCGCGTCGTCGGCGATGCGCCCGCGCGCGACGACGCCGATGCCGTCGCGCGCCGCGTCGTCGAGGAAGCGCTGCACGCGGTCGCGCTGCGAAGCGCGGATCAGCGGTCCGCAATCGCGATCGGCGAACGCGGGCGCGGTGACGAGCTTCGCGAAGCGCTCGCCGAGCCGCGCGAGCACATCGTCGTGGATCGCGCGCTCGACGAGGAGCCGCGACCCTGCGCTGCACGTCTGACCGGCGTTCTGCACGATCGCGTTGACGATCGCGGGCAATGCGCTGTCCACGTCGGCATCGGCGAACACGATCTGTGGCGACTTGCCGCCGAGTTCGAGCGTCACCGGGCAATGACGCGCGGCGGCCGCGGCGCCCACCTGCGCGCCCGTGTCGGGCGATCCGGTGAACGACACGTGCGCGATGCCCGGATGCGCGACGAGCGCCGCGCCCGCTTCGCCGCCGAGGCCCGTCACGAGGTTGAGCGCGCCTTCGGGCAGACCGCTTTCGGCGGCGAGTTCCGCGAGGCGCAGCAGCGACAGGCACGCGTCCTCTGCCGGCTTGACGACGCACGCGTTGCCCGCCGCGAGCGCCGCGCCGACCGAGCGGCCGAAGATCTGCAACGGGTAATTCCACGGAATGACGTGGCCGGTGACGCCATGCGGCTCGCGCCATGTGAGCACTGCGTAGCCTTCCGCATAGGGCAGCGTCTCGCCATGCAGCTTGTCAGGCGCACCCGCATAGAACTCGAAGTAGCGTGCGCACGCGGCGACGTCGGCGCGCGCCTGCGCGAGCGGCTTGCCGCAGTCGCGCGCTTCGAGCAGGGCCAACTCGTCGGCGTGATCGAGAATCGCGCGCGAAATCGCTGCGAGGCAGCGACCGCGCGCGGCGGGCGCGAGCCGGCCCCACACTCCCTGGCGCGCACGCGTCGCTGCGCGCACCGCATCGTCGATGTCGGCGGCGTTGCCGCGGGCGATCGCGGCGAACGGCGCGCCGTCTGAAGGATCGATCATCGCCAGCGTGGCGCCGTCGTGCGCGTCGACGAAGCGGTTGGCGATGAAATGCCGGGGCGGCGGCAAGGCAGTGATGCGACGATCGGGAGCGTTCATGGCGCGATCCGGGCAGATGGCGGCGCCGGGCACGACGATCGGCCCGGGCGGACGATGCGGGAGCGGGAGCCCCGCGTTACGCAATGTAACAAATCGCTACGCCACGCCGCCGTCGTCAACGCGTGCCTGCGACGTGGCGTTGATCCTCCTGACGGTCGCGCGCGCAGGAACCCGCCTTTCGGCGCATCTGTCCCACTTCGACTGACCTACGGAGGTTCGCTCATGCTACGTCGTACCACGCAAATCGCCCTCGCTTCCGCGCTCGTTGCCGGCGCGGCAGCCTTCGCGCCTGCGGCGCACGCGGATCGCATCGGCTTCAACGTGTCGGTCGGCGGTCCCGGCTACGGCGTCACGTTCGGCAACGTGCCCGTGTGGCGCCCGCGCTATTACGCCCCGGCGCCCGTGTACGTAGCGCCGCCGCCGCCCCGCGTCGTCTACGCGCCACCGCGCGTCGTCTACTACACGCCGCCGGCACGCATCGTCTATCGCGCACCGTACCGGCATCGTTACGTGGTGCATCCGCGCGTCTATTACCGCTATTGAAACACTGGAAGCGATTCGCTCGAAGGGACGCCTCAAGGCGTCCCTTCTCGTTTGCGCCCGGCGTGCGGCTCAGCGTCCGTAGCGAACGCGATAGATCGCGCCCGCCGTGTCGTCGGCGATGAGGAGCGATCCGTCGGGCGCGACTTCGACGTCGGCCGGTCGCCCCCATGCCTGCTGGCCCGAGAGCCACCCTTGCGCGAACGGTTCGTACGACACCGGCTTGCGATTCGCGTCGAGCTTCACGATCGTGACGCGGTAACCGACCTTCGAGCTGCGGTTCCACGAGCCGTGCTCGGCGATGAAGATCTGATTGCGATACTCGGCGGGAAATTGCGTGCCGGTGTAGAACCGCATGCCGAGCGCCGCCACGTGCGCACCGAGCGCCTGCGCCGGCGGCGCGAAATCGCTGCACGGCCGCTTCTTGCCGAATTCCGGATCCGGGATGTTGCCGGCATGGCAGTACGGGTAGCCGAAGTCGAGGCCGGGACGCGGCGCGACGTTCAGCGTATCCGGTGGCACGTCGTCGCCCATGTTGTCGCGGCCGTTGTTCGTGAACCAGAGCGCCTTCGTCACCGGATCCCAGTCGAAGCCGACGCTGTTGCGAATGCCGCGCGCATACACCTCGAGGCCGGAGCCGTCGGCGTTCATCCGCATGATGTTCGCGTAGCGGTCGCGGTCGGGCTCGCAGATGTTGCAGGGTGCGCCGACGGGCACGTAGAGCTTGCGGTCGGGACCGAACGCGATGAATTTCCAGCCGTGATGCCCGTCGGTGGGAAACGCGTCCGAGACGACGACGGGCGCCGGCGGGTGATCGAGATTCGCTTCGATGTCGTCGAAGCGCAGGATGCGGCTCACCGCGGACACGTACAGCGCGCCGTCGCGAAACGCGACGCCGACGGGCTGGCGCAGGCCGGACGCGATCTTGCGCACCTGCGGCTTCCCGCCCGCATCGGCAAGCGTGATCGCATAGACGTTGCCTTCGTTCGAGCCGGCGAAGAGCGTGCCCCTCGTGCCGAACGTGATTTCGCGCGCGCCGGGCACGCGTGCGAGCAGCGCGATCGTGAAGCCGCGCGGCAGGCGAATGCGCTCGAGCGGCAGCGTTTCGGCCGCGCACGCCAGCGGCGCGACGATGGCGACGAGGAACAGCGCGCCGATGCGCGAAAGCCACGGGCTCATGGTGAGCGTTGGATGCGCCGGCTTCGCCGCGGGTTCAACCCGGCGCAGCAGGGGACGATCGCGCGTCGCGGTGCTATCCTGCCGATGAAAGTCACCGTGCGGCGACATGCTCGTCATGCGAGCCGCCACGACAAGGATCACACCATGAACGCTCCGCATGCGCTACGCCATGCCGATCGCGCAACGGTTTCACCGCACGAACTCGTCGGTTACGAGATGGTGCGAAAGCTCGTCGGCTTTCCGACGGTGAGCCGCGACTCGAATCTCGCGCTGATCGAATTCGCCCGCGACTATCTCGACGGCCACGGCGCCACGACGGCGCTCACGTTCGACGACGAGGGCCGCAAGGCGAACCTCTTTGCGACGCTGGCCGCGCACGACGGCAACGCGACGTCGAACGGCATCGTGCTGTCCGGCCACACCGATGTCGTTCCCGTCGACGGTCAGCCGTGGGACACCGACCCGTTCGTCGCGACGCTCGACGGCGATCGCCTGTACGGCCGCGGCACCGCGGACATGAAGAGCTTTTCGGCCATCGGCCTCGCGTTCGTGCCCGAGTTCGTGCGCCGCGGCCTCTCGCGCCCGCTGCACTTCGCGCTGTCGTACGACGAGGAAGTGGGCTGCATCGGCGTGCGCCGCCTGATCGCCGACGTCATGGAGAAAGGCGTGCAGCCCGCGGGATGCATCATCGGCGAGCCCACCGGCATGCAGATCGTCGTCGCGAACAAGGGACGGCGCACGTGGCGCTGCCGCGTGCGCGGCCATGAAGCGCATTCGTCGCTGACGCCGCAGGGTGTCAACGCCGTGCAGATCGCGTGCGAGCTCGTCGGATGGATCGCGAAGCGCGCGCGGGAGCTGCGCGACTCGCATCGCCACGATCCGCTGTACGACGTCCCGTTCACGACGCCGCACGTGGGCGTGATCCGCGGCGGCACCGCGGTCAACATCGTGCCGCGCGACTGCTCGTTCGAGTTCGAGCTGCGTCACCTGCCGTTCGACGATCCGCAGCAGTTCTTCGCCGAGCTGCGTGCGTACGCCGATTCGTTCGTCCCCGCCATGCACGCGGTCGACCCCGCAACGTACATCGCGTTCGATGCGCTGTCGGAAATGCCGGGCTTCGACAACGACAACGGCGACGATCCGATGCGCGCGATTGCGCGCGACTGCACGGACTCCGGCCTCGAGCACAAGGTGTCGTACGGCACCGAGGCGGCGCTGTTCCATCGCGCGTCGATCCCGGCGGTGATCTGCGGGCCCGGGCACATCGAGCAGGCGCACCAGCCGAACGAATGGATCGGCCTCGACCAGCTCGCGCGCTGCGAGGCGTTCATGCGGCGACTCATGCGCCACGTGTGCGTCGCCTGATCGCGGTTCCCGCCATGGCGCACTCCGCGCCCGCCCCGGGCGATCCATTGCCGTGCGTCGACGTCGAGCTTCCCGACATCGCCCGCTGGGCGCGCGGCAACACCGGCATCCCCTACGTCTGGCGCTTCGCCTCGGGCGCCGCGGGACCGCACGTGACCGTGCAGGCGCTGACGCACGGCAACGAAGTGTGCGGCGCGATCGCGCTCGACTGGCTGCTGAACCTCGGCATCCGCCCGACGCGCGGGACGCTGACGCTCGTGTTCGCCAACGCGGCCGCGTATCGCACGTTCGATCGCGCCGATCCGTACGCCGCGCGCTGCCTCGATGAGGACTTCAACCGGCTGTGGGATGAAGCGGTGCTCGCAAGCACGCGCCGCACGCAGGAACTCGCGCGTGCACGCGCGCTGCGTCCGCTCTACGACGAGACCGACCTGCTGCTCGACCTGCATTCAATGACCGACGCCTGCGTGCCGCTGGCCCTCGCTGGCCGGCAGCCGAAGGGCGTCGATCTCGCGCGCGGCGTGGGCGTGCCGCAGTCCATCGTGGTCGATGCCGGCCACCGCGCAGGACGACGGTTGCGCGACTACGCGGCGTTCGACGATGCCGGCGATCCGCGCGCCGCGCTGCTCGTCGAATGCGGGCAGCATTTCGAGCGCAGTTCGCCCGGCGTCGCACGGCAGTGCATGCTGCGCTTCCTGCGGCACGCGGGCGTCGTCGATCGCAGCTTCGTCGACGCGTTCATCGACCCTACGCCGCCGCCGCCCCAGCGCGTGATCGAGATCGTCGACGTCGTCACCGTCGAGACTGCCGAATTCGCGTTCACGCAACCGGTGGCCGGCATGACGACCATCGGCGACGCAGGCACCCTGCTCGCGCGCGATGGCCCGCGCGAGATCCGCACGCCCTGCGACGACTGCGTGCTGATCATGCCCGCCCGCCGCGCGAAAGCGGGCGAAACGGCGGTTCGCCTCGGCCGCTTCGTCGCCTGAGCGCGGCGCCGGCGCGCGTCGCCCGGCACAGCGACCTCCGGATCGTCGAACCAGTAGCGTCGCCGCCGCTCGCGTTCCGCGACCACGGCCACGTCCTGGTCCGGCGCGAGCGTCAACGTGATCGCGCCCTGGCGATCGGTGCGCGGCATCGTCGCACCCGCATCGGCGTAACGCGCGACCACGTCGGCGCGCGGATGGCCGAAGCGATTGCGGTAGCCGGCGGCGATCACCGCCACGTGCGGCGACACCGCGGCGATGAACGACGGCGTGGACGACGTGCGCGAACCGTGATGCGGCACGACGAGCACGTCGGCCGCAAGGCTTTCGTGCCGCTGCAGCATTTCAGCTTCGGACGCGGCCTCGATGTCGCCGGTCAGAAGCACCTGGCCGCCCGCGCTCGCGATGCGAAGCACGCACGAGCGATCGTTGGTCTTGCGCGCCGGCTCGTCGTACGCCGATGTGGCGGGATGCACGATCTCGAACGCGACACCGTCCCACGTCCAGTTCATGCCTGCCGTGCAGCGTACCGATGATGGCGCGGCGGCTACGATCGGATGAGCGTCCGGCAGCGACGACACGAGCTTACCCACCGGGAGCGCGCGCAGGATCGCGAGCGCGCCGCCTGCGTGATCGCTGTCGGCATGGCTGACGACGAGCGTGTCGACGCGAGCGATGCCCGCCGCGCGCAGGAACGGCACGACGATGCGGCCGCCCGCGTCGACGAACTCGCCGTAGCGCGGTCCGGTGTCGTAGACGAGCGCGTGACGCCGCGTCGCGACGAGGATCGCGAGTCCCTGCCCGACGTCGAGCACGACCACGCGCAGTGCACCTTCGGCAAGCGCCGGTGGGCGCAGCAACAGGAGCGGCAGCAGCCACGCGAGACCGAGCGCGCGGCCGGGCACGCCCGACGGTGCGAGCAGCCAGGCGATGCCCGCGATCGCGACCGGCACCGTCCACGCGCGCGGCGCGTGCGTCGCCCAGGCCGCGAACGGCCAGGCGGCGAGCCATTCGAGCCAGCGCATCAACGCGGCAAGCACGCCGTGCGCAAGCCACCACGGCGCGTCGACAGGCACGACGATGCCGAGGAGCGCGAGCGGCACGACCGCGAGTGTCACGACCGGAATCGCGAGCGCGTTCGCGAACACCGAGACGAGCGACACCTGCAAGAACAGCGCGAGCGTGCCGGGCACGAGGCCGATCGTCGCGATCCATTGCGCGCGGGCACCCTCGTGCAACGCGGCGACGAGGCGTTCGCGACGCGTGGTCGCCGGCGCTGCCCGCAGCCGTCCGCAGCCGGCATAGAGCAGCAGGCCGACAGCGCCGAACGACAGCCAGAAGCCGGGGGCGAGTCCCGCCCAAGGGTCCCACAGGAGCACGACGACGAGCGACCACAGCCACACGAGCGACGCGGTGCCGGGACGCCCGAGCCACAGCCCGAGCGCCGCGACGATCAGCATGAGCAGCGTGCGCACGGCGGGCACTTCGGCGCCGGCGAGCAGCACGTAGCCCAAAGCGATCAGGGCGCCCACGAGCGCCGCGACCTTGCGCGCGGGCACCCGCAGCGTGAGCGCCGTGCTGCGGCGCGCGACGACGAGCGCCAGCGCGCCCGCCAGCGACGCGAACACGGTGACGTGCAGCCCCGAGATCGACACGAGGTGCGTGATGCCGGTCTTGTTGAAGACGGCCCACTGCGCTTCGGGTATCGCGCGCTGGTCGCCGATCGCGAGCGCGACCAGCACGCCGGCGTATGGACGCCCCGGCAGCGCCGCGAATACGCGTTCGCGCACGCGCTCGCGCGCGCGTTGCACGACGTCGCTCGCGCGGCCGGCGAACGCATCGCCGCGCGCGTTGCCGGGCGACTCGCGCACGTAGCCGGTGGCGCGCAGGTCGTGCTCGAGCAGCCACGCCTCGAGGTCGAAGCCGTGCGGGTTGACGTTGCCGTGGGGCCGCCGCAGCCGCAGCGTCAGCGTCCACCGCTCGCCCGCGTGCACCTTGGGCGCTTCGCCCGGCTGCGACTCGTCCGACGAGCGCGGCGCATGCCACGCGAGCGAGACGCGCGACGGCACGCTCGCGCCTTCGGTCAGCACGCGTTCGACGGCGAACGCGAAGCGCGCGCCCGCCTCGTCGTTCTGCGGGAGATCGTCGACGATGCCGGTGACCTCGACGTCGACGTTCTCCCACGCGGCCGGCAACGTGTCGGCGAGTCGCAGGTCGGCGCGCCATGCCGCGTATGCGAAGCCGAGTGTGGCCGACGCGAGCACCGCGAAGGCCGCGAACGCGAGTTGCTGCCACGTCGCCTGCCGGAGGCATCGCACCGACGCGATGACGAGCAATGCGAGCGCGCATGCGGCGAGCGCGAGCACGCCAGGCATCGGTGGCAGCACCGGACAGGATTGCAGCAGCGTCGCGCCGGCCGCGAAGCCCGCGAGGCAGCCGTGTATGGGGATGGACGAGTATTCGCGCGTCGAGCGGCTCCCGTGCGTGTGATCGAGCGCGTATCACAACGTGCCTGGCGCAACGACGCCATCGGCTGTTTGGCCGAGGCCCTTCGATGCTCGTTTCGGCGTTGCGTTGATCGCGCGCGACTTTTAGCGC
This sequence comes from Burkholderiales bacterium, assembly GCA_025927765.1. GTDB lineage: Bacteria > Pseudomonadota > Gammaproteobacteria > Burkholderiales > Casimicrobiaceae > VBCG01. The sequence goes on from JAICKU010000082.1 coordinate 13,988, forward strand.
GCCGACGACGCGAGCGCTTCGCGCAGATCGCCAAGCAGACGGTCGACCGATTCAGCCGTCGTGTCCCACGCGCACATGAAGCGCACGCCGGTGTCGCCGATGAACGCGTAGAAGCGCCAGCCATTCGCGTGCAGCGCGTCGATCGCATGCTTCGGCAGGTCGACGAACACGCCGTTCGCCTCGACCGGTGCGAGCAGATGCGCTTCGCCCATGCCCGCGAGTCCCTCCGCGAGGCGCGCGGCCATCGCGTTCGCGTGTGCCGCGTGGCGCAGCCACGCGCCGTGGGCGAGCACGCCGACCCACGGCGCGGACACGAAGCGCATCTTGGAGGCGAGCTGTCCCGCCTGCTTGCGCCGGCGCGCGAATTCGTCGGCGAGGTCGCGATCGAAAAACAGGACGGCCTCGCCCGCGGGCAGGCCGTTCTTCGTGCCGCCGAGGCACAACACGTCGACGCCCGCGCGCCAGCTCAGTTCCGCCGGCGTGGCGTGTTGCGCCGCGACCGCGTTGGCGAAGCGCGCGCCGTCCATCTGCACGCGCATGCCGCGCTCGTGCGCGACGTCGCACAGCGCCGCGAGTTCATCCGGCCGATAAATGGTGCCGAGCTCGGTCGCCTGCGTAATCGACAGCGCGCGCGGCCGCGACGAATGCTCGTCACGCGGCGCCACGGCTTTCGCGATCACGGCCTCGGGCGTGAGCTTCGCGTGCGGCGTGTCGATCGTGACGAGCTTCGCGCCGCCGCTCATGAATTCGGGCGCGCCGCATTCGTCGACGTTCACGTGCGCCATCGCGTGGCACACGATCGCGTCGGTGCTGCGGCACAGTTGCGCGAGCGCAAGCGAATTCGCCGCCGTGCCGTTGAAGACGAAGAAGACCTCGCAGTCGGTCTCGAACGCGTGGCGGATCGCGTCGAGCGCGGCGCGCGTCCAGTCGTCGCCGCCGTAGCCGGGCGCATGGCCGTGGTTCGCCGCTTCGAGCGCGCGCCACGCTTCGGGACAGATGCCCGCGTAATTGTCGCTGCCGAATTGTGGAGGAAGGCCGCGCGTCACGGCGCTCACCCGGTCATCACAACCGCTCGCCCACCCACGCGGGCACCGATTCGAGCGCCTTCGGCAGCGCGGCCGGATTCGAGCCGCCGGCCTGCGCCATGTCGGGCCGCCCGCCGCCCTTGCCGCCCACCTGCTGCGCCACGTGGTTCACGAGCTCGCCGGCCTTGACCTTGCCGGTGAGATCGCTCGTGACGCCCGCGATCAGCGTCACGCGGCCATCGTTGACGCTCGCGAGCACGACCGCGCCGCTCTTGAGCTTGTCCTTGAGCTTGTCCATCGTCTCGCGCAGCGTCTTGACGTCGCTGCCGTCGAGGCTCGCCGCCACCACCTTCGCGCCGCGCACGTCGACCGCACTCGCCGCGAGATCGTCGCCGGCGCTGGCCGCCGCCTTCGCCTTCAACCGCGCGAGCTCGCGCTCGGCGACGCGCGCGCTTTCCTGCAGTTGCGCGATGCGCGACTCGAGCTCGGCGATCGGCGCCTTGAGAAGTCCGGCCGCATGCGCGAGCGTCGTCTCCTGCTTCTGCACGTAGTCGAGCGCGCCCTTGCCCGTGACCGCTTCGATGCGCCGCACGCCGGCGGCGACGCCGCCTTCCGAAACGATCTTGAAGAGGCCGATGTCGCCCGTGCGCGAGACGTGCGTGCCGCCGCACAGCTCGCGCGACGTGCC
>JAICKU010000017.1 GCA_025927765.1 Burkholderiales bacterium
GCGAAGCCGTACTGGGCGGCGTTCAACGGCTCGTCGTACATCAAGGAGCTGACGGTCGGCAACATCTGGCTCGTGCACGGCTACTCGAACGACATCTTCCAGGCGAACCTCGACGCGCAAGCTGCGCATCGGCCGTTCCACATCCTGCAGGGCGTGCCGAAGGAAGGCGCCGTGCTCGCCGTCGACAACATGGTGATCGACAAGAACGCGCCGCGCCCCGACCTGGCACTGAAGTTCATCAACTTCATGCTCGAGGGCCGCAACTCGGCCGAGCTCACCAACCTGATCGGCTCGGGTAATCCGAACATGGACGCGATGAAGTACATCAAGCCCGAGCTCCTGAAGCTCCCCGCGGTGTTCCCGCCGCCCGAGCTGCAGAAGAAGCTCGAGCAGCTGAAGGACCTCACGCCGGCGCAGCGGCGCCTGCGCAACAAGCTCTGGACGGAGATCAAGGCATCGCGCTAGAACGCACGCGCCTGCCGCACGTTCTCGCGGCGCTCTACGGGCTCGCGATCGTCTACGCGTCGCTCGAGCCGTTTGCGCCGTGGCTCGCCCCGCCACCCGGCACGCCGTTCTTCCTCTTCGGCCCCCCGTCGCGCTTCGTCCGCTACGACGCGCTGCTGAACGTCCTCGCGTACGTTCCGTTCGGATTCTTCGTCGGCCTGACGCGGCGCGGCGCGCCGTGGCCGCAGCGCATCGGCCACGCGGTGCTGGTCGGCGCCGCGATGTCGTTCGCGATGGAATCGCTGCAGATGTACATTCCGCCGCGCATCGCGAGCCCGTACGACTTCGCGACCAACACGACCGGCGCGCTCGTCGGCGGCGCCATCGCCGCGCTCGCGGCGCGCACTCCGCGCGTTCGGCGGCTGCTGTACACGGCGCGCGGGCGCTTCTTCCTCCCCGGGCACCTCGGCGACGTCGGCCTTGGGCTGCTGCTGCTGTGGTTCGTCGCGCAAACCAATCCCGGCATTCCGCTTTTCGCCGTCACGTTCGATCCCGATACCGTCACGCCGAGCGGCATGGCGAGCGCGGCGGACGCCGACGCCGCGAACCTGCTCGTGCAGGCCGCGGGCAGCGCGTTCCAGATGCTCGGCGTCGGCCTCTTCGTCGGATTGCTGCTGCGCAGGCGCCGCAACGCCGGCGCGCTCGTCGTGGCGATGATCGTCGCGGCGCTGCTGCTGAAGACGTTCGCTGCGGCGGTGGTGCTGAAGCCTGCCGCGTGGCAGGCGTGGCTCAAGATGCCGACGCTCGCGGGTCTCGCGCTCGGCGCCGTGCTGCTGCGCGCCGCGTTCGCGCTGCCGCGTCCCGCACAGGTGGCGATCTGCGGCGTCGCGCTGCTGTCCGCGCTGGGCGCGCCGCTGTTCGCACCCGAAATGCTCGCGGGCCGCGTGTCCACGTCGCTGTTCGACTGGCATTTCGGCCAGCTCCTGAACTTCAACGGCCTGACGCGCAGCGTGCTGCTCGCGTGGCCGGTCCTGACGGCGATCTGGCTGTTCGTGCTCGCCGGACGACCCGGGTGGGGCACGCCCGGCGACGCGGCGTAATGCGTTAACCTTGCCGGATGACATCCCCCCACGCTCGCTCCGCTCGCCGCCCCCCGGGGCGCGGACCGCTCGCTCGGGGCTGCCCGTTGCAACCGATATGACGCCGCGCACCACCGAGCGCTTCACGATCACCGGTCCCGCGGGCGCGATCGAAGTCGTCGCCAACTCTCCGGGCCCGGCGCTGCGCGGCATCGCGCTCGTGTGCCATCCGCATCCGCTGCAGGGCGGCACGCTCGACAACAAGGTCGTGCAGACGCTCGCGAAAGCATTCTTCTCGCTTGGCTATGCCGCGGTGCGCTTCAACTTCCGCGGTGTGGGCGCGTCGGCAGGCTCGTTCGACGAAGGGCGCGGCGAAACCGAGGATGCGCTCGCCGTGCTCGCCGACGTGCAAAGCCGCTACGGCGAAGCGCTGCCGATCGCGCTCGCCGGATTCTCGTTCGGCTCGTTCGTGGTGACGCGCGTGGCGCAGCGCATCGCCGCCGAGCGCCTCGTGCTCGTCGGGGCGGCGGTCAATCGCTTCGAGGTGCCGAAGGTGCCCGACGACACGATCGTCATCCACGGCGAGGAGGACGACGTCGTGCCGCTCGCCGACGTGCTCGCGTGGGCGCGTCCGCAGGAGCTGCCGGTGGTGGTGTTTCCCGGAAGCGGCCACTTCTTCCACGGCCGGCTGCCGCAGCTGACGCGCATCGTCACGTCGATGTGGGCTCCTTGACCGGGCCCATCCTGCGCGTCGCCGAGTTGCGCAAGCGCTACGGCAATCATGAAGTCGTGCGCGGCTTGTCGTTCGCGATTCATCGCGGCGAATGCTTCGCGTTGCTCGGCCCGAACGGCGCGGGCAAGACGACGACGCTGCGCTGCTGCCTCGGGCTCATCGACCCGGATGGCGGCACCATCGATCTCGTCGGCGAGCCGGTGCCGAAGGCGGCGCGCGAGGCGCGCATTCGCGTGGGCGTCGTCCCGCAGATGGACAACCTCGACCCCGACTTCACCGTCGAGGAGAACCTGCTCGTCTACGGCGGCTATTTCCAGCTACCGCGCCAGGACCTCGAACGGCGCATCGCGCCGCTGCTCGAATTCGCGGGCCTCGCCGGCAAGGCGAAGACGTCGATCCGCACGTTGTCGGGCGGCATGAAGCGCAGGCTCACGCTTGCGCGCGCGCTCATCAACGATCCGGACCTGCTGATTCTCGACGAGCCGACGACCGGCCTCGATCCGCAGGCGCGTCACCTGATCTGGGACGGCCTGCGGCAATTGCTAAAGCAGGGCAAGACGATCCTGCTCACGACGCATTTCATGGACGAGGCCGAGCGTTTGGCGACGCGGCTCGCGGTGATCGACCACGGCACGATGATCGCGTGCGACGCACCGCGCGCGCTGCTCGCGCAGTACGTCGAGCCCGAAGTGGTCGAGGTGTACGGCGAGGCTGCGAAGACATGGGCCGAGACGCGCGGCCGCGCGCTCGCGAACCGGCTCGAACTCGCCGGCGAGACGGCGTTCTGCTACGCCAACGACGCGGCACCGCTGCTTGCGGACCTCGCGACGCACGCGGGCGTACGGTACCTGCATCGACCCGCGAACCTCGAGGACCTTTTCATCAAGCTCACCGGGCGCGAGCTTCGGGACTAGGATGGCTCACACGATCGTGGCGTCCACGCTGCGCTTCCCGACGCTGTCGCTGCGCTTCGTGCCCGTGTGGCGGCGCAACCTGCTCGTGTGGCGCAAGCTCGCGGTCGCGAGCATCCTCGGCAACATCGCCGACCCGCTGCTGTACATGCTCGCACTCGGCTACGGCATCGGCTCGATGATCGGCGAGGTGGGCGGCATGTCGTACGTCGCGTTCATCGGCACGGGCATGGTATGCCAGAGCGCGATGTTCACGTCGAGCTTCGAGGGCATGTACTCGGCGTTCTCGCGGATGCACGTGCAGCGCACCTGGGAGGCGATCATCAACGCGCCGATCGCGCTCGACGACGTGATGCTCGCCGAGTGGGTGTGGTGCGCGACGAAGGCCGTGATGTCGACGGCCGCGATCCTCGTCGTGATCGAGGCACTCGGCTTCGGCCATACGTGGCTCGCGATCTTCATCCTGCCGCTCGGCTTCCTCGTCGGCCTGTGCTTCGGTGCGTTCGGGCTCGTGATGAACGCGATGGCGCCCGGCTACGATTTCTTCACGTACTTCTTCACGCTGGTGCTGACGCCGATGCTGCTCTTCTCCGGCGTCTACTTCCCCGTCGAGCAGATGCCCGCTTGGCTCGCCGCCGTCGCGAACGTGCTGCCGCTCAAGCACGCGATCGACATCGCGCGCCCGCTGATGCTCGGCCGCGTGCCCGACGCGATCGCGCTGCACGTGGTCGTGATCCTTGCGTATGCGTTCGTCGGCTACTGGATCGCGATGGTGCTGACGCGGCGCCGATTGCTGAAATGAAGGCGCTGCGCTACGCCTGGGCATCGCCGGCGACGCTCGTCGGACTGCTGCTCGGGCTTTTCGCGCTTGCGCTCGGCGCACGCGCTCGCCACGTCGATGGGTGCATCGAGTTCGGCGGTGGCGCGTTGCGCGCTGCGATCGCACGGCTGCCCGGTCCGTGCCGTTTCTGCGCAATCACCTTCGGGCACGCGATTCTCGGCGTCGATGCGCGAACGCTCGACGTCGTTCGCGCGCACGAGCACGTGCACGTCCGCCAGTACGAACGCTGCGGCGCGCTCTTCTTCCCGCTCTACGCCGGCTCGAGCCTGGTGCAGTTCGTGCGGGGGCGCGATCCGTATCGCGACAACCGTTTCGAGCGCGAGGCATTCGCGGCTGAGGGGGCGTAATGGCCTATGCAATCGTCAAGACGCTGCACATCGTGTTCATGGTCACGTGGTTCGCCGGGCTCTTCTACCTGCCGCGATTGTTCGTCTATCACGCGATGGCCGACGCGGGCGACCGCATCGGCATCGAGCGCTTCAAGCTGATGGAGCGCAAGCTTTACTTCGGCATCACCACGCCGGCCGCCGTGCTCACGATCGCGTTCGGGCTGTGGCTGTGGCTGGGGTTCGGCATCGCCGGCGGCTGGCTGCACGCGAAGCTCGCGCTCGTGCTCGTGCTGATTGCGCTGCAGGTGTATCTAGGCGTACTGCTGCGCGACTTCGCACAGGATCGCAACCGCCACGGTCACGTGTTCTATCGCTGGCTGAACGAGATTCCCGCCTTGCCACTGCTCGTCGCGATCGTGTGGCTCGTCGTCGCGAAGCCGTTCTGATCGACACCGGATGAGCGAGCGCTTCTTCGCGCCCTGCCCGCGCGGCCTCGAGGCGCCGCTCGAAGGCGAGCTGCGTATGCTGCAGGCGAGCGACATCGCGGCCACCGAAGGCGGCGTCGCCTTTGCCGCCGGCCTCGACGTCGTGTACCGCGCGAACCTCGAATCACGGATCGCGAGCCGCATTCTGTGGCGCGTAGGCGGCGGCACGTATCGCAACGATCACGATCTCTATGCGCTCGTGCATGCGATCGACTGGACGCGCCTCTTCAAGCCCGAGCGCACCCTTCGCGTGGATGTCGCCGCGACCCGTTCACCGCTCGCGAGCCTCGAGTTCGCGACGCTGCGCGTCAAGGACGCCGTGTGCGACCGCTTCCGCGCGGCGTGCGGCATTCGGCCATCGGTCGACAAGCGCGCGCCGGACGTGCGCGTGCACGTGCACCTGACCGAACGCGAGGCGACCGTCTACCTCGACACGTCGGGCGCGCCGCTCTTCAAGCGCGGTTATCGGCGGGACGCGGACGAAGCGCCGCTGCGCGAGAACCTGGCCGCGGGCCTGCTCGCGCTTGCGCAATGGACGCCCGCGCAGGTGCTGCTCGACCCGATGTGCGGCAGCGGCACGATTCCGACGGAGGCGGCGATGATCGCCGCCGATCGCGCGCCGGGGCTCGGGCGGACGTTCGGGTTCCAGAAGCTCGCGTTCTACGACGGGCCGACATGGCAGCGCATCCGGCAGGCGGCTCACGATCGCGTGCATGGTGCGGCCGGTGAGATCGTCATCTTCGCGAGCGACTCCGCCGGCGCGGCCGTCGGACGCACCGCGCAGACGCTGCGCGCTGCGAACGTCGACGCGTTCGTGCGCGTCGCGCAGGCCGACGTGCTGATGCGTGAAGCGCCCGCGCCGTCCGGGCTGCTGCTCGCGAACCCACCGTACGGCGTGCGCCTCGCCGATGCGAACGCGCTCGCGCAGTTCTATCCGCGCCTCGGCGACGCGCTGAAGCAGCACTTCGCCGGCTGGACCGCGGGCCTGTTCACCGGCGACCTGCGCCTCGCAAAGCTGATCGGCTTGACGCCGCAGCGGCGCATTCCGCTCTGGAACGGCGCGATCGAATGCCGGCTCTTCCTGTTCCGCATCGTCTCGGGGTCGATGCGCCGATGATAAAATTCGAGGCATGCCGCTCCTGCCCGCCCGCCATTACGTGTCGGACCACACGAAGTTCATCGGCGAACTTCTCGACCGCAAGCCGGAAATCGAGAACGAGCAGCGCGTGGGCCGCAAGATCTGGTGGGACAAGCTGCCCTCCGAGGTCGAGGCGCAGCGCGAGATGAATCAGGGTCGCGTGCCGCAGAAGGGCTACGTCTACTACGCGCTCAAGTAGCGTGACCGCGCGCCGCTCGCGAAGCTCGTGACGCTGCAGCGCGGCCGCCGAACCGCGTCGCGCGCCTTCGCGCTTCTCGCGTTCATCTTCGTCGCGGTTGCGGCGGCGCAGACGCTGCCCACGCCGCCCAAGCCGCGGGCCATTCCCGCCGGCGCGATGGCGATGTGGAGCGCCAAACTCGGCGCGCATCCTGCGCTCGCCCGCGAGCCGTTCTTCTTCCTGATGATGACGTCGGGCGTCGCGGTGGGGGGCGCCGGCGAGATCGACACGGCCTACCGCGACTACGTCTCGCGCACGCAGAAGATCGGCGTGTCGGTGCCGATCCTCTACCTGCGCACGACGAAGGGCGCGAAGGGCGACTGGGTGTTCGACCCCGCATTCGACCTGACGCGCAAATGCGCAACGCGTGCGGTCGCCGAGGACAACCTCGACTCGGTGATCGCATACGCGGTCGAGCACGGCTTGCGCGTGCAATTCATCCTGAACGGCGGCATCTGGAGCGACGCGAGCTGCGAAACGCCGCAGTGGGACCTGACCGACCACCTCGAGCAGGACCGCATGAACTGCCAGTGGACGCAGGGCGACCAGGTGTTCCCCGACGCGTACTTGAAGGACCTGAACGGCTCGACCGCGTCGCCCGAGCTCGCGCGCTCGCTCACGTACAACGTCTACGCGAAGGACGTGCGCCGCTACAAGAAGCGCAACCTGCAGGCGGTGTCACGCCGCATCGCGGCGTTCGCGCGCAAGCATCCGGATCTCTTCGTCGGCGTCGTGCTCGACGCCGACACCTACATGAATCCGTTCTTCCGCGGCACGCAGGCGTTCGACTACAACCCGGGGATGCTGCGCCAGTTTCGCGAGTGGCTGCGCGGCAGCGGTCCGTATGCCGGGCGTCCCATCGACGGCGCGCCCGATCTGCGTACGTACGCCCGCGCGAAGCCGATGACGCTCGCCGACGTCAACCGCGTCGCCCGCGCGCACTGGAAGACGTGGAACGACGTGCAGCCGCCGCGGCGCCTGCCGGGCATCATCGAACGGCTGAAGCCGGGCGAGACGCCGATCTGGGACGATCCCTGGTACGACCTGTGGGACCAATTTCGCCGGCACATCGTCGACCTGCACTACGACGAGCTGTCGAGCTGGGCGCACGAAGCCGGCATTCCGCGCGCGCGCATCTTCAGCGCGCAGGGGTTGATCCACAACGATCCCGAATTGCCGCCGTTCGCCGTGCGCGTGCTGTCGCATGGCCCGAGCTACGACTCGGCCGGCGTGTCGGTCGAAGGCGCGATCCCGCGCGACGGGCATCTCGGCGCGATCCTCTACGGACGCACCGCGCGCAACGCGATCACGCTCGGCAACGGCCATTCGCTCTTCGCGACGATCGGCCGCATGGACGACGGCTGGGCGATCGTCGAGTACAACAACACCGACCTCAAGTATCCGACGAAGCGTCCCGATTACGCGATGGCGTACGAGACGTTCCGCGACGCGTTCAACTACGGCGCGCGCGAAGTCTCGGCAATGGCCTGGAATGGCTCGAACGGGCTCTTCGCCGACCAGCCCGGCTACGTACCGTACACGTCGTGGCGCAACACGCCGGCGGAAGACGCGATGCGCGACTTCCTCGTCTCGCACGCCGACGTGCCGATCGGCGCACGCTTGTGGACGTTCGGCACGCCGGTGCACGTCGACGCCGACGGCTGGAGCGCGGAGCGCGGCAAGCTGGTGGCGGGGAAAGGCTTCGCGACGCTGACGCCCGACGCGGGCGAAGTGTCGCTCGTCTCGCCATCCGATCAGGTGATCCGGCCGACGCACATCGGATCGCTCACCATGCGCTTCGACGGCGACGCGAAGCCCGCGAAGATCAGCGTCGAGGCGCGCGAAGGACCCGACCAGCCGTGGCGCGCCATCGGCACGACGACGACGGGCGACCTCGCGCTCGCATGGCCCGCCGCATGGCGCAAGCCATCGGCGATCGTGACGCAGCTGCGCATCTCGCTGCGCTTTCCGCAAGGCCGCGACCCCGCGATGCTGTCGCGCGTGCTGCTCTATCCGGTCGCGCCGAGCGGACGCGCTTCGCCATAGATGAAATAGCGCGCGGTCGCGGCGATGCGCGCATCGAATCCCGCCGCCTGCAGACGCACCCCGAGCGTGGGCGGTTCCCAGAACACCTTCACGATGTTGAACGTCCGCCCGTCGTCGAGCAGGCGCGTGACGATGCCGGCATCGCGATCGGGCGTGGGATGATTCACCGCGTGCGACGTCGGGTCGTGCGCCGAGTCGACGATGTACGCGAAGCCGCAAGGCGCGAGCGCGCGGCGCACCATCGCGAAGAACGCGTCGAAGCGCGGATGCGGGACGTGCGAGAGCCAGAAGCTCATGAACACGAGGTCGTAGCGCGAAGCGGGCTCGAACGCGAAGACGTCCGCCTGCACGTAATCGACGTTGGCGGCGGCGACGCGGTCGCGGTTGATCGCGAGGACCTCGGGCGCGGCGTCCACGGCCGTGACTCGCGCGGCGCGCGGTGCGAGCCGGCGCGTGAAAAGGCCCGTGCCGCACGCGATCTCCAGCACGTGCGACGGACGGCGTGTATCGAGCATGGTGTCGACGGCGCGCTCGACTGCCGCGGTGTCGCGATGCCACGCCGCGTTGTTCGCCTCGCCGCGATCGAAGCGACCGGTACGGAACCACCACGCGTCGTACTCGGGTGCCCGCGCGCGGTAATACGCGATCTGCTGGTCGAGAAGCGCGCGCTCTTGCGTGCTCGTGTCGTTGTTCATGGCGAGGCCTTCAGCGCTTTCGCATCACGACGAGGTCGTGATGCAGGATGTAGCCGGGCAGGATCGCGAGGATCTCGAAGTAGCATCCCCACGTGCGGCGCACGTAATCGTCGCTGTGGTAGACGTTGACGTACTCGCCGCCGTGATCGGCGTGGCCGTCGAGCTGCGCATTGCTGCCGCTCACGACGATGCCGTCGCGTTCGACCCGGGCACACGTCTGCGTGTACGCATCGGGCGCGAGCCGCGAGAAGTCGATCGCGGTGCGCGCGTGCGTGGTCATCATCAGGATCGCGCCGCGCTGCGCGACGCGCGCAAGCTCGGCGAGCCAGCGAAGCTGCATCGGCTCGCGCAGGTGCGTGAACACCGAGATGCCGTAGACGAGGTCGAACGCGTCGTCGTCGAACGGCAGCGGCGGCACGAGCGTCGATGCGACGAAGGTACCTGGCAGGTGGTCGCGGCACCATGCCACGTTGTCGTGGTCGATGTCGCAACCCGTCAACGCCTGCGCGCTCGAACGCGGAACATGCCGCGCGACGCGGCCGCAGCCCACGCCCCAGTCGAGCGCGCGCGCGTGCTCGTGCATCCGGCGGCCCGTGAGCTCGACGAGCGCGCGATCGAGGCGGCGATAATCGGTGGCCCCCGACACGAGGAAGCCGCGCGCATCGCGATCGCCGATCACGCGAAAGCGCCGGTCGTCGCCGGGAAGGTCCGTATGACGCGCGGTGTCCGGCACGAACCACGAATCGCGCCCCCGCTCGACGCGCGGCGTGTCCGCGCGTACGCGCCGGATCTCCATCATGCCGTCGGGATACGGGTCGTCGAGCGCGTCGATCTCGGCGACGAAGCCGCAGTTCGCCGCGTCGCGCCGCTGCCAGAACACCGCGCCCACGTCGTCGCGACGCAGCGGATACGCGATGCGGTCGCAGCGCCGGCCGTTGATCGTGAACCAGCCTTCGTCGGGCTCGCGCGCGCCGACCCGCATCGACCAGCCCTCGGCGCGCACGTGCGCACCGTCGAACGTCACGCGATCGACGTACCACGGTTCGGCGCGAAGGCGCGCGAGCGGAAGCGATTCACGATCGGTCATGGCGTGAATCGATTCTACGACACGCGATAATCGGCGACGTGATGAAGCCCGGCGAATCGCAGTCCACCGAGCCCGCGGCCGTCGGATGGATCGACATGCCGATGGCCGAAGGCGTCGTCGGGCCGAGCGTGTGCATCCACGGCTGGGCGCTCGCACGCGCGGGCATTCGCAGCGTCGACGTCTGCCTCGACGACCACCGCTTCACGGCACGCCGTGGAATGCCGCGCGCCGACGTCGCCGCGGCGCATCCCGGCTATCCCGATGCGCGCAACGCGGGCTTCGCGTTCGACGCCGACCTGTCGGCCCATCCGGCGCCGCCCGACGTCGACCGGCGCACGCTGCGCATCGTGGCGGTCGATTGCACGGGTCGTGAAACGCTGCTCGGCACGCGCACGCTCGTCGAGGCGAGCGCGCACGCGCGCTGGCGTTTCGTCGATCGCACCGACGCGAAGCCCTTCTACCTGCTGCCGGCGCTGTCGGGCGTGGCGGCCGGCGGCGCGTTCGGGCTCGACGCACGTTACGCCGCGTACGCGTCGGACACGATGCGCATCGGCATGCGGGTGCCGATCCTGTACCTGCGGACGACGCTCGGTGCCGCGAGCGACTATGCGTTCGATCCGAGCTTCGACACCATGCGCCGCCACGGCACGCGCGCGGTCGCCGACGACGCGCTCGCGCCGCTCCTCGCGTACGCGGCGTCGCATGCGTTGCCGGTGCTCGTCACGCTGAACGGCGGCATCTGGTCCGACGCGTCGGGCACGTGCGTCGAATGGGACCTGACGGACCGCCTCGAGCAGGACGTCGCGAACTGCCAGTGGAACGAGCGCGACGAGGTGATGGCCGACGACTTCCTCACGCACCTGCCCGGATCGCAGCACGCACCCGAGCTCGCGCGCGCGCTGACGCTCAATGTCTACGCGCACGACGTGCGCCGCCTGAAGCGGCGCAATCTGCAGCAGGCGGCCGCGCACGTGGTCACGTTCATGCATGCGCACGAAGACCTCTTCGTCGGCGTCAACCTCGACCCGGACGTGTACGTCAATCCGTTCTTCGCGGAAACGCAGTGGTACGACTACAACCCGGGAACCATCGCGCAGTTTCGCGACTGGCTTGCGGGCCGCGGGCCGTACGCCGGCGACGTGCGCGGCGATCTTCCCGATCTGCGCGCTTACCGGCGCGAGCAGGCGCTGACGCTCGACGACGTACGCAGAATCTCGCGCCACGCGTTCGCGCGCTGGGACGACGTCGACCCACCGCGCACGTTTTCGAGCGATCCCGCGCAACCGTTCTGGCGCGACCCGTGGGTGCGGGAGTGGGAACATTTCCGCCGCCATCTCGTCGCGCTGCATTACGACGAGCTCGCGCGCTGGCTCGCCGACGCCGGCGTTCCGCGCAATCGCATCTGGTCGTCGCAGGGGTTCATGACGCCGGCCGGTCACGCGATGCCCATCGCCTTGGCGCTCGACAGCCCGGCACGCAACTACGACTCGGGCGGCGTATCGATCGAAGGCAGCAAGCCCCGCGACGGCCATCTCGGCGCGATCGTCTACGGCGACGCGGCGACGAACGCGATGCCGATGGAGAACGATCGGACGTTCTACGCGACGCTCGCCGATGTCGATCCCGATTTCGGCATCACGGAATGCAACACCGCGGATCTTCGTGACCGCGAGCGTCGGCCGACATACGCGGACGCGTATCGCGCCTTGCGGGACATGTGGAACGCCGGGGCGCGCTTCGTGTCGCCAATGGCGTGGAACGGGACGAACGGCAGCGACGCGAACGCGCCCGGCTACGTCACGTTCACCGCGTGGCGCAATACGCCGCTCGAGGCTGCGGCGCGCGATTTCCTGCTCGCGCGCTCGGGACTTCCGCGCGGCAGCAAGCTGTGGACATTCGGGTCGACGACACACGCCGACGACGACGGCTGGATCGCGGAGGCGGGCACATTGGCGTCGCAGCACGGCGCGCTCGCGTCGACGGCGGACGCGAGTGGCAAGCTGGTGCTGGTGTCACCGCCCGACATCGGCTGCGATCGCGTCGCGCACGTGGTGCTGGGGCTCGATCCATCGGTCGAAGGCAGCGTGGAGATCGAGGTTGCCACGTCGATGGACGCGCCATGGACATGCATCGTCCGTGCACCGCTCGCGTCGCTCACACCCACGCCGGCGGGCGTCGTCGTCGCCTGTGAAGCGCTCCCGGCTTATCGCCTTCGCGTCACGCTGTCGCTCGCCCCGGCTGTGCGCGCGACGCTACGGCGCGTCGCCCTCCTACAAAAATAGGGTCTGACCCTCATTTCCTTACTTCGGGGGCAGGCCCAGGATCTCGCGCGCCTGCGCCGGCGTCGCCACCACGCGGTCGTACTCGCCGCACACGCCGACGATCTTCTTCACGAGCTCGGCGTTGCTCGCCGCGAGCCGGGTCTTGTCGAAGCGCGTGTTGTCCTCGAGGCCCGTGCGGCAATGGCCACCGGCTTCGAGGCACCATTTGTTCACGTCGAACTGATGGCGCGAGATGCCGGCCGCGACCCACGTGGCGCCGGGCAGCACGTTCACGAGTTCGCGACGCAGGAAATCGAACACTTCGCGCCGCACCGGCAGCGCGTTGGGAATGCCCATCACGAACTGCACGTGCGGCTTCTCCTTCAAGAGGCCCTTCTGCACGAGGTTCGCGGCGTTGTATAGCATCGCGAGGTCGAACACTTCCACCTCGGGCTTGACGCCGTACTCGAGCATGCTCTGCGCGAGGCCGTCGACGAGTTGCGGCGGGTTCTCGTAGATCATCGTCGCGAAGTTCACCGAGCCCGTCGCGAGCGACGCCATGTCGGGCTTGAGATGGAGCATCGCGCCGCGCGACGCCTGATCGCGTCCGCGGCCGCCCGTCGAGAACTGCACGATCATGCCGGGGCAGTGCTTCACCACCCCCTCCTGCACCTGCGCGTAAAGCGCGGGGTCGGAGCTCGGCGACTCGTCCGGATTGCGCACGTGGATGTGCACGAGCGCCGCACCCGCTTCGTAGGCCTCGTGCGTCGATTCGATCTGCTCGCTCGGCGTGACCGGCACCGCCGGGTTGTCCTTCTTCCTCGGCTGCGATCCGGTGATCGCGACGGAAATGATGACGGGGTCTGCCATGGTTCGCCTCGTGTTCGCGCTAGCTGCCGGGCAGCGCGTGGATGTCGTCGAAGAACATGTCCTTCCACGACGCCGGACGATGCTTGATCAGCCCGTCGTCGTACATGAACTGCGCGTAGTTGCCGATCTGCCGCGGCGTCAGCGTGAACTCGATCGCCGGCTCGGTGATCATCCGGTACGCGTCGTCGACCGATTCCTTGCTGTTGGCCGCCTTCACGTAACGCGCCGCGGCCGCGCGCTTGTCGGCGTTGACGATGCGCGTCGCCTCGTCGAGCGCCTCGACGAACGCGTGATAGAGCTTCGGATTCGCGTTGCGAAAGCGCGCGGTGGTCCACAGCACCGTGAACGTGAGCGGCCCCTTCATCACGTCGTACGACGACAGGACGCGGTGCACGCGCGGATCCTGGAGCTCGATGTCCTGGAACGGGGGCGCCGTGAAATGTGCGGTGATCGAGCCGTTCGTGAGCGCCGCGACTCCATCCGGATGGCTCATCGACACCGTCAGCTTGTTGAGCGAGTCGGCCTTGTCCTTGCCGAGTTCCTGCGCGGCGGCCATCGCAAGGATCGTCGCCTGGTTCGACACCTTGACGGCCGGCAGGCCGATGCGATCGGACGCGGTGAAGTCCCTGACCGACCTGACGTTCGGATTCGTCGTGTTGAGGTAGAGCGGCGCCTGCACCATCGCCGCCACCATGCGCACGTCGAGGCTGTCGCGCGTCTTGTCCCACAGGATGATCGGCGGCGCGAGCCCGCCCGAGGCAATGTCGAGCGAGCCCGACAGCAGCGCGTCGTTCATCACGTTGCCGGCGGCGAACTTCGCCCACGTCACCTTCACGTCGCCGAGGCCGGCCGCCTTCGCGTGCTTCTCGATCAGGCCGTCGCGCTGCATCACCATGAGCTGCAGGTAGCTGAAGCCGTACTGCTGCGCGATGCGCAGCTCGTTCGTCTCGGCACGCACAGTGCAGGCGAGGCACAGCGCGGCGACGAACATCACCGCGCGCGTGGTGAACCGCATCACTCCTCCTCGGTGCCGGGAGGCACCCGGTGTTCCGCGACCGTTTACCGGTCGTCGTTCTTGTACTCGACGTACGTGCGATCGCGCAACTGCCGCACGAACTCCTCGAACTGCTCGTCGCTCTTGCGTTGCCGGATCGCCTGCCGCGCCTGCTCGCGGCGCCGCTCGACCGTCACGTCCTGCTTGCGCCGCTCGAGCACCTGGATCAGGTGCCAGCCGAACGGCGTACGGATCGGCTGCGAGATCTCGTTCACCGCGAGCTTGTCCATCGCATGCTCGAAGTCGGGCACCGTGTCGCCGGGCGACAGCCAGCCGAGGTCGCCACCCTTGGCGCTCGACGCGTCTTCGGAATTGGCGCGTGCGATGTCCTCGAAGCTCGCGCCTGCAACGAGCCGGTCGCGCAGCCGGTCGATCTTCACCTTCGCGTCGGCCTCCGACACCTGCTCGTTGACCTTGACGAGGATGTGGCGCGCATGCGTCTGGTCGACGACGGTCGGCGTGTTGCGGCTGCGCTCGTTGATGAGCTTCACGATGTGGAAGCCGCTCGCGCTGCGCAGCACGTCGGACACCTGGCCCGGCTTCATCTTCTGCACGAGGTCCGCGAACACCGACGGCAGTCGCGCGCGCGTGCGCCAGCCGAGATCGCCGCCCGACGGCGCGTCGGGCGCGGCGGAATAGGCCGCCGCGACCTGCGCGAAGTCCTTGCCGGACTTGATGTCGGCGAGCGCCTGCTCGGCGCGCTTGCGGCTCGCCTCGACGGCGTCGGGCGACGCCTGCTCGGGCACGCTGATGTAGACGTGCGACAGCTGGTATTCGTCCTCGCCGCCCGCCTGCGACGCGATCGTGGCCAGGTAGTTGTCGACCTCGGCGTCGGACACGTTCACCTTGCTGTCGACCTCGCGCTCGCGCACGCGCTGGATGATGAGCTGCTTGCGGAGGTCCTCGCGGTAGTTCGCGTACGGGATGCCCTCGCGCTCGAGCACCTTGCGGAACTCCTCGGGCGACAGCTTGTTCTCCTCGGCCACGCGCAGGATCGTGCGCTCGACGGTCGTGTCGTCGACGCGGATGCCCGTCTCCTTCGCGTACTGCAGCACCGCACGCTGCACGATCAGCCGCTCCAGCACCTGCTTGTCGAGCACGTCGGTCGACGGCGGCGTGACGTTCGACGCCTTCATCTGCGACAGCAGGATGCGGCGCGCCTCGCTCATGTCCCATTGCGTGATTGCCTCGTCGTTGACGACGACGAGCACGCGGTCGAGCGAGACCGGATTGACGGTGGCGTTCGCGATCGCGGCGAAGAACGCGGTTGCGACGACGAACGCGAATTGGAACAGGCGGCCGTGAGCCATGGGTGAAACGCCTCTATCAGAATTCGGGGAGCGGTTCGAAGCGCTGGTCGCGCTCGCGCAAGAGCGGGCTGTTCGAAGGCACGTAGCCCGGGACGCTGCGGCGCAAGAGTTCGAGCGGGCTCGTGCCGACGCGCGCGAGGCCGTTCAGTTCGATCTGCACGAACACCGACGTCGTCGCCTGCTGCGTCGTCGTCGTGAGCCGCTGGCCCACGATGCGGAGCACCCAGCAGTCGGCATTGTACTCGACGCCCGCCACCGCCTCGAGCGTCTTGCGGTCCGGCAGCGAGTAGTTCCAGCGCCCGATCAGCGACCAGCGCTCCGAGACCGGCCACTGGCCCGACAGGTCCACCTGCTTCAGCGTGGTCAGCACGCCGGTGGGGTCGAGGAGATTGCGCGTATAGCGCCACGTCGCGTTCAGCACGCGGCCCGGCGACGGCGTGTAGCGCACGCCCGCGTTCAGCCGCTCGACCTCGTGCGCGTCGAAGTTGTACTGCAAAAGACTCTGCATCGACCACGCCTCCGTGAGGCGGCCTTCGGCCGAGACGAGGAAATCCGACGTCGAGGCCGAGCGCAGCGGCTCGTTCAGGCTGACCCTCTGGTCCTCGAAGTAGAACCGCTCGCCCACCGCGAGGCGCAGCCGCTCCGCGCCGGTGTCGCGGTCGAGGAAGCGCGACGTGAGCGCGAGCGTGAGTTGGTTCGCATCGCCGATGCGATCGTTGCCGATGTAGCGATTCTCCGAGAAGAGCTGCGAGAAGTTGAAGTCGTCCTGCGCGGTGTCGAACACCGGCGCATTCTTCTGGTTGCGGTACGGGATGTAGACGTAGAACGCGCGCGGCTCGAGCGTCTGCGTGAGCGGCGTCTTCATCACCTCGAGGTCGCGCTCGAAGATGAGCCCCGCATCGACGCTCGAGATCGGGATCACGTAGCTCGGATGCCGGTCGGTGAGCGTAGCGGTCGTCTGGTCGAGCAGGTACTCGCGCGCGTGCACGCCGGTCTTCGCCTCGAAGAACCACGCCGAGCCTTCGCGCCGCCACGCCACCTGCGGATACACGACGAGGCGCTCGCCGGTGGGCACGAGCGCCTCCTGCTCGAAGCGCGCGTATTCGCCGCTGCCGCTCCACGTGAGGCCGAGCCGTTCGGTGTCGCGCAGGCTGGCCAGCACCTGCGGCACGCGGTTGTACGGCGGCACGATCGGGGCGTTGGGATCCTGCAGCGTCTGGAAGCTCTGCACGCGCGCGAGCACCGACCACGGGCCCGTCGTCGCGGCGAGCCCGCCCTCGCGCGGCAGCGTCTTCTGCGACGTGATCGCGACGCGGTCGGCGAAGTCGGCGAAATACTTGTCGTCGGAAACCTTGTTGACGTTCCAGTAGCCGGCGAGCCACGGTGCGAACTGCTCGTTGTGCGCCCACGCGAGCGCGTAGCGCCGCTCGCCGGTCGCACGGTCGTGCGGCAGGATCTCGGCGTTGATTTCGCCGTTCGCCGTGCCGAGCGGCGTGGTGCCGTCGCCGAGCAGGTAGCGGAACTGCGTGCCGAGCATCAGACCGCGCTTGGTCATGAGCCGCGGCGTCAGCGTCGCGTCGTAGTTCGGCGCGAGGTTCAGGTAGTACGGCGTGCTGATCTCGAAACCGCGCACGCCGGTGGAGCCGAAGAGCGGCGTCAGGAAGCCCGACTTGCGCTCGTTCGACAGCGGGAACGTGAGCCAGGGCGCGTACACGACGGGCACGTCGAGGAAATGCACCGACACGCCGCGCGCCGTGCCGACCTTGCGCAGGTTGTCGACCTCGAGCTCGTTCGCGCTAAGGTACCAGTCGGAGTGCGGCGCGATGCAGGTGGTGTAGCTCGCATCGGTCGCCTCGTACTGATCGGGCCCCTTGAAGCGGATTTCCGAGGCGTCGCCGCGGCCGTTCGCTTCGGCGATGAAGAAGCTCGGTTTCCTGAAGAAGCCGGTTTCCGTGTCGCGCTTGTACTCGAGCGCGGGGCCGGTGATCCAGTCGAAGTCGCGGCGCAGCACCACATGACCCTCACCGTCGATCGTCTGCGTCGCGGTGTCGTACGACAGGCGATCGGCAAGCACCGTCTCGCGGCGTGTGCGCAGCTCGACGTTGCCGATCGCGGTGATCCGGCTCGAATTGCCTTCGAGCCGGTCGGCGCGCAGGAAGATCGCGCCGTGGACTTCGCGCCCTTCGCCCGGCGCCGCCGTCGTGGGAACGATCGAGCCGCTCGTGTTCGTGCGCGGCGTGCGCGCCTCGATCTCGCGCGACATCTCGAGCGACAACGGCGCGGCCGATGCGGCGCATTCGCACACCGCAGCCGCGACCGCCGACGCCACGATCACGCCGGCGCGAAGCTTCATTGCGGGCAAGGGATTTGCAACGGGGGCTTTGCTAAAATGCGCGCATTTTAGCCCGGATATTTCCGGAATATCCCGGCTTTTCTCGCATCATGCCCGACGCACGCGCCGACGCGCTCTCGCAGTGGCTCACGACGGCGCAAGGCGTGCCGGTCGAAGCGCTGGCCCCCGCCTCCTCCGACGCGAGCTTCCGCCGCTACTTCCGCATCGTGCTTCGCGCCGGCTGGCGCGACGTCCCGCGCACGGCCACGCTGATCGCGATGGACGCGCCGCCGCCGATGGAGGATTGCCGCCCGTTCGTGCACGTCGCGAACCTGCTCGAGCACGCCGGCGTGCACGTGCCGCACATCATGGCGGCCGACATTGCGCAGGGCTTCCTGCTGATGAGCGACCTCGGCACGCGCACGTACGCGTCGGCACTCCACGACGACAGCGCAGGCGCGCTGTACGGCGACGCGCTCGACGCGCTCGTCGAGATGCAGAAGCTCGACTGCGAGGACGCGCTGCCGCCGTACGACGACGCGCTGTTGCGTCGCGAGCTCGCGCTCTTTCCCGACTGGTACATCGCGCGCCACCGCGAGCGCACGCTGTCGGATGCGCAACGCACGACGCTCGCCGGCGTGTTCGATGCGATCGTCGCGAACAACCTCGCGCAGCCGCGCGCGTTCGTGCATCGCGACTACCACTCGCGCAACCTCATGGTGACGAGTCCCAACCCCGGCATCCTCGACTTCCAGGACGCCGTGTTCGGCCCGATCACCTACGACCTCGTGTCGCTGCTCCGCGATGCGTACGTCGAGTGGCCGGAGGAGCGGCAGATCGACTGGGCCGTGCGCTACTTCGAGCGTGCGCGCAAGGCCGGGCTGCCGGTCGGCCGCGACTTCGGCACGTTCTGGCGCGATTTCGAATGGATGGGCGTGCAGCGCCAGATCAAGGTGCTCGGCATCTTTGCGCGGCTCAAGGTGCGCGACGGCAAGGCCGGCTACGTGGCGGACATGCCGCGCGTGATGGGGTACCTGCGGCGCGCCGCCGCACGCTACCCGGAGCTCGATCCGCTGTTGCCGCTGCTCGACGCGCTGGACGACGTCGCCTGCACCGCGTGATCGAGCTTGCCCGCGCGATGATCCTCGCGGCGGGACGCGGCGAGCGGATGCGTCCGCTCACCGACGTCACGCCGAAGCCGCTGCTCGAAGCCGGCGGCAAGCCGCTCGTCGTGTGGCAGATCGAGGCGCTCGCGCGCGCGGGCTTTCGCGACATCGCGATCAACGCCGCGCATCTCGCCGATCGCCTGATCGACGCGCTCGGCGACGGCGACGCGTACGGCGTGCGGCTGCACTGGTCGCGCGAGGCCGAGCCGCTGGAAACAGCCGGCGGCGTCGCGACCGCGAGCGAACTGCTCGCGCCCGGTCCCGTGCTCATCGTGTCGGCCGACATCTACACGCGCTTCGACTACGCATCGCTCGCTCCACGCATCGCCGCCATGCGCGAAGCGCGCGCGCGGCGCGTGCACCTGGTGATGGTCGCGAATCCTGCGTATCATCCGCGCGGCGACTTCGCGCTCGACGGCGAGCGCGTCACCGACGACGATCGCAAAGCGCGCCTGACGTTCGGCAACATCGGCGTCTACGACAGCGCGCTGTTCCGCGAACTTCCGCGAGGGGTGAAGCTCAAAATGCTGCCGCTCTATCGCGATTGGATCCGCGCGGGTCTCGTCAGCGGCGAACGCTACGACGGCGCCTGGTTCAACGTCGGCACCCCGGCCGACCTCGCCGCGCTTCGCGCCGCGCTCGATGCGCGCCGCACTTCGTAAAGCCCCTCCCCATGGCCACGAACCCGCTCCTCGATTTCACCGGACTTCCGCGCTTCGACCTGATTCGCGCCGACGACATCGTGCCGGCGATCGACGCGCTGCTTGCAGAAGCGCGCGCCGCCGTCGACGCCGTCGCGAACGATACGGGAGCTGCGACGTGGGCGAGCGTGGTCACGCCCACCGAGACCGCCTTCGATCATCTCGATCGCGCGTGGGGCGCGGTGCGGCATCTCAACGCCGTCGTCAACACGCCGGCGATCCGCGACGCCTACAACGCCGCGCTGCCGAAAGTGACCGCGTTCTATGCCGACATCGGGCAGGACGTCGCGTGGTACGCGCGATTCAAGGCGCTCGCGAAGAGCGCAAACTTCGCGTCCCTCGACGAGGCGCAGCGCAAGGTCGTCGACAACGCGATCCGCGATTTCCGACTCGGCGGCGCCGAGCTCGACGACGCCGGCAAGGCGCGCTTCAAGGCCGTGCAGGAAGCGGTCGCGACGTCGTCGTCGCGCTTCGACGACAACGTGCTCGACAGCGAGAACGCGTGGGCGCATTACGTCGAGCGGCCCGAAGATCTCGCGGGCGTGCCCGCCGACGTGGTGACCGCGGCGCGCAACGATGCGCAAGCGGAGCGGCGCGCCGGCTACAAGCTGACGCTGCGCGTTCCGTGCTACCTGCCGGTGATGCAGTACGCGAACGATCGCGCGCTGCGCGCACGGATGCACCACGCGTATGCGACGCTCGCATCCGATCTCGGCAGCAAGGCCGAGTGGGACAACACGGTCGTGATCGGCGAGATCCTCGCGCTGCGCTACGAGGAGGCGCGGCTTCTCGGTTACGCGAACTTCGCCGACCTGTCGCTCGTGCCGAAGATGGCGCAGACGCCCGGCGAGGTCGTCGCGTTCCTGCGCGATCTCGCGCAGCGCGCACGCCCGTTCGCCGAGCGCGAGTACCAGGCGCTCGCCGCGTACGCGCGCGAGACGCTCGGCATCGACGACTTCGCGGCGTGGGATCTCGCGTACGTGACGGAGAAGCTCAAGAGCGCGCGCTACGCGTTCTCGGAGCAGGAGGTGAAGCAGTACTTCCCGGAAGATCGCGTGGTCGCCGGGCTGTTCCACGTCGTCGAAACGATCTACGGCGTGTCGATCCGCAAGGGCAGCGCGCCGACATGGCATCCGAGCGTGCGCTTCTTCGAGATCCGCGATCGCGACGGCGCGCTCGTCGGGCAGTTCTATCTCGACCTCTATGCGCGCGAGGGCAAGCAGAGCGGCGCGTGGATGGACGACGCGATCAACCGCCGCTGCATCCACGATCGTCTGCAGCATCCGGTGGCGTACCTCACGTGCAATTTCTCGGGACCGCTCGACGGTCGCCAGCCCTACTTCACGCACCGCGAGGTGATCACGCTGTTCCACGAGTTCGGACACGGCCTGCATCAATTGCTGACGCGGGTCGACGTTGCCGGCGTGTCGGGACTGCAGGGCGTCGAGTGGGACGCCGTCGAGCTGCCGAGCCAGTTCATGGAGAACTACTGCTGGGAGTGGGACGTGCTGTCGCAGATGACGGCGCACGCCGAAACCGGCAAGCCGCTGCCCCGCGACCTCTTCGAACGCATGCTCGCGGCGCGCAATTTCAACAGCGGCCTCGCCACGATGCGGCAGATCGAATTGGCGCTCTTCGACATGCTGCTCCACACCGCCTACGTCCCCGGCGGCGGCGGCCGCTTCGCCACCCCGCAGGCCGTGCTCGATTTCGTGCGGCAGGAAGTCGCCGTTGCGCCGAAGCCGGCGTACGACCGGTTCATGCACGCGTTCGCCCACATCTTCGCCGGCGGTTACGCCGCGGGCTATTACAGCTACAAGTGGGCCGAAGTACTGTCGGCCGACGCGTTCAGCCTGTTCGAGGAGCGCGGCGTGCTGTCGCCCGAAGTCGGGGCGCGCTTCCGCGACGAAGTGCTCGCGCGCGGCGGCAGCCGCCCGGCGCTCGAGTCGTTCATCGCCTTCCGCGGACGCCCGCCGTCGCTCGACGCGCTTCTGCGCCATAATGGGATGGTTTCCGCCTCATGAGAGCGCCGTCATGCTGCTTCGATCGCTCGCCGCGCTGACGCTCGTCGCCACCGCGGCCATGGCCGCTGACGCCAGCGCCACGCTGTATCGCTACGTCGATCCGAACGGTCGCGTCGTCTATTCGGATCAACCGCCGCCGGTCAGCGCGAAGGACGTGCAGCCGAAATCGCTGCCCGACAACGTGATCGACACCGATCCACTCCCCGTCGCCGCGGAGCAGGCGGCGAAGAACTTCCCGGTGACGCTCTACACGTTCGATTGCGACGTGTGCAAGGAAGCGCAGGCGATGCTGACCAGGCGCGGGGTCCCGTTCGAAACCGTGATCGTCAGCGAGGAGAAGGGTGCGGCGCGCCTGAAGTCACTGACCGGCAAGCAGGTGGGCCCGGTGCTGCAGGTCGGCGACAAGCAGGTGTTGCAGGGCTACAACGAGGACCGCTGGCAGGCTGCGCTCGACGACGCCGGCTATCCACGGAGCATCCGCACCGCCCGTCGCGAGCCCGCGCGTACCGCGACGGCCGCGAAGCCGAAGGTGGAGGAAGTGCCCGCTCCGAAGCCGGGGTCGGGCTATCCCACGTTCTGACAGGCGGCACGCGGCCGCGATGGGGGTCCGACCCTCATTCTTGTGCGGCCGCGCGGCAATCGCTCGAAAAGTAGGGTCAGACCCTACTTTCCGGCCAGTGCAGCCGATCGAAAAGTAGGGTCCGACCCTACTTTTCCTCGACGATGGTTTTCGCCTCCCCGCTCTTCCTCTTCCTCTTCCTGCCTGCGACGATCGTCGCGTACTTCCTGCTCCCCCGCCGCTTTCGCAACGGCGTGCTGCTGGTCGCGAGCCTCGCCTTCTATGCGTGGGGCGAAGCGCGCTACGTCCCGCTGATCCTCGCGTCCGTCGCGTTCAACTGGTGGATGGGGCTCGCCATTGCGCAAAGCGACGACGCGACGAAGCGCAAGCGTCGGCTGATCGTCGCGGTGACGGGCAACCTCGCGACGCTCGCCGCCTTCAAGTACACGAACTTCGCGGTCGCGAACGTCGACGCGATCGCCCCCGTGCTCGGCTTCTCGCCGATCGCGCTGACGGCGATTCCGTTGCCGCTCGGCATCTCGTTCTTCACGTTCCACGCCATCTCGTACGTGGCCGACGTGTACAAGCGCACGGCGAGCGCGCAGAAGAACGTGCGCGAATTCGCGCTCTACGTCCTGCTCTTCCCGCAGCTGATCGCCGGGCCGATCATCCGCTATCGCGACATCGCGGCGCAGCTATGCAGCCACGAGCCGCAGATCGCCGACTTCGCGTACGGCGTCCGCCGCTTCGTCGTCGGCCTCGGCAAGAAGCTCCTGATCGCGAACACGCTGGGTGAAGCGGCCGATGCGATCTTCGGGTTGCCCTCGCAGGAGCTGCATGCGTCGATCGCGTGGCTGGCGATCATCTGCTACACGCTGCAGATCTACTTCGACTTCTCGGGCTATTCCGACATGGCGATCGGGCTGATGCGCATGTTCGGCTTCCGCATCCTCGAGAACTTCGACTATCCGTACATCTCCCGGAGCATCCGCGAATTCTGGCGCCGCTGGCACATCTCGCTGTCGAACTGGTTTCGCGACTACCTCTACATCCCGCTCGGCGGCAACCGGCGCGGCGAGCGGCGCGCGTACGCGAATCTCGTCGTAGTGTTCCTGCTGTGCGGCCTCTGGCATGGCGCGAGCTGGCCGTTCATCGTGTGGGGCGCGTGGCATGGACTCTTCCTCGTCGCCGAGCGCGCGGGGCTCGAGCGTCCGCTCGCGCGACATCGCGTGCTCGGGCATGCGTACGCGCTCCTTGCGGTGATGGGCGGCTGGGTGCTGTTCCGCTGCGACACCCTCGCGCACGCGGGCGCCTTTTACCGCGCGCTCGCCGGCTTCTCGAGTGCCGATCCGCTGCGTCATCCGCTCCGCGAATTCCTCGATCCCCTCGTCGCGGTCACGCTCGTCGCAGGCATCGTGTTCTCGATGCCGGTCGCACACTGGCTCGAAGCGTTCGGTCCGCGCGTTGCGCGCAGGCCGTTCCTGCGCGGCATGTCGCTGACGGTCGACGGCGTGCTCGTGACGGCCGTGTTCGTCGCCGCCGCGGCGATGCTTGCCGCCGGCACGTACAACCCGTTCATCTACTTCCGCTTCTGATGACGCCCGCCGTCGACGACGCGCTCGCGGTGCCGGCGATGTCGCCGCTCGATCGCGCACGCGACTGGCTCGCGTCGCTCGCATTCGTCGCCGCGATCGCGGCGATGGGCATCGCGACGTTCGTACCGCACGCCGCGAAGACGCTCGACGCGGAGAATCGCGCGCTCGCTGCGTGGCCGACGCCGTTCGCCGCCGACTGGCGTGCGCGCTTCGAGCGCGCGTTCGCCGATCGATTCGGTGCCCGCAATGCGCTGCTGCGGCTGCACAACCATGCGCTCGTGCGCGCGTTCGGCGTCTCGCCCGCGCACGACGTGCTGATCGGCCGCGACGGCTGGCTGTATTTCAAGGGTGAGGAAGGCACGACGCTCGACCGCGACTTTCGCGGGCTGCGCGCGTTCCCCGACGCGGACATCGCGCGCATCGTGCGCGAGCTCGACCGCCGCGCGCGCTTCCTCGCCGCGCACGGCATCGCGTACCTCGTCACCGTCGCGCCCGACAAGGCGACGATCTACCCCGAGTACCTGCCGTCGTGGATGAAGCGCTCGCCGGCGCCCTCGCCGCTCGATCGACTCGTCGACGCGTTGCGTGCCGACGGCGCCGTGCGCTTCGTCGACCTGCGCGCACCGCTTCGCGCCGTCAAGGCGAAGGAGCGCGTGTACTACATGACCGACTCGCACTGGAATTACCTCGGCGCGCGCGTCGCGTACGGCCAGCTGATGCACGCGCTCGCGCAGGCACTCGCCCCGACGCCCGTCTCTCCGGCGCCGGTGCACATGCCCGAATACGTTCCGGGGCTCGACGTCTACCACGGCGATCTCGCGCGCATGACCGGCGACGCCGATCGTTTCGGCGAGCCGGACATCGCGTCGCTCGGCAAGATTCTCGCGACGCCCGAATCGCGCTGCGCGCAGCGCGTCGATGCAGGCGAGACGCCGGGCGTCGAGCGCTACGCCTGCGATGCGCCGGGCCTGCTGAAAAGCGCGATCGTCTATCGCGATTCGATGGCGATCCCGCTGATCCCGATGCTTTCGGAAAACTTCCGCAGCGCAACGTACATCTCCGGACACGCGCTCGATCCCGCCTTCGTGCTGCGCGAGCAGCCGACGGTGGTGATCGAGGAAATGGTCGAGCGCGCGATCATCGCGCCCGCGGCAACGCCGATGCGGTAGACCGGCCGCAGCCGCGCCGCTTCAGCGCGCCGTCGCGCGTCCCTTGCGCAATTCGTCCTCGAGCCCGAGCTCCTGGATCTTGCGCGTCAGCGTGTTGCGCCCCCAGCCGAGGCGCGCGGCGGCATCCATCCGATGCCCGGCCGTGAACGTGAGTGCGCGGCGGATCAGCGCACGCTCGAAGTCGTGCTGCAGCCGATCGCCCACGCTCGGCTCGCCTTCCGCGAGCGCCTGCGCGAGCTCGCGGTCGAGCGCTTCGGTCCAGAAGCGTGACGCGCCCTGCGGCACCGCGCGCACTTCCGGCGGCAGGTCTGCAACTTCGATGCGCTGGCCGGGCCCCATCACGGTGAGCCAATGGCAGACGTTCTCGAGTTGCCGCACGTTGCCGGGAAACGGAAATGCAACGAGCGCCGCGAGTGCCGCGTCGGACAGCGTCTTCGGCTCGACACCGAGCGAGCGCGCGCTCTTCTGCAGGAAGTGACGCGCGAGCGGCGCGATGTCCTCGGATCGCTCGCGAAGCGGCGGCAGGCGCAGCCGCACGACGTTCAGCCGATGCAAGAGGTCCTCGCGGAACGCGCCTTGGCGCGCGCGCTCGTCGAGATCGCGGTGCGTCGCCGCGATGATGCGCACGCTCGCGCGTTGCGGCGCATGGCCGCCGACGCGGTAGTACTCGCCGTCGGCGAGCACGCGCAACAGGCGCACCTGCAGGTCGAGCGGCATGTCGCCGATCTCGTCGAGGAACAGCGTGCCGCCTTCGGCCTGCTCGAAGCGGCCGCGCCGCGCAGCCTGCGCGCCCGTGAACGCGCCGCGCTCGTGACCGAACAGCTCCGACTCGAGCAGATCCTTCGGAATCGCGGCGGTGTTGATCGCGACGAACGGGCCGGCGGCGCGCGGGCTGTGGCGATGCAGCGCGCGCGCGACGAGTTCCTTGCCGGTGCCCGATTCGCCGGTGATGAGCACGGTGGCCGTCGACGTCGACAGCCTGCCGATCGCGCGAAACACCTCCTGCATCGCGCTGGCCTGGCCCAGCATGCCCGGTGCGTCGTCGCCGAGCACCGCGGTCGTCGATGCGGGGCGGCGCGTCTCGTCCGCGGCGCGGCGAATGAGTGCCATCGCGTGATCGACGTCGAACGGCTTTGCTAGATACTCGAACGCGCCGCCGCGGAAGGCGGCGACCGCGCTGTCGAGATCCGAATACGCGGTCATCACGATGATCGGAATCTGCGCGTTGCGCTCCTTCACTTCCGAGAGCAGCGTGAGTCCCGATTCGCCGGGCATGCGCACGTCGCAGACGAGCACCGCCGGCGACGCCATCGCGAGCGCCTGCCGCACTTCATATGCAGATGCGAACGTGCGATGCGCGATGCCTTCGCGCGCCAGCGCCTTCTCGAGCACCCAGCGGATCGAGCGATCGTCGTCGACGACCCAGACGGCGCCCGCTGGAGACTCGCTCGACGCTTCGCGTGAAAACGGCAGTGGTCCACTCATGTCGGCCTCCCTTCGGTCTCCTCGTGCGCAAGCGGCAGCAGCACGGTGAACACCGTGCGCCCGGGCGTGCTCGTCCATTCGATCGTGCCGCCGTGCTGCGCGACGAGCGTGTGCGCGATCGTGAGGCCGAGCCCCGAACCGCCTTCGCGACCGGAGACCAGCGGATAGAAGATGCGCTCGCGGATCGCATCGGGAATGCCCTGCCCGTTGTCCTCGATGCGGATCGCCACGGCGAGCCGGTGGCGACGCTTGCCGAGCGTGACGCTTCGCGCGACGCGCGTGACGAAGCGAATCTCGGGCGATGCGGTGGAGGCGAGCGCCTGGGCGGCGTTGCGCGCGACGTTCAGCAGCGCCTGCAGCAGCTGCTCGGGATCGGCGTCGAACTCGGGCAGGCTCGCGTCGAAGTCGCAGGCGACCGGGATGGCCGGGAACTCCGCCTGCACGAGTCCCTTCACGCGCACGAGGATCTCGTGCACGTTCATGCGCCGACAGGCGGGCGCCCGATGCGGACCGAGCAGGCGATCGACGAGCGCGCGCAACCGGTCGGCCTCGGCGATGATCACCTGCGTGTACTCGACGAGCGCGGCGCGGTCGAGCTCGCGCTCGAGCAGCTGCGCGGCGCCGCGAATGCCGCCGAGCGGGTTCTTGATCTCATGCGCGAGGCTTCGCATCAGCTCGCGATTCGCCTGCTGCTGCTCGCGCACGCGCTCGTCGCGCAGGGCCCGCAGTTCCTGGTCGATCGGCCGGAATTCGAGCAGCACGCGCGTGCCGTCGTCGAGCGGCGAAGCCGTGCATGCGACCGGCAGCGGCGGGCGACCGCCGAGCGTCAGCGACAGTTCCTGCTCGCGGCACGGCGCGCGTGCGGCGATCGCCTTCGCGATCGCGCTCTCGAGCGCCGCGGACGGCGCGACGAGTTCGTCGAGCGAACGTGACGCGAGCGCGCGGCTGGACAGCGCGAACAGGTGCTCGGCCGCCGCATTCGCATAGACGATGCGCCGATCCTCGCCGCGCACGAGCACCGCGGTGGCGAGCGCGTCGAGCGCGTGCTCGCGCAGCGACCGTCCGCTCGGTGTTGCTTCAAACGACGAGATCAGTGCGGCGTGCACGACGTGCGCGCCGACGCAACGACATCAGCGCGTGGTGGCGATTTCCTTGCGCAGCGCCTCGACGTTGCGCTCGTGCACCTGTACGGTCTGCCGCAACCGCGCGATGCGCTGGCGATACTTTTCAGCGTCGGCCTTTTCGCCGGGCAGCGGAGGAGGCGCGCCGTTTCCATACGCTTCGCGCGCCTCGCCGAGGAGCTTCTCCTCGCTCGCGAGCTCGTCGGCGAGCACCTTGCGGCGCATCTCGTCGCGGCTCCTCTGTGTGGAAGCCTCGACGCGCGGAAAATTGGCAGGCGTGGCCGGCGATTTCGCGGAAGGCGCCGGACGTGCGCTTTCCTCGGCAATGTCGCACGACAGCTTGCGCCAGCCCTTTTCGGGCGAGATGTTGGTGTAGTGGATCGTGCCGCCGGCGTCGATGTACTTGCAGATGGCCGCCTGCGCGCCGGGCGCGGCGAGCCACGCGACGAGCGCGACGAGCGCGACGAGGCCGGGGAGCGCGCGGGCAGGCCGGAGTTCACGTCGGTTCATCCTCCGCAGTTTAGCGCAGGGTCGGGCCCTGACCCGCCCGCCGCTCAGAGGCTGTAGTACATCTCGTATTCCACGGGGTGCGTCGTCATCCGGAAGCGCGTGACCTCCTCCATCTTGAGCTCGATGAACGCGTCGATCGCGTCGTCGGTGAACACGCCGCCGCGCGTCAGGAACTCGCGGTCGCCGTCGAGCGATGCGAGCGCCTCGTCGAGCGACGCGCAAGGATGCGGCACCTTGGCCGCTTCCTCGGGTGCCAAGTCGTACAGGTTCTTGTCCATCGGGTCGCCGGGATGGATTCGGTTCTGCACGCCGTCGAGGCCCGCCATCATCAGCGCGGCAAAGCCAAGGTACGGATTGCACGTCGGATCGGGGAAGCGCACCTCGACGCGACGGCCCTTCGGGCTGCTCACATACGGAATCCGGCACGCGGCGGAGCGATTGCGCGCCGAATAGGCGAGGTTGATCGGCGCCTCGAAGCCCGGCACGAGGCGCTTGTACGAATTGGTGCCTGGGTTCGTGATGGCGTTCAGCGCTTTCGCGTGATGGATCACGCCACCGATGTAGTAGAGCGCGAATTCCGACAGGCCTGCGTAGCCGTCACCGGCGAACAGGTTGCGACCGTCCTTCCAGATCGACTGATGCACGTGCATGCCCGAGCCGTTGTCGCCGACGATCGGCTTCGGCATGAACGTCGCCGTCTTGCCGAACGCATGCGCCGTGTTGTGCACGCAGTACTTGAGGATCTGCAGCCAGTCGGCGCGCTGGACGAGCGGCGCGAATCGCGTGCCGATCTCGCATTGTCCCGCATTCGCCACCTCGTGGTGATGCACTTCGACGGGAACGCCCATCTGCTCCATTGCGAGGCACATCGCCGAGCGGATGTCCTGCAGCGAATCGATCGGCGGCACCGGAAAGTAGCCACCCTTGACGCTCGGGCGGTGGCCCATGTTGCCGCCTTCGAACTTCTCGGCCGACGACCACGATGCCTCGGACGAGAACACCTTGCAGTAGCTGCCGGACATGTCGACCGACCACTCGACGGCGTCGAAGATGAAGAACTCGGGCTCGGGACCGAAGTACGCGACATCGCCGAGGCCGGTCGACTTGAGGTACGCCTCGGCGCGCTTGGCGAGCGAGCGGGGATCGCGCTCGTAGCCCTTGCCGTCCGCGGGCTCGACGACGTCGCAGGTCAAAAGCAGCGTCGTCTCGTCCATGAACGGATCGATGTTCGCGGTCGCCGGGTCCGGCATCAGCAGCATGTCCGACGCCTGAATGCCCTTCCAGCCGGCGATCGACGAGCCGTCGAATGCGTGTCCCGACTCGAACTTGTCCTCGTCGAACGCGTTCGAGGGCACCGAGACGTGCTGCTCCTTGCCCCGCGTGTCGGTGAAGCGGAGGTCGACGAACTTGACCTCCTTGTCCTTGATCATGGTGAGTACGTCGGCGGGCGTCTTGCTCATTTGGCGGGGTATCTCCAGGTAAAAGTCGAAGGCGCCAGGCGCCGTGATCTGCAATAGAGCGGCTTTCGTGCCACGCCGAGTCAGCTGCAAGCCTTTGACGCGAAAAGGAAATCTAATGCCGACGCGACCCGCTATGCACCAAAGTCGAGCATATTAATATATCACTTGCACATCATTGGTGCGGCGTCAGGGGTAGAACAGATAGACCCGGTACCCGGCCTGCGACGTCGCGCTCGCGTCGAGGAAAAGGCGCACGAGCACTTCGCCGTTGGGCGCGATGCCGGAGGCGTCGGGCGCGGCGTACGTCGCGGGAGGAAAGGCACGGCGCGCGACGACGTGGTCGGCGGCGTCGGTAAGCGTGAGCTCGAGGTACGGATACGCGATCGGATACGACGCGCGATTGCGCACGGTGGCGGAGAGCTTGAGCAGCCCCTTGTGCGCGGGATCGGCCTCGAGGTCCGAAGCCTCGATGAACAGCGCGGACGCGTCGCGCAAGGGCGCGATGCTGCAACCGGCAGCGCGGCATGCAGCGTCGAGCAGCGGGCGCGTGAACGGCGCGTGCGCGGCGAGCGTATCGCGGTATTCGAACAAGCCCTGCGCGCCGAGCAGCGCCACGAGCGCGAGAATCGCGAACGCGTAGAGTGCTTTCGGCTGCTCGTGCAGGCGTTTGCGCGGCCGCCACTCGTACGCCCGGGCGCGATCGAGTGCGACGGGGCGCGGGGTCACGCCCTCGTCGACGCCCGCCGGCGCGGGCGGTTCGACGAATGTCGGTTCGGGTGCGACGGGCGACTCCGCCGCGGCCACCGCGGGTTCGGGCGCGTCGGGCGCTTCTGCCGGTACGGTTTCGGGTTCGACCGCGGCTGGCGCCTGCGTCGCCGCGACGGCCGGTTCGGCTTGCGGCTCCGGCGTGACGGCTTCGTGCACCGGTGCGGCTTCAGGCTTGCGCCCTTCGCCCGCCACGAGATGATCGTTGGCATCGAACACCGCACGGCACTGCCCGCAGCGTACCTGCCCTTCGCGCAACGCGAGCTGCCCGGGCGTCACGCGAAACGCCGTGCGGCATCCGGGACAGCGGGTGATCACCGCGTCGCTCATCGCTCGGCCGCTCGTCGCACGCCTGCGAGCAGCACCCAGCCGTCCTCGTCGCGCCAGCGCGTCATGGCGAACCACGGCGCATAGGCGTCCATCACGTCGTCGGCCTGACGATCGAGGATGCCGGCGAGCGCGACTCGCCCACCGTTTTCGGTGCGGTCCGCGAGCACGGGCGCGAGCACGCGCAGCGGATTCGCGAGGATGTTCGCGACGACGATCGAGTAGCGGATCGGGCCGAGCGCGTCCACATGCAGGAAGCGGGCGCTGACGGCGTTGGCTTCCGCATTGGCCGAGCTCGCGACGATCGCCTGCGGATCGATGTCGACGCCATCGACACGCGGGGCGCCGAGCAGCGCCCCGGCGATGGCGAGAATGCCCGAGCCGCAGCCATAGTCGAGCATCGAGGAGCTACCGCCCACATGCGCGACGAGCCAGGCGAGGCACAGGCGCGTGGTCGGATGCGTACCGGTGCCGAACGCGAGGCCGGGGTCGAGCACGAGATTGCGCGCGGCGGGGCGCGGAGGCGTGCACCAACTCGGCACGATCCAGAAATCGTCGCGGATGCGAATGGGCGTGAACTGCGCCTGCGTCTCGCGCACCCAGTCGCGGTCGGCGACGTCATAGCGCTCGAAAGGTGGGATGACGGCGCCGACCGATGCCGCCGCGTGTTCGATGGCGAGGGCCGCGTCGTCATCGTTGCGATACAGCGCCGTGAGCCGGGTGATCGCCCACCACTCGGGCGAGATGCCGGGCTCACCCCACACCGGCGACTCTTCGGCCGTGCCTTCGCGCGGGTCTCCCGCATCGACGGAAAGGGCACCGGCGTCGAGCAGCGCGTCGGACCAGCGCTCGGCTTCGTCCGCCGCGACGTCGAAGCGAATCGCGGTGAAGGTCATACCGCCTCCGCCTCGCCCGCCGCGCTCAGGCGTCGGCCTCCTTGGACCTGCTGCGCCGGTGCATCCGTCATCGTGTCGGCCTCCCCGCCATCGCGCCGCGACGGGCCCTCCGGGCCTTGGCTCGGCTACGCCTCGCCCGCCGCGCTCAGGCGGCCTGCTTGCGCCGAGCGAGCCGCTCTTCCAGGTAGTGGATCGACGTGCCACCGCGCAGAAAATTCTCGTCGAGCAGCAGTTCCTGGTGCAGCGGGATGTTCGTGCGGATGCCGCCGACCACCATTTCGGACAGCGCGACGCGCATCCGCGCGATCGCCTGCTCGCGCGTTTCGCCGTACGCGATCACCTTGCCGATCATCGAGTCGTAGTTCGGCGGCACGAAGTAGTTCTGGTAGACGTGCGAATCGACGCGAATGCCCGGGCCGCCGGGCGCGTGCCAGGCCGTGATGCGTCCCGGCGAGGGTACGAACGTCCACGGATCTTCCGCGTTGATCCGGCATTCGATCGCGTGACCGCGCCGCGTCACGTCCTTCTGCCGGAAGCGCAGCTTCTGCCCCGCGGCGATGCGGATCTGCTCCTGCACGATGTCGATGCCGGTGATCATTTCGGTGACCGGATGCTCGACCTGCACGCGCGTGTTCATCTCGATGAAGAAGAACTCTTCGTCCTGGTACAGGAACTCGAACGTGCCGGCACCACGATAGCCGATCTTGCGGCACGCCTCGGCAGCGCGCTCGGCGATGCGGGCGAGCGGGCGCGCGTTGACGCCGGGTGCCGGCGCTTCCTCGATGATCTTCTGGTGCCGGCGCTGCATCGAGCAGTCGCGCTCGTGCAGCGTGATCGCGTTCTTGTATTCGTCCGCCAGTATCTGGATCTCGATGTGCCGGGGATTCGCGAGAAAGCGCTCCATGTACAGCGTTGGATTGCCGAACGCGGCCTGCGCTTCCGTGCGCGTCAGCTGCACGGCCGGCATCAGCGCCGCTTCGGTGTGCACGACGCGCATGCCGCGCCCCCCGCCACCGCCCGACGCCTTGACGATGACCGGATAGCCGATCGAGCGCGCAATGCGGATGATCTCCTTCGGCTCCTCGGGCAGCGCGCCTTCCGAACCGGGCACGCAGGGCACGCCGGCCTTCGTCATCGCGACCTTCGCACTGACCTTGTCGCCCATCAGGCGGATCGTCTCCGGCTTGGGGCCGATGAACACGAACCCGGAACGCTCGACCTTCTCCGCGAAATCAGCGTTCTCGGACAGAAAACCGTATCCGGGATGGATCGCCTGCGCGTCGGTGACCTCGGCCGCCGCGATGATCGCGGGGATGTTCAGGTAGCTCTGCGCGGAGGGTGCGGGACCGATGCACACCGATTCGTCGGCGAGCGCAACGTACTTCGCGTCGCGGTCGGCTTCGGAATGCACGACGACCGTCTTGACGCCGAGCTCGCGGCACGCGCGCTGAATGCGCAACGCGATCTCGCCGCGGTTGGCGATCAGGACCTTGTCGAACAGCTTGTCGTTACGGCGTGACGCCATCTAGCCCAGCAAAAACAGCGGCTGCCCAAACTCGACCGGCTGGCCGTTCTCGACGAGGATGGCCTTGATCGTGCCGCTCGCGTCGGACTCGATCTCGTTCATCAGCTTCATCGCCTCGACGATGCACAGCGTGTCGCCGGCCGCCACCGTGTCGCCGACCTCGACGAACGGCGTCGCACCCGGCGATGCGGCGCGATAGAACGTGCCGACCATGGGGCTCTTTACTGCATGGCCTTCTTCGACGGGCGGTGTCGCAACGTCCGCCGGGAGCGGAACCGCGGCGACGGGCGCGACCGGCGCAGCGACCTGCGGGGCGGCTTGAAACATCATCGTGGGCGGCGGTGCTGCGCCCGTGCGGGTGATCCTGACGCGCTCCTCACCTTCCTGGATCTCGAGCTCGGCGATGCCGGACGTCTCGACGAGGTCGATCAATGTCTTGAGCTTGCGCAGGTCCATCAAGCGCGGCCGCCAGGGCCCGGAGGAGAATGCGCGAGTTTGCCGCAGATGACTGCTAATTGTCCAGCAAATACGTGGAATTGCACCGAACAGAAGGCGCTCGGCCCGGCGCTCAGGCGCGCGTCAGGCGGCCCAGCACCGAATCGAGCTTGTCGTCGGAAAGCGGCCCGAGGTGGGTGAGCGCGACCTTGCCGTCCCGGCCGAGAATCACGGTGAACGGCAGCGCCGCAAGGTCGTTGCCGAGCGTGCGGGACAATTCGATCGCACCGTAGCCGCCGATCAGCGATGGGTAGTTCAGCCCGAGCTCGTCGGAAAAAGAACGCACTTTCGCGGCATCATCAACGGCGATGCCGACAAATTGCACGCCCTTCGCGGCGTCGCGCGCCTGCGCCGCGACGAACCGCGGCATCTCCTCGCGACAGGGTGCGCACCATGTCGCCCAGAAGTTGACGACGAGCACCTTGCCCCGCCACTGCCCGACCGCCTGCTGCTTGCCATCGGCGTCGGGCAGCACGAGCCCGAGAATCGCCGAGCCGTCCGCGGTGGCCCGCGGTTGGAGCCGATACCACGCCGTGCCCGCGCCGACCGCGAGCGCCGCCGCGGCGGCGACGCCGCCGATCACCCAGGTGCGGCGCGACGGCCGATGCGCTGGATCGACGGGCGCCGTCACTTGAACCATCCCTTGTGCCCCGGCTCGACGTAAGGTCCCGGGTAACGCGTTTGCGGCACGGTCAGCGTCAACTGCTGCGGATTCGGTGGATAGCACACGCCGACGTCGGCGCAGCCTTGCGAGTCGGCATGCAGCGTCACCTTCTCGCCGGCGGCGCGCTTTTCAAGGGGGATGCGCACGACGACTTCGCCACGGTACGTGTCGACGTCGCCGAAGAATGCGTCGTGCTTGCGCGCGCCGGCGGGCAGCGACGGCGCGCCCGCGGTGACGGGATCGGTGCGGAACGCGAGCTTGTCGCGATAGAGGTAATAGCCATCGGCGATGTCGTAGCGCGCCTCGAGCGTCGAAGCGTCGAGCGCGCGCGCCGACAGGCGAAACGCCTGGTCGGCGGGAAGCAGCGACTGCGCGAGTCCCGACATGCCTTGCGCATGCAGCGAGCCACCGCCCAGCGCGACCGCGACCGCGAGCACGCGCACGTGCACTACGACACGGTCAATGCTCCGCAGCGTCATCGCGCTTCGCGCGCGCTGCCGGCACGCGTTTCGGCAAGCAGCCAGTCGAGGTAGCGCCGCTCGACCGAGACCGCGGGAATTGCCATGATCTCGGGCGTGTCATAGGGGTGGAATTTGCGGATCGCCTCCTCCACCTTCGTATACAACGACGCACGTGTCTTGACGACGACCGGAAGCTCCTCCCCCGTTTCGATCCGGCCCTGCCAGTGATACAGTGAGTCGACGCCGCCACCGATGTTCACGCACGCGGCGAGCCGTTCGTCGAGCAATCCGCGCGCCACGGCCTGGGCGACGGCTCGATCGGGAACATGGGTGAGGACGAGAATCGCGGTGTCGTGCAAGGAGTCGTAATGCGTTTCGTAATGCTTGCCATTGTACTGGCGTTCCCGGTGGTGGACCTTCTCGTGACCATCCGGTTCGCGCGCTGGACGGGCGTGCCG
This sequence comes from Burkholderiales bacterium, assembly GCA_025927765.1. Lineage (GTDB taxonomy): Bacteria > Pseudomonadota > Gammaproteobacteria > Burkholderiales > Casimicrobiaceae > VBCG01. Next base: position 35,235 of record JAICKU010000017.1, read on the forward strand.
GTGTGGATGTGGCTGCTCGCATCGGCGGCGGCGGGGCTCTGGGTGCTCGCGAACGAGCGCGTGCAGTTCCGTGCGCGCGCGCTTGCCGCGTTTCGCAGCGACTCGCTGATGCGCGGCCTGCTCGACAGCGGCCGGCGTGTGCTCGCGGGCCTTCTCCTGATCGTGCCCGGTGTGCTGAGCGACGCGCTCGCACTGCTGCTTTTGCTGCTGCCCATCAACCAGCGCGATGCGCAGCCGGTGCCCGCCGGACGCGGCTACCGCAGCCGCGCGATCGACGGCGACTACCGCCGCCTCGATTGAGCGGGGTCAGAGCCGAAACGTCGGGTCCGACCCTGCTTTTCTAACCCTTCATTCGGTCCATCACCGTCGGCTGGTCCTTGCCGGCGCGCCGATACGCCCACAGCATCATCGCGATGCCGATCACGATCATCGGCATCGAAAGCCATTGTCCCATCGTGAGGCCGCCGGCGAGAAAGCCGAGGAAGCTGTCCGGCTCGCGCGCGAATTCGGCGATGAAGCGCGCGGTGCCGTAGCCGATGAGAAAGAGCCCCGACACGGCGCCCCGCGGCCGCTGCCGCGACGCGTAGACCCACAGGATCACGAACAGCAGCACGCCTTCGAGCCCGAACTCGTAGAGTTGCGACGGGTGCCGCGGCACGTTGTCGACGTTCGGGAACACCATCGCCCACGGCAGATCGGTGGGCCGGCCGACGAGTTCGCCGTTGATGAAATTGCCGAGGCGGCCGGCGGCGAGGCCGAGCGGGCAAAGCGGCGCGACGAAGTCGGTGACGTCGAGCAGCGCCTTGTGCCGGTTCCGCGCAAAGAACCACAGCGCGATCAGCACGCCGAGGAAGCCGCCGTGGAAGCTCATGCCGCCGTGCCACACCTCGAAGATCTCGAGCGGGTGCGCGAAGTAGTACTCGGGCTTGTAGAACAGCACGTAGCCGAGGCGCCCGCCGAGGATCACGCCGAATACGCCGTAGAACAGCATGTCGTCGACGTCGGCGGGGCGCCATCCGGTCAGCATCTGCGAGCGCGCGCGTTTGCGCCCGAGCACGAGGAACAGCACGAAGCCGACCAGGTACATGAGGCCGTACCAGCGCACGGCGAGAGGCCCCAGCCGGAAGGCGATCGGATCGAAGTTCGGGTGGACGAGCATCAGCGCCTTCCAGGAGTGAACACCGAGCGCACGTGCGCGACGAACGCCGCGACCGCGGGCGTGTGCGAAGCCTCGTTCCATGCGAGGCCCACTTCCATCGGCGGTCCCGGCTCCGCAAGCGGCCGATATACCACACCGGTCCGGCGCATCTCGGCGATCGATGCGGGAACGAGCGCCACGCCCATGCCGGCGGCGACGAGGCTCACGATCGTCGGCATCTGGATCGCCTCCTGCTCGATGCGCGGCGCGAAACCCGCCCCGGCGCACAGGCCGACGATCAGGTCGTAGAGCCCCTGCGACGCCTGCCGCGGAAACAGGATGAACGGCTCGCCGGCAAGGCGCGCGAGCGGCAGCGCACGCGGCCAGCGCCTGCCGTCGGGCAGCGCGGCGATCAGCGGCTCGTGCAGCAGCGGCACATATTGCAGCGCCTCGAGCACAGGAGGAATTACGAGGCCGGCATCGAGCGTATCGTTGGAGAGCCCGGTGAACTGCGCATCGGACGTCGACTCGACGAGCGACAGCCGGATGCCCGGATGGCGCCGGTGGAATTCGGGCAACACGCGCGGCAGCACGTTGTACGCGGCCGTGCTGATGAAGCCGAGGCGCACCGCACCCACGTCGCCGCGGCCGAGCTCCTTCGCGCCGGCGGAGAGCGCATCGGCCTCGCGCAGCAGGCGCCGCGCGTGCGGCAGCAGCGCGTCGCCGGCGGGGGTCAACCGCACGCCATGCGGCCCGCGAATGAACAGCTCGACGCCGAGCTCCCGCTCGAGGCCGTGGATCTGCCGCGACAACGGGGGCTGCGACATCGACAGCCGCGCGGCGGCGCGGCCGAAATGCAGCGTCTCGGCCAGCACGACGAAGTAGCGCAGCACGCGCAGGTCGAGCGCCATACCTACAGGGTATCAGACGTAGCCCGCGAATGTATTGGACGGTATCGCACGATTCGGCTACATTCGTCGCATGCCTCCTGCTTCGCCGGGCGCGGCCTACGCCGCGCTCCTGGTCACTGCCGCGCTGTGGGGCAGCAATGCCGTCGTCGCGCGCGGCCTTCTCGACGTCGTCACGCCCGCCCAGCTCGCGTTCGCGCGCTGGCTGGTGGTGCTCGCGTGCCTCGCGCCGTTCGCGTACGTCGAGCGCGACGGCGTTGCGCGCGCGTTGCGCGAGCAGTGGCGCGACTACCTCATGCTCGCGGTGCTCGGGTTCGCGCCGCAAACACTCCTCACGTACACCGCTCTCGCGCACACGACCGCCCTGGTCGTGGGCCTGCTCAATTCCGCGATCCCGGTGCTGATCGTGGCGATCTCGGCGGTCGTCTATGCGCGTAGGCCGCGGCGCCTCGAGATGGTCGGGCTCGCGATCTCCTGCGCGGGTGTGGCGACGATCGTCGCGCAGGGCAGCCTCTCGACGCTGCTGGCGATGCGCGTCAACGGCGCGGACGTGCTCGCGTTCGGCGCCATGTTCGTCTGGGCGATCTACACGCTGCGGCTGGTGTCGCGGCCGCGCGGCATCTCGCTGCCCGCGTTCACGTTCGTCGCGGCGCTGCTCGGCGAACTCGTGATCGCGCCGATAACGGTGGCCGACGTCGCGATGCATGGCCTGTCCAGGGTCGGCGCGCGCGAGGTGGCGGGCATCGCGTTCATCGGCCTGCTGCCATCGCTCGCGGCGACGCTGCTGTGGACGTTCGGGGTCGCGCGCCTTGGCGCCGTGCGCGCCGGCGTGTTCACGCATCTCGTGCCCGTGTTCGCCGCGCTCTTCGCCGTCACGTTCCTCGGTGAGCACCTGTACGCGTACCACGCGCTGGGCTTCGTGCTGGTGGCCGGGGGCGCGCTCGTATGCTGCCTCGTCGAGGGCGCGCTACCATCGTCAACCACACGACGCGCCAACGCCGCCGCATCCTGAGTCTCCTGGAATCCTGCCATGCCACTCAATCGCCGCTCCCGTCTCATCACCGAAGGCATCGCACGCTCGCCGAATCGCGCGATGCTGCGCGCGGTCGGCTTCGGCGACGCCGATTTCGACAAACCCATCGTCGGCGTCGCCAACGCACACAGCACGATGAACCCGTGCAACGCGGGCATCCAGCCGCTCGTCGACCGGGCGATGGAAGCGCTGCGCGAAGCGGGCGCCATGCCGCAGGTGTTCGGCATCCCGACGGTGACCGACGGCATCGGCATGGGCACCGAGGGCATGAAGTATTCCCTCGTATCGCGCGAGGTCATCGCCGATGCGATCGAGACGTCGGTCAACGGGCAGATGATGGACGGCGTGCTCGTCGTCGGCGGCTGCGACAAGAACATGCCCGCCGCGATGATGGCGATGGCGCGCATCAACGTGCCGGGGATCTTCGTCTACGCGGGCACGATCAAGCCCGGGCATTGGAAGGGGCAAACGCTGACGATCGTGTCGCCGTTCGAGGCGGTCGGCGCATTCACGGCCGGCAAGCTCGCGAAGGAAGACTACGACGGCATCGAGCGCAACGCCTGTCCGAGCGTCGGCGCCTGCGGCGGCATGTACACGGCGAACACGATGTCGTCGTCGTTCGAGGCGCTCGGCATGAGCCTGCTCGGGAGCTCGCAGCTCGCGTCGCCCGATCCGGAAAAGGCCGATTCGTCGGCGCAATCGGCCGACGTGCTCGCGCGCGCGATCGCGGCCAATCTGAAGCCGCGCGACATCATCACGCGCAAGTCGATCGAGAACGCGATCTCGCTCGTGATGGCGACCGGCGGCTCGACGAACGCGGTGCTGCACTACCTCGCGATCGCCGCGGCCGCGGAAGTCGAATGGACGATCGACGACTTCGAGCGCATCAGAAGGCGCGTGCCGGTGCTGTGCGACTTGAAGCCGTCGGGCCGCTACGTCGCCGTCGATTTCAACGCCGCGGGGGGCGTGCCGCAGGTGCTGCGTATGCTGCTCGACGCGGGCCTGCTGCACGGCGACTGCATCACGATCACCGGACGCACGCTCGCCGAGGAGCTCGAAGGCGTGCCGCATGCGCCGCGCGCCGACCAGGACGTGATCCGGCCGTTCGACAAGCCGCTGTATCCGCACGGCCACCTCGCGATCCTGCGCGGCAACCTGGCACCCGAAGGCTGCGTCGCGAAGATCACCGGGTTGAAGAATCCGGCGATCACCGGACCGGCGCGCGTCTTCAATTCCGAGCCCGAATGCATGGAGGCGATCCTCGCGCGGCAGATCCGTCCCGGCGACGTGATCGTGATTCGCTACGAGGGTCCGAAGGGCGGACCGGGGATGCAGGAGATGCTCGCACCGACGTCCGCGCTGATCGGCCAGGGCCTCGGCGAATCGGTCGGCTTGATCACCGACGGACGCTTCTCGGGCGGCACGTGGGGGATGGTCGTGGGGCACGTCGCGCCCGAGGCGTACGCGGGCGGCACGATCGCGCTCATCGAGGAAGGCGACTCGATCACCATCGACGCGAACCGCCTGCTGATCGAGCTCAACGTCGACGCGAAAACGCTCGAGGCGCGACGCGCGCGCTGGCGTCCGCCGGCCCCGCGCTACACGCGTGGCCTGCTCGGCAAGTACACGCGGCTGGTGTCGACGGCAAGTCGCGGCGCGATCACCGATGCGCCGGCCTGAATGAGGGCGAGGGCCTCATTTCCGCGCGCGAGCGGCGCACTTCGACACTAGTTCAGGAAATGAAGGTCTGACGCATAGCGCGCCGGAACATTGCGGCGCGCGCCGCTGTTTGCGTGCCTGATCGAACATCGGATCCGTTATGGCTGCCACCTTCGTCGTCCGCGCACTTCTCGTTGCCGCCGTGGCGCTGCTCGCCGGTTGCGCAACGCTCGACAGTCCGGGGGACATCAGCGGACGGGTGGCAGCCGCCCCGACGTTCACGGTGGGCATGCGCTGGACGTATCGCGGCCGCGAAGGCTTCCGCGCGCCGCTCGTGTGGGACGAGACGCACGAGGTGACGGCCGTCGGTCCCGACGGCATCCACGTGCGTGTCACGTACGAGGGTCCGCAGGTGCACGGCACGCGCGAGGAGATCCTCGCGTCCCCCGGCCTCGTCAAGCAGGGCGCGTTGATGGACATCGAAACGCGCCGCTTCGCCACACCCGTCGAGCGCTTCCGCTTTCCGCTCGCGGCCGGCGCGACCTGGAACCAGTGGGTGAACAACTACAACGAGATGACGCGCCGCGAAGGGCAGATCAACCGCTACGTGCAGGTCGGCGGCTGGGAGCGCGTGGCCACGCCCGCCGGCACGTTCGACGCGATCCGCATGCGCGTGCTGATGCGCCTCGACGACGAGGAGTTTTGGCGTTACCCCACGATGTGCAACTACGTGATCTGGTTTGCGCCCGCGGTCGGCGCGCCGGTGCGCGAAGAAAAGGACGCCGAGTACCGGGAGAAGGGCGAAGAGCTCGAGGGCGGCGGCGCAATCCGTGCGCAGCACACGCTGCTGGAGCTCACGTCGTACACGAAGTAGGAACGCGCGGGCAGATTAGGGCCAGGCTCCAATGGCGGCGCATTTGGTCATTGGAGTCCGACCCCGATTCCCTACTTTCCCTGCACGGCCGCTTCGCTTGCCTTCTCGGTCAATCCCAGCGAGCGCCAGATCGTCGACGTCAGCGACGCCTGGTTCAGCGTGTAGAAGTGAAGTCCGGGCGCACCGCGCTCGATCAGCGATGCGCACATGCGCGTGATCACGTCGAGGCCGAATGCGCGGATCGACGCGACGTCGTCGCCGAAGCCCTCGAGCCGCCGCCGGATCCAGCGCGGGATCTCCGCGCCGCACGCGTCGGAAAAGCGCGCAAGCTTCGTGAAGCTTCCGATCGGCATGATGCCCGGCACGATCGGCACGTCGATGCCGCGACTTCGGCAGACGTCGACGAAATGCCAGTAGGCGTCGGCATTGAAGAAGTACTGCGTGATCGCGGAGTTCGCGCCCGCATCGATCTTGCGCGCAAAGCTCGCGACGTCGTCCATCGGATTGCGCGATTGCGGATGGAATTCGGGGTACGCCGCCACGTCGATGTGGAACCAGTCGCCGGTCTCGTCGCGAATGAACGCGACGAGCTCGCTCGCATAGCGGAATTCTCCGGTGTCGACGGCGCCGGACGGCAAGTCGCCGCGCAACGCCACGAGATGACGGATGCCATGGCGGCGATACTCGGCGAGCACATCGCGGATGCCGCTTCGCGTCGAGCCGATGCACGAGATGTGCGGCGCGCCTTCCATGCCTTCACTGCGAATCTCGATGACGGTCGCGAGCGTGCCTTCACGCGTCGACCCGCCGGCGCCGAAGGTCACCGAGCAGAACGCCGGCGACAGCGCGCGCAGCTCCGCGCGCGCAGCTCGGAGCTTCTGGATGCCCTCGAGCGTCTTGGGGGGAAAGAATTCGAGGCTGTAGAGGGGTTGCGTACGCATGACGAACCTCAGCGGCGCTGCGTCAGGATCAGCGACGACAGCGCCCAGGAGATGATGCTGTAGACGATCGCGCCGAAGAACGCCGCCCAGAAGCCGCCGACGACGAACCCCGGCACGAACGCGCCGACGAACCAGAACAGCAGCGCGTTGATGACGAAGATGAAGAGGCCGAGCGTCAACAGCGTGACCGGCAGCGTGAGCACGATCAGCACGGGCCGGATCAGCGTGTTGATGAATGCGAGCACGAGCGCTGCGAAGAGCGCGGTCGCGTAGCTACGCACCTCGATCGCCGGCAGGATGAACGGCAACACGAAAAGGGCGAGGGCGTTCACGAGCCACAGGACGAGCAGTCGCGCCATCAGCGTCGTGCGCCGTCCACGTAAGGTGACAGCCCCGCGTAGACCGTCGCGTTGACCGGCGCGGGAATGCCGGCTTCCGCCGACAATCGCGCGACGCGTCCGCACAGCCAGGGGGCCTCGAGCCGGTGTCCGGCGAGGAGGTCGTTCTGCATCGACGAGCGCATCTCGGCGGGCAGGCCCTCGAACGTGCGCATCTGCTTCGGCAGGAAATCGTCGGCGAGCGGCACGTCGTGGGCGCGCGCGAGTGCCACGACTTCCTTCATCGCCGCGGTGAACGCCTCGCGCAGCGCGGGGTCGCTGCGCACGACGCCGACGGGCTGCCGCGACAGCGCGGTGACGCCCGACAGCGCCGTCAGGAACACGAACTTCTCCCAGATCGCGCGCCGGATGTCGTGCGCGAGGTCGGCGTCGACGCCGGCTTGCATGCACGCCTGCACAAACGCGCGCGCGCGTTCGACGAGTGGGTCGGAAAACGCGCCGACGCGAAGCTTCGCCATCGATCCGGTGTGCACGATCACGCCGGGCGCTGCGATCGCCGCGGCGATGTAGGCGACGCCGCCGAGCACGTGCGATGCGCCGAGCACGCGCGCGAGGATCGCGTGGCTGTCGATGCCGTTCTGGAACGGAATCACGACGCCACCGGGCGCGACGAGCGGCGCGATCTCGGCCGCGGCCGACTCGACGTCCCACAGCTTCACGCAGAACATCACGACGTCCACCGGTTCGAGCGACAACGGGTCGTCGGTGGCGATGACGCCGGAAAGCACGACGTCGCCGCCCCCGCTTTCGACGCGCAGACCCGTCGCGCGCATCGCGGCGAGATGCGCGCCGCGCGCGATGAAGGCGACGTCGTGCCCGGCCTGCGCGAGCTTCGCGCCGAAGTAGCCGCCGACGCCGCCCGTGCCCATCACTGCGATGCGCATGTCCGCGCTCCCGCTAGTACCGGTAGCTCTCCGGCTTGTACGGCCCCTCGCGATCGACGCCGATGTAGCGCGCCTGCTTGTCGCTCAACTCGGTCAACGTCGCACCGAGCTTCGAGAGCTGCAACCGCGCGACCTTCTCGTCGAGATGCTTCGGCAGCACATACACGCCGACCGGATACTGGCCACGGCTTTCCTTCGCATCGGTCCACAGCTCGATCTGCGCCATCACCTGGTTCGCGAACGACGAGCTCATGACGTACGACGGGTGCCCCGTGGCGCAACCGAGGTTCACGAGCCGGCCTTCGGCGAGCAGGATGATCCGCTTGCCGTCGGGGAAAATCACGTGGTCGACCTGCGGCTTGATGTTCTCCCAGCGGTGTTGCTTGAGGGACGCGACGTCGATCTCGTTGTCGAAGTGGCCGATGTTGCACACGATCGCGTTGTTCTTCATGCGCCGCATGTGCGCGTGCGTGATCACGTCGACGTTGCCCGTGGCGGTGACGAAGATGTCGGCTTTGTCGGCCGCTTCGTCCATCGTCACCACGCGATAGCCTTCCATCGCCGCCTGCAGCGCGCAGATCGGGTCGATCTCGGTGATCCACACCTGCGCCGACAGCGCGCGCAGCGCCTGCGCCGAGCCCTTGCCCACGTCGCCGTAGCCGTTCACGACGGCGATCTTGCCCGCGACCATCACGTCGGTCGCGCGCTTGATGCCGTCGACCAATGATTCACGGCAGCCGTACAGGTTGTCGAACTTGCTCTTCGTGACCGAATCGTTGACGTTGATCGCGGGAAAGCCCAGCCGCCCTTCGCGATGCATCTGGTAGAGGCGCTTCACCCCGGTGGTCGTTTCCTCCGTGACGCCCCTGATGTTCGCCTTGATGCGCGAATAGAAGTTCGGCTCCTTCTCGAGCCGCCTGGCGATCGCCGCGAACAGCGCCTGCTCCTCCTCGCTCGCCGGATGCGCGATGACGGAGCGATCCTTCTCGGCCGCGGCGCCGAGATGCACGAGCAGCGTCGCGTCGCCGCCGTCGTCGAGGATCATGTTCGGCGTGCCACCGTCGGCCCACTCGAAGATGCGGTGCGTGAAGTCCCAGTAGCGCTCGAGCGTCTCGCCCTTGTACGCGAACACCGGCGTGCCGCGCACGGCGATGGCCGCGGCAGCGTGATCCTGCGTCGAATAGATGTTGCACGAGGCCCAGCGCACCTCGGCGCCGAGCGCCTGCAGCGTCTCGATCAGGACCGCGGTCTGGATCGTCATGTGCAGGCTGCCGGCGACGCGCGCGCCGCGCAGTGGCTGCACCGCCGCGTACTCGTCGCGGATCGCCATGAGACCCGGCATCTCGGTCTCGGCGATGGCGATTTCCTTGCGCCCCCAGTCGGCGAGACCCAGGTCGGCCACGTCGCAATCCGCGAAACGCTTCGTTTCGTTCACAGCATTCATCGGTCACTCCGTTCGTTCACGGGCGACGCTAGCTGCGACGGTGGCGGGATTTGCCCGTTGGCCGCAGAAGGTCGCGGTTCAACGAGCGCGGTTACATGACGGGCGAACTGCCCGGCCCCGAGCCTGGCCCGGCAGTGCCGGGTTGCAACGCTCCTCGGGGCTTTCAGAAGCCTATGTTACGCCTTCTTGACCTTCTCCAGCATCTTGAAGATGCCCTTCGGCGCGCCGGCGAACATGCGCTTGAAGGTCTTGGGGAGGCAGCGGCGCTCGAGGGTGTTGCGGCGGGTACGGTTACGTTCGGCCATGATCGAAAGGTAGGGTCGGACTCGATTGGATGCCTCATCCAAAAAGTCGAGTGCGACCCTACTTTTGGAAGACGCGGAACCGTTGATTATACCGCGACCGCTGCCCGACCTTCGCCCCGGCGAACATGTTGCCGGGGTGCGCGGCGCGGGCGAGGTGTTTCGGACTCCCCCGCACCTCACGACGAGGCACGATCAACTGCGCGGGATTCCGGCTTGGAACGACTGCGCAGATACTGACGCATCAGCGGCTGCGCGGTGAGGCCGTGCACGACGATGGACGCAGCGACGGTCCACAACGTCAATGACACGAGGGTGTCTGCAAGGTGATCGTCGAGGCCCTGGCGAAGAGCGAGGGCGAGATAGAAGAGCGACCCGACGCCGCGAATGCCGAACCAACCGATCATCACGGTCTGCGAGAAGGTCAGGCGCTCAGCCACAATGGCAGGCAGCGTGGACAGCGGCCTCAGCACCAGCAGCACCAGCGGCACGAACCACCAGGCGGCGGGTGCCGGCTTTGCGTATGCCAGCATCGCCCCCAGCAGCAATACCAGCGTCAGTTCGGCGAGCTTCTCCAACTGGCCGTTGAACAGCTGTATCGAGTCGCGCATGGTCGCGCTTGCGTAGTGCGAGTGCGTCGCCAGCGTGGCGTACGTGTGCCCCGCCGCGCTGGTTGCGCTCGCGAGAGGCTGGCTGTCATCCTGCGGCTGTTCGCGCACGCGCTGCAGCGCCAGCCCGCTTGCAAAGACCGCAAGGAATCCCGAGGTCAACATCAGCTGCGCGAGTCCGTAGGCCAGCGCGATCAGCCCGAGCCCGAGAAAGACGTCGAGTCCGACCGCCTCCTGATGGCGAGTGCGCAGGAACACGACGAGCCGTCCCGTGAGTGTGCCAAGTGTTGCACCGACGGCGAGACCGGCAAGCGTGCCCCAAAGCAGATCCAGGCTCCACCAGCGGATCAGGCCGGGGCCCATGTCGTGTCCCCCGAGCAGGCCGAGCCCCAGCATCACGAACGGGAACGCAGCGCCGTCGTTGAGAGCGCCTTCTCCGGCGAGGCTGAAGCTGAGGCGGTCGATGCGCGCTCCGGGCTCGGAGTGCAACCCTGAAGCAAGGACCGGGTCCGTGGGAGCGAGGATGGCGCCCAGAAGCAAGGCCGCACCGGGGGGCAGGTCGAGTAACCACACGCCGGCCGTCGCGATCATCGCGACCATGGCAGCCATGGAAAGAAAGGCCAGCCGTACCGGCAGCCACCAGCGCCGGTCGCGCAGCGGCACGCCGAGTTGCAGGCCGAGCGCGAACAGCGAGATGAGCAACGCGATCTCGGCGGTACTTTCGAACAGCGCCGCATGCGCGACTGGGTCGGCGGCGAGAACGTTCATCGCCCTGGGCCCGAGAAGCCATCCCAAGGCGAGGTAGACAATGGCGCTGGTGAGCGGCAGCCGGCCGATGAGCGTGCCCAGCAGTACCAGGGTGATCAGGAGTATCCCGGTGAAGAGCGCCCACCCGGCGAATGACATGCGGTTTTCCCGGTTCGACAGGTGTCCGGCACATTCCGAAGCGGTCCGGTTGCATCGTCAGCAATGCCGTGACCCTGTTCTCCTGGCAGCGTTCATGACCGGCGGGCCGACGTCCGCCCCGGGGCTCCATGATGAGCATGGGATGCAGCGTGCGGCATCTCGCTAACGCTGCCCGATCTTCGCGCCGACGAAGACTGCCGCGGCGTTCCGGGGGGCGGCGCGCGTGTACTGACGCGGCGGCGTGACGCTCGCACCAAGCGTGGCCGCGGCGTGCCATGCCCAGCGCGGGTCCCACAGGAACGCGCGCGCCATCGCCACCATGTCGGCGTCGCCGGCGGCGAGGATCGTCGCGGCCTGCTCCGCATCGGTGATGAGGCCCACCGCGACCGTCGTCGCACCCGTCGCGCGACGGATCTCGCCCGCGAAGCGCACCTGGTAGCCCGGACCGACGGGAATCTTCTGCGATGGCGACACGCCACCGCTCGACGCATCGATCCAGTCGACGCCGTGCGCGACGAGCCGTCGCGACAGCTCGATCGACTGGTCGAGGTCCCATCCGCCGTCGACCCAATCCGTGCACGACAGGCGCACGCCGAGCGGTCGCGACGCCGGCCATGCGGCGCGCACGGCGTCGAACACCTCCATCGGATAGCGAATGCGATGCTCGAAGCTGCCGCCGTAGGCATCGGTGCGCCGGTTCGCGATCGGCGACAGGAACTCGTGCAGCAGGTAGCCGTGCGCCATGTGCAATTCGAGCGCGTCGATGCCGATGCGCGCCGCGCGCTTCGCGCTGTCGGCGAATGCATCGCGCACGCGTGCGAGGCCCGCTGCATCGAGCGCGCGCGGCGCCGCTTCGTCGGCACCGTGCGGCAACGCCGACGGTGCCGACGGCACCCATCCGCCGGCGTCGACCGGAATGAGCGTACCGCCATCCCACGGTGCGTACGACGAGCCTTTGCGGCCGGCATGCGCGAGCTGCATCGCCACGGCGATCGGCGGGCATTGCGCGCGCGCACGCGCCAGCGCATCGGCGGCCGCGCGTTCGCACGCATCGTCGTAGAGTCCGAGATCGCCCGGACTGATGCGACCCTCGGCCGTGACCGCGGTCGCCTCGATCGTGAACATCGCGGCGCCCGACATCATCATCTGCGCCCAATGCACCAGGTGCCAGTCGGTGGCGCAGCCGTCGACCGCCGAGTACTGGCACATCGGCGAGACGACGATGCGATTCGCGAGCGCGAGGTCGCGAATCGCGATCGGATCGAAGAGTTTCATGGCTTTCCCTTACCCCGCCTCGCTGTCGCCCGCGGCGGTGAGGGGCAGCTCAGTGCGCGAGCGCCGGCTCGCGGATGTTCGCGGCGTCGCGCAGCGCTTCCGCCTTGTCGGTGGCTTCCCAGGTGAACTCGGGTTCGTCGCGGCCGAAGTGTCCGTAGGCGGCGGTCTTGCGATAGATCGGCCGCAGGAGGTCGAGCATCCGGATGATCCCCTTGGGCCGCAGGTCGAAATGCGCCTGCACGAGTTCGGCGATCCGCGCGTCGGGGATCACGCCCGTGCCTTCGGTGTAGACGGTCACATTGATGGGCTTCGCGACGCCGATCGCGTACGACAGCTGCACCTGGCACTGCCGCGCGAGGCCGGCTGCGACGACGTTCTTCGCCACGTAGCGCGCCGCGTAGGCGGCGGAGCGGTCGACTTTCGACGGATCCTTGCCGGAGAACGCGCCGCCGCCGTGCGGCGCGGCGCCGCCGTACGTGTCGACGATGATCTTGCGGCCGGTGACACCGGCATCGCCGTGCGGACCGCCGATCTCGAAGCAGCCGGTCGGATTGACGAGATAGCGCGTCCCGGCGAGCATTTCCTTCGGAAACACGGGCTTCACGATCTCCTCGACGACCGCTTCCGCGAGTTCCTTCTGGCGATCGTTCATGCTCGGGTGGTGCTGCGTCGACAACACCACGGTGTCGACGCTCTTCGGCTTGCCGTCGACGTAGCGCACGGTGACCTGCGACTTCGCGTCGGGACGCAGCCACGCCAGCCGCCCGTCGCGCCGCACTTCGCTTTGCCGCTGCACGAGGCGGTGCGCGTAGTAGATCGGGAACGGCATCAACGTGGGCGTTTCGTTGCAGGCGTAGCCGAACATCAGGCCCTGGTCGCCGGCGCCCTGGTTCAGGTAATCGTCCGACGCGCGATCGACGCCCTGCGCGATGTTCGGCGACTGCCTGCCATAGCAGACCATGACCGCACAGCCGTCGGCGTCGAAGCGCAGCGCGGGATCGTTGTAGCCGATGCGGCGGATGGTGTCGCGCGCGGCCTTCGCGTAGTCGACGCTCGCGCTCGTGGTGATCTCGCCGGCCATGACGACGAGGCCCGTCGAGACGAGGGTCTCGGCGGCCACGCGCCCCGTCGGATCCTGCCTTAGAATCTCGTCGAGGACCGCGTCGGAAATCTGGTCCGCGACCTTGTCCGGGTGACCTTCCGAAACCGATTCCGACGTGAACAGGAATTCGCTCATTGCCTCGTAGCCTCGCTTGTTTTTCGGCACTGAATTCTAGCAGAGGCCCCTGCGAGCGCGCCGCGCGCGCCCGGTGCGCGCCGCCGCAATCGACGAAGGGCGGCCGATGATCGTCGAGCGCGCCGATGCGCGCGCGATTGCGCTGGCGGCCGAATTGTTGCGGGAGGGGAAGCTCGTCGCGTTTCCCACCGAAACCGTCTACGGACTCGGTGCCGATGCTCGCAACGACGACGCGGTGCGCCACATCTTCGCGGCGAAGGGCCGGCCCGCGGACCATCCGGTCATCGTGCACGTCCTCGATCTCGCCGAAGCCGAGCGCTGGGTGTCCGACATGCCCGACGACGCGCGCAAGCTCGCGCGCGCCTTCTGGCCGGGCCCGCTCACGCTGATCCTGCCGCGCGCGCACGACGTGAGCGACGTGGTGACCGGCGGCCAGTCGAGCGTGGGGCTGCGCGCACCGTCGCACCCCGTGGCGCGCGCGCTGCTCGCGGCGTTTCGCGGCGGCATTGCCGCGCCGTCGGCGAACCGCTTCGGCCACGTGTCGGCCACGACGGCCGGGCACGTCGTCGACGACCTCGGCGACGGCGTCGATCTCGTGCTCGATGCCGGCGCATCCGACGTGGGCATCGAAAGCACGATCGTCGCGTTCACGACGCCCTCGCCGATGTTGCTGCGTCCCGGCGCCATCGGTGGCGACGCGCTCGCCGCCGTGCTCGGCCGCTCCGTGGGCGCACGCGAAACCGATGCGCCGCGCGCGTCGGGCTCGCTGGCGTCGCATTACGCACCGCGCACGCCGGCATCGCTCGTCGCCAGCGACGCGCTGGTGGCGCAACTCGCGCAACTCGACGATCGCGACGAACGCGTCGCCGTGCTCGCATGGCGTACGCGGCCTCCGCAAGGGTTCGATGGCGTGTGGATCGAAGCACCCGACGATGCCGCGGCCTACGCGCATGCGCTCTACGCGAACCTGCGCGCGCTCGATGCGGCGAAGGCCGATTCGATCCTGATCGAGCGCGTGCGCGACGACGCGGAGTGGAACGCGATCGCCGATCGCCTCGCGCGCGCGACGTCGGGCGAGCCGCCCGACGACCGCGATTAGTTTACTTCGGGGTCAGAGCCGTAAGTCTCCGACTTACGGCTCTGACCCCGAAGTTCCAACTGACTCGCCCGGCCTAAAACTGGCTCGCGAGCGCCTCGGGGAAATCGCGCTCGGCGACGACGTCCGCGACGGGCACGCGTGGCGACGCCGCGAAGTCGACGGTCATTCCGATCGGCACCCAGGCGCCGATCGCCGGATGCGATTTCGCGAGCCACGCATTCGTCATCGCCGCCCCGAGGCTGTGCGAAACGACGCCGATGTGCGTGTAGCCATGTGCACGCAGCCACTGCATGGCGGCATCTAGGCGCTCGAACGCATCGGGGAAGAGCAACGCATACTCGTCGCGCGGCGCGTCGGCGGCGAGCACCGGCATCTGCACGGACAGCGTGGCGAAACCCACGTCGGCCAGGTCGGAGCGCAGCACGCCGATCAGGTTCCAGTCGGGATGAACGCCGAGGCCGTGCACGACGACGATCGCGCGTTGCGTAGGCGTGGCCGGCGCCGTGTACAGCGCGAGCACCTTCGGTTGATGCATCGTCGCGAGCCACACCGCTTCGCCGGCGAACAACTGCGGGACGATCTCGTCCGCCCAACGGCGTTCGCGTGCAAGGTCGGGCGTGGCGGCGAGCGCCGAGCCGGCATGGCTCGCCAACGCGAGGATGCCGAGCAGCAGGCGAAGACCGATCATCGCGCGTCGGGAATTCATCGAATGTCCAAAGCTTCGAGGGTCGGGGGATCGACGATCGCCGTCACGCCGCCTTGCGCAGCGAAATGCCGCACCGGCTGGCCGAGCAGCGGATCGTCCTCGATCAATGACGACGCCGCGATGCCGGTGACGCGCGCGACCGCGGCGGGCTCCATCGCGACGACGCGCGCGGGCGGCAGCGCGTAAAGCGCGTCGGCCTGCAGCGCATTCGAGAAGAACGCCGCGCTGTGGCCGGCGCCGGCGAGCAGGCCCACGAGACGGCGTCCCTGTGCGCGAAGCAGCGCGAGTACCGCGGCGTGATGCGCGAGGAACTGCGAGACGAGCTTCATCTCGGCGGCCCGCGACACCGCGTGCCCCGGCGAATCCTCGACGAGCACGAGCGGCAGGGCGACGTTCTCGCGCGAAGCGAGGTGCGCCAACAGCGCTGCGTCGAGCGCGTGCACGTCGGCCGGCGCCACGCTGCGATCGGTGAACGGTGCCGTGAGCCAGCAACGCGCTGCACGCCACAGGAGGTGCGCAGCGTCGGCGGGCACGGCGCCGTCGAAGCACGCGAGCGCGCCCGCGGCGTACGGATGCACGACGTCGTGGGCGATGCGACGCGCGAGCCGCGCGTGCGCTGCGCGCACCGACGCTTCGAAGTCGTCGCGTTCCTGCAGCGCACGCGCGACCCACGCACGGAGCACTTCGGTGGTGTCGGCCACGAGCTCGACCGCGCCGGCGCCGTGCCGCGCCTTCGCGCCGTACACGGTGTCGACGTCGCGCGCGTCGCTCGCGTCGAGCTCCCACGCGCCGTGCACCGACTCCAGCACCTTCGGCCCCGACAGCCCGAGCCGACTGCCGGGCAGCATCGCGAGACGATCCGCGGCGCACGCGAGCACCGACGTGCCGCCGAACACGCTGCCGACGCAAAGCGCCACGACCGGGATGCCCGCGATGCGCGCGTCGAGGAGCGCGGACAGCGCGCGCGCAAGTGCCAACTCGGCGGCGTTCGCCTCGTGCAGGCGCACGCCGCCGGACGCGAGCAGCAACACGATGCCGCCCGGCTGTTCCCGCATTGCATCGGCGAACATCGCCGCAAGCGCCTTGCCGTGCCGCTCGCCGACGCTGCCCGCAAGATAACGCTCGTCCTGCGCGGCGATCAGCACCGGGGCGCCATGCAGCGTCGCCGCGGCCGTGACGATGCCGTCGTCGTCGTGCGGGGCAATGCCGAAGCGCGCAAGATGCCGACTCGCGCCGGCGCTCGCGCGGAAGGTCACGCTTCCCGCGTCGGCGACACGCCCGATCCGTGCACGTGCGTCGAGCCGCTGCAGGCCCGATGCGAGGTCCGTGCGCGCGTCGAAGGGCGTGGTCATCGGTATGAAATAATCGACGCGATCCGCGCGCGCCCATGCGAAGCGCGCAACAAGGCCGCGAAACCGACGCGATGAATGCCAATCTCCATGCGCTGATCGAATCCCATTTCCCGTCCGGCACCGAGCAGCCGTGCCTGCTCATTCCAAACGAAGGTGTCGTGCATTATGACGAGCTTGCGCAGGCGTCCGCGCGCATCGCGAACGCACTCGTGCGCGCGGGCTGCGTGCCGGGCGATCGCGTCGCCGTGCAAACGGACAAGCATTGGCAGGTGCTCGCCCTCTACCTCGCGTGCCTGCGCGCCGGACTCGTCTACCTGCCGCTCAACACGGCGTATCAGAAGCGCGAGCTCGAGTATTTCTTCCGCGACGCCGAGCCGCGCGTGATCGTGTGCCGCCCCGGGAGCGTCGGCATGATCGAGACGATCGGCAACGGCGCGCTCGTGCTCACCGTCGACGGCCGCGGCGGCGAGCTGTGGGACCGCGCGCGCGACGAATCGACCACGTTCGTCACCGTGGACTCGAAGCCGGACGATCTTGCCGCAATCCTCTACACGTCGGGCACGACCGGCCGTTCGAAGGGTGCGTCGCTCACGCATCGCAACCTCGCGTCGAATGCGCTCGCGCTGGTCGAGGCGTGGGCGTTCACGCGCAGGGACGTGCTGCTGCACGCGCTCCCCATCTATCACGTGCACGGGCTATTCGTCGCCGTGCACTGCGCGCTGCTGTCGGGGGCACGCATGCTGTGGCTGCCGCGCTTCGACGCGGAGGAGATCGTCGACCTGCTGCCGCAGGCGACGGTCATGATGGGCGTGCCGACGTTCTACACGCGGCTCCTCGCGCAGCCGTCGCTGACGCGCGACGCCTCGAGGCACGTGCGCCTGTTCGTGTCGGGCTCCGCGCCGCTGCTGCCGGAGACGTTCGCGGCGTTTCGCGAGCGCACCGGGCATACGATCCTCGAACGCTACGGCATGACCGAGACCGGCATGATCACGTCGAATCCGATCGAGGGCGTGCGCGCGCCAGGCACCGTCGGCCGTCCGTTGCCCGGCGTGAACGTGCGCGTGGTCGACGACGCCGGCGATGAGTGCTCGCCGGGAACGATCGGCAGTGTGCAGGTGCGCGGCCCGAACGTGTTCGCCGGCTACTGGCGGCTACCCGACAAGACGCGCGAGGAGTTCACCGCCGACGGCTGGTTTCGCACCGGCGACGTCGGCGAATGGGTGCCGGACGGTCCTGCGGAAGGTTACCTGCGCCTCGTCGGACGCGCGAAGGACCTGATCATCAGCGGCGGCCTCAATGTCTATCCGAAGGAGATCGAGGAACGGATCGACGCGCTTCCCGGCGTCGCTGAATCGGCGGTGATCGGCGTGCCCGATCCCGATTTCGGCGAAGCGGTGACGGCCGCCGTCGTGCCGAAGCCCGGCGCCACCGTCGACGAAGCGCAGGTGATTGCGGCGTTGCGCGGCGACATCGCATCGTTCAAGGTGCCGAAGCACGTGTACGCGATCGACGAGCTGCCGCGCAACGCGATGGGGAAGGTGCAGAAAAACGTGCTGCGGCAGCGCTTCGCGCGAAACCCGGATAAGGGATAAGCGACTTTGGGACTTCGGGGTCAGAGCGACAAGTCTTCGACTTGTCGCTCTGACCCCGAAGTCGGGCCCCGAAGTCGGGTTTCAATCCACCGGCTGCTGTTCCGCGAGCTTGTTCGCGCGCGCCGGACGCATGGTGCGCAGGCCGGTCGAGATCAGCGGCCAGAACAGCATGACCAGCGCGAGCGCGGTGATGCCGCCCACGAGGCCGTTCGAGAACAGAATGCCGAGGCTGCCCTGCGACGACAGCATCGCCTGTCGGAACGAGCTCTCGGCTGCGTTGCCGAGCACGAGCGCCAGCACGAGCGGCGCCATCGGGTAGTTGAGCTTCTTGAAGACGTAGCCGACCACGCCGAAGCCCAGCATGAACCAGATGTCGTGCATCGAGTTGTTGACGGTGTACGCGCCGATCGCGCAGATCACCACGATCACCGGCGCGATGATCGCGAACGGAATGCGCAGGATCGCCGCGAACGCCGGCACCAGCGACAGCACGACCGCGAGCCCCACCACGTTGCCGAGGTACATGCTCGCGATCAGGCCCCACACGAAGTCGGGCTTCTCCTGGAACAGCAGCGGGCCCGGCTGCAGGCCCCAGATCAGCAGGCCGCCGAGCAACACCGCGGCCGTCGGCGAGCCCGGGATGCCGAGCGTGATCATCGGCAAAAGCGCGCTCGTGCCGGCGGCGTGCGCCGCGGTTTCCGGCGCCACCAGCCCTTCGATGACGCCGGTGCCGAACTTGTCGCCCTCCTTGGAGAACTTCTTCGCCGCGCCGTAGCTCATGAACGACGCGGGCGTCGCGCCGCCGGGCGTGACGCCCATCCAGATGCCGATGATGACGCTCCGCATGAACGTGAACGAGTAGCGCGGCAGCTTCTTCCACGTCTCCCAGACGACCTTCGGGTTGATCCTCGCCGTCGCGCCCGAGAACTTGAGCCCTTCCTCCATCGACAGCAGGATCTCGCCGATGCCGAAGAGGCCGATGACCGCGATCAGGAAGTCGAAGCCCTTCAGCAGGCTCGTCAGGCCGAACGTCATGCGCAACTGGCCGGTCACGATGTCGATGCCGACGGTCGACAGCGCGAAGCCGATCATCATCGACGCGAGGATCTTCGCGGGCGACCCCTTGCCCATGCCGACGAAGCTGCAGAACGTGAGCAGGTACACGGAGAAGTATTCGGCCGGGCCGAAGCGCAGTGCGAAGCGCGCGATGATCGGCGCGAGGAACGTGATCATCACCACGGCGAAGAACGCGCCGACGAACGAGGACGTGAAGGAGGTGGTCAGCGCCTCGCCCGCGCGTCCCTTCTGCGCGAGCGGATAGCCATCGAAGGTGGTCGCCACCGACCATGGCTCGCCGGGGATGTTGAACAGGATCGACGCGATCGCGCCGCCGAACAACGCCCCCCAGTAGATGCACGACAGCATGATGATCGCCGACGTCGGCGGCATCGTGAACGTGAGCGGGAGCAGGATCGCGATGCCGTTCGCCGCGCCAAGCCCCGGCAGCACGCCGATGATGACGCCGAGCACGATGCCGAGCAGCATCAGCCCGAAGTTGAACGGCGTCAGCACGACGGCGAAGCCGTGGAAGAGATACGCGAGGTCTTGCACGAGTCCCCCTGCTGGTTTGACTACTCCGCCGAGCGAGCGCTCAATAGCCCGTCCACGACGTGAGATCCCACGTGCCCTTGTAGAGCGGCACCTGGAACCAGATCTCGAACATGAAGAACAGGGTGACGCAAATGATCGCGGCGATCAGCACGCTCTTCACCCACGAGTACTTGCCGAGGAAGCGCATGAAGAGCGCGATGTAGATCGCCGACGAAACGTAGATGCCGATGAGCTGCACGCCGAGGACGAAGATCGCCGCCGGGATCAGCACCTGCATCACCTTCCACAGCTGGCCCCGCTCGACGAACGATTCGTCGCGGCGCCCGGCCTTGCCGCGCAAGGCGTTGACGAACACCGTGAGGCTCGATCCGCAGATGATGAGCGCCACGTAGAACGGGAAGAAGCCGGACTGCGGTCCGTCGCTCGCCCAGCGGAAGCCGAGCTCGACGCTCTGGTAGACGAACGTGGCGCCGAACGCGAACAACAGCGCGGCGACGATCGCTTCCATGGTTCGCGTCGAGACGACGCTCCGGCCGTCGTTGCCGTTACCGCCTGCTTCATCCACGTTGAAATCTCCCGTTGCCGGTTCGCGCTTCATGCGCACGTCTTGCAGGACGGCCGCCTGTCGCGGCGGCCGTCACGTTGCTGCCCGTCCGTCGTCCCGCTTACTTCTTCGCGAGGAACCCCGCCTTCTCCATCAGCGACTTGTGCTTGGCCTCGGCATCCGTCAGCCATTTCACGAAGTCCGGACCGGTCATGAACGACTGGTTGAAGGCCGCCTGCTCGGTGAACTGCTTCCAGTCGGGCGTCTCGCGCACCTTCTTCAGGAGGTCGATGTAGAAGTTGACCTGGTCCTGCGTCACGCCACCGGGCATGAAGATGCCGCGCAGCATCAGGTACTCGACGTCGAGACCCGATTCCTTGCACGTCGGGATGTCGTGCCACGACATCGTCGACGTCACCTTCGCCGGGTAGTCCATGCGCTTCGAGTCGAACACGCACAGCGGCCGCAGCGATCCCGCCCGCCATTGCGCCACCGCCTCGATCGGGTTGTTGACGCTCGAATTGATGTGGTTGCCGACCAGTTGCACCGCCACGTCGCCGCCGCCCTTCAGCGGGATGTAGATGAACTTGGCGCCGGTCGCCTGCTCGATTTCGGCGGTGATGATCTGGTCTTCCTGCTTCGACCCGGTGCCGCCCATCTTGAACGTGTTGGGCTTCGCCTTCACGGCGTCGATGTACTCGGTCGGCGTCTTGTACGGCTCGTCGGAGTTCACCCACAGCACGAACTCGTCGAGCGCCAGCATCGCGACCGGCGTGAAGTCC
>JAICKU010000058.1 GCA_025927765.1 Burkholderiales bacterium
GAACCGGCGTCGCGTGGTGACGCTGAACGACGGCGTGCCCGGCGAGCGGTCGATCTCGGTGGCCTGCATGCACTGCTCGGATGCGCCGTGCATGGCGGTGTGCCCCGTCGACTGCTTCTACAAGAACGAGGAAGGCGTCGTCCTGCACGACAAGGACCTGTGCATCGGCTGCGGCTACTGCTTCTACGCGTGCCCGTTCGGCGCGCCGCAGTTCCCGCAGGCCGGCGCGTTCGGCGTGCGCGGCAAGATGGACAAGTGCACGTTCTGCTCGGGCGGCCCCGAGCCCGACGGCTCGAAGGCCGAATTCGAGAAGTACGGCCGCAACCGCCTGGCCGAAGGCAAGCTGCCGGTGTGCGCGGAGATGTGCTCGACCAAGGCGCTGCTCGGCGGCGACGGCGAGGTGATCGCGAACATCTATCGCGATCGCGTCACGCATCGCGGCAAGGGCGGCGAAGTGTGGGGCTGGGCGACCGCGTACAAGGTTCCCGAGGCCGGCAGCAACACCGCCGTGCCGGCACCGCCCGCGCCGACGAGCACGCCGCCGTCGGCCGTCACCGGAGGAGCGAAATCATGACGAGCGTTCGTACGCTGCTCGTGCTCGGCACCGCGGCGCTCGCGTTCGCGCTCGCAGGCTGCGGCGAGCGCCCGCAGGTGATCAACTACAAGCAGGGCAAGTACCAGGGCAAGCCCGACACGCCGCCGTACGCGAGCGCACCATACAACGGCAACAAGGCGCAATGGGAGAACGCCGTCGACCAGCGGACGCAGGCGCAGAACGAATACGTGCGCCTGCGCGACTGAAAACGGAGACGACGATGGCCGCGCAAATCGCACGTGCGGGCCACGCGCTTTCGCGAAGCGCCTGGCTCGCGTTCGGACTCGTCCTTCTGATGCTGCTCTTCGCGGGCGCCGCGGCGCACGCGCAGGGCCAGGTCTCGCCGGCCACCAACAAGGTCGACGCGGGCTACGCGACGAAGCAGCAGCAACAGCAACAGGTGCAGCCGCTCAACAACCAGCCGGTGTGGAGCGAGGTGCGCGCCGGCACGCCGCAAACCACGCAGGTGCGGGGGCGCGAGACGGACGTGTTGATCCAGCCGGGTGGCCAGACGTGGCGCACGCTGCGCAACTCGATGGTGTCGGTGTACGCCGGCTGGGCGCTCGTCATCATGGTGCTGCTGATCGCCGCGTTCTGGCTGTGGAAGGGGACGATGCGGCTGCATGAGCCGCCGACGGGACGCAAGATCCGGCGGTTCACCAACTGGCAGATGGCGATCCACTGGACGACGGCCTGGACATTCGTCGCGCTCGCGATCACCGGGCTCATCATGACGTTCGGCAAGAACATCCTGCTGCCGCTGATCGGCTACACGCTGTTCTCGTGGCTGACGATCTTCGGCAAGAGCCTGCACAACTTCATCGGCCCGCTGTTCCTGCTGTGCATCGTGCTGCTGTTCTTCACGTTCGTGCGCGACAACGTCTGGCGGCGCTACGACTGGAACTGGATTCGCCATTTCGGCGGCCTGATCTCCAAGCGCGACGTGCCGTCGGGCAAGTTCAACGCCGGCGAGAAGCTGTGGTTCTGGGGCGGCCTGCTGGTCCTCGGGCTGATCGTCTCCATCAGCGGGTTGATCCTCGATTTCCCGAACTTCAACCAGACGCGCAACACGATGCAGGTCACGAACATCGTGCACTTGAGCGTGGCCACGCTGTTCATGCTCGGGGCGCTCGCCCACATCTACATGGGCACGCTCGGCATGGCCGGGGCGTACCGCGCGATGAGCGACGGCTACGTCGACGAGACGTGGGCGAAGGAGCACCACCTTTACTGGTACGAGGACGTCAAGGCGGGCAAGATCCCGACGGCGCCCGACGATGCGCCGCCGGTGCCTGCACCGCGTCCGGCATGACTCGCGAACACGGAGAAGCGATGAACACCACGATTCGGGCATTGATCGGAGCGGGCATCGTCGTCGGCGCCTTCGGCGTCGCCATCGCAAAGCTGCCGCCGGCGCCACCGCTGACCGACGCGCAGAAGGCGGAAAAGGCGGCGAAGGACGAGGCCGCGGCGAAGCACGCGAAGGATCTGCTCGAGAAGGCCGAGGACAAGGCCGTGGCCAACTACAAGTCGAACATGGCAGCGAAGGGCAAGTCCACGAACGGGGCGACCGGCGCGGCGCACGAAGCCGGCGATTCGGGTGGCGGCAAGGGCCTGTCGGCGCAGCCCGAAAAGGCCTCCAACGCGCATTCGCCGCCGAAGAAATAGCAACTTCGGGGTCAGAGCAAAAAGTGGCGTTTGGCGTCGGAGCAACTCGAGCTGCTCCGACCCCGAACGCCACTTTTTGCTCTGACCCCTATAGCTGGTCCTCGATCGGCAGCAGACCGTACAGGTCGACGAGGAACTCGCGCAGCCGGTCGTCGCCGGGCTCGGTTTCATACACGATCGGCTTGCCGTCCTTCACGCTCTTCCACACGAGGTGGCGATCGGTGCCATCGCCCTCGAGTGCGAGCACGAAGCTGTTCGCCGGAATGGCAATCGTGTTGAAGCGCGTCACCACTTGTTGCGCGATCTCCGGGCTGTCGATCATCAACCCGATCTCGGTGTTGAGATGCAGCGATCGGCGATCGAAATTGGCCGACCCGATGAACGTGCGCGTGCGATCGAACACCCACGCCTTCGCATGCAGTGAGAATTCCCCCGAGCTTGGCGACTTGAGAAGGCCGTTCTTCGGTTGCGGTTTGCCCGGCAACGGCTTCACTTCGTAGATTTGCACGCCGCCGGCGAGCAGCGGCACACGGTAGCCGCGATAGCCGGCGTGGACCGCGGGCACGTCGGTCGACAGCAGCGAGTTCGTGAGCACGCGCACGGTCACGCCGCGCTTGGCGAGATCGAGCAGCAGCTGCTCGCCCTTCGCGCCCGGCACGAAATACGGCGACACGATCAGCAGTTCCTTCTTCACGTCGCGGGCGGCGGTGAGCAGCCGCCGCCGGAACAGCGCGCCGATTTCGTCCCCGCCTTCGACGCTCGCCTTGTCGGGGCTGTCGGCGAGCACCTCGGCCTTCGCCCACACGATGCCGGTGTCCTTGTCCAGGATCGACGCGAGCGGATTGCCGCTGCGAATGGAGCGCTCCTCCTGGCTCTGGTGCATCTCTTCCTTGTGCTCGGACAGGTCCTGCTTCAGCGCCGCGAACTTGTCCGCCGTGGGCCTGTTTCCGACCAATGCGCGCACGGGAATCGACAAGCGGTCGTTCCAGTACGTGTCGAAGCTCTTCGACAGGTCGCGCACGATCGGTCCCGTCGCGAGCACGTCGTAGTCGCCGAATTGCGGCGCGTTGCCGACATCGAAGTATTCGTCGCCGACGTTGCGGCCACCGACGATCGCCATCGCGTTGTCGGCGACGAAGAGCTTGTTGTGCATCCGGTAGTCGAGCCGGCTCATCGTGAGCGCGAATTCGGCGTAGCGGATGAAGGCGATCGGGCCGCGGTAATAGAACGGGTTGTAGAGCCGCACCTCGACGTTCGGGTTTGCGGCGAGCAGCGCGACGCGATCGTCCTGCCCGCGCGCCTCGGTGTCGTCGATCAGCATGCGCACGCGCACGCCTCGGCTCGCGGCATGCAGGATCGAGCTCATCAGGAGCTGGCCCGTGTCGTCGTCCTTGAAGATGAAGTACTGGATGTCGAGCGTGCGCTCCGCGCGGTTCGCGAGTTGCACGCGCAGCGTGAAGGCATCGCTGCCGCTCGCGAAGAGGCGAAAGCCGGACAGTCCGCCATGACTTTTCGAGCGCGCCGCGACCACTTTGCCGAGCGCGGTCTCTTCCGGATGCGCGAGCGCAGTCGAGGGAATTTTCGGATAACCGGTGCCGGGCGGGATCGTGGCGCAGGCGGACAGCAAAAGCGTCGCGAGCGCCGCGAGCCAGCCGGCGAACGCATGACGCAGCGGCGGTCGAGGCATCGACAGGCGGGTTTTGTTCGGAGACCGATAGCAAAGCACGAACGATGCGCGCCGCGCGTCGCTTCGCGACTGATTGTGATATCGGTGAGAGAGGCGAAGATGCCGTAGGTGCTTTCCTACGCGCGTGAGGCCGATTCGGCACGCGTACAAGTTCGACCGAACGACACGAGGCTGGAATACGGCGCGCGAGCGTGGCAACAACGCGCGAGGCGGCGGCGCGGGCGCACGATATAATTCGACGCGCGCGGAGAGATGGCCGAGTGGTCGAAGGCGCTTGACTCGAAATCAAGTATACGGGGAACCGTATCTAGGGTTCGAATCCCTATCTCTCCGCCATTCCTTTCCTGTACGGCAAGCGAGAGACCGTACGAACTCTCCGTGCCAGGATCATCGCCGCGGCTTTACGTCGCCGAGCCGGCGACCGGCACGACGTCCTGTTGCGCGCCGAGCAGCCGCGCGCGCCGCATCGGCCGCAGAACGAACCACGCCGTCAGCGCCGCGACCGCATTCATGATCGCTGCAATGATGAACACCGCGTGCCAGCCGCCGGTGGCGACCGTCAACACATTGGCGAGCGGCACGAGCAGCGACGCCGTGCCCTTCGCCGTGTAGAGCGTGCCGGCGTTTGCGGTCGCGTGCTGCGTGCCGAACGTGTCGGTGCACGTCGACGGAAACAGGCTGTAGATTTCGCCCCACGCGAAGAAGACGACGCCGGTCAGCACCACGAACAGCACGGGATCGCGGCCGAGCTGCCAAAGCGCGAGAATGCCGATCGCCTCGAGCCCGAACGCGATCAGCATCGTGCGCTCACGGCCGATGTTGTCGGAGACCCACCCGAAGAACGGCCGCGTGAACCCGTTCAGCACGCGATCGAGCGCGAGCGCGAACGTGAGCGCGGGCAGCGCCAGTCCAAGGATGTTGACGGTCGTGTCGGCGATCTTGAAGTCCTTGGCGATCGGGGCGAGCTGCGCGGTGGCCATCAGGCCGCCCGCGCCCACGAGCACGAACATCACGTACATCACCCAGAACACCGGCTCGCGGATCATTTCGAGCGGACGGTAGTTGCGCGTCGTCTGCAGGATCTCCGGCGAGCGAGCGGGTGCGGCCGCCTTCTTCGCGAGTGCCTGGCTCACCGTCCGGCGCGGATCGGTCAGGCCCAACGCGACGAGCATGACGATGATCCCCTGCGCGATGCCGAAATACAGGAACGCCGTCTCATAGCCGCTCGACTTGATGATCGCCTGGATGGGAATGATCGTGAGCGCCGAACCGGCGCCGAACCCGGCGGCCGTCAGGCCTGCGGCGAGTCCTCGCCGATCGGAAAACCACTTGAGCGCGTTGCCGACGCAGGTGCCGTAGACGGCACCCGCACCGACGCCCCCGATGGCAGCCGCAACGTAAAGCGCGGCGAGACTCGATGCGAACGCATTCATCACCCACGCGATGCCGCACAGAAGGCCGCCGACGATCACGATCGGGCGGGGTCCGAAACGATCGACGAGCCAGCCCTCGATCGGCACGAGCCACGTCTCGCACAGCACGAAGATCGAGAACGCAACCTGGATCGCGGCGCGCCCCCAGTGGAATTTCGCGTCGATCGGATTGACGAACAGCGTCCACCCGTATTGCAGGTTCGCGATCATCGCCATGCAGACGATGCCGAGGAACAGTTGCAGCCAGCGATACGACGCCGGGCGTTCGATGAGGGGAAGGGCGGCGGGCGCGACGGCGTTCATGATGGTCCCTCTCGCGAGTTCCAACGCGCTTACGTTGCCATGCGTCGACAGCCGGGACAACGGCAAGCGTCGCGATGATGCGGGCGTTTCGACAACCGTCGCGTGCCGCTTGCATTACCGCAACGTGCGCGCCCGAATGCTTGCACGATGCTGACGAAAGGGTCCCGGCAACGCTGACGTACGAGAGAATGCGCATGTAGCGGACGCGCATCCTGTCGATTTCCGGACAGGAAGCTGACGCCGCGCTGACGAACGACCGCCATTCGCGTCACTCGCTGCCGCGGCGACGTTCCGCGTTGATGCTCGTCAGGGTTTTTCCAGAAAGTTGCGCGTAGCGTGACTTCACATGCCGTCCCACTCGTCGCGACGACATGAACCCGGCGACCGCTTGCGGTCACCCCCTTCAACGCATCGGCGGAGGGAAGCGATGTCACGAACAACGGAACGAACAGCACCCGCTTCGCGCATCGGTCACTGGAGCGCGTGTTCGAAGCTCGGTTGGGCGGCGCTCGGCACGCTGGCGCTGCTCATCGTGGCGGCGCCGGCGTCGGCCGTACCGGCCTTCAACCGGCAGACGGGCCAGAACTGCGTCGCTTGCCACGCAGGCGGCCAATTTCCCGAGTTGACTGCCTACGGAAGGCTCTTCAAGCTCACCGGGTACACGCTGGGATCGCGCGCCGTTCCGCTCTCCGCGATGGTCGTCGGCGGGTATACGCGTACCGAGCACGTCGCGGGCGAGGACGCGTCCAACTTCCCGAAGAACGGCGCCATGACGTTCCAAGGCGGCAGCGTGTTCGTCGCCGGCAAGGTTACCGACAACATCGGCGTGTTCGCGCAGGTGACCTACGACAACTACGCCCAGCAGAACGACCAGGGCGAGTTCGTCGGCCATACGAGCTCGGACAACATGGATTTTCGCTACGCGGACCGACTGATCGACGCGCACCGCGACTTGATCTATGGCGTGACGGTGAACAACAATCCGAGCGTTCAGGACGTTTGGAACAGCACGCCGGCATGGGCATACCCGTATGTGCAGAGCTCGTTCCAGGTCGCGCCCTCGAGCGACGGCCCGCTGCTCGCCGGCGCGCTTGCGCAGCAGGCGGCAGGCGCCGGCGCTTACGTGTTCTGGAACAAGAAGCTGTACGCGGAGCTGTCGCTCTATCGCACGGCGAACGGCTTCTTTTCCTTCATGAGCCAGGGCACCGGCAACGACGATCAAACGAAGCTCAAGGGCGCCAATCCGTATTGGCGCGTCGCGCTGTCGCATGACGTCGGAGCGCACAGCTTCATGGCGGGCGTGTTCGGACTCGACGCCCGCGTTTATCCCGACAACGGCGAGCCGACCGGGCCGACCAGCCACTATCGGGACATCGGCGTCGACGCGCAATATCAGTACATCCTCGACCCGCACGCGGTCACGGTAACGGCGAGCTACATCCACGAGAAAACGACGTGGGCCTCGTCGCTCGTCGACGAGGGCTCGGTGACGAATTCGAGAGACACCACGTATCAGGTCAAGGTCAAGGGCAGCTACGTCTACGATGCGCATTACGGCGCGAGCCTCACGTATTTCCGCATCGGCGGCTCGACCGACCTCGCCCTCTACGGCGGAGGCGTCGACGATTCCGGCACACCGCTCGGCTCGCCCGTGACCGGCAACCTCGCGGGGAACCCGCGCACCGACGGCTTCATCGCCGAGCTCTTCTGGCTGCCGGTGCAGTGGGTGCGCGTGGGCGCGCAATACTGGCTCTACGACCACTTCAACGGCGCGTCGTCGAACTACGACGGCTTCGGCCGCAACGCGCGCGACAACAACACGCTCTTCTTGTACGTGTGGGCCGCGTACTGACCCCACTCGGCGAGGAACCCATGAACGCTCATCACGACACGACCCCGCGCGCGGACAGCCTATGGGTGATCGCACGCCGTCGCGACACGGCGATCGCCCTCGCCGCGGCGCTCGCACTCGCAGGCTGCGCGAACATCGAGCGCTCCCGCGACGTCGGCAATCCGGACGTCGCGGGCAGGACGCTCGCAATGCAGGTGTGCTCGAACTGCCACGGCGTCGATGGCAACTCCATCTCGCCCAATTTCCCGCGGCTCGCCGGCCAGCCGGCGCCGTACATCGCGATGCAGCTCAAGTCGTTTCGCGCGCATCAGCGGCGCGATCCATCGGGCTTCGAATACATGTGGGGCTTGAGCCGCAAGTTGACCGATGCGCAGATCGATAGCATCGCCGTGTATTTTCAGGACTCGGCGCCCACGGCGAATCCCGCCGGAAGCGGGCCGCGGGCGGGAGCCGGCAAGTCGATCTTCGAGCGGGGCGTGCCCGACGAGCACGTTCCTGCCTGCACGACCTGCCACGGCGAGAACGCACAGGGCCCCGACGGGTTCCCGCGCCTCGCCGGCCAGCACGCGGACTACGTGCGCAAGCAACTCGACGTATTCCAGCGTACGGAAGGACGGCCCGAGGGCGCGGTCATGAAGGCGGTGGCCCACGAGCTCAAGCCCCAGGAAATCGTCGCGGTGGCCGATTACGTACAAGGCATGGCGGTGCGGTAGCGCGGCTTACGCGCGTATTGCGTGCCGAACGTGTCGGCTGCGCGCCGGGCCCGTGCCTTCGGCCTAGAACGCGTACAGGTAGCCGACGTAGGTCGAGACGCGATTGGTTCTCGCGGCGTGCACCAGTCCCCGGCCCGCGGAGAAGAGGAGCTGGCCGTGCTCGTCGAGCTTGTAATAGCCGCCCGCGTTGAACCCGACGCTCGACGGCAGCGCCGTGCTCGTCGCTGCGTTCCCGAACACCTCGATGCCAAGCGTCCAATGCGGGCCGAACTCGCGCTGGATCACCACGCCGGCGAACGGGTAGCTGCGGTTGCCCGCGCCATCGTTCACCGCGTAGCCCGCGGTCATGTACGCCGTGAACGGATCCAACGTCTTCTGGACGGAAGCCGCAAGCAGCACTTGCGTTCCTCCATTGCCAAGGCCGTGGTGCACGCTGCCGGTTGCGAAATCGATGCGAGGCACGAAGCTCACGAGCGGGGTCGTTTCCGACTCGTCTTGCAGCTTGTACTTGAACGCGAGCGTCGTGTCGCCATAGCCCTCGTGCGCGCGCTCGCCTGACACGTTCGCGAACGCGAGCGGCGCCGTCAGGTCGACTTCCAAGCGGCGGGTTGCGCCGAAG
The DNA here is from genome assembly GCA_025927765.1 of Burkholderiales bacterium. GTDB lineage: Bacteria > Pseudomonadota > Gammaproteobacteria > Burkholderiales > Casimicrobiaceae > VBCG01. The sequence goes on from JAICKU010000058.1 coordinate 8,871, forward strand.
TGCGCTTCTAGCCCGGCAAGAACGCCGGCGCGTCCCGAAGCGCTGCGCGTGCTCGAGTGAAACGGCAGCAGCTCGACGTGACCCGCCTCCACGATGCCCGGGTCGTCGGTGTTGAACGGCGGGCCGCCGTACGCCGCCAAGGGCGCGAGCATCAGCGCAATGAGGCACAATCGACCTGCAATGAGCATGGAAAACGGAGGCGGCGCCATGACCAAGCGTGATACTAACGACAACGCGGGCCGCTTCGGTAGCGGCCGGTCGATTCCGCGCGTCGAGGACGCCGCGCTCCTGCGCGGCGAAGGACGCTTCACCGACAACGTTCATGCGGCGGACGCGTTGCATGTCGCGTTCGTTCGCTCGCCGCATGCGCATGCGCGCATTCGCGGCATCGACACGCGGGCCGCATCGGCGATGCCCGGTGTGGCGCGCATCGTCACCGGCGGCGACCTCGTGCGAGCCGGCATCAAGCCGATTCCCCATTCCACCGACTTTCGCCGCGCCGACGGCTCGCCCACCGCGTCGCCGCCGCGACATGCGCTGGCCACGGACACCGTTCGTCATGTGGGCGAGGCCGTCGCGGCCGTCGTCGCGCGTTCGCCGCTCGAAGCGCGCGACGCGGCCGAGGCGATTCAAGTCGACTACGAGCCGCTCGCCGCGGTCGTCGACGTGCAGCAGGCGAACCGGCCGGACGCGCCACGCCTTGCACCGGGCACGGCCGACAACGTCGCATGCGAAGTCCGCCATGGCGATGCGAAGGCCACCGAAACGGCGTTCGCGCGTGCAGCGCACGTCGTGGCGCTGGATCTCGTCAACCAGCGCGTCGCGCCCTCGGCGATCGAGCCGCGCTCCACGGTCGCGCTGCGCGAAGCCGATGGACGCCTCACCGTGCGCACGAGCTGCCAGACGCCGACGAGCTTTCGCGACGAGTTGTGCGACATGTTGAACATGCAGCCGAAGGACGTACGCGTCGTCGTGGGCGACATCGGCGGCGGCTTCGGCATGAAGTCGAGCCTGTATCCCGAGGACATCGTCGTCGCATATGCCGCACGCGAACTCGAACAGCCGGTGCGCTTCACCGCCGATCGCATCGAGGAATTCCTCGGCGCGGCGCACGGCCGCGACCTCGAATCGCACGCCGAATTGGCGCTCGACGCGAATGGCCGCATCCTCGCGCTGCGCGTCGCATCGCTCGCCAACGTCGGCGCCTACGCGACGCCGGTGGGCGTGGTGATCCAGCTGATCGTCGGACCCTGGGTGTCGACGAGCATCTACGATATCGACACGATCGACGTGCACATCGAGGCGGTGCTCACGAACACGCTCCCCACCGGCGCGTACCGAGGCGCCGGCCGCCCCGAGGCGATCTACATCATCGAGCGCCTGATGGACGAGGCGGCACGCGCCACCGGCATCGACCGGGTGGAGATTCGCCGGCGCAACATGATCCGTCCAGATCAGATGCCGTACACCAACCCGATGGCCAAGACGTACGACAGCGGGCAGTTCGAGAAGGTGATGGACCAGGGCCTCGCACTCGCCGGCTGGCAGGGGTTCGCCACGCGCGCCGAGGCGTCGCGGCGCCGCGGCAGGCTGCGCGGGCAGGGCATGGCGACGTTCCTCGAGTGGACCGGCGCAGACGTGTTCGAGGAAACGGTCGAGGTGACGATCACCGCCGCCGGGCGCATCGAGATCTTCAACGCCGCGCAGCCGATGGGGCAGAGCCTCGCGACGACGTTCATGCAACTCGTCGTCGACGTGTTCGGCGTCTCGCCCAACGACATCGACGTGCACTTCGGCGACACCGATCGCGGCACCGGTTTCGGCAGCGCGGGTTCGCGCTCGCTTTTCGTCGTGGGCTCGGCCGTGCGCGTCGCGTCGGAACGCACGGTCGATCATGCGCGCGAGCTCGCGTCACGCGCGCTCGAGGCGGCGGTCGGCGACATCGAATACGGCGCAGGACGGTTCACCATCGCGGGCACGGACCGCGGCATCGGGCTTTACGAGCTCGCGGGCAGGCAGCCGGCATCCAAGATCGTATTCGCGTCGACGAGCTCGGTCGGCGCACCGAGCTGGCCGAACGCCTGTCACGTGTGCGAGGTGGACGTCGATCCCGAAACCGGCGAGATCGAGCTCGATGGGTACTGGTCGGTGAACGACGTCGGTCGCGTGATCAATCCGATGGTCGTGATCGGACAGCTCGAAGGTGGCGCGACGCAGGGCATCGGCCAGGCGCTCAGCGAGCGCGTCGTGTACGACGCAGACTCCGGCCAGGCGATCACCGCGAGCTTCATGGACTATGCGTTGCCACACGCCCGAAACGTCGGTGCGTTTGCGATGACGATGGACGAATCGACGCCGTGCACGACGAATCCGATGGGCGTGAAGGGCGTCGGCGAGCTCGGGACGATCGGCGCGGCGCCGGCTGTCGTGAACGCGGTCGTCGATGCGCTTGCGCGCGCGGGCTTCGCCGGGCCGGCGCGGTCGCTGCAGATGCCGCTGCTGCCCGAGCAGGTGTGGCGGGCCATGCAGGCCCGCGCCTGAGGTCGCGCGACCCTCAGCGCTCGCGCGGGGCGGCGCGCGAACCGTGCCCCGACACTTCGATGCCCGCCTCCGCGGGGAGGCGTCGGTGCGCGATCGGCGCAATGGCCGAGATCAGCGCGATGCCGAGGAACGCCGGCCAGAAGTCGCTCGCGACGATCTTCGCGTGGCCCTGCAACGCGCTCGACAACTGCAGCAGGTACGCGCCGATCGCGATGCCGATGCTCTGCGAAAGACGCTGCGCCATGCTCGACACGCTCGCGGCCTGGCTCATCGCCGGCTGCGCGATGTCCGCGAATGTGATGGCATTCAACCCCGTGAACTGCAACGAGCGCAGGCACCCCGACAGCAGCAGCACGGTGGCGATGACGACATGCGGCGTCGACGCGGTAAAGAGGCCGAACGCGGCGACGATGGCCGAGGCTGCGAGGCCGTTGATCGACAGCACGCTGCGAAAGCCGAAGCGTCGCAGGATGCGCACCGTGAAAGTCTTGATGAACATTGCGCCGATCGCGGAGGTGCACGTGAGCAGACCCGACTGCAACGGATCGAGGCCGAAGCCGAGCTGAAAGAAGAGCGGCAGCAGGAACGGCGTGGCGCCGAGTCCCGCACGGAACACGCCGCCCGCGACGACGCCGTTCCAGAACGTGCGAATGCGCAGCAGGCGCAGGTCGATCACCGGGTGCGCGGTGCGCCGCGCATGGCGGACGTAAGCGACGAGGACGATCAGGCCGCCGGCGATGCATGCGCCGGCGATGCCGAGCGGCAGCAGATGGCCGCCGAGCGCGGAGAATCCGAGCATCGCCACCGACAGCCCGATCGACGACATGGCAAAACCGGTGAGGTCGAACGCGGGCACGTTTTCCTCGTGGATGTCGGGAATGTGGCGCAGCACGAGGAAGAGCCCGAGGATGCCGATCGGGATGTTGACGATGAAGATGTAGCGCCAATGCAGATAGAGCGTGATCGCGCCGCCGAGCGCGGGTCCGGTCACCGGACCGAGCAGCGCGGGGATCGTCAGGTAATTGAGCGCCGCCACGTAGTCGCGCTTCGGTACGGAGCGCATCAGCACGAGGCGCCCGACGGGGACCATCATGGCGCCGCCCAGGCCCTGCACGAAGCGCGAGACCACGAAGGCGGCGAGGCTCGTCGACACCGCGCACAGCAGCGAGCCGGCCATGAACACGACGATCGCGCTCGCGAACACGCTGCGTGAACCGAACCGGTCGGCTACCCAGCCGCTGATTGGGATGAACACCGCGAGGCTCACGAGGTACGACGTCAGCGCGAGCTTGAGCGCGAGCGGGCTCTCGCCGATGTCGTGCGCGATCGCAGGCAGCGACGTCGCGATCACCGTCGAGTCCATGTTCTCCATGAAGAGCGCGCACGCGACGATGAGGGGGATGAGGACGCTGCGCTGCATGGCGTGAATGGGCGAAGCTGCCCATCCGATTGTCGCAGACAAAAAAAGAGGGACCGCCGTGGCGGTCCCTCCCGAGGTCGAGTTGGGTCAGAACCCGACCGCTTCACCGTCCTTGCGGTGATCCGAGCCAGCGCGGAAGTACCCGGCTACGGGTTGCGACGCGCAGTTCGGGTTCTTCAGCGCGGCTGGCGTGTTGCACGCGTTGACCGGGCCGTTCGATGCCGTGGCCCCGGCACTCGGAGTGAACAGGAGCGCCTGGTAACCGCCCATCGGCGATCCGTTGGCAAGTTCGACGTCCGGGTGGCCCAAGGCGAGCAGATCGTCCTTGACCAGGTAGTAGAGCTCCGACTCGAGCTGCAGCCGGTCGCTCGCCTGGTCGTGGCTGAATCGCGCCATGTCGGTGGCGGCCTGCAGATTCGCGCCGAGGTCGAACATGTTGACGAGCACCTGCATGTGCCCCTGCGCTTGCTGGCTTCCGCCCATCAGCTGAAACGCGAGCACGCTGCCGTTCGGCTGCGTCGCGAGTCCTGCGGACAGCGTGTTGAACGGATGCTTGTGCGGGGCGATCACGTTGTTGTGCCCCGGCCACAGCGAGAACAGCGCGCCCCGGTTGTGCAGCACGAACCCATAGCCCGGAACCGTGATGCCGGACCCGAAGCTCGCGTAGTTGCTGTTGACCCACGACACGACGTTCCCCCAACGGTCGGCCGTCGACAGCACGATCGTGTCGCTGCCGGCGTTGCCCTTGACCGAGGACGGCGTCGAGCTGTTGGGGTTGATCTGCGAGCAGAGGCTGGCCGCATACGATTTTTTGAGAAGGTCGGCAACGGGCACGTTCACGGAATCGGGGTCGCCGTTGTAGTGGTAAAGGTCGCTGTAGGCGAGCTTCTTCGCTTCGATGAGGAAGTGCCAGAACGCCGGCGAGGCCGGCCCCACCTCCGCGAGCGTCTTGCCACCCAGCATCTTGCTCGAGCACTGCTCCAGGATATTCAGCATCTCGAGCGTCGCCCACGCCTGCGAAGGCGGCGGCAGTTCGTAGACCGTGCGTCCCTGGTACGTCGTCATTGCCGGCGTTTGCCACTCGACCTGGTACTTGGCGAGGTCGTCGAGCGTCATCGTCCCGCCGAGCTGCGTGGACTTGGCCACGATCGCCTTCGCGATCTCGCCCTCGTAGAACACGTCGGCGCCTTGCTGCTGGATCAGGCGGAACGTGTGTGCGAGATCGGGGTTCTTGAAGATCTGGCCCGGCAGCGGGCTCTGCCCGTTGATCGTCCACGCTGCGATCGTGTCCGGATCCTTGACGCGCGCGTCGCTCGGGTGAAGGCCGCGCATGCTCGGGATCGACCAGTCGTGCGAGATGCGCTCCGACACCGGGAAACCGTTCTCGGCATAATCGATCGCCGGCTGCAGCACGTCCTTGAACGTCATCGACCCGAATCGCTTCAGCATCGCATCCCAGCCCTTCAGTGCCGCGGGAACGGTCACGGCAAGGATGCCGTTCGAGGGCATGCCGCATCCGGGTCCCGTATCCGTCGTGCATTGCCAGCCGAGCGAGTTGTAGTAGTCGAGCGTGGCGCCGCTCGGCGCCGTGCCGCTGGCATTGATCTGGTAGATCTTGTGATCCTTCGCGCTGTAGACGATCGCGAACATGTCGGCGGCGAGGCCCACGTTCATCGGTTCGACGAGGTTGAGCGTCGCCGCGGTGGCGACCGCGGCATCGATCGCGTTGCCGCCTGCCATCAGGATACGGAGCCCGGCTTGCGCGGCCAGCGGCTGGCTCGTGGTCACCATGCCGTAGCGGGACATCACCTCCGAACGCGTCTGCGGTAGCCAGCCCTCGGCGCGGTCGCCTCGTACGCCGTCGCAGAATGGCAACTGCTCGCCACCCGGGCTGCAAACCGCTCGCGTCGCCGTCCCCGGCGACGTCGTTTGGGACACTGCGATGCCGGGACCGACCATCAGCGCCGCGAATACCGCGGCGGCGATCTTCGGATAGCGGGCAATCCCATCGCTTCGACGACGCGATGACAACCTCGACTTGCTGCAGGACGTGAACGCCTTCATTCCCTGTTCTCCATATGCACCGCCCAATCCGGCGGCACGCAACGATAACGTCGCGCGACATCGCGGCGCTTTCGCAATCCTGCGAAAACTTTCAAAAACCTGACAATCGTTTGCAGGCACGGGAATGAATCGGACGCGCGTACAACTCGCGTACTCGTGGCGCACGATTTGCACACGATCTACTGGATGGCGATCCGAAACATGCTCGACGAAGACGCCATCGAACGCTTGCATGACTCACGCTGTCGCCATCTTTCCCGCCGAGGCGTGCCGCTCGGTTGCGCTGTTTCGCGCGCTGCAGCTCGGTGACCTCCTGTGCGCCGTCCCCGCGTTGCGTGCGCTGCGCCGCGGGCTGCCGCACGCCCGCATCACGCTCGTGGGGCTGCCGTGGGCGCGGGCGTTCGCGGCACGCTTTGCGCGTTACGTCGACGACTTCATCGCCTTCCCGGGCGCACCCGAGCTTCCCGAGCAGACGCCTGACGTTGCGCAATTACCTGCCTTTTTTGCCGACATGCGCGCGCGCGGCTACGACCTCGCCGTGCAGATGCATGGGGACGGCACGCATACGAACGCGATCGTGCGACGCTTCGGCGCGCGCTGGAACGCGGGCTTCGCGCCTGATCATGCGCGCGCATCGCACGACGGCATGTTCATTCGCTACCCCGATCGATTGCACGAGGTGCGCCGCAACCTGAAGCTCGTCGAGGCGATCGGCATGCCGGGCGCAGGCGAGGAGCTCGAATTTCCGCTCACGCGCGACGATTTCACGGAGCTGTCCGGATTGCCCGGGGTCGCGCGGCTGCCCGACGCGCCGTACGTGTGCCTGCACCCCGGCGCGCGCAATCCCGCGAAGCGCTGGCCTGCCGAACGTTTCGCCCGGCTCGGCGACGCGTTGCATGACCACGGCTACGAAATCGTGTTGACGGGCTCCGATGCCGAGCGCGCCATCACGCAGGAAGTTGCCGCGGCGATGCGCGCGCCCTGCATCGACACCGCTTCGCCGATCTCGGTGGGCGGCCTCGCCGCGCTCCTCGCCGGCGCGCGGCTGCTCGTCACCAACGACACCGGCGTGTCGCACGTCGCGTCGGGCCTGCGGCTGCCGAGCGTCGTCGTGTTCTTCGCGACCGACCCGCTGCAATGGGCGCCGCTCGACGCGACGCTGCACCATACGATCTACGATCGCGACGGCGTCGGCGTGTCCGCCGTGCTCGCCCACGCGCTCGCACTGCTCGAAGGCGTCGAACGCGGCTCGGACCGTGCCTTTCGCCAACGCGCGTAGAAGTAGAGCCTGACCCTCGGGTCTGACCCTACTTCCGGCGAAAGGTAGCGTCCGACGCCAGCAGCTCGAGTGCCGGCGCCAGCACCTCGTCGACGGTCACCTCGGCGACGAACGAAGGGTCATGCTCGCAACGCTCGTCGATCTGCAGCCGACCGCAGACCGGACACGCGACGCGCGTCGCCAGCGCGTAGCGATGGCGCGTGCGAAAGAGCGAGCCGTCCATCGCGAGATTCGTCAGCCAGAAGATGCCGACGGTGGCGGCGCCGACGGCTTCGGCGAGAAAGAGCGGGCCGGTGTCGTTCGACACCACGACGCGTGCACGCGACAGGAGTCCGGCGAGACCGGCGAGCGACAGGCGGCCCGCGAGGTCGATCGCCTCGCGCTGCATTGCGCCGTGGATCGTCCGCACGAGATCCGCTTCGTCGCGCGTGCCGTTGATGGCGACGACGGCGCCGGCGGTGACGAGCGCGTCGCCGAGCAGCGCGAACTGCTCGGGTGGCCAGCGGCGGCGCGCATCGCTCGAGCCGGGTTGCAGCACGACGAGCGGCGCAGCCGATGGCGGCACGACCGCGTCGGCTTCGGCGAGGTCGCGAGGGGTCACGGCGAGGCGCGGTGCGAGCGTGACCGGAATCGCGCCGACGAGCGCGACCGCCTCGAGAAGGCGCAGCCGCTCGTTCTGCTGGTACACGTACGGCATGGTGCGATCGAGCGCAGGTGCGTCGGCGGCGCGCATGCCGGCGGTGACGCGGGCGCGAAGCTTCAAGACGAACGGATTCGAATGGCGGCCGCCGCCGTGCAGCTGCAGTGCGAGGTCGAACCGCAGGTCGCGCATCGCAGCGAAGAACGCATCGAGTGCCCGTGCGTCTTCGACGGCGTCCGCCGGTGCCCCCACGCCTCGCGCAACGGGTACGGGTACGACGCGGTCGACCGGGCTCGGCCGCTCGCACAGCAGTTCGGCCATCCACGGCTTGCCGAGCAGCACGATCTCTGCGTCCGGATACGCGTCGCGCAGCGCGTCGAGCGCAGGCAGCGCGAACACGAGATCGCCAAGCGCACCGGCGCGCAGCACGGCGATCCGGCGCACTCCGTCAACGCGCGGCGCGCAATCGTGCAAGGCGGGAGGACCGCCGCGAATCCGCGATCACGTCGCGGAAGAACTCGACGAGACGATCGACGTGGCAGTCGAACGTGAAGCGATCGCGCTGGCGCCACACGTTGTCGTACAGCGTTCGCATGCGTGCGGTGTCGGCGAGCTTCGCGCCGAGGTCGTTCAGGTCGCGGCAGAAGAGGCCGACGTCCAGCTCCCGCGCGAGGCGGTCGGTCGCGACGATCGCGCCGCGATTGTCGTGCTGGATCATCGGCAGGCCCGCCGCGGCGAGCGTGCCCATGCGCGCCGGATAGTTGAGGTCGTCCCAGTTCGCGCGCCGCAGCTCGCCGCCGTTCTCGCTTCGAAAGTAGTGCAGCCATCCCGCGTCGTAGCGCGAGAATTCGCGGACCCAGCGGCGCTGGTCGACGTTGTCGTGCAGGTGGAGGCAACCGGGCGCGAGCCCGTGCGTCTTCGCGATCCACTCGCGCCATTGCCCGTGCGTGAAATCGCCGTAGAAGTGCAGGTGGATGCGCTGGCGCGCGAGCTCGGCGACGTTATGTGGGTGCAGGCCGATCGGCCGTCCCGGCACGACCGTGTGCCATTCGCCGTCGTCGTCGGACAATCGCTTCGTGCGTTCGCCGGCGAACCAGTCGCGCTTCGGCAGGTCGCCGTCGAGCACGAGCTGCGGGCTTGCGTCGGGTATGCCGACCGTGTCGAACCACTGCGCCATTTCCGGCGACGAGTAGATGCGGCCGTCGGCCTCCGAGTAGAGGTCGACGAGCTCGCGCCACGTGCCCTTCTCGAGGCAGATGAACGGGCCTTCCTTGAAATGCCACACGAACGGGACGCCGGGATTGCCCCGCAGCACTTCGTGCGCGAACGGCACCGCCTGCCAGTTGAGGAGCGCGTAGATCACGTCGGGCTTGACGCGCGCGACCTCGTCGCGCCAGCGCGACCCGTCGAGATCCTCGCAGTGCGCGAACGGCAGCGGGCCGACCGTGTTGTACCAGTATGGGTCGCGCATCCACAGGCCGAACAGTCGATGGCCGCGTTCCTCGAGCGCGACCACGCGATCGGCGTTGTACGCGAGCTCGCCCACGAGCAGGATGCGCAGCCCGTCGGCCGCAGGCGCGGGACGCGGTCGCTCGCGATAATGCCGGTACTGCTCGACCTCGTCGATCAGGTTGCCGGCAGTCGAGTGGAAGCGCAGCGGCGTGCGCACGCGATAGCGCAGCCGATACGGATTGATGCCGCCCTCGGGCTCGCGGATCACCTTGTGCCGCTGTTGCGGATGATCGACCCATTCGCACGTCAGCGCGCCGGCCGACACGAACGCGCCGCGCTTGCCGAGCTTCGACCAGAACATGCGCGACAGGTCGTCGGTGACCAGTTCGTCGCGGGTCATCCAGCGATCGTCGGTGCGCCGATGCGCGACCTGCACGAGCTGGAGCCCGTGACCGTCGATCAGGCCTTCCGCGGTGCGGCTGTAGTGATGGCGCACGTGCGCATACGCGAGGACGGCGCCGGGGTCGCCGCGCAGCGCCGCGAGCAGCCGCGCGAGGTGGTCGCGATGGTAGAGGTCGTCGGCCGGCAGGTACGCGACGATCGGCGCCGACGTGTGGTCGAGCGCGGTGTTCAGCGCCGTACCGAGTCCGCGGTTCTCGACGCTGCGGTGATAGCGCAAGCGTGAGTCGGCAAGGTACGGCGCGACCACTTCCCGCGTGCGATCGGTGGACCCGTCGTCGACGATCGCGAGCTCCCAGTGCGCGTGCGACTGCGCGAGCAGGCTGTCGAGCGCGCGCACGATGAAATGCGCGTGCTCGAACGTGGGCATCAGCACGGCGACGTCGGGACGGGTGACGTGGGCGCTCATGCACGTCCTACGCGGGCAGCGTGCCTTCGCGTGCGAGCGAGGCGAGCGACAGCACCTTCGGCGCGTCGACGTCGCGCTTCGGCAACGTCGTCGGCAGTTCCTGGTGATAGGCGCCGGAAGGAATCAGCCCGCAGCCGCCGAAGCGCGCCATCACGCGCTGCTGCGCGAATACGTCCTCGCCGCAATGCTCGGCCGGCAGCTCGCGCCAGAACTGGAAGCCGCCGCTTTCGCGCAGCTTCGCCGTGTCGTAGAGCACGCAGCCGCCGACCCATGCGACGCGATAGATCCGCTCGCGCTCGCGCGTGAGACCGAGTCGCGTCGCCACGTGATGCAGGTTCGCCGCGCTGTGCAGGTGATGCCGCTGCCACTCGCGCATGTCCGGCGTGATCGACTCCGGCGTCACCTCGCCGTCGATGAACTCGATCGCCTGCTGGTGCGGCCGCACGTCGTCGACGTAGCTCAAGCCGATCACCGCGCTGCCGACGAAGCCGCAGTGGTGACGCGCGAGCGCGCCAACAAGCCGCTCGACGAGGTCGGGCTCGAGAATGACGTCGTCGTCGACGAAGAGCGCGTACGCGCCGCGCGCCCGGTCGAGCAGGAACTGGCGCTGCTCCGCCATGCCGCGCGGCGGCAGGTGCCGGTGAATCGCGACGGGCACGCCGCGCGCGCGCAGCACGCGCACGACGGCGCGCACTTCCGGCGCCTCGCACGCCGGCGCTTCGCCCTGGTCGGACACGACGACGCGAAAATCGCGAAACGTCTGACCGACGAGCGACGTGAGCGTGACGGCGAGCGCAGTGGGCCGGCGGTACGTCGGGATCAGGACGTCGACGCGACGTCGCTCCGCGTCGTCGGCGACGGCATCGGATGCTTGCGCCATGCCCGGGTCCGGCGCCGCGCCGTCCTAGCCGTCCTCCCGATGCGGGCTGTCGAGGCGGAAGAAATTGCTCTGGTTGCCGGCCTTCATGTGCTCCTGGTACAGGAACACGAGGTCGCGATCCTCGAACGTGCGCAGCCACGCATCCCAGGAAACGGGTTGCAGCTCGCGGTCGTAGCCCGGAAAGTCGAAGCGCAACACGCGCGGGTTCTCGGTGTCGCCGCCGGGCGTGGTGGCCGGCTGCGCCTTGCGCTCGTCGGCCCATTGCCGGATCACGTCGGGGTTGCGCGTGGCGAGCGTCTGGCCGGTGTGGTCCTCGTGGTCGCCCGTCGAATGAATCCACTTCGCGTGCTGCGTGCTCTTCGACAGCTCGTCGCCGTGTTCGTCGACGAACTTCTCGTCGTCCTTCGTCGTGTCGCCGACCTCCTCGTCATGATGCTCGTGCGCGCCCTTGCCATTGCCGCGCCGGCCCGCATGCTTCGCGTGCTCGTCCCGGTCCTGCGCGTGCGCGCGCTCGCCGCGTCCCCTGCGCGCATGATGCCCGCCTTCCTTCCATTCGACGAGTTCCGCGCCGAGCGCATCGAGATCGATGCCGAGCTTCTCGACGATGGCGAACATCTGTTCCTCCTCCTCGCGCACGTGCAGCGTGACGTATTCGCCCAGCACCTTCACGAGCGCATGGAAGCGTGCGTAATCCTGCTTGCGATCGCCGATCTCCTGCATCAGCTCCTTGGCGCTGCCGTGCTCGATCGTCGCCTCCTCGATCAGGTCGAGGCGGCCGGTGGCCTCGCGCACGAACGGATAGAAGCACTGCTCCTCGAGCGCGGTGTGCTCGTCGAGCGCGCGCACGATCTCGCGGGCGAGATCGCGCTGCTCGCGCTCGTCCTTGCTTCTCTCGAACTTGCGAAAGAGCGTCAACACGCTGCGGTGGTCCTTGCGCAGCAGGTCGAGGGCGTTGGGAGCTTTCGCCATGAGGTCCTCCTGTCGATTGCGTTCAAGCGAGCCCTGCAAAACGCGTTCCGGTAAGCATGCCGGCGACGACGGACTTCGATCGACGATGCACGAGCACGGTGCCGCGCGCGTTCGTGAAACTCTAACCGGAAGCCGATGAAAGATTGACACGCGGCGGGCGGTGCACGAGCGCTGCGAGCGCGGTGTTCCCGCGTGTTGCCACGCACCGCATCGTTTCGTGCATTTCGTCGCAAATCGCGGGCTCGTGCGCCAACGGCACGGCACTTGCGACACGTGATGCGAGCGTCCGCGCGCCGCGACTCGCGATCTGCGCGGTTTTGTCATCCTCGTCAACAGATACGGAGCTTTCGATGGACACCATGACACCCGTCGCACGCCGTTTCGGCCTTGCCACATTTGCGCTGCTTGCAACCTGCGCGTTTCTCGCGGGCTGCACGACCACCGGCCCGGACATCCGCGCCAATCCGACCGAAGCGCGGCGCGAAATCAACGCCAGCGCCGACGCGACGTTATCGCGTCTGTACCAGACCGCGCCCGGCTCCGAGGAAATCATCTCGCGCGCCAGGGGCGTGCTGATCTTCCCCGACGTCAACAAGATCAGCTTCATCGTCGGCGGTGAGCACGGCGACGGCGTGTTGCGCGTGCATGGCCGGCCGACGGGCTATTACACGATCAGCGGCGGCTCGATCGGCTATCAGGCCGGCGCGCAATCGAAGGCCGTCGTGCTGGTGTTCATGACCCCCGAGGCGCTCGACCGCTTCCAGGCGAGCAACGGCTGGACAGTCGGTGCGGACGCGACGGTTGCGGTCGCGAGCTTCGGCGCCACGGGCCGCATCGACTCGGCATCGGTCAACAAGCCGGTCGTCGAGTTCGTGCTGAACAATGCGGGCCTGATGGCGGGCGTCTCGCTGCAGGGCACGAAGATCACGCCGATTCGCGCCGGCTAGTCGCCGACACGCGATCACGACGGCGTGCGAGGAGCACGCCGGTTGTGGTCGTATGCCTGACGCCACGGCGAATTGTGCGCACGCAGTCGGCAACGCCTACGTGCCGGCGTCGGCGGCGCGCGCAACGGGAGCGAGACGCGTAGTTGCATGGACGACCGCGAAAGACGCGATGGCCCCGTCATCCTCGGGGTGAATCGAACGCAGGATGCGAGTGTGTGCCTGATGCACGGCTCGCACGTCGTGTGGTGCATCCAGAAAGAGCGCCTGACGCGCAGGAAACACCACTGGGGAAGCCTCGGCGACTTTCGCGACGTGTACCGGGAGCGCCTGCCCGGGCTCGAGCGCCCGATCGACGTCGTGGTCGAATGCTTCTCGTCGGATCGCGAGATCGAGCGGCTGCCCGCCTACGAGCGCGAGCTCGGGCACGCGGTCGACTTCGCGCCCGATTGCCGGCGCGCGCGCATTTCGCATCATCTGTCGCATCTCTACAGCGCGTTCCATCCGTCGCCGTTCGACGAGGCCGCCGTCATGATCGTCGACGGGCAGGGCAGCCCAGCGGCCGATTTCACCGAAACCTGGCCGGGCCGGGGCGACACGCCGTCGCATTGGCGTGAAGTGTCGTCGTTCTATCGCGCCGATCGTCACGGCAACATCGCGTGCCTCGGCAAGCAGCTGTGGGACCGCGACGACGGCTATCCCGTCGGTCTCGGCATGTTCTATTTCCTGCTCACGCAGGCGATGTTTCCCGGGGAGGGCAACGAAGGCAAGGTGATGGGACTCGCCCCGCATGGCGATCCCGGCGCTTTGCACCTGCCCGATCTCGACGTCGACGGCATGCAGGTCACGATGCCTGCGGCATGGACCGATCTGCTGCGCGACAAGACGCGCTTTCGCTACGCGTCCGACGACCGCGCACGCTTTCACGACATCGCCAATCTCGCGGCTGCCGGGCAGCGCGCGTTCGAGAACGCGCTGCTCGCGCTCGCGCGTGCGCTGCATGCGCAAACCGGAATGTCGGCGTTGTGTTTCGCCGGCGGTACCGGCCTCAACTGCTCGGCGAACGATCGGCTTCTGCGCGAGTCGCCGTTCACGCAGATCTTCATACCGCCGGCGCCGAGCGATGCCGGAACCTCGCTCGGATGTGCGCTCTACGGGCTCGCCGAAGTCCTTGGTCAACCCTGCGAATATCGCTGGCGCGACGATTACCTCGGCCCGCCGGTGCAGCCAGCCGCGATCGAGCGCGCACTGCGCGAGCGCGACGACTTCATCGTCACGAAGCCCGGCGACATCGTGTCGGCGATCACCGATCTGCTCGTCGCCGGCAAGGTGGTCGGCCTGTACCAGGGGCGAAGCGAGTTCGGACCGCGGGCGCTCGGGCATCGCAGCATCCTCGGCGATCCGCGCATCGACGTGATGCGCGACTGGATCAACGCGAAGGTGAAGCTGCGCGAGTGGTTCCGCCCGCTCGCGCCGATCGTGCTGCTGGAGGAAGCGGACGGCTTCTTCGACATGCGCCGCGCGTCGCCCGTCATGCAGTTCGCCGCACCGGTGCGTCCTGAGATGGCGCACGTCATTCCTGCCGTGACGCACGTCGATTGCACGGCCCGGTTGCAGACCGTCGGCCCCGACGACGATCCGCTGCTGCGCGCATTGCTGGCGAGCTTTGCGGCACGCACCGGCGTGCCCGTGCTTCTCAACACGTCGTTCAACGGCAAGGACGAGCCCATCGTCGAGACGCCCGCAGAGGCGCTCGCCACGTTCGGTGCGACGCCGATGCACGCGCTCGCGATGCCCCCGTACCTCGTGCGCAAGCGCAGCGAGCCCGAGGCGGTCGCCTAGGGTCGCGCCGGCGCACGCAGCGTGAACAGGCCCGGGTGATTCGCGGGTATCCCGCGCGGACGAGCATCCGGCGCGGCGCGCCGTTCGTGCTGCACGTCGCGACCGATGCACCGCGCTTTCGCGTGCGCTTTCATCGCGTCGGCGAACGTGTCGTGGCGGTCGGCGAGTCGCCGTGGCTTGCGGGCGAGAATGCGCGCACGCACCCGTCCGACGTCGACTGGCGGTGGCCTGCCTACACGTTCACCGCCGGCGCGCACTGGCGATCGGGCGTGTACGTCGCGCAACTGCTCGCGTGCGACGCCGCGGATCATGCGTCGCCGTCGCTTGCCGCCACGGAGGCAGCGATCCTGTTCGTCGTGCGCGGCGAGGGCGACCACGGCATCCTCTACAAACTGCCGATCGCGACGTACCACGCGTACAACTGCACGGGCGGCGGCTGCTTCTATCACGAGCCGCCGCGCTCGGCGGATCCGCCCGGAAGCCGTGTATCGCTGCAGCGCCCGGGAGGCGGCATCGGCGGCGAGACTTTCGGCGCGCTCGACCATTACGACACGACATCGGCGCGGCAGACGTTCGCGCACTGGGACGCGCCGTTCATCCGCTGGCTGGAGCGGCAGGGCATCGCGGCGGACTACTGCACCGACTTCGACCTGCACGACGACGCGTCGCTCTGTTCGCCCTACCGGCTGATGCTCTGCGTCGGCCACGACGAGTACTGGAGCACGCGGATGCGCGATGCGGTCGAGACCTTCGTCGAAGCCGGCGGCAACGTCGCGTTCTTCGGCGCGAACGTGTGCTGGTGGCGCATTCACGTCGTCGACCAGGGGTCGGCCATCGTGTGCCATCAGGGCGGGCCGCGCGGCGCATTGGATCACTGGTGGCCCGCGACGGGCGTGGCGCGTCCCGAGGATGGACTGACCGGTGTCAGCTACCGCCACGGCGGCGGCTGGTGGGACGGGCCGCGCGACCCCGGCGGCTACGTCGTGCAGCGCGCGTCCCACTGGGCGTTCGCCGGCACGGGAC
>JAICKU010000013.1 GCA_025927765.1 Burkholderiales bacterium
CATCCGCAACGAGCAGGCGTACCGGCGCGGCATGCAGGGACTCGCGTACGAGATCGTCATCAACTCGAGCCCGTGCATCGCGTACCTGATGGAAGAGAACACGATGACGACGCAGGCGCTCGTCATCGCGCACGCGTGCTACGGCCACAACTCGTTCTTCAAGGGCAACCATCTGTTTCGGCAGTGGACCGACGCGGAAGCGATCCTCGACTACCTCGTGTTCGCGCGCCGCTACGTGATGGAGTGCGAGGAGCGTCATGGCGCCGACGCGGTCGAGGAAATCCTCGATGCCTGCCACGCGCTGATGGCGCATGGCGTCGATCGTTATCGCCGGCCGCCGGCGCCCACGCTCAAGGCCGAGACCGAGCGCCTGCGTGCGCGCGAAGAGCATCGCGAGCGTCAGTTCAACGACCTGTGGCGCACGCTGCCCGAAAAGGCGCCCGAGCAGAAGACGCACGCCGCCGACCGTTTTCCTTCCGAGCCGCAGGAGAACATCCTGTACTTCGTCGAGAAGCATTCGCCGAAGCTCGAGCCGTGGCAGCGCGAGCTCGTGCGCATCGTGCGCAAGCTCGCGCAGTACTTCGACCCGCAGGCGCAGACGAAGGTGATGAACGAGGGGTGGGCCTGCTTCTGGCACTACACGATCCTGAACCGGCTGCACGAGAGGCAGCTCGTCGACGACGGCTTCATGCTCGAGTTTTTGAAGAGCCACACGAACGTGATCGCGCAGCCCGGTTACGACTCGAAAGCGTACAGCGGACTCAATCCGTATGCGCTCGGTTACGCGCTGTTCTCCGACCTGCGCCGCATCTGCGAGCGCCCCGACGCGGAGGATCGCGCGTGGTTTCCCGACATCGCGGGCGGCGACTGGCAGCAGGTGCTCGACTTCGCGATGCGCAATTTCAAGGACGAGTCGTTCATCGGCCAGTACCTGTCGCCGCGGTTGATCCGCGAATTCCACCTGTTCGCGATCGCCGATCACGAAGAGGAGCGCGACCTGATCGTCGACAGCATCCACGACGAGCGCGGCTACAAGCGCGTGCGCAAGCTCCTCGCGCAGCAGCACGCGCAGCACATCCGAGTGCCCGACGTGCAGGTGCTGCGCTACGACCGCGACGGCGACCGCTCGCTCACGCTGCGCCACCATCGCCGGCGTGGACGTCCCTTGAACGACGCCGCCGCGCAGGTGGTGGCGCATCTGCGCAGGCTCTGGGGCTTCCCGGTGCGCCTCGAGACGTGGGACGAGGATGCACGCGTGGGTGGCGTCGTGGAGTGCGCGGCCTAGCTAGCTGCCGAACGTCGACGACAAAGGGCGAAGGCCGTGATTGCGGGCGCCCCCAGGGAGGTGCATCCTCCCGGCCTCCGGTTCCTCAGGCTAGTCCAGTTCGAACTTGTGCACGTAGCTCCGCCCAAGTGCCCCATCCTGCTCCTCTTTCTTGAGCCAGCAGTTGCCCACCGCAAGCCGCTCGATCTCAGTGCCCATGAAGCAGTGAAACGCACCCTCCGGTGTACCCACGATGGGCTCGCCACGCACGTTGAAGCTGGTGTTCACGATCACCGGGCAACCGGTCATGCGATGGAACGTCGAAATCAACGCGTGGTAGCGTGGATTGGTTTCCTGATGTACGGTCTGCACGCGCGCTGAGTAGTCGACGTGCGTTACCGCCGGAATGTCGGATCGAGGTACGTTGAGCTTATCGATGCCGAACAGCCGGCCTTGTTCCGAAGTCATTGCTTTGCGTCGGTGCTTTACGACATCGGCGACGAGCAGCATATAGGGACTGTCGCGGTCCAGTTCGAACCAGTCGGATACGCACTCGCGCAAAACCGACGGTGCAAATGGTCGGAACGATTCGCGATATTTCACCTTGAGGTTCAGCATCGATTGCATCGTCGGCGATCGAGCGTCGCCGAGGATCGAGCGACCGCCGAGGGCGCGGGGGCCGAATTCCATCCGACCCTGGAACCAACCGAGCGCTTTCTGATCGGCGAGGGACTGCGCGCCCTCGGTCAGAACGCCCTCATCCGATAGCACTTCGAACTTCGCCCCGGCAGCCCGCAGTCGCGCTTCGATCTCTGGTTGCGCAAAGGCGGGACCCACAAAGGCGCCCTTCATCCGATCGGCGGCGCCATCGAGGGGCGCGCGCGGTTCGCCTTTGTGAATATGGCAGACGGCGAGGGCTGCGCCAAGTGCTCCACCGGCATCACCTGCCGCCGGCTGGATCCAGAGGTTCTTGAATCGGCCGTCCCGGAGTACTTTGCCGTTCGCGACGCAGTTCAGCGCAACACCGCCGGCGAGGCACAGGTTGGCGCTGCCTGTTTCATCCGCGATCGATCGGGTAAGCCTGAGGACGACGTCCTCAGTGACTGCCTGAATTGACGCGGCGAGGTCCATATCGCGTTGGGTAAGCTTGTCATCCGGCTTGCGGGGAGGACCGCCGAAGAGCGCGTGGAAGCGCTCGTTTGTCATCGTGTGACCAGTGCAGTAGTTGAAATATGGCAGGTTCAAGCGGAACGTGCCGTCCGGCTTCAAATCCAGCAGGTTGTCATAGATCAGTTGTGCATACTTGGGCGTGCCGTATGGCGCGAGCCCCATCACCTTATACTCACCGGAGTTGACCTTGAATCCGGTGTAATACGTGAACGCCGAGTAAAGAAGCCCTAGCGAGTGTGGAAAGTGGATCTCCTTGCGCACTTCAAGGCGGTTTCCCGATCCATGTGCAAGCGATGTGGTCGCCCATTCGCCGACTCCATCCATGGTGAGCACAACCGCCTCGTCGAACGGGGACGGGAAAAAAGCGCTGGCTGCGTGGCTCAGGTGGTGCTCGGAGAAGAGGATTTTGTCGGCGACCGACTTCGTCTCGCCGAGGTCGTTGAGCTTCTTGACCAGCAGGTTCCTGAGGAGGAGCTTTTCGCGCAGCCAGACGGGGATCGCCATCCTGAAGGAGTCGAATCCATGCGGCGCGAAAGCAAGATAAGTTTCGAGTAACCGCTCGAATTTAAGGAACGGCTTGTCGTAGAAGGCGATGAAATCGAGCTGGTCGAGGCGGATTCCCGCCTCCTTGAGACAATACTCGATCGCGTTGAACGGGAAGCGCGGATCGTGCTTCTTGCGAGTGAACCGCTCCTCCTGCGCGGCCGCAACAACCACTCCGGCCTCCACGAGCGCTGCGGCGCTGTCGTGATAGAAGGCGGAGATGCCTAGGACGCGCATCGCGTTCGCTAGAACAGGGTATAGATGAGCGGCGCGATCGCCGATCCGGGCGCCAGCACGAGCAACACGCCGAGCAATGACATGACGAACAGGACCGGGACGAGCCAATACTTCTTTCGGGTGCGCGCGAAGCGCCACAACTCTGCAATTAAGTCCATGTTGAAGTCCTCAGAATGAATCTCTCAGGCTCTCAGGCGACGGGCCCGGCGGGATGCGCTCGATCCAGTAGCTTCTTGCCGCCGGGTCCGAACGAAGTCGCAACAAATCCCTGTGGAGCAGGCGCATGATTAGTCCAAGGGGCGTGATAACCAAAAAGTACGAAAATCCGAGGACAATCGGACTGACTAGGCGCTGCAAGAGCAACCCCACTTTCGCCCAAGCGCGGTTGAGTGGCGCGAGGGTCGGTGGAAACACGAGTGCTGCGAGCAACAGGACGCTCGCTACGATCAGCGCCCACCATCGCGGGTTTTCCCCCCAGAAAAGCGGTAACAGTCCAACGATCGAGAAGGCCGCAAACAGCGCGAACCCGAAAGAGCGATCCGAGGTAGCCCGGAACTCATGCTCGCGAATGAGCGATTCGTGACCCATCGATTGGGTCCTCCACTGATGACTGGCGAGGAAGGTCAATTGGCGATCCGCGGAAAAGCTCCGCATGAGCTAGCGCCCGGTCATCGTCCGAAAAGGTGGTTCGCCGGGTGCGGCATGTGCGACCCACTGAGGTGCGTGCGTCGAAATCGAACGAAATAGGGCGTCTGCAAGGATGACGTTTCCAGCGTCATTGAAATGGGCGTCATGCAACCAATGCGTTGCCACTCCCTTGTCGTTCGCCGCCAGGAGGTCCGAGTAAAAGGGGAGGTAAACGCTGTCGGACCGGCTGCAGAAGTCTTTGAGAAACGTCGTTACGTCTGGCTCGTCTCCGAAGTATTTCGATGCATCAACGACGACGAGAACGGCGCCGGAGCGCGCCACGTCACGCTGCAAGTCCTGCAACAGCCGCGCATTCACTGCATAAAGCTGGCCGTCATTCTTGGTGTTCGTCGGGGAATCGTTCGGAACGGTCCGGCCCCGCGCATGACGCAAAGCCTGGCGCAAGCGCTCGTACAGAAGCGAGGCGTAATGCAGGGTGACAAGCGATATTCTTCGCTTCGAGTGCTGACCATGAAACTGCGTAGTGATCAGCCGTTGCTGCATCTTCACGAATTCGTCGTAATCCCGTGCCGGCTCTTTCAACAGCGTGCCGTCGCCTTGAAGGTCGAATGTCGGTCTGACCCACAGTCGCTTCTGCTCGCTTCCAGGGAACGCTCCGGACTCGTATCGCTGCAGCGTTCGGGCCATGATGAATTTGGCCACGAATATTGCGACGTAGTCCGGTTCGTACTGCCGCGCTGTTTGCTCCCAGGTGAGGAGGTACTGTCCGACGCCATAGTTGGAGATGCCGAAGTTGAGTACCTCCCAGGAACGCGGTCCCTGATGATCGACGACAGCTGACGCGTTCAGGCGCTGCTCCAGGAGATGTCCGCTCGTCTTCTCGAACGGTACCTGCACGGCCTCGATGAAGGAGTCTCCCAACAGCGCGACGCGAGCGACTTCGGAAGGTTTCGCGCGGTCTCTTGTCATGTCGCGGTAACCGCTTGAATTGGTCTGCACATGCACACTGAAATCGGACGCATACCAATCGTGCCCGGCCCAGGTCCACGCCATATTTGGAACCTGCCGCCATCCCACGGCGGCGTCCGGCTGCAGAAAGAGAACGTCGTATGACGGATGGGCGAGCGCAACTACTTGTCCGATTGCCTCGAGAAGCATCCATAGGGCGAATAGAACGAGGAGGTTCACGGCCGCGACCTTCAAGGCGGCATATGGGCGGGAACGAGTAGCCATGGTGTCGGACGTAGGAAAATCGCCTCCTTCGTCGAGAGCGGAAACAACTATCCGCCCGGATGGCCGAATCAATAATTAGCCGACAGGTATAAGGTTCTATACCTATCGGTATATTTCACGGCCGAATGTCGTCGCCTTCGCTGTTGCGCCCGTACGACAGGTAACGGCAACGCGGCGGCAACAAGGTGATGAACGCTGGCCGGCGCGGCTGCCCGCGCGGTAGTGTGCGACGTATATGACATCGTCATACTGGTCGCATGCTCTGGAAGTCGCGGTTCGACTGCGTGCCGTCGCAGGATGCGTCGTCGCCCTCTTCCTGGCACTCGTGCTCGTCGCGACGGGTGCGCTCGCCGCGAGCGTGACGCTCGCCTGGGATCCGGTTTCCAGCCCCGCGCTCGCCGGCTACGTGGTTCATTCGGGGCCGGCGGCCGGCAACTATACGACGCGGATCGACGTAGGCAACGTCACGACGCGCGCCGTCGCCAATCTCGCCGAAGGCGCGACCTATCACTTCGCCGTCACCGCGTACGACGCCACCGGCACGCAATCGTCATTCTCGAACGACGTCGCGGTCACGGTCGGCTACGCCGCGCCGATCGCGAGCTTCACCGCGAGTGTTTCGTCGGGTGTTGCGCCGCTGGCGCTCAATTTCACGAGCACGTCGAGCGGAAACATCGCGAGCTATGCGTGGACGTTCGGCGACGGCACCGGCAGCACTTCGCAGAATCCTTCGCATGTCTATGCGGCGCCGGGCGTGTACACCGTGTCGCTGTCGGTCACGGGACCCGGCGGAACGAGCGCGAAGACCGCGTCGAACCTCATCAGCGTTCGCGCGCCCGCTGACGTCACGCCGCCAAGCGCACCTGCTGCGCTCGTCGCCAACGCAGTGGGAACTGGCGCCGTCGACTTGTCGTGGAATCGCTCGACCGACGACGTCGGCGTCGCGAACTACCAGATCGAGCGTTGCGAGGGCAACGCTTGCACGGCGTTCGTGTCGATCGGTACCTCGACCACGTCGGAATTCAGCGATCGCGGCCTCGCGATCGCAACGACGTATCGCTATCGGGTGCGCGCGATGGACGCTGCCGGCAACGCAAGCGCGTATTCGAATTTCGCGACTGCGACGACGTGGACGGGGGCGAGCGTCAACGTCGCGCTGGCGGCGAACGGCGGTGTCGCGACGGCGTCGAGCACGCTGCGCGCCGTGAACGCCGTGGCGTACGTGAACGACAACCTTCGCGCAGGCGCGGGCTGGTCGACGGGCGGAGGCGGGTGGGCGGATGCAACGCCAGCGGCGTTTCCCGATTGGGTGCAGGTCGCGTTCGACAGCGTGAAGACGATCGACCACGTCGTCGTCTACTCCGTGCAGGACGATTTCCAGAACCCGGCCGAGCCCGCTGCGACGATGACCTTCACGAAGTACGGGTTGACGGCATTCCAGGTACAGGCCTGGAACGGGTCCGCATGGGTGACGCTCGCGAACGTGACCGGCAACAACCTCGTCAAGCGCGGCGTCGCATTCGCGCCGACGGCGACCGATCGCATTCGCGTCGTTGTCTCCGGCGTCGCCGACGGCGCATGGTCGCGGATTACCGAACTCGAGGCGTGGACGGCGTCGTCGACGCAGACCACGGCCAATTACGCGCTCGCGGCCAACGGCGGCGTGGCGAGCGCGTCGAGCACGCTGCGGCCGGTGAACGCGGTCTCCTATGTCAACGACGATCAACGCTCCGGCGCCGGCTGGTCCACGGGGGGTGGTGGCTGGGCCGACGGGACCTCGGGCGCCTTTCCGGATTGGGTCCAGGTCGCGTTCAGCGGCGCGAGAACGATCGACCACGTCGTCGTGTATTCGGTGCAGGACGATTTCCAGCATCCGGTCGAGCCGACCGACACGACGACGTTCACGAAATTTGGTCTGACGGCGTTCCAGGTGCAGGGCTGGAACGGCTCGGCGTGGGTGACGCTCGCGAGCGTCGCCGGGAACAATCTCGTGAAGCGCAGCGTGGCATTCACGCCTTACACGACCGATCGCATTCGCGTGCTGGTCAGTGCCGTTGCCGACGGGACGTGGTCGCGCATCACCGAGATCGAGGCGTGGGGACGCTGATCGCCGAACGCGCGTAATCAGCGCTTGCGCAGCACGAGCGCGAGGCCGCCGATGACGAGGACGAGGGCGGCGACCTGCCGCATGCCGAACGGCTCGCCGAGCGCGAGCGCCGCCGCGACGACGCCGATCACCGGCGTCAGCAGCGTGGCCATTGCCGCGATTTCCGCCGGCAGCCGCCGCAGCGCGGCGAACCACGTGAGGTAGCACACGCCCATCGGCACGATCGTCATGTAGACCATCAGCACGACGCCGCGCGTCGAGAGCGCGTCGAATCGCGGATGCTCGAGTGCGAGCCCGAGCACGACCATCGGCACGCAACCCACAAGCAGCTGCCAGGCGACCGACGCGAACGGCGCGAGCGGCAATGGCTCGACGACGATGGTGCCGAGCGCGAACAGGATCGCGGCCGCGAGCGCGAACAGGACGCCGGGCCAGCGATCGGCGCCAAGTGCAAATCCACCGGCGAAGAGCGTCAGGATGCCGGCGATGCAGAGCGCGAGTCCCGCAATGCCACGTGGGCTGGGGCGCCTCCCGCGTACGGGCCACGCAAGCAGCATCGCCCACGTCGGCATCGTATAGACCAGCAACGCCCCCTGGCCGGCGGTCAGCCACGTGAGCGAGAGCGTGGTGAAGCCCATCCACGCGAAGACGTTCAGGAACGACGCAACGACGAGCCGGTGCGCGGTGCCGCGCGGCAGGGCCAGCGACTCACCGAGACGCCACGCGACACCCGCCAGGATCACGCCGGCCGCCACACCCGCGACGCCACGCGCGAACAGAGGCGGCCATTCGCGCAGCAGCAGCTTCATTGCCGGCCAGTTGATGCCCCAGCCGGCGGACGTCACCAGCAGGCAGACGAGACCGACCAGGCGAGTAGATGCCAACGGCATGAATTTCATCGCGCGCCGCTCCTCAGTGGCACGAAGAGAAGGATCGCTACCGTGTTAATAAACAAAGACTTAACGAGATGTGTCGTCGTTCTGAGACAGTGAGCGTTTATGACATCGGCGTGAATAGTTGTAAACAACAGTACGAGTACGACAAACGTGGACATGGTAGCTTTGCGCGGCATTTGAGCGGCGAAACGAAAGAGCGTGTCCGCTCGACCACCCGCTTTATGCCGCCGGGATAAGAGTTTCACGCTGCCCGGGCAACTCCCTCCATGCGCGGCTCCCCGCGTACCGCATCCACTCTCCTCGGCGGAGTTTTCATGTCACGAGTGATCAGCAGGTCGAACGCGCCGCTTGCGCAATTCCGTCCAGCCGCCCTGTTCGCCCTGCTCATGCTGCTCGCGCTCGATGCGGTCGCGGGGAGCGTCACGCTGGCGTGGGATCCCGTTACCGGGGCGCCCGTTTCAGGCTACCGGCTCTACTACGGCGCAACGGCGGGCAACTACACGGTCAAGATCGACGCCGGCAACGTCACCACGAAATCGATCGCCAACCTCACAGCGGGTGCAACGTATCACTTCGCGGTCACCGCGTACGACTCGTCCGGCGCCGAGTCGGGCTACTCGAACGACGTGACCGCGAAGATTCCCTCCAGCGCGCCGGTCGCGAACTTCACGGCGAGCGTGACCTCCGGCGTCGCGCCACTCGCCATGAACTTCACGAGCACTTCAACCGGCAGCATCACTTCCTATGCGTGGAAGTTCGGCGACGGCACGACCAGCACGTCGCAAAGCCCGTCGCACGTCTATTCGGCCGCAGGTTCGTACACGGTCTCGCTGACCGTCACCGGATCGGGTGGCAGCAACACGAAGTCGGCGGCGAACTACATCAACGTGACGACCGGCGCTACGCCGAGCGATTCATCGCGGCCGACCGCCCCCGCGAGCCTCACGGCAGCCGCCACCAGCAGCACGAGCGTCAAGCTCGCGTGGACGGCATCGACCGACAACGTGGGCGTCACCGGGTACCGGATCGAGCGCTGCCAAGGCGCGGGCTGCACGTCGTTCGTGCAAATCGCGACGGCGAGCGCAACGAGTTACGCGGATTCGTCGCTCGCGGGCACCACTTACAGCTATCGGGTGCGAGCGACCGATGCGGCAGGCAACGTGAGCCCATATTCGAACACGGCAGCGGCCGCGCTTGGCGGCACAACGGGCGTGAACGTCGCGCTTGCCGCGAATGGCGGCGTGGCCACCGCGTCAAGTGCCGTGAGCTCGAGCAATGGCGCCAACTACGCCATCGACAACAGGCGCGCGGGCTTGGGGTGGATGGACGGCACGTCCGGCGTGTTCCCCGACTGGGTCCAAATCGCTTTCCGTGCCAAGAGCACGATCGACCGCATCGTCGTGTATTCGGTACAGGACAACTATCCCGTCGAGCCAACCGACACGATGACGTTCACGAAGTACGGGGTGACGGCGTTTCAGGTTCAAGGGTGGAACGGCTCCGCGTGGGTCACGCTCGCAAGCGTCACGGGCAACAACCTTGTCAAGCGCACGGTGATCCTGGCGACCCCGTACGCGACCGATCGCATCCGGGTTGTCGTGAACGGCTCTGCGGACCACACCTCGTCGCGCATCGCCGAGATCGAGGCGTGGACTTCGAGTGCGACCACTACGAGCGTCGACGTGAACTACGCGCTGGCGACAAACGGGGGCGTCGCGAGCGCGTCAACTATCAGAAGCTCGAGCAACGGCGCCAACTACGTCATCGACAACCGGCGCGCGGGCTTAGGTTGGATGGACGGCACGGAGGGCGTGTTTCCCGACTGGGTGCAAATCGCATTCCGTGCCAAGAGCGCGATCGACCGCGTCGTCGTGTATTCGGTGCAGGATGGCTATCCGGTCGAGCCGACCAACACGATGACGTTCACGAAGTACGGCGTGACGTCGTTCCGGGTTCAGGGTTGGAACGGTTCGACGTGGGTCACGCTCGCGAGCGTCACGGGCAACAACCTGGTCAAGCGGACGGTGACCTTGGCGGCGCCGTACACGACTGATCGCATCAGGGTTGTCGTGAACGGCACTGCGGACCGTACATGGTCTCGCGTCGCCGAGATCGAGGCGTGGGGACGCTGATCGCCGATCGCGCGTGACGCGGCCGAACGCAGTTCGGGGCGCCCTCCCGAGCTCGTTATGACGTTGCCCTCAAACGTTGTAGGACACAGGGCGACGACCGTTACGACGCGTGTGACATTGACGCCACACATTTGAGTGTGTGGACAAAAATTGTCAAGTTGCCGGCCAGCGTCACTTTATGACAATGGTATAAACCAAGCGCATATGCTGTTGTCATATGCGTCGGCACCCGAGCATTCGCATATGCCGGGACACGGGAAGATGGGGCACGAGTGGCCCCTTCCGTAACAGTACGAATGATCGGAGGTACGCGCATGACACACCGAGTTTTGTCGGTGCGCCCAGGGCCCTTCGCGCCATTGGCCAATGGCGCCGCTTCCCGGCCGGCGACGGCGGGTGCCGGCGCTTGGCAATAGCCGTCGATTACCTACGCATCTGCGCGGCCCGTCCGCGCACCGAACCACCTCTCGAAGGAGCTTTCATGTCGTTAGTCCTCAACAGGTCGAAAGCGCGGCTCGCGCGATTCCATCCGGCCGCGCTGTTCGCCCTGCTGATGCTCCTCACGCTCGACGCGTTCGCGGCGAGCGTCACGCTGGCGTGGGATCCCGTCACCACGGCGCCCGTTTCCGGCTACCGGCTCTATTACGGCGTCAGCGCCGGCAATTACACGACGAAGATCGACGCGGGCAACGTCACCACGCAGTCGGTGGCCAACCTGACCGAAGGCTCCACCTATCACTTCGCAGTGACGGCGTACGACTCGTCCGGCGCCGAGTCGGGCTACTCGAACGACGTGACGGCAACGGTCCCATCCGCCGCCCCGGTCGCCAACTTCACGGCGAGCGCGACGTCCGGAGTGGCACCGCTTGCGATGAACTTCACGAACACGTCGACCGGTTCCATCACGTCGTATTCATGGAATTTCGGCGATGGCACCACCAGCACGACGCAAAGTCCGTCGCACGTCTATTCGGCCGCGGGTTCGTACACGGTCGCGCTCACCGTCACCGGCTCGGGCGGCAGCAATACGAAGTCGCTACCGAACTACATCAACGTGACGGCGTCACCCACGGCGAGCGATACGTCTGCCCCCACTGCGCCGGCGAGCCTCACGGCGTCGGTCGCCAGCAGCACCAGCGTCAAGCTCGCGTGGACGGCGTCGACCGACAACGTCGGCGTCACTGGCTACCGCATCGAGCGCTGCCAGGGTACCGGCTGCACGGCGTTCGCGCAGATCGCCACGGCGAGCACCACGAGCTACACGGATTCGTCGCTTGCGGCGGCCACGAGCTACAGCTATCGCGTACGGGCCACCGATGCCGCGGGCAACGTGAGCGCGTATTCGAATGTCGCCACGGCGACGACCACGAGCACCGCGACGACTTCAGGCGCCCTGACGGGCAACATCGTGGCGTCGACGGCAAGCGCAAATCTCACGAGCACGGGAACGAGCGACTGGGCGCGCTGGCCGTCGTACGTGCACAGCGCTAGCGGCGGCGGGCAGATCAGCGACGTGGCGGCCGTGGGCGGCGCATCGATCAAGTCGTACAGCAACGACGCGCGGAGCGTGAGCTGGTCCAACGGTACGCCGACGGCGAGCGGAACGTCGACCGCCGGCATTTCGTCCAGCGGATCCGGCAAGGGCGTGCAATTCACCGTCCCCGCCGACACGACGAGCCGCACATTGACGATCTACGTCGGCGCGCAGAACGCGACCGGCACGCTGACGGCACACCTGTCCGACGGCTCCGCGCCGGATTACACGACGACCCTCAGTGGCTCGAAGTCGCGCAAGGACGGCGTCGTCACGCTCAACTACCAGGCGGCAGCGGCGGGACAGACCCTGACGGTGACCTGGAATCAGACGAGTGGCGGGGGCAAAGGCAACGTCAGCCTGCAGGGGGTGGCGTTGGCGGGCGGTTCGTCCACGGCGACGCCTACGCCTACGCCGACGCCCACCGGTCCTACCTGTCCGTGCAGCATCTGGAGCGCGACGTCGGTGCCGACGGTAGCGGCGGACTCCGATACCCAAGCCGTCGAACTTGGGGTGAAGTTCAAGTCGGATGTCGCCGGCTACATCACCGGGATCAAGTTTTACAAGTCCAACCTGAACACGGGCACCCACGTCGGCAGCCTGTGGAGCGCGAATGGAGCGTTGCTGGCGCAAGGGACGTTCGCGAACGAAACGGCGTCAGGCTGGCAGACGGTGACGTTCGCGACACCGGTGGCGATTGCGGCGAATACGGTCTATGTTGCGTCCTACCACACCAATGTTGGCTACTACGCGGGCGACAACGGCTATTTCGCAACAACTGGTGTCGACAACGGGCCGCTGCATGCGCTTCAGGATGGCGTGAGCGGCGGGAATGGCGTCTACGTGTACGGCGGCACGCCGGCGTTCCCGAGTTCGACGTGGAATGCGAGCAATTACTGGGTCGACGTGACGTTCAAAACCAATTGATGACGACCCGGAACACCTCCACAGAGCAACGCATCCGTTCGATGCGATATCTTGCTTCCGAGGGTACGATCGCGCAGACTGCGAGCAGGGCCTTCCAATTATTCGCGAACGCACACGCTCATGCGGTTCGGTTCACGCCTCACGTTTATCAAGCTGGATGAGACCTGCGTTGCGTGTGACGAACCTTCAAACTGACTATTTCGTTAGGCCATTCGAATGAAAACCTACTGGTCGAAAGCACTTCTCCTTGTTGCCGCCCTGTTCGGCTTTTCTCAGATCTCCTTTGCCGCTTGCGACATGACGCTGAGCAGCGGAGCCAACGTCGCGTCCGCTGTGACCAACGTTGCCTCTGGTGGTACGGTTTGCCTGAGTGCAGGCAGCTATCCGGCGTTCGGCAGTTCGGTTGTCAAATCGAGCATGACGACGATCACGCCGGCGCCGGGGGTTACGCAATCGCAAGTCACGCTCGGCTCCGCCAACGTCGGCACGTCTCAGAATCTCCAATTCGAGAATATGACGATCGGTGGAGGCAGCGTTGGCACCGGATCCTCGCCAGGTTTGCATATCCACTTTGTCGGCATCAAATTTACGGGACCGCTTTGCATCAATAACCCAACGAACATCAATCAGGACACCTTGGTCGATTCGAGCACGTTCGCCGGCCTTGGAACCAGTTGCACCGAGGGTCGGCTCGGCGTAAACGGCAATAACGTCAGCCATTCGGTGCCCTCTGGCATTGTCATCAGCAACAACGTGTTTGGGCCCGGAGGCTGCTCGGACGGAATACAGATTGTCGGCGGTGCCAACGGCGTTCAGATGCTAAACAACGAGTTCGTCGGCATCAAGCAAGGTTCGTGTGATCCGGTGCACGCCGATCCAATCCAGTTCTACGGCGCAATTGCTCCTGTCGTCACGGGGAACTACTTTCACGGCAATTCCACCGGGATAATGAGCGCGGGGTGCAACGGAAGCAACGGTACCTATACCAACAATGTATTCGTAACGGATGGCGAGTATCCCGATCAGATCGTTCAAACAGGTCCGAACGGCGGCACCTACGACCACAACACGTTCGGCAACGGTGCGAAAATCCGCTTCGGTGACCCGAATCATTGCGGCCTCGTCACGAATGTCACGTTGACCAACAACATCATGAGTGGCGGGCTCGATTTGACCGAAGGACAGGGAACAAGCACGTTCAAGATCAGCTACAACATCGGAACGGGCGGTGCAAACGCCATCAGCGGCACACCAACCTACGTGGGTGGTTCATTGCCGTCCACCTGGACCGGATGGCAGCTCGCGTCGGGTTCGGTAGGCAAGGGCGCCGCCAGCGACGGGAAGGACGTGGGCGCCACGACATTTGGTCCCGCCCGATCGGATCTGCCTGCGCCGAGTAATCTGCGAGTTCAGTAGACACCCGGCTCGAACGTGCCCGGGGCCCGGCAGGGTACCCCGGGCATGCGGGGCGCATCTTGCGCCGCCAAACATCTAAGGCCGCTCAAACCCCGAGCGGCCAGTCTCGCTCTTCCTGGCGCCCCTCGCAGTTCACAACTGCAGTCGCCACGCCGCCCTCGGCCTCGCTTCCGATTGACGGCGCCGAAGCTCATAAATACTCTCTCAGGCTAACCCTTCCCGCCCCGGCGGAGCGAACCGCCAAGACGTGCGCCGACTCGGGCAGGAGCGGAACTGCAAGGTTGTTGACGCCATTACGGCGAAAGGACCGCTGGTTTTCATGTTGGCTTCGTCACCGATGAAGCGTATCTGCATGATCTCGCACTCCTTCTACGAGAGTGACAACCGTGTAATGCGCTACGCGGAAAGCCTCGCAAAGCGTGGTGACGACGTGGAAGTGTTCGCGTTGCGAAGGTCGCCGGAGTCGCCGCGCGAGGAAACACTGAATGGGGTTAGGATCTACAGGATCCAAAATCGCTTCGACAAGCGGCAACAGTCCGTCTTCTCCTATCTGCTGCCCGTCCTTCGCTTCCTGCTGGCATCGGCATGGTGGACCACGAAGCGGCACCTCCGTCGCCATTACGACCTGGTCCATGTTCACAATCTTCCGGATTTCATCGTTTTCGCCGCCTTGCTCCCGAAATTGACGGGTGCCAAGGTAATACTGGACGTACACGACATCGTGCCCGAATTCTTCGCAAGCAAATTCGGAGCGGCCGATAACGCGATATTCGTCCGAAGCCTGAGACTCGTCGAGAAGGTATCGGCGAGGTGCGCGGACCACGTGATTCTTTCCAATCATCTCTGGCTGGAAAGATATTCTGCGAGGTCGGCGCCGCGCTCCAAATGCTCGGTCTTCATCAACTACGTCGACACTTCCATATTTCGACCAAGGCACGAGCCGAAGTCCGGAAACGACGTGGTCATTCTCTTTCCAGGGGGATTGCAGTGGCATCAGGGCCTCGATATCGCAATCCGTGCCGTCGATATCCTGAGACGCCGGCTGCCGCAGGTCGTGCTGCACATATACGGCGAAGGGAGCGCGGAGCCGGCGCTAATCAGTCTGGCCCGCGAGCTCCAAATGGATGAAGTTGTTCGATTCTTTCGGCCGCTGCGCATCCACGACATCGCCGAAGTGATGGCGCGCGCGGACCTAGGTGTGGTGCCGAAGCGATCGGATTCCTTCGGCAACGAGGCCTATAGCACGAAGATCATGGAGTTCATGTCAGTTGGAGTTCCGGTCGTCGTGTCGAGCACGAAAATCGATCGATATTATTTCGACGAAGCGGTGGTTCGCTTTTTCCGGTCGGGCGATGCAGTTGATTTGGCTAACGCGATGCTCGAGGTGCTGACCGAAAACGAGGAGCGTGCGCAAATGGTGGAGCGAGCCAAAGAGTTTGCCTGCCGCAACAGCTGGCAAACGCGCCAAGCCGACTATTTGGCGCTCGTCGATAGACTCATCGCACGCGATTGACCCGGCGACCGGACCGATAGCGCGCGCAAACCACGGTTGGGACGAGGTGCGGATCATGGACCTGTCGTACGTGCTAGTTACGCCGGTGCGAAACGAAGAGGCCACGATCGGCACCACGATCGAGTGCGTAATCGCGCAAACCGTGGTACCCAAGGAGTGGGTGATCGTAAGTGATGAATCGACCGATCGAACCGATACGATCGTAAGGGACTTCGCGGCGCGTGTGCCCTACATCCGTCTGCTACGGCTCGAACGAAGACCGCACCGGAGCTTCGCCTCTGTCGTGCATGCGACGGAAGCAGGCGTGCGCGCGTTATCGGCTGCCGACTACCATTTCATTGGACTTCTCGATGCAGATGTCAGATTTTCGAACAACTATTTCGAGGAGATGCTTCGACGCTTCGAGCGCGAGCCTGCGCTCGGTCTCGCTGGCGGACTCGTCGTCGATGTCGTTCAAGGCAAGCGGCACAGGGCGGGCCAATCGTTGCGGGATGTCGCGGGCGCCGTTCAGTTGTATCGGCGCGCCTGCTTCGAAAGCTTGGGAGGCCTGGTGCCCCTACCGGAGGGTGGCTGGGACACGATTACGTGTGTTCAAGCTCGAATGAACGGGTTCCGAACCAGAACTGTTGAAGAGCTGGAAGTGGAACACCTCAAACCGAGAAACGCCGCGGAGGGGGACGTCTGGAAGCGCCACCGCCAGCTCGGCGCAAGGGCCTATGCCGTAGGGAGCCATCCCGTCTTCGAATTTACGAAGTGTGCTTACCGATGCTTCCAGCGACCGCTCTTGATCGGAGGTGCCATGCGATTTGCCGGATTCGTCAACTGCTACCTGAAGCGTAAGAAGAGGCAGCTTTCGCCCGACGTGATCCACTTCATTCGCGACGAACAGATGAAGAGGCTGTTGATGAATGGGTTCCACTCGAAAAAGGACCCTCGTTGAACCTTTCGTCAACGGTCACATCGCTGGAGAAGGCGGCACGCAATGACCGCCACCGGTTATTCATGGCATTCGTACTCTCGCTGGACAAGCCCGCAACAATCCTCGATGTGGGGGGTACAACCGAGTACTGGAAGGCGTTCTTCACGCCTGCTTCACCCATCCGCCGCGTGGTGCTCCTCAATACGTTCGAACAACGCGTTTTTCCGCCATTTGAGTCGGTCACTGGAGATGCGTGCGATCTGTCTCGATACGCCGGTCGTTCGTTCG
The DNA here is from genome assembly GCA_025927765.1 of Burkholderiales bacterium. Taxonomy (GTDB): domain Bacteria; phylum Pseudomonadota; class Gammaproteobacteria; order Burkholderiales; family Casimicrobiaceae; genus VBCG01. Next base: position 16,828 of record JAICKU010000013.1, read on the forward strand.
ATGTAGTGTTCTCCAACTCGGTCCTCGGTCATGTTGGAGGGTTCTCGCACCAACTGCAGATGGCAACGGAGATCCGTAGAGTTGCTTTCCATTATTTCGTTCAGACGCCGAACCATGCCTTTCCGATTGATTGGCGCACACTGGTGCCGTTCTTTCATTTGCTTCCAGTAGGCGTTCAGGCGCGGTGCTTTCAGTCCCTCGCAATGGGGCGGTACTCGAAGGCGAAGAGCCGCGAGGAAGCCGAGGAGTGGGCATCTCGCGTGCGGAATGTCAGACGCAAGGAGCTACGGGTTCTCTTTCCGGGCGCGACGGTCATCGATGAGCGGATGCTGGGATGGACCAAGTCGTTCATGGTGCACAACTTTCCGCAGACGCGAGCGGCAGGTTTCCGCGATTTATGAGGTAAACACATGAATCCCGTTACTTCCAACGACTTGGTCCACGCTCCTGCACACGTCGGATAGCCCCAATGGGATCAGGCATCGAGATGGCCCTTCCATGACAGCCGACCTAGTCGAGTGATCGATCGCTAGCGGAAGTCAGCGAAAGGCAGCGTTCTATGCTTTGCAGGATTTTGGGTGCTTGCGCTTCGACGCAAAAACTGCTTTTCACCTTCTCCTTCGCGGCAGCTCCAAAATGCATTCGTTGATCGGGATGGTCGTGCAGCAGCATGACCTTGCTTGCGAAGGCGGTGGTGTCAAGGTAAGGCACGATGAAGCCGGCGTCCTCGCCGATGAATTCGGGAGCGCCGCCTGCGTCGCCAAAGCACCCGACCGGAATTCCGAGCGACGCCGCTTCGAGCATCACGAGCGGGAACGGATCCTCGCGCGAGGTAAGTAGGAACAGGTCCGCCGCGCAGTAGTAGTCGAGAACATTCGCGGTATTCTCGACTCGCGCACATAGTTGAGATAAGTCAAGACGCCGCTGGTCGTGCGCGAACTCCAGGTCTTCCTTGCTGTGAACGTCGCCTCCCACCCAAAGGAAGCGCACTCTTTCGTAGCCACCGCTAATCGATACGTTTCGCGCGATTTGCAGAAACAGGTCCGTGCCCTTTCTCCACCCCAAGCTGCCGCAACCCAGCACAACGAATGCGTCTTGCGGCCACTCCAGCGAGTTCCGAATAATTTGTCTCCTTCGTAGACGCTCCGTTTCGCCAATCACGGGCAGTGGCACGAAACCATGCACGATATCTATCTTGTCATGCGGCACACCGAACGCGCCGGCAAGGGCAGCCTGCACGCAGTTGGAAACGGCAATGAATCGCGAAGCCACGCTCAAGGGGCTGCTTGCGTCCTGGTTGCCGAGCGATAGACGTATTGCGTACGGTAATTCATGCACATGCCATAGCAAGGCCGTGCCGCTGTCGGCGAGCAGCTTGATGTGACGCCACGATGCACAGGTGTTCGCGTAAATGAGGTCGAAGCGCCTCCCGGCGAGCAGGCTACTCATGTACTGCAGTTCGAGAAACTCCCGCGCCCGAGTACCGGCACGTCCGTGGAATGGTGCGAATGGCTTCGAAATATTCCTCCAGACGATCGTTCTGGCCACGGTTCTGAATTCGGGTACGAGAGGGCCGGGTCCGTTGACGAGTACCTCGATTTCGCAATCGAAATGACCCTTGAGCCATTTGATCAAATGGAGCAGCAGGATCGTCGCTCCATTGAGCGACGCCGAATGGCTCAGAAAGAGGATTCGGGGGCGCACTCTACGACGAACGTCCGCAACGCGTGCACGATCGGCACGCATACGCGAGCGAGCGTTTGAAGCGAACAAGCCTTCCCCGCATCGAGCACTGAGGCCGAGGTGTAGTCATGGCTCGATTCGTCGGCCCAACATCCCGGCGAGCGCGCGCCAACGCTCGAGTCCGAGGCGGCGTTTGCAGGCAAGCTTGGTCCAGCCGATTGTTCTCGTGATTCCGGGAGAAACGCAGACAGCAAAACGCGACAACTCATTACACGCGTCGAACGCGCCCTGGTTGAATGCGGTGCTCGCGAAACCGATCGCGTCCCCGGCGAGCCAGCGCAGCATCGAACGGTATTGAGCGTCGCTAAGCTTCGACGTGCCACTGCCCGCCGGGTCAAAGCATTGAATCGCGGCATGACGCTGCATCAAATCGAAAAGCGCATTCCTGCCCGTGTAGGCTAGGGACATGTTCCGTCGATGGCGTCGGTAGACGGCCTGACAAGCGGCGAGCACGCCAACCGAGGCATGGCTTGCGAGACGCAACCACATTTCCATGTCACCAGCGTGTGGCAATTCAGGGCGATAGCCACCGACTCGATGCTGAAGGCTGGTTCGAACTACCGCGCTCGGTGTCGGCACTATGTTGCGTGATCGACTGATGTCGACGAACTCGCTCCCGGCCAGTACGCGCGTGCCGGTCGTTGTTGGAATAGAGATGGGAGGACGCACGCTCCGCGTCGTATTGTCTTCGTACAGCTCCAAGGCACTGCCGAAGGCGAAGCCGACCTTGGGATGCGCGTCCATGAAGTCGGTCGATCGACGCAGGGCTCCAGGCGCGAGGTAATCGTCGGCGGAGAGCAGCAACACATAGTCGGCCGACGCCCATTCCAGGCCTTCGTTGTACGTTGCAATATGCCCTCGATTGGCGCGATGTCGCAAAGACGTCACTCGCCGGTCTTCCCGCGCCAACATCGTGGCGACCTCGGCGGTATTGTCCGGAGATGCATCGTCGATGATGGCAACGCGAAGGGGAGAAACAGGCTGAGAAAGGACGCTTTGGACGCATTCGCACAGGAAGTGCGCGTAGCGATAACAGGGAACGATGACGTCTACGGAGCTCATCGGCTGAGCACGGTCCCTAGCACAGATGTCGGGCGTCCCCGCCGCTCTTGGACGAGCGCATGGCCCCGGGCAGCCACGCACACATATCGCTTCCTCAACCGTCGCTCGCGGCGCTGGGCACGTCCGCGTCCTCGGTGAGCACGTCCTGAGCAAACGGCGTGGGGTCAGAGAAGCGGCGGACCGGACGGCGGGCTTTGCCGCGAATGGCGGCGTACGTCTCCTGCAACCGCCGCAGGTGCAAGGGTCCGTCGAATCTGGAGATTCTGATGCAGGACGTTTGAACAGGGAGAAACCGCGACCATTTCTGCTTCAAGTAGCGATAGCACGCATAGAACTCGCTTGGAAGCGTCAACAGCTGATTGGTGTTGTGAACGCAGTATCCCGGAAACGCGTAACTCGTCTTGCCCATTGCCCGCGCCGCGAGGCAGAGATCGGCGCCATACAGATGAAAGTACGGCAGGGCGTCGTCGAACCGCAGGCCGGACGACTTTCTCAGCACAAGGACGATTTCGTCGAGCGTGTCCACGGCTTCCGGTCCGGTGATGTACCGTCCAATGCGGCCCCAGCCGGTCGAATAGATCCGCCCGACGCCACGAGGAGCGCCCGCGCTTACGCCAAAGCAGCCAAGTACTCCCCAGTCGATGCCGCCTTGCGTCATGACGTCGAGACAGCGAGTAAGATTCGCAAGCCAGCCGTCCGGCAAAAAGATGTCCTGATGGACAAACACGATGATGTCGTTGACCGCTTCATCGATCGCGGCGTTGTAGGCCCGTCCAGCCGAAGGCCAGTTTTCCTTGAGCAGAATTTGGGTCACCGGGGCGCGCTGAATGTTTGGCGAGCGGAACAGATTGCACCGAAGCACGTCCCGATCGTTCACTGCGGCGGCGACAGTGAATGCATGCGTCGCATCCGTTCCCGAAATTCTCGTTGCAGGCGTGGCAGCGCGTCTAAGTCCCCTGGATAGGTCGTTCATGGTCCTCTCGCCTGCGCGGAGTCGGATCAGAACATCCGCTCCTTCCACGTCTTGGGAGTCAGGTCGCTGACGATTTCCAGATCGAGGTGATACTTGAAGGGCTTCACCCCGCGCTTGCGTATCCAATCGATCATCTCCGCAAGGCCGTCCCTTAACGAATACCGAGTCTTGTAGTCGAAGCATCGACGTATCTTGGCAGCAGAGCAGTTGGCCAAGCGAACCTCCTGTGGACGTCCTTTCACATAGGTCGGCGCCAGTTCGAAATGAAGCAGGTCGGCGATGGTCCCCGCCAACTGATTGATTGTCACGAATTCCTCGTCGGGACCGATGTTGAACGTCTGTCCGCTAATACCCGGTTCGAACGCCAGGCGTTCCAGCACCGGAAGATCGTCCTGAACGAAGGAAAAGCACCGCTTTTGGGTGCCATCACCGTAGACGATCGGTTGGCGACCTTGAAGCATCATGTTGATCATAATGCTCGCAACGTTCCGGTACGGATCGTCGTATTTCTGACGTGGCCCGATGATGTTGTGCGGGACCGCATTTACGAACTCGACGCCATGTATGGTGCAAAGATTCGCCAAAAATTGTTCTGCGGCGACCTTGCCGATTCCGTAAGGGTCCTGTGGACGCGGTTGCATCTCCTCGAGGAAGGGAACCTCGTTTTCGCCGTAGCGCGCCATGCTGGAGCAGTTGACAATCCTTCGTACGCCATTGCAGATGGCAGCGGTGAACGCGCTGACGGACGAAGTTACGATGTTCTTGGTCACGAGGAAGGGAGAGAAAACGCTCAGCCCTTCGTACGCGGTCGCGGCGCAGTGATACATGACGTCGCAGTCCCGGGTCACCTTGACGATCGAATTGTGGAAGTTCAAATCGTATTGGTAAAACTCGACACGCGCATCCACATTGTCGAGATAACCGCCAATCAAGCTGTCGCAACCGACAACCTCGTGCCCGAGCGACAGCATTCGGTCCGCGAGATGGCTTCCTAGAAAGCCGGCGACACCGGTAATAAATATTCTCGCCATGCTGACCTCCCTCTTTCGTTTCAGTGCGATCGGCCGAAACCCAATGCGAACTTAAGCGAGAACAGATGTTCCGTGAGCTTCCCTGTGACGACTGAATGTTGGCCTCGGCGGAACAGATAGACGAGGGTCCAGCCGGCAAGTCGCAGCGCCGCGGCAAGCACGAGAATCGCGCGCAGCAGAAGTGCTTGCGCTCGTCCATGGTGTTTCCGAAAGTATCGAATGCGGCTTTCGAGCTGGATCAATGCCATCCTCAAGGACATGTGCTTCGTCGTCTGACCGCCGAAATGGATCATCTCAGCGTCGGGCGTAAACAACACCTTCAATCCGTGGTCGCGGGCGCGTTTGCACAGGTCGTGCTCCTCGCTGAAAATGTAAAAATCTGGATCAAAGGCGCCGACCATGTCGAGGGTGCGCCTGGGCAACAGCATGCAACAGCCGAGCACGATGTCAACTTCACGTTCAGTATCGTGTTGCCACTCGTACATCTTCGATCGCAGCGGCGAATCCTTGAAAGCAACGGTATAAGGAACGACCGCCTCGAAGAGCTCACTCAGCAGCCGCGGCGCACGGAAGCAGGAGTGCTGCAATGATTTGTCGGGATTCAGAATGCGGCACCCGAGTACGCCGAGGTCATTTACCGCCCGAGCCTTCAGTACCATCTTCTGAATCGCATCGCGCAGCATCTCCATGTCTTCGTTGAGGATCAGCACGTATTGTCCCGTCGATTCGGCAATCGCTCGATTGTGAGAGCGTCCGTATCCGTCCCGCACCGGGTTTGGGATCACCCTGACATTCGGATACCGGGAACGGAGCAGCTCGATGGATCCGTCTGTCGACGCGTTATCGACCACAATTACTTCGTGTGAAAGCTTGCCCAAGCTCGCTGCAATCGTGTCCAGGCACCGGCTCAACAGCGCTCGATTGTTCGTGTTCACGATCGTGACGGTTACATCGACAATCGCGTTCGCGGGTTTCACGTCGTGCTTCCTTGCTGGAGTTTTGCTGTTCACTGCAAAAGTAGCCGATCGCGGGCTTCGGTAAGCAGGCGACGAACCATCGAGCCGGCGTTGATACCGGCGGGTGCCGTGTCGGCCGTCTGCACGTCGTTGGCGGGCAGACGTCTGATCGTCACTTCATGTGGTACGCCATCTTTGAGTACCATCCATTCACCGCATCGCAGCGCCTGCATTGTTCCGTCGGGAACTTTCACGTCCCAGAGCGTGGCTGCGGCCGCATGGCCGTCCTGGGCCAGCGCGAATTCGCGTACATGAGCGGGCAATGTGAACTGCAGTTCGGCACCGAACGGGTGCACAAGGCAGCGATCGCCATTCAATTCCCACGCGTAATTCATGCGCGCGAGGTCTTCAGCGTTGCACCAGAGGACGTTTCCGAAGCTATTGGTAAACCGGGCGAGCTCGTCCAGCACTTCGGCACCATTTTTCAGATCCTGATGGTGTCCCCGGACGATCATCGGCTGACCGAGAAACGCGGCCAGCAACAGCGCGTTCGTCACGCTTCCTGTGAGCCCCCAACGGGGGAGCACGGCGCAACCTTCTATTAGTTCACACGGAAGAAAGCCGAGCCGATATCTCCACGGCCGGCCTTTGTTATGGAATCGCAGGGACCCCGTCGATACGCACGCTGCATCGAATCCGCATCCAGGCAGTGCGGCGAGCGTCTCGGACGAGCAGGCACCATGGGGAGGGACCATGACACGGGACACGTGAAGTCCCGATTTCTGCTCCAGCCGCTCGATGCGTGCGATGGCCTGCCGCAATGAGGCCATCGACTCGCTCCGCGATTGATATCGAGCGAGCTCATCTCGCGAGTGATTGTTGCCATGAATCAACAACGAAAGTCGTCTCGTGCTCTCTCGGAAAATGCGCGCGGTCGCGGAATGCGTTACCCACGTATCCAGCGGTATGGTGGCGAACGCCACATGGTAATTTTCCTTTTCTGCCCGCCTTGCAATGTCACCGTAGTGGACATAGCCGTAGCGCGGCCAGTGAAGGTTCGGGTCATCTATGATGTAGGTGGCGCGAAGCGGCGGGGGCTCGTACCCTTGGGCACGTGTTATGACCTGCAGGAAGTGGATAAGCGGGAGCAACGCCAGGAAGCGCTCCGCGTGGAAGAGATCGCTGAACGACGTGTCGCTCGCGACGCGTGGAAGAGGCAGCGCGGAGATGAATTGCGGTGAAGCACGCCGCCCCCGCACCGTCCACAAGCGGCTTTGACCAACGGACGCTAGAACCGTGTCGTTCGACTCGCCCGGCAGATCTTGCCACTCGCTGACGTTGGCAACAACCCTGCGACCACGAAACGGGACCGGAACATCGGGGATATCCGAGAACCGGACGTCGACACTCAAGTCTGACCCCTCGGTGGCACGGCCGGACAGCGGGATCGTCAACGATGGGATATGGTCCGCGACGGGCGTCAGAGGGCTGCCGTCGATCAGTCTGATTGCGGCAGCGGCCGGCGGCTCGTGCATCGCGCTCGAGAACCGCAGCGGAAAGAGCTGCTCGAGCAATGGAAACAGATATGCGACGTACTCGTTGGCTCCTGTGCGAGGAAGCTGCAACTGGCATAGGGTCTTCGAGCGAATCGACTGGCTGGTCATGGGTTGAGAAGCGTTACACGCGCCGGTGTCGTACCGCGGGCTGTGTTGGCGATCTCCGGCGTGACCGCTTTCCGAGCTCCGTATCTCGCGACTGCACCGATGGCAGCAAGAACAAGGTAGAGGTAGACGATCGACTGGTCGAACAGCGCGATCGACAGCATGTTGACCACATGACCGAATAAGAGCGCGCCCAGCGTCCAGACCAGGAATCGCCGCTCGCCCGAGCAATCATTGGAGTCGCGTAACGTTAGACCGATCAGGCGAAAAGCGACAACGAACGTAAGGATGAACAGGATCATCACGGGAAGACCGCCCCAGACGGCGTTTTGCAGGAATTCATTGGTGATGTCGGCTTGTGTTTCGTTTGCGTGCGTGCCTGTCGGCATCCAGTGCCGCGTGTAGTCAGTGCCGGCGAGCCACCATTCATTGAAATGTTCAAAAGCGGAGCGAATGATCTCTGCGCGATGCCAACCCGTACTCCCACTGACGACGTCCATCCGCGCAGCCAGGAAGTACACCGGATCATTCATCACGGCGTTCAGCACGAATGTGCCGATCACGGCAAGCCAGCGAAGCGCGCGTAGCCCGGCGCGGAACGGGTACAGAAAGAATCCGAATAATATGAAGAGGACCATGAGGATGGGGCCGCTCGATGTCGCGGAACCGACGATTCCGGCGGATGCGGCCAAGCCGATAACGGAACTCGTCCGGTGCCGCTTCCACAGCCCGAACGCCATGCCGAGACATGTCGCGCCGACGGTTCCCGCGAGTATCGGGTGCGCGAAGGGCCCGCGCGCCCGGACCTGATGGTGCTTGCGCAACATGACTTCGCTATACCCGCCGAGCGTTGCGAACAAATTCGTTTCGAGATATTTCTCGAGAATCATGAGCACCGCGACGGGGATGAGAATGATGCAGACGATCCGGAAGACACGGACCACATCGTCGGCGTCGGTCAGGAATATCCGAAACAGGAAATAGGAGCCGATTCCTTCCCAGACCATCCCGGCACGGTAGATGAACCCGTCGGTCGCTCGGACCATGCCGGTCGCGAGCAGAGCCACGGTCCAGAGAAGCAGCAGGCGGTCGATCCCGTTGAAGCCATGGGCCATGGATTCGCCACGCATCATGACCCTGAAGAAGCCCACCGCAACGACGACATGCAGCAGCGTGAAATGCACCGAGGCGATGTCGATGTCGAGGCCGCGTGTGACATACGATACGGCCATCAGCAACGGAAGGCACGCGATGCGTCTTGGCACGCACAGCATGAGCACCACGATGACCGTGCTTACCGTGATGCTGAGCGGGTTCATGCGTTGCCGCCAACGTCAGTGGAACAGTCATCGACCACCGAGGAGGAACGCCGGTACCGCGCGCGCGCATCCAAGGCGTTCTTTGCCCTGCGATTTCGTTGAGGAGGCACGAGTTTGCTCAGTGCGATCGCGGCTGACGACGATGAAGCAGTGCGAATATCGGCCGCATCGCCGCCGGGACGCGGTCTATCGGCAGCAGGGTCGCCAGCGCTCGCAGAGAATATGTCACGCTTATCACCAAAGCGAGGGAGCCGAGCGCCGTCGCCGCGACCGGCCGCAAAGCGTGGAATCCACAAAACGTGACGGCGATCAACACAACGAAGAGAAGCGCGGTTCTTCCGTTCGACGCCGACAGGTGGAAACCGCTCAGTGAGTGTACGATCGGATAAATCACGCACGCGTGAAATGCATAGGACGCGAAATAGGCGATACCCGCGCCATCGAGCCCGAACTCCCGGACAAATGCCCAGGCAAGCAGAACGCTCGCAGTGGCCCAGGCGAGTTCGGTAAAGAAGAACACGAGCTGACGGTTCCTTGCGACTATGACGAACCCGATCGGCCACGTGAAGACGCGAAGCGCCATGCCGAGACAGATCCAACGCAGAACGTCTACCGCTGCCGCGAAGTCGGCGCTGTAAAAAAGTGCGACGACGAGCGGAGCGAACGTGAGTGTGGCGATAACGCCGGGACCGGACAGCAGCAGGCTGACGCATGCTTGTTCATTGACTAGGCGATTGCATCGCTCGTCATCGTCGGCGGCGCCGACAAGGCGCGGATAGAAGTCGGCTCCCATTGCCTGGAGAACGAACCCGACATAAAGGCCACCGACCACCCATGCTGCCTGGTAGAGTCCGGCGTCGTCCAATGTGCCCTCGCTCACGATGATGATTCGCACGAGGTAGGCGACTGCCATCACGAAAAGTCCGCTTGCCATGAAGGCAAGGCCGAGCTTCAAGAGCAGCGTTGCCTCCTGACGGAAGCGGGGGAACGCAATGCGAAGTCGACGCACCGGCGATTTGCGGGCGTACCACCGCGCCGCGAGCGCGACCGCAGCTGCGCCTGTGATCAACGAAGGAACGGCGCCGTCGGTGCCAAAAACATAAACGATCGGTACGCCGACGAAAGTGCCCAACAGGGCCGCGAGAACGCCGCTCTTGGCCATGTCGCCGACGCGACGCATGCCTTGAAGCAGCGCGGTTTGCCCGTCGCCGACCAGTCGTAGCCAGACCGCAATCGACAGCAGCGCGATCGGTACCGCGTGTTCGGTGGTCCCAAAGGACAACTGGGAAATGGGCCGGCAGAAGGCAACGAGAACCACGACTGCCAGGAGTCCGAGCAGGTTGGCCACCTGTTGCAGCGCCGCCCTTGTTGCTGCTACCCGTTGCGAATCCCCGGACGAGGCGGCTTCTGCAATCTGACGGACACCACTGTTGTTGATGCCCATCCCGACGACCGCACGCGCCAGGTCGGCCACGGATCCGTACACGCCAAGCAAGCCGAATCCTGCGGGGCCCAGGAGCACCGCCAATGCCTTTGTGCGAACAACGCCGATAGCGAGCGTCATCATTGTCGAGCCACCGATCAATGCGGACGAGCGCAGGATTTCGCTGTATGTTGGGGACGGCGAGCGGTGGTTGGCTTCCGCTTGCTTCGAAGACGCCGTTACCGCCGGGACTAGTCTCCTGCTGAATCTCACGACGACGACTCGTCAGGCGCGCAACACGTCATTCGACGGGGCCTTGCATCTATGCGAGATGCCGTCCTGCGAAAGCGATGCAGTGCGACGCGTCGCATCGCGAAGGGCAAATGTGACGCGCTCCTGCTCAGTTGCGCGCATCCTCGGATAGATCGGAAGTAGGATGCAGCGGTCCTGCGCATGCTGGGACCGCATGAGGAGGGAGTCCTGGGCGGACGCCGCGTACGTCCTTTCGCGGTGGCTGCACATTACGCCGCGTCGTGTGCTAACTCCCGCATCGAGCAGTTCCTGCATCATTTCGCGCTGATCACACCCGGTGGGAAGCTCTACGCAGTAGCTCTGCCAATTCGTGCGCGCCCACTTAGGCTCGAGAGGCAACTTCAATCCTTCGATGCCCTGAAGCAGTTTTCCGTACCTGGTCGCCAACTCCCGTCGCTGCCGCACGATCTCCGGCAACCGTTTCAACTGCTCGCGCCCGACCGCCGCCTGGATGTCAGTCATCCGGTAGTTGTATCCAATAGTGGGATACGATTCGAAGACGACCTTGCTCGACACGTGACGGACCGTGTCAGGCACGCTCATCGCATGTTGGCGAAGAAGTCGGAGCGCGCGATCCCAATCCGCATGTTGCGTGGTGATCATCCCGCCTTCACCAGTGCTGATTACCTTTCGCGGATGAAATGAAAAGCAGGCCGCGTCGGCATGTGACTTGCCGATTCTTTCCCACTGCCCATTCCAAAGAACCTCGCTGCCGGCAGCGCATGCTGCGTCTTCGATAACGAAGAGATTGTGGCGGCTCGCGATCGCAACGATCTGCTCGAGGTTGCAGGGCATGCCCAGCTGGTGCACGCACAGGATGCCTCGGGTGTGCTCAGTGATCGCCGTCTCGATCAGCATCGGGTCGATGTTGTACGTTTCCGGCTCGATATCGACGAAGACGGGCGTACCACCGCAGTAGCGAATGCTGTTGGCGGTAGCGATGAACGAGTGGCTGACGGTGATCACCTCGTCGCCCGGGCCTACGCCCGCCGCAAGTAGGGCCAGATGCAGCGCAGTCGTGCAGTTCGACACGGCGCACGCATAAGGCGCGCCGACATAAGCTGCGAATTCGGATTCGAACGCGGCGACTTCCGGCCCCTGACTCGTCCAGCCGCTCAGGATCACCCGGCGGGCAGCCTCCGCTTCCGCTTCACCCATCCAAGGCTTGGTGATCGGAATCACGACAACGCGACCTCCCGCGTCGTCGCCTGCCACCAGTCGACCAGGCGACCCAGACCCTCGGCGAGTTCGACGTTCGCTTTGAATCCGAGCAAGCGCTCGGCCTTCGACGTGTCCGCAAGCCGTCGGTGAACGGGATTGACAGCCCGCTCCGGTCCGAACGTTGGGCGCAGGTTCGACCGCATGACGCCGAGCAACGCGTCGGCCAGCGCGAGGAGGCTGGTTTCGTGTCCGGATGCCACATTGAATACTTCGTCCGAAACATCGGACGCGAGCGCCAGAACGTTGGCGCGCGCCACGTCGTCGATATAGACGAAGTCCATCGTCTGCTCACCGTTGCCGAGAATCAACGGCGCTTGACCAGCCGATATGCGCTCCATCCAGCGGATCAACACCTCGGTGTACTTTCCGTGCGTGTCCATGCGCGGGCCATACACGTTGAAGTACCGGAGCGCGACGTAGGGCAGCGCATACATGGCGTGATAGGAGCGCAGCAGGCCCTCGAGCATGATCTTGCTGGCGCCGTACCACGTGCGGTTGTTGTACGGGTGATGGTCCTCGCGCGTCGGGAAGTGGTCGGCCATTCCGTATATCGATGCCGAAGAGGCCGCAACGATTTTTTTGACACCCGCAAGACGGGCGGCCTCGACGACGTTGAAGCTGCCGTCACACATCACCTCGAGCGCCGTGCGGGGCTCCGCTGCGCACGCCGTAATCCGCAGCGCGGCCATGTGCACCACTGCGTCCATCCCCTGCATGGCGTGATGTACGGTTGCGACATCGCGGACGTCCCCTCTCAGGAAGGCCACCCGACGATCGTTCAGCGCATGGGCAACGTTCGAAAGAGAGCCGCGGCTCAGGTCATCGAGGATGACGATGCGGCCAGGGGAGTGCTCGCGTAGCAGAAGGTCGATCGTGGCCGAGCCGATCAGACCGCAGCCGCCGGTGACAAGGATGTGAGCGCCGGTGATCTCCATAGGTCGTTTCAGCCCCCGCCCCGCTTACGCAATACGAGCGCAACGGTCTTGAACAGGATCTCGAGATCCAGCAGCAGCGACCAGCGACGTACGTAGCGAAGGTCCATCCGCACCATGTCGTCGAATGTCGCCACGTTGCCCCCCGACACTTGCCACAGTCCGGTGATGCCGGGCTTCGCCTCCAGCACCCGCCGCAGGTGCCACGATTCGTACGCCGCTGCTTCGTAAGGCAGCGGCGGGCGAGGACCCACGAGGCTGAGATCACCCTTCAGAACGTTGAAGAGTTGCGGGAGCTCGTCGAGGCACGTTTTCCGGAGGAATCGCCCGATGCGGGTGATGCGTGCGTCGCCCTCGAGCTTCGACCACGGCTTTTGCGTCGACGCTTGCCCGTCCCCGCTGATCAGGCGGGTGACGTACTCGCGATGGATGCGTTCGTCGGCATCCCGATACATGGACCGAAACTTGTAGAAGGTGAACGGCTTCGCTCCGCGGCCCAACCGGGTCTGTCGATACAGAATGGGGCCGGGCGAGTCGGCCGCGACCGCGAGCGCGACGGCAAGCATGACGGGCGCGAGCACGATCAGACCGAGGACCGCGCCCGCGATGTCCATTGCCCTCTTGGCGCACTGTGCCCACGCATGTTCGAGGGGGCGTGCCTCGACATGCGCGGGCTGCACCTCGACGCTTCCGCCGCTACCCTGCAAGTCGAGCCGACATTTGTCCGGATAGGTTTGGACACTGGACGCAAACCCCGATTCACAGCGACCGTTGGAGATCTTCGCAATGAACCGGTGCGCGCCGTGCTCGGTCGTGTCCGGCAGGAGGACGGCGACGAGCGTACCGTCGACACAACCAACGAAGTCGGTTTCCCGCTTTTTCGTGCACAGCAAATCGATCAGCTCGACAAATGGCTGATCACCTGCCTCGCTTGCGTCGAATCGGAATAGGGCAATCGACAGGGGCGACTTCGAGCGATCGGCGCGGCGCTTCTCCAATTCGAGTTGCCGCGCCCACTCGGCTCGTTGCAGAACGCCTTGTGCATTGCCGTGAAGCGAACCGACATCGGGGAAGCTACGCGCCGGCGCGGTTTGCGACTTTACGGAGGACCCGACGGCATGCGCCAACCTATCGCGGACCGGTACTTCGTCGAACGTGTCCGATTGCGTCGGCGCATCCACTTCGCGAAACGCAATCGGCAACCCGTGATCCATCATCCGTTCCCGCCAATCGGTGCAATGGGCGATCGGAGTATGCAAGGGGCCACCAAGTCGACGTATCTATCGCGCGATATAGCGTCCTATAACAATTGATATATGTCGCGTCTCGCATTGCGAGTCGAGTATTCGACCGCATCGCCCAGCGCATTGATTGCGTGCTGCGATATCCGTGCGCTTTCCGCACGGAAAACGCCAACGAATACAACGCAGCGCAACGCATCATGCCAATTGCCGACTCCACGCGCCTCGGTACCAACGTCGAAATACGCCAACCTGGTCTCGTCAATCTGTACGGTTGTTCCGTGGGGGACGGCACGAGGATTGGCGCATTCGTCGAGATCCAGAAGAACGCCGTCGTGGGCGCGCGCTGCAAGATCTCCTCGCATTCGTTCATCTGCGAAGGGGTCGTGATCGAGGACGAGGTCTTCATCGGACACGGCGTGATGTTCACCAACGACCGGTTTCCTCGTGCGACGAGTGGCGACGGACGTCTTCAGACCGAGGCGGACTGGTCGGTCGAGCGCACGTTCGTGAAACGGGGCGCATCGATCGGCAGCAATGCGACGGTGATTTCAGGTGTCACGGTCGGCGCCTACGCGCTGATTGGTGCGGGTGCCGTCGTCACGCGAGACGTTCCCGACTATGCCGTGGTCGCAGGCGTTCCCGCCCGAGCGTTGGGCGATGTGCGTGTCCGTGGCGTCGCGACGACGACAACGGAGGCAGCATGATCAACATCGCGGTTGTCGGCTATGGCTATTGGGGGCCGAACCTCGTCCGCAATTTTTCCGAGGTGCGCGGCGCGAGGGTGGCCGCCGTCGTGGACTCGGACACGGAGAAGCTCGCGATCGTCAACCGGCGCTATCCGGGGGTCACGACGACGACGCGCCTGCAGGACGTGCTCGCCGATTCGTCGATCGACGCAATCGCGATCGCTACCCCCGTGCACACGCATTACGAGCTCGGTCTTGCCGGCTTGATGGCCGGGAAGCACGTCTGGATCGAGAAGCCGATGGCGGAAACATCGGTCCAGGCGCTCCGACTCCTCGACGAGGCCGAGCGCCGCAGGCGGGTACTGATCGTCGACCACACGTTCATCTATACCGGCGCCGTCCGCAAGATGGCCGAGATCATCCGGGGCGGTGAGCTGGGGCGCGTCTACTACTACGACTCGATCAGGGTCAATCTCGGGCTCTTCCAGCGCGACGTCAGCGTCATCTCGGACCTCGCGGTCCACGACTTTTCGATCCTCGATCACCTGCTCGACGAGAAGGTCGGGGCCGTCTCCGCCAGCGGCACCAATCACTTCCCGGGTGCACCCGAGAACCTGGCCTACATCACGCTTTTCTACGACTCCGGCACGATCGCGCACGTGAACGTGAGCTGGCTCGCGCCGGTGAAGGTGCGCCAGATCCTCGTCGGCGGAAGCCGAAAGATGATTACGTACGACGATGTCGAGCCGAGCGAGAAGGTGAAGGTTTACGACAAGGGCGTGAGCTTCACCGACGATCCGAAGCAGATCTACCAGATGCGCGTCGGCTATCGAACCGGCGACATGTGGGCCCCGAAGCTGGACGTGACGGAAGCTCTGCAGGTGGAAGGCGCGCACTTCGTCGACTGCATCGATCACGGCACGAAGCCGCAGACCGATGGGCGACTGGGGCTGCGTGTCGTCGAACTGATCGAAGCGGCCACGAACTCGATGCGCCGCAAGGGAGAAACCGTGTACATGCAACGGCAGGAGCAGGCCGCATGATCCCGTTCGTGGACCTGAAGGCGCAGTACGCGTCGATCCGCGACGAGGTGGACGAAGCGATCGGGCGCGTGCTCGAAAGCTGCGAGTTCACGCTTGGCCGGGAAGTGGCCGAGTTCGAGCGCGAGTTCGCGGATTATTGCGGCTCGGCGCACGGGATCGGCGTCAACACGGGCACGAGCGCACTGCACCTCGCGTTGCTGGCGGCGGATATCGGTCCCGGCGACGAGGTGATCACGGTTCCATTCACGTTCGTCGCGACGGTGTCGGCCATCGTGTACACCCGCGCGACGCCGGTGTTTGTCGATATCGATCCAAGGACGTTCACGATCGATCCCGCCCGGATCGAAGCGGCGATCACGCCGAGAACCCGGGCGATCATCCCCGTCCACCTGTACGGCCATCCCGCCGACATGGACCCGATTCTCGACATCGCGCGGCGTCACGGCCTTCTCGTCATCGAGGACGCCGCGCAGGCCCACGGGGCGGAGTACAAGGGGCGCCGGACCGGAAGCCTGGGCGACATGGCGTGCTTCAGCTTCTACCCCGGCAAGAACCTGGGCGCCTATGGCGAAGGCGGCATGGTTGTCACGGGCAACGAATCGTATGCGCGCACGATCCGGATGCTTCGGGACTGGGGCGCCGAGCGCAAGTATCACCACGTGCTGAAGGGCTACAACTATCGGCTCGAGGCGCTGCAGGCGGCCATCCTGAGAGTCAAGCTCGGCTACCTGGAAGCGTGGACGGAGGCGCGCCGGGCCGCCGCTGATCGATATGACAACGCGCTGGAAGGTTGCCAGGTGGAAATGCCGGTAGCCGCGGAATGGGCCCGTCACGTTTATCACGTCTACGCGATCCGGTGCCGGAATCGTTCGGCCTATCGCGACGCGCTCGCATCCTGCGGCGTGCACACGGGCATTCACTATCCGGTGCCGGTGCACCTGTTGCCTGCGTTCGCCGATCTCGGGTACGTCAGGAGTGCGTTTCCGGAATCTGAGCGAGCCGCGGAGGAAGTGCTTTCGTTGCCGATGTTTCCAGAGCTGACGTCCGAGCAGTCGGAACGCGTTGCGAGGGCGCTGCGCGAGTTCGAGGATGCCGAGCGGCTTGCACACATCCGTCGCGTGCGTGCGGGCGAATCGCCGGCTCTTCTTACAGGCACGGCGTGAGCGGGGAAAAACTCGTCGAGCTTCTGATCTTTCCGTGCAATGGCAACGGGCTCGAAGCGCTCGACTGCCTCGACGGTGCCTATCGATTCGTGGGCTTCCTGGACGACGCGCCCGAGAAGCAAGGCATCGATCGCCATGGCCACCGGGTGATGCGCCGCGAAAAGCTCGCCGAGTTTCCGGACGCCCGGCTGCTCGCCGTACCCGGCGGCCCGAAGTCGTTTCGCCTGCGCCGGGAAGTCATCCGCGGCCTCCATGTGCCGCAGCATCGGCTCGCGACCGTCGTTCATCCGTCTGCCCGCATCTCGCCCCTCGCGAGCATTGGTCGCAACGTGCTGATCATGGCGGGTGTCGTCGTCACGAGCAACGCGCGCATCGGCAATCACGTCTGCGTGCTGCCGAACTCGGTGATCCACCATGACGTCGTGATCGGCGACTACAGCCTGATCGGCGCGAACGTGACGTTGGCCGGCAACGTCGGCGTCGGCGAAGGCTGCTACGTGGCGAGCGGTACCTCCGTGATGAACGACATCCAGATCGCCGACGGTGCAATGATCGGTTTGGGCAGCAACGTGATCCGCGACGTTGCCGCACGCACGACTGTTGCCGGCAATCCGGCACGCGTGCTCGCCTCATGAACGCGAATTTGAACGCCGACCGGCTGCGTCGCATTTGGCAGGTGGTGGGTGCGCTTCTGGTCGCCCTCATCGTCGAGTTGTCGCTGACGCCACATCCGATCGAGCTTCCGCTCGATCACGGCGACAAGTACGAACACGTCCTCGCCTACGCCGTACTGATGCTGTGGTGGGCGCAGATCGTATCCGGTCGTTTATCCCGACTGGGGCTGGCGGCCGGATTCGTCGCGATGGGGATCGCGCTCGAGTTCGCGCAACGCGCAACCGGTTATCGAAGCTTCGAGATCCAGGACATGGAGGCGGGGGCCGCAGGTGTGTTGCTGGGTTGGGCACTGGCGCCACCGCGTTCTCCCAGTCTGATCGAATTCGCGCGGACGCTTCTTCGCTGGGACGCTCGTGATGCACGTAACTCGTCGGCAGGGTAGGACGCGTTGGCGCGTGTTGCCGGGCGTGCGCCTGGCAGCGTTCGCATCTTCACTCGCGATCCTCGCGGTCTGCGCCTCGTCGACACAGACGGCGACGACGCGGACCTGGGCAGCCCAGGGGGCGAGTCAATCCGTGCGTATCCTGCCCTTCGAGCCTTCGGTGACGCTCGGCCCCGGCGGCCAGACGCTGGCCGTGGTCGGTGCCGATCGAGTCGTGCTTCGCGACACCGCCAGCGGCAGCGTGCGTTACGCATTTCCCGACGCGGGCGATGCGGTCGTTTCGGTCGCCTTCAGCCCTTCGGGTTCTGTGCTTGCCGGCGTGACGCAGTCGGCGCGCATCGTACTTTGGGATGCGCAATCCGGCTTTCGCCGAGCAACGCTCGCCGGGCAGACCGATCAGGTTTCGGCGATCGCATTCAGCAACGATGGGCAGCTCCTAGCAAGCGCAGGGCGTGAAGGTTCCGTTTTCGTCTGGAACGTTGCGACCGGCCTCGCGCAACTGGCGATCAACGTCGGCAACGACGTTGTACCCGCGCTCGCGTTCAGTCCCGATGGTCGAACGCTGGCCGCAGGCGGATCGTCCTTGCGTCTTTGGGATGTGTCGACCGGCACCGCCATCTCCGCAATGAGTGCGGGGCCGGCGCAAACCGTCGACGCGGTGCTCTTCGCTCCGGACGGCCAGACCGTGGCGGCGGTCATGGACAACGCGACCGTTGCCCTCTGGAACGTCGCGAGTTCGACCGTACGCACGCTGGCGGGTGACCGGACGGGCGTCAACGCTTTGGCGTTCACGGCGGACGGATCGGTTCTTGCGACGGGCAGTTCGAACGGTCGCGTATCACTCTGGGACACCTCCTCGGCGCGATCGCTGGGTTCGCTCGGTGGCGTGTTTGCGACTCCGATTGCCGAGCTAACCTTCGGTCCGGATGGAAGTAGCCTCGCCGTCACGGCGGCCGATGCCCGCATCGCCGTTTTCGACGCCATCGCCGGCACCACTCGCGATGTCCTGCAGGGACACACCGACGTCGTGACCGATGTCGCGTTCGGCCTCGACGGCAAGACGCTCGTCAGTACGGCCCGCGACGGAATGACGATCCGATGGGACTTGGCGAGTGGCAAGCCCCTTTCGTCCTCGGCGGCCTTCCTGTCCCGCGCGCAAGACGCGCGGTCGACCGAATCGGCAGCGCCCACGGGGAACTCGGGTTCCATCACCGCCCCAGGTTCGTCTCCCGCCACGGTGTCGTCGGCGTCCGAGGGTACCGCTGCGCATACGGATCAGGCGAGTTCGACGAATGCTTCTCCGGGCGTAGCGAAGGGAACGGCGGTAACCAAAGCGAAGAGGCTGCCGTCGCCGCGGCGTTGGTTGGGCCTCACGGCGCTGGCGATCAGCTCCGACGGCACGACCATCGGCACGACGAGTGTCGACGGCAGCGTGCGCCTCTGGAACCTCGCGAGCCTTCAGGTCGCCTCGAGTTTCACGCCGAGCACACGTGTCCCGTCGACGGGAATCGCATTCGCTGCCGGCGGCAAGGTGGTCAGCGTGGGCCGGGACAGCAACGTGCATATCTGGAATGCAACAGCTGGCGGCAGTGGCGTCGTGCTCCGTGGTCACGAGCAACCGATCCGTGCGGTCGCCACGAGCGCCGACGGTGCGTGGATTGCAACTGGCGGTGAGGAAGCGCGCCTGATGCTGTGGGATGTCGCCACCGGCAAGCTCATGAGGGTCGTCATGGGGAATACGGACTTCGTGAACACGGTCGCATTCAGTCCCGACCGCAAGCTGGTTGCGGCTGCGGGGCCTGACGGACGCGTCCACATATGGAACGCGGCAACCGGCGCCCAGGTGCACACCCTTCTCGGGCACATCGGTGAAGTCAACGTCATCGCCTTCAGTCCGGATGGCTCGGTGATCGCGAGTGCCGGACAGGACACGCGCGTTCTGATTTGGGATGTCGCGAGTGGCGAGCTGGTCCACGCGCTCGAAGGGCATCAGGCGCCGGTACGCACCATCGCGTTCACCCGAGATGGGGCGGCGCTGGCGAGCGCGGGCGAGGACACGCGAATTCTCATCTGGGATATGCACACTTTTGCGTTACGCGCCACGCTGAGCGGCGCGACGAGCTTCATCAACAGTGTAGCGTTTGCCGCAAACGGCAATCTGCTCTTTTCGGCATCCGAGAACAACGAGATTACGCGCTGGAACCTGGCTGCGGGCAGGCCCGACATGTCGGCTGGACCGAACTGATTCGCGCGCATCACGACCGGTGACAAGCGGGCACGCATGATCGAGCAAGTGAAGCGCCACAGATATGCAGCGAGGGGATGGTTCCTCCTTGTGCCGCTGCTCGTTGCCGTCGTCTGGCTGCTTCGCGTGGCATTCGCCACGATTTCGCCACCTCCGAGCGGTCCGATCCTCGTCGTAACGTCGTCACAATCGACGTACGGCGCCTATTACGCGGAAATCCTGCGCGTGGAAGGACTCAACCAGTTCGATGTCGCCGACGTCGCCAACCTGAGCGCGGCGCTACCGGGGCACGATGTCGTCGTGCTCGCGAATATGACGTTGACAGCCGCTCAGGTGAGCACGCTGACCACTTGGGTGACCAACGGCGGAAATCTCATTGCGATGGCCCCGGACCCCCAACTCGCGGGCCTGCTCGGCCTCACGGCGTCGGGAAACACGCTCACGAACGGCTATCTGCTCGTCGACAATGCGACGGCGGCAGGCAACGGCATCGTCAGCCAGACGATGCAGTTTCACGGCACGGCCAAGGCGTTTGCCCTGAATGGCGCATCGAGCATTGCGACGCTTTACGCGACTGCGAGTGCGGCAACGACGAATCCGGCAGTCACGGTTCGCACGGCAGGACTGGGGCAGGCGGCAGCGTTCGCCTACGATCTCGCGACGTCGGTGGTTTACACACGCCAGGGCAATCCCGCGTGGGCGGCGCAGGAGCGCGACGGCTTCACGCCGATCCGGTCGGACGACAAGTTCTTCGGCGCCGCGACCGGCGATGTGCAGCCGGATTGGGTCGACCTGAACAAGGTCGCCATCCCCCAGGCGGACGAGCAGCAGCGCCTGTTCGCGAACCTCATCCTGACGATGAATGCGGCGAGGAAGCCGCTGCCTCGCTTCTGGTATTTCCCCAACGGCAAGAAGGCCGTCGTCATCATGTCCGGCGACGACCACGGGAATGGCGGTACCGCGGGTCGCTTCGACGAGTTCAATGCCGCAAGTCCGGCGAATTGCAACGTCGCGAACTGGGAATGCGTGCGGGGCACGTCGTACGTCTATCCCGGTACCCCGCTGACCAACGCGCAGGCTGCCACCTACGTCTCGGAAGGGTTCGAGGTCGGCCTCCACATCACGACCGATTGCACCGACTTCACGGCGTCATCGCTCGAGACGACTTACCAGCAGCAACTCGCAGCCTGGTCGTCGCAATACACGTCGCTTCCGTCACCGATCACGATGCGCCACCACTGCATTGTCTGGAGCGACTGGCTGACCGCGGCCAGGACGGAGCTTGCCCACGGCATCCGGCTCGACGTCTCGTATTACTTCTGGCCGCCCGGCTGGGTCAACAACGTTCCCGGTCTCTTTACCGGCTCCGCCATGCCGATGCGCCTCGCCGACCTCGACGGCACGCTGATCGACGTGTACGAGGCGACGACGCAGATGACCGACGAATCGGGGCAGACGTACCCGTTCACGATCGACACACTGCTCGATCGTGCGCTCGGTCCCGAGGGCTACTACGGCGTCTATACCGTCAACGCGCATACGGATTCGGCACAGTCGGACGTGGCCGATGCCGTTCTCGCATCGGCGCAGTCGCGCAAGGTTCCGATCGTGTCGAGCGCGCAAATGCTCACGTGGCTCGACGCGCGCAATAACTCGTCGTTCGGCTCGCTCAATTGGAGCAACGGCACGCTCTCGTTCACCGTCAATGCCGACCCTAAGGCGAACGGCCTGCAAGCGATGCTTCCGCGGCAGTCGTCGGCGGGTCTGATCAGCGCTCTGACACGCAACGGATCGCCGGTGACGCTTGGATTTTCGACCGTCAAAGGGATCCAATACGCC
This sequence comes from Burkholderiales bacterium, assembly GCA_025927765.1. Lineage (GTDB taxonomy): Bacteria > Pseudomonadota > Gammaproteobacteria > Burkholderiales > Casimicrobiaceae > VBCG01. Next base: position 38,738 of record JAICKU010000013.1, read on the forward strand.
ACGTTCGATGCATCTGCGGGCGGAAGTTTCGTTGCGACGTATGCTGCCGACAACACGCCACCGTTGATATCGGCTACGTCGCCGTCGGCAGGCGCCACGGGAGTGAGCACAATCGCGCGGGTCACAGCGACCTTCAACGAGCCGATCGATCCTTCAACGGTCGCGACGACCACGTTCCAACTGCTGGATCCGGCCGGCAATCCGGTACCGGCTACGGTGAGCTACGACGGGTCGAGCCTGACGGCGACGTTGGCGCCAACGAACGCGTTGGCGGGCACTTCGATTTACAAGGCCACCGTCAAGGGTGGCGCAGGTGGCGTCAAGGACACGTCGGGGAACGCCCTCGCGAGCGATTTCACCTGGTCGTTTACAACCGCAGCCGCGCTAACCTGTCCATGCAGCGTATGGCCGGCGTCGGCCGTTCCGGCGAATCCATCCGTGAACGATCCGGGACCCGTCGAACTGGGCGTCAAATTCAGATCCGATGTAGCGGGCTCGATCACCGGTGTGCGGTTCTACAAGGGTACGGGCAACACGGGGACGCACATTGGCAACCTGTGGAGCAGCACCGGGCAGCTGCTGGCCACCGCGACGTTCACGAACGAATCGGCAACGGGCTGGCAGCAGGTGACGTTCGCATCGCCGGTCGCGATAACCGCGAATACCGTTTATGTCGCCTCCTACTTTGCGCCGAGCGGGCATTACGCCGGCGACAACAATTTCTTCCTGAACGGGGGCGTCGACAATCCGCCGATGCATCTGCTGCAGGATGGCGTCGGCGGCGGTGACGGCGTCTACGTTTACGGGTCATCCAGCGGCTTTCCGACGAACACGTTTTCGTCGAGCAATTACTGGGTCGACGTCCTGTTCGTCCCCTCGTCGGGGGGTGGGGGCGACACGACACCGCCCACGGTCGCAAGCCAATCGCCATCGCCGGGCGCGACGGGAATCGCTACCGGCGCGATCGTGACCGCGACGTTCAGCGAGCCGTTGGACGCGACGACCGTCACCAACTCGACGTTCCAGTTGGCCGGGACCGGCGGGGCTGTGGCTGCGACAGTCACTTATGACGCGCCGTCGCTGACTGCGCGGCTGACACCGACCGCGGCACTGGCTGCGAGCACGACTTACACGGCAACCTTGGTAGGCGCACCCACGACCCCGAATATCAAAGACTCGGCCGGCAATGCACTGGCGTCGAACGTCAGCTGGTCGTTCACGACGGGCGCGGGGTCGGGTGGCGTGTGCGCATCGCCGCCAAACGCGATCGTCGCGGAGAACTGCCAGACGGGAAGCCCGGCGAGCGAGTGGGACATCAGCGGCGCGGGCGATTCGACGATCCAAGGCTTCGCGACGGATATCAGCGTCAATCGCGGCTCGACCATCTCGTTCAAGGTCAACAGCACGAGCACAGCCAACTTCCGCTTCGACATCTATCGCATCGGCTACTACGGCGGAATGGGTGCGCGCAAGGTCGATTCCGTTCAGCCTACAGCCGCGCAGATTTCCGCATCGCAGCATCAGCCGGCATGCCTCGTCGACCAACGCATCGATGCGACGACGGGAACGACGTCGGGACTCATCGACTGCGGCAACTGGAGCGTCTCGGGTTCGTGGGCCGTGCCGCAGACGGCCGTGTCCGGTGTATACATTGCGCGTATCGTGCGCACTGACACGGGTGGCGACAGCCACATCTTGTTCGTCGTTCGCGACGATCTTAGTACGTCGGATCTCCTGTTCGAAACGTCTGACACCACATGGCAGGCGTACAACCAGTACGGGGGCAACTCCCTTTACGTAGGACAACCCGCGGGTCGCGCTTACAAGGTCAGCTACAACCGGCCGATTACGACGCGGGCGACGAGCGCCGAAGACTACTTCTTCAATGCCGAGTACCCGATGGTGCGCTGGCTCGAGGCCAACGGGTACAACGTGAGCTATGCGAGCGGCGTCGACGGCGACCGCTTCGGGAACCTGATCCGAAACCACAAGACGTTCCTTTCCGTCGGTCACGACGAATACTGGTCAGGCGCACAACGCGCGAATGTCGAGGCGGCGCGCAACGCCGGCGTCAACCTCGCCTTCTTCAGCGGCAACGAAATCTTCTGGAAGACACGCTACGAGGCGAGCATCGACGGATCGAACACGAGCTACCGCACGCTGGTTTCGTACAAGGAAACGCACGCGAATGCCGTCATCGATCCGCAGGATCCGCCCACATGGACCGGGACGTGGCGAGACCCGCGCTTCAGCCCGCCCGCTGACGGAGGACGCCCTGAAAACGCACTGTCCGGAACGATCTTCGTCGTCAACGGCCCGCGCAATGACACGATCACGGTGCCGGATACCGACGGCAAGATGCGATTCTGGCGTAACACGAGCATCGCAACGCTCGCCGCGGGTCAGACCGCGAACCTCCCAGCCGGCACGCTTGGTGCCGAATGGGACCAGGATGCCGACAATGGCTTCCGTCCCCCCGGCCTCATCCGACTGTCATCGACCACGCTGACGCTCAGTGGCTCGTGGCTGCTGCAGGACTTTGGTTCGACTTACGGCAGTGGCACTGCAACGCATCATTTGACGCTTTACCGTCATAGCAGCGGGGCGCTCGTCTTCGGGGCCGGCACGTATCAGTGGTCGTGGGGACTCGATTCGAATCACGATCGAGGTTCTGGGGCGCCCGATGCGAGGATGCAACAGGCAACCGTGAACTTGCTCGCCGACATGCACGTGCAGCCCCCGAACCTGCAGCCCGGCTTGATCGCTGCATCGGCCTCGACGGACACGACGGCGCCCGTATCGGCAATCACATTGCCGGCCGGCGGAGCGAGCCTCACATCCGGAGTACCGATTACGGTCACCGGCACGGCCAGCGACACGGGCGGTGGTGTCGTGGGCGGCGTCGAGGTCTCCGTCGATGGCGGTACGACGTGGCATCCGGCGACGAGCGGCCGCGCGAGCTGGACGTATTCATGGACGCCGCAAGGCAACTTCTCGACCACGATCAAGAGCCGTGCCGTCGACGACAGCGGTAACATCGAGGCACCCGGCGCGGGCGTCAGCGTGACGGTGGGCGCGGGGTCCGGTGGTGGCGGATGCCCATGCAGTGTCTGGTCGGCGTCGACGGTCCCCGGCAACCCCAACGAATCCGATACGCAGTCGGTCAATCTCGGTGTCAAGTTTACTGCGGACACGAACGGTTCCATTACGGCAATCCGCTTCTACAAGGGTAGCGGCAATACCGGCACGCACATCGGCAGCCTTTGGACGAGTACCGGACAGTTGCTCGCGAGCGCCACATTCACCGGCGAAACTGCAAGCGGCTGGCAGCAGGTCAATTTCTCGTCGCCGGTCTCAATCACCGCGGGCGCGGTTTACGTTGCGTCGTACCTCGCGCCTGCCGGTCATTACGCGGCCGACGTCAACTTCTTTGCGACAGCAGGTGTGGATGCACCGCCCTTGCACCTGCTGAAGAACGGCGCGAGCGGTGGCAACGGCGTCTACGCGTACAGCTCAATCAATACTTTCCCGAGTTCGACGTTCAACTCGACCAACTACTGGGTTGACGTCGTGTTCACATCGACTGGTACCGATTCGACGCCACCTATGGTGACCACGATGTCTCCGGCAAGCGGGGCGACCGGCATCGCAGTGGGAACGGCCGTCACGGCGACCTTCAGCGAAGCGATCGATCCGACGACCGTGTCCGGTTCGACGTTCTTCCTGCGCGACGCGTCCCAACAGACCCTCCCGGCGACCGTCACGTACGACGGGACGACGCGCACTGCAAGGCTGCAGCCGAATGCGGCATTGACAACGTCGGCGACCTACACCGCAACGGTCGTCGGGGGTACGACCGACCCGCGGGTGAAAGATCTCGCCGGCAACGCACTTACGGCGAGCGTCACCTGGTCGTTCACGACGAGCGCGTCGACCGATACGACGCCGCCGACGGTGACGACGACGTCGCCGGCGAACGGGGCCACCGGCGTGAGCGGCACGGCAACCGTCAGCGCGACGTTCAGCGAGGCGATGGATCCGTCGACGATCACTGCGAGCACGTTCATGTTGACGCCTTCCGGCGGCTCGCCGGTCGCGGCGAATGTGACATACAACACCGCGAACTTCACGGCAACGCTGACGCCGGCGAGCGCACTTGCGGGCAACACGACCTACACGGCAACCGTCGTCGGCGGCGCGATTGATCCGCGCGCGAAGGACGTCGCGGGGAATGCCCTCGCAGCCAACGCGAGCTGGTCGTTCACGACCGGTGACACCACGCCGCCGACCATCACTGTAACCTCGCCTGTCGCTGGCGCCGTAGGGGTCAGCGGGACGGCCAACGTCTCCGCGACCTTCAGCGAGGCGATGAACTCGGCGACGATCAACACGACGACGTTCGTGCTGCGCGACGCAGGCAACAACGTCGTCTCCGCGACGGTCAGTTACAACGCGACGTCACATGTCGCCACGCTGAATCCGACGCCCACGCTCACTGCTGGAGCCACATACACGGCAACGATTATCGGCGGACCCTCGGGCGTCACGGACGCGGCCGGCAACTCGCTCGTCGCCAACAAGGTGTGGTCGTTCACGATACTGGCAGACACCACGGGACCGACGGTCACGAAGACGTCGCCAGTGGCCGGCGCAACCGGCATCAGTCGCTCGACGAACGTCACTGCCACGTTCAGCGAAGCGATGGATGCGACGACGATCACGACCGGAACGTTCGTGCTCCGCGATCCGGGCGGATCGCTCGTCAGTGCAACGGTGAGCTACAACGCAACCTCGCACGTCGCAACGCTCAACCCCGCTGCGTCGCTGGCCTACGGCACGAACTACAGCGCGACGGTGTCGAGCGGTAGCGGCGGCGTCAAGGACACGTCCGGCAATCCGATGTCGGCCGACGTGACCTGGACATTCCAGACCGTGTTCGATACGACGCCGCCAACGGTCACGTCGACTTCGCCGAAGAACGGCACGACAGGAGTGAGCAGGACCGCGAGCGTGTCGGCAACGTTCAGCGAAGCTGTCGATCCCGCTACAGTCAATGGCAGCACCGTCACGCTCGTCAATACGGTGACGGGTGCGCCGATCGCTGGAACGGTGTCGCTGAGCACGAATCAGCGAACGGCCACGTTCAAGTCGTCGACATCGCTCGCGGCCGGTACGCAGTTCACCGCGCGCATCGTCGGCGGCGCGAACGGCGTCACGGATCTTTCCGGCAACCCGCTGGCCAGCGATTTCGTCTGGAGCTTCACCACTCGCTGACGCGACTCTCTTAGAGGGGACGCGTCAGTCGCCCCGTTTGTTCGCAATCCTCCAGGGAGGAGCGAAATGAAGAGTACGTTCACGCGGCTGAAGCGGCTGCTGGTAGCCGTTTCCGTGTTCGCCCTCTACGCGCAGTATGCATGGGCAGCGATCTCCATCGATGCTGTGGTCTCCAAGGATCAGGCGCAGACGAGCACGATCATTGCGTCGCCTTCATTTTCCACGCGTGCCGGCAACGAACTGCTGCTTGCGTTCGTTTCGACGGACAACCTTTCGGGCACGAACACGACAGTCACGGGAGTGACCGGCGGTGGTCTCACCTGGACGTTGGTCCGCCGTACCAATGTACAGCGCGGCACCGCCGAGATCTGGCGCGCATTCGCCCCCGGAACGCTTGCAAGCGTGAGCGTGACCGCTGCGTTGTCGCAAAAGGTCGGCGCGTCCCTCACTGTGGCGACTTTTACAGGTGTCGATACGTCGGGGACCGGAGGAGCGGCTGCGATCGGCGCAACGGCGGGCGCGAATGCAAATCCGGGTGCACCGTCGGCGACGCTGACAACGACGCGGGACGGTTCCTGGACGTTCGGGGTCGGGAACGATTGGGACACGGCAACCTCGCGTTCACCCGGGCTCGATCAGTCACTCGTGCATCAGTACCTGGCGAAATCGGGCGACACCTTCTGGGTTCAGCGACAGAACGCGACGACGCCCACCGCGGGCACGAGCGTCATGATCAATGACACGGCTCCGACGACAGACCGCTACAACCTCGCAATCGTCGAAATCCTTCCTGCGCCGGCGGCTGTTGCAAGCTATTCGATTTCCGGTTCGATCACGCCCGCGACGATCGCTGCCGGCGCGGTGGTGACGCTGAGCGGCACCGCAGCGGGCACGACGATGGCGGACGCCAATGGTCATTACAGCTTCGCGAACCTGGCGAACGGCGCCTACACGGTGACACCGGCCAAGTCCAGCGTCACCTTCACGCCATCGTCGCAGAGCGTCACGGTCAACGGTGCGAATCAAACGGCGAACTTCACCGCGACCGCGGTCACGCACGTCGTCTCGGGCTCAATCACCCCCTCGACGGTTGGCGCATCCGCGACGGTTACCATGAGCGAGGGCGGGTCGACAATCGCGACCGTCAGCGCCGACTCCGGCGGCAATTACGCGTTTTCTACGGTCACCGACGGTACGTACGCGATCGCTCCGACAAAGACCGGTTATGCGTTCACTCCCGCTTCACGGAGCGTGACCGTTGCCGGCGCCGACGTGTCGGGCGTCGACTTCACGGGGCAATCTGCACCACCGCTCGCCCTTGACGTCACTGTTTCGAAAGACAACACCGGCGCTGCCAACTCGATCACGAGTCCGCCCATTTCGACTGTGGCGGGGGGTGAGCTGCTGCTCGCGCTGGTCGCGACGGATTCGCTCGCTCCTAATATGACGGTGACTGGTGTAAGCGGTGGCGGGCTTACATGGACGCTGGTAGTCAGAACAAACGCGCAGGGCGGAACGAGCGAGATCTGGCGTGCGTTTTCGCCGTCCACTTTGACGAACGCCACGATCACCGCGCAGCTTTCGCAGAGCGTGCTCTCGTCGATGACAGTAATCAGCTTCACCGGCGTCGACCAGGCAAATCCCATCGGCGCGAGCGGGAGTGGCAACGCCCGGTCGGGGGCGCCGACGGCGACGTTGGCAACGACGCACGACAACGCGTGGGTGGTTGGCGTAGGCAACGATTATGCGAACGCAATCGCTCGGTCGGTTCCGTCGAACCAGGTGCTGATCCATCAGAACCTGTCCGCGACCGGTGACACGTACTGGATGCAGCGCATGGGCACCGCGACTCCCGTGCGTGGCACATCAGTCACGATCAACGACACGGCGCCGACCGCGGACAGCTACAACCTCAGCATCGTCGAGGTCGTGGGTGCGGGGAGCGCGGCCGGTGATACGTCGCCCCCGGTCGTTGCCGTCGCCGCGCCTGCGGCGAGCGGCACCGCCGTGGGCCTCACGAGCCTTGCTGCTAACGCGAGCGACAACGTTGCGGTCGCCGGCGTCCAGTTCAGCATCGACGGCGCGCCGATCGGCAGCGAGCTGACATCCGCGCCGTACTACACGACGTGGAACAGTACGACGGTGAGTAACGGCGCGCACACGCTGACGGTGCGAGCGCGCGACGGATCGGGCAACGCTTCGACCGCAAGCGTCGCGATCAACGTCGACAACTCCGGGAATCCTGCTGTGGTCGGAAGCTGGTCGCAGCCGGTGACGTTACCCGCCGTGGCCGTCAACCTGCTGCTCCTCAAGAACAACAAGCTATTTTTCTACCAGGATGGCGCTTCGGCCACCGTGTGGGATTACGTCAACAACGTCTTCACGAGCGTGCCGACGAGTGTGAATCTGTTTTGCTCGGGGCATGCTTTTCTCGCTGACGGACGCGTGCTCGTCGTGGGCGGTTTCGGTGGAAGCGGAAGCCTGTTCGGCATTGCGAACGCCGAGATCTTCGACCCGGCAACCAACGCTTGGACGACAGTCCCGAATATGAGCTATCGGCGCTGGTACCCGACAGCTACGACGCTATCGGACGGCAGGATCATCGTCACCGCGGGTTGGCAGACGACGGCGCACACCAACGCTGGCATTCCCGAGATCTACGATCCTTCGCAGAACCAGTGGACGAAGCTCACGGCGGCCAACAATCCGTTCGAGACCTACCCGTTCATTTACCTGCTGCCCGATGGCACGCTCTGGCACGTCGGAGGCACCGAATACGCCACCGACACTGATGTGCTCGACGTCTCGACTCAGTCGTGGACGACCATCGATTCCCGCATCATCGACGGCAGCAGTCCCGCGATGTACGTTCCCGGAAAGATCGTCAAGGCGGGAAGCGCAGCCGACAGCCAATTCAGCGGACCTTCGTCCAACACTACGTTCGTCCTCGACACGGCCCTGCCCAATCCCGTATGGCACCAGGCTCCGTCGATGGCCTATGCGCGCAGCTTCATGAACATGACGGTACTGCCCGACGGCTCCGTGCTCGCAACCGGCGGTGAATCCGACAAGGACGGCGGCAACGTCGCCAACGCCGTTTATGCCGCCGAACTCTGGTCGCCGGTCACGCAAACCTGGACCACCATGGCTTCGATGCATACGCCACGGGAGTATCACTCGACGGCGCTGCTGCTCCCCGACGGCCGCGTCGTGCAGTCGGGGATGGGCGCCGACTTCGGCAACGTGATGGACGAGAACAGTGCCGAGTTCTACTCGCCGCCGTATCTGTTCCGCGGATCGCGTCCCACGATCACCCAGGCACCCGCACAGGTTCATTACGCGACGAACTTCACGGTCAGTACGCCCGACGCTGGGACGATCAATTCCGTGGTGTTGATACGCAACGGCGGCGTCACCCATTTCTTCGACGAGAACACGCGCTACGTGCCGCTCACCTTTGCGGCGCAGGCGGGCCAACTTCAAGTGACTGCGCCCGTGGACGGGCGGCTTGCCCCGCCGGGTTACTACATGTTGTTCCTGGTCAACAGCAATGGCGTTCCATCCATCGCGCCCATGGTGCAGGTTGGACCATGACCCGGGAGCGACCCGGCCGTTTCGTTCGAAGCGATATGTGGCGGCGCGCGTTGTGGCCGCCCCCGAGAGTCCAAGTCGCCAGCTGTTCCGCCTGGGCCGATGCTTAGCGCCAGTTCAACCAATTTTTGTCAACGATTGACCGACGGACGGAATTGACCGGTTCGGAGATAAGGAACAGAGTGGTATCGCTGGAGCGGATTGATGCAAGCAGAATTGTCCGCACAGCGGCAGTTCGTTGGTGCAAGCTTTGGGCAGTGGACGCGAGCAACAGGCAAATGGCCACTTTGCATCATGACGTACCCTTTCCGCACGACGAGCTGCTCGAGGCGCTTGCGCGCGACTTCGTCGCCGGTCCCCAACCGTCCGGTGCGGCGGACGTCCACCGTCTCGCCGATGCAGTCAACGAACGGCTGCGCCTCGCACGCGAACTTCACGACGGGCTTCTGCAGGCGTTGACCGGCATGTCGCTGCAACTGGACGCCGCCAGCCATATTGTTCAGCAGTCACCGGACGCGGCGCGCGACATGCTGATCGAGCTGCAGGAAATGGTCATCGAGCAACAGCACGAATTGCGCAAATGGATCGAGAACGCGCGACATCCGGGAGCAGATGTCGCGCCGATTCGCGCGGACTCAACGGTCGCTTTGGAAAAGATCTGCCGGCGAGCAAGCCGCTTCGGTCCGCACGTCGAGCTTTGCACCATTGGGTGCGAGCGCATGCCGGTGTCGATCCTTCGCGACGTGTGCCGGCTGGTGGAGGAGGGGTTGAGCAACGTGCGCCAGCATGCGCGTGCCCGCGTCGTGCGTGTGGACGTCGTGGTGGCCAACCGCGAGATCCGTGTCGCCATCGAAGACGACGGGTCCGGATTTTCGTTCCGCGGCCGCTACGACCTCGCGGCGCTGGAAGCGAGGTGTCTCGGTCCCGTCTCCATCAGGGAACGCGTTGCATCGCTCGGTGGAAACCTGGTGCTCACGTCATCCCTTTCCGGTGCACGCCTCGAGATCGAGCTGCCCGTCCATAAGACTCGTGGGCGCATTCCGCACGCGAGCTGACGTTTGCCCTCTTCGCTTACTCGGTAGGCTGCTGTTGATGCGCCGGCTTCAATGTCGGTGACGAACGCGCTTTTTCCATTGTCGGCGAATGCTGTATCGCCCAACCACGGGAAGCGGAATCGCGTGGTGCCATGCTCGACCGCCGATCAGGTGGTGATCGAGCACGGAATGGATGATCCGTAACTGCACGGATCCGACGATCATGTCGCGCGCGGCGAGTTCGGCGCGAAGCGCCGATGGCGTTTCAACCAGCCCGCGCGAATCGAGGTAGGACACCAGCGCATGCAGTGCCGCGGTTGCCATGTCGTCGCCAGTGAACGCCATGAGCCGCGTCCATTCGAACGTCGCATCCGTTCGTTCGACGAGAAATAGCGCGTCGAAGATCGACGCAAGAAAGCTGGGCTGGATGCTGGAGAGCATCAGGTCGCGCATCCACGAAGAGGCGATGTAGGCCAATTGAAGCTCGGGCGTAAGCCGCAGGGCCTCCACGCCATGAAAGGAGTGCGCTTCGCTATTCACGGCGATGCTTTCGCTACGAAACACCGCGGGGATCGAAAACTCATCCTGGGACGGGAACAGGCTGCGGTGGACCTCGACCCAGACGTCGCGGCCAGGGTGACGTAATGGTGGGCCGTGGTGCTGCTCCTCCGCGTCCGGAAACTGCTCGGCCGGCCGATATCCGGCAGCCTTCAGCACCGATTCGACCCGATGGTACTCGCGTTCCGGCACCAGCACGTCTATGTCGGCCATCGGCCGCAAATACGCAGACGGATAGAACTCTTCGCTCGTCGATATCCCCTTGAGCAGCGTCACGGGCACGCCTTCGCGTGCGCAAATCTCGATGACTTCACAAGCCACGTCCACTCGCTCGGCGTGTCGCACGCGGGCGGTCAACGTCTCACTGAGCAGGCGCTCTCGCCAGGCGACCGGAATCGTGTCGGGCTGCTTACGCGTCGCGTAGTGCAGCAGCGGACCCAGTCCGCCTTGCAGTACCCAGCGCAGCTGGCGTTCATCGACGTCCCCGAGCTGCCAATGCGCAAGTGCGTCCCGGCGGTCGGCCGGCGCCGCGGCATAGGTCAGTAGTTGGGCGACCAGGCGCTTCGGGGCAGGCATGCGAAACGAACGCCCGGCGAGAGAAGGATCATCGAGCGGTTGCCGTTGCGCCCCCCGCCGTTCCAGAATTGACCTACCGCCCGCGCTCGCATAGATGACCCGATCACGACCATTCGATGCTGTTGCGCGGAGTTGACGCGCTTTATGGTTTATTGTGATCATTCGGCGATCGCGTGACATATACCGTTCGATATATTCTTTTCGCTACATGGCTGCACTCAACCTCCGTAAGCGCACCGACGTCCTGACCGTGCGCGAATTCGACGACGAATTCGTGCTGCTCGACAGCGCGTCGAATCGCATTCATCAATTGAACCGCACGGCCAGTCAGATCTGGCGATTGTGCGACGACGCGTCGCCGGAATCCATTGCAGTGGCGTTGGTTCGGGAATACGATGTGGACGAGCAACAGGCGCTGCGCGATGTGGTCCGAACGTTGGATACCTTTCGATCGCTCAAGCTCGTAGCGTGATGTTCATGATGTTGCAGCAAAGCGGCGGGATGCGCCTCTTGCCGTGGAGGACCGTGACATGAATGCTTCCGATTCACGACGTGAGTTCGTCAAGCGCGCAGCCTACATCGCGCCCGCCATCCTGAGTCTAGCTGTTGCACCGGCCTACGCGAAGTCCGGCTCCGACAAGGAGCAGAAGCCGGACAAGCCACAAAAGCCGCACGACAAGGGCGACGATTGACGAAAGAAGCTGCGCGGGTGGCAAAATGAGACCGCCCGCGTAGCCCTTGCTCCGCGATCGGCCACCTCACGGTTCCCTTGGCCTTCTCGGTTCTCGGTGAGACCGTCGCCTTTGATTGTGACGACGCGACGCTTGCCGCGATTCTGCGCGCGAATTGCGCGGCTCATCCCGCCAGCAATACGGCCGCCACGCTCCGCTACACAATCACGCCCGGACGCGGCCCACTGTCGTTCACGCTTTGCCGCGACGGCCGCGAGCCGGTTCTCGGCCGGGGCGGCCATGACTTGCTTTTCGCCGTCGAGCAGGACCTGACCGTCGAACTTCAGCGCCGCCGTCCGCAGTTGCTGTTCCTCCACGCGGCGGCGCTCGAGTGGCGCGGTGACGTGCATCTCCTCGTGGGTGCGTCCGGCAGCGGCAAGTCGACGACCGCATGGGGACTGGTCCACGCCGATCTTGCGTATCTGTCCGACGAGCTCGCGCCGATCGACCTCGCGACGATGCGGGTGCTGCCGTACCCACGGGCACTGTGCCTCAAGCGCGACCCTGGCGAATACCCGCTGCCGCCCGACGCACTCGATTTCGGTACCGCAATCTATCTTGCTCCGTGCTCGTTTCCCAAGCCACCGATCCACGAGCCGCAGCCGCTTGCGGGCATTTTCGTCCTAGAGCCTAGGCACGACACTGGCGAGCCCCGGGTGCGCCCGCTCGCACGTGCCGAGGCAAGCGCGCGCGTCTATCCGCATGCGTTGAATGCGCTCGCGCATCCGAGCCTGGGACTGGATGCGATCGCGCGCGTCGTCGAGGAAGTGCCATTCACTGCGCTCGCCGCCGGCGCGCTTCGGCCGACGTGCGCGGCCATTGGCGCCATCATCGAGCGCACGTCCCGCCGTCCATCGGAAGCTCGGCGTCTCTCATACGAATGGGGGATTGACCAAAAAGACGCTTAGGCAGACAGTAGGTTTCGTGTTGTAGCGGACAAAAGTGCCAATGTGGTGCCGCTGCATCAGGAACGCGTCGCTTGCGGCAGCGCTGTAACGCTGCATGAGCTGTCGTCGTCAACGGGGAACAAGGGAGGCAAGCATGGGCACTCGCCTCGTCATCGCCGACGATCATCCCGTCGTGCTCGACGGACTCACGAGACTATTCTCCGGCGAGCGCGATTTCGAAGTGCTCGCGACGGCCCGCAACGGCGACGACGCGCTGCGCGCAGTGCAAAAGCACTCCCCCGACGTGCTCGTGCTCGACCTTTCGATGCCGGGGAAGGACGGCGTGGCCGTGCTCGGTGAAATGAAGCGGCATGCCATGAGCACCAAAGTGGTCGTGCTCACCGCGATGGACAACGACGAGGTACTGCTCGCCATCCGCCTCGGTGCACGGGGCGTGGTGCTGAAGGACATGTCGCTGCGGCTGCTCGTCGAATGCGTTCGCATCGTGAATTGCGGCGGCACGTGGCTCGAGAAGAGCATCGCGTCGCGCGCCGTCGATCGCCTGCTGCAGCGTGAAACCAGCGTCCACGAGATGGCGAAGAGCCTGACCCCGCGCGAAGTCGAGATCGCGCACATGATCGCCGACGGATTGCCGAGCAAGCGCGTCGCCACCAAGCTCGCGATCACCGAAGGCACGACGAAGCTCCACCTGCACCACATCTATTCGAAGCTGAACGTGCGCGGCCGGGTGGCGCTCGTCCGGTACATGCAGCGGCACGGCCTCGACTGATCGCTGCAAGAGGCACTCCAGCCGTCGATCGATATTGCTTGAACGTGCGGGCAACACATGCACGGCAATTCGTCGCATGATGTGCGCTCGCGCACCGCTGTCATGCCCTCGCTCTCCTGCTCCTTCTGCCAGCACGCCAATCCGGCGGATGCCAAGTATTGCAACGAGTGCGGCTCGCCGCTGAATCTCGAGCCGTGCGTTCAATGCGAAGCGGTCAACGATCTGCACGCAACTCGCTGCCACGCGTGTGGCGCCGACCTCGGCCGCAAGCCGTTGGCAGCGGCGAACTTTTCCGGGCCAACAGCGGCGAACGTTACCGCGCCAAGTAACGACGCGGTCGATGCGGGTCCATCACGCACGTCGATCGTCAAGGCCCTCGAAACGGTCGAAGCGGACCTCGCGACTATCTCGCGAAGCGAAGCCGTCGTGCACGTCGTGACCGTCGGCCCAGCGGAAGAGCGCGTCCCTGAACTGCAACAGTCGCCGTCCGCGCGCACGCATCGCTTGCGGCCGGCGCTCTTCGCAGCGTTCGTCGCGTGTGCGCTCGCCGCCGTCCTGCTCGGACCGCGCTTGCCGCTGCCGCCGGCGCTTTCGCATGCAACGCTGGCGACGACGTCGCTCGTCCCCGCGCCCGATAGCTCGCCTGATCCTGCGCCTTCACCGCGCATTGCAGAAAAGCCGCCGCCAGATGCGTATGCGCGCACGAGCGGCGGACCGATCGACGCGATCATGCCGGCCGCAGCATCCGCGACCACGATGCCGCCTACATCCACTTCGCCAAGTACCGCCAGTACTGCCCAGCCTGTCGCTGCACGCGCAGCGCAACCTGCACCCATGCAGAAAGGGGCATCGCATCAGGTCGACGCACTGCCCGATCCAGTACCCAACGCGCAGTGCAGCGACGGGGTCGCGGCGATGGGCCTATGCAACCGAGAGGGAGCGAAAGATGGCCGCTGAAATTTTCGAGCGAGTGTTTTCCGCGGGCGTGTTCGCACTCGCGCTCCTGGCGCCGGCTTTCGCCACGGCCGCGGCGACGAAGCCGACAACGTCGCCCGTCGAGTACAAGATCGTCACCGCATCCGAACGCGGCACCTACATCCAGATCGGCCGCGACCTCGCGAAATTCATCGCGCCCGAAGCGAACATCGCTCTCGAAGTGCTTCCCTCCGCAGGGTCGGCCGAGAACGTGCGGCGCCTCCGCTACGAGCCCGGCGTCAAGCTCGCGATGGTGCAGTCCGACGTCTACCAGGCGTTCCTCGACCAGGCGGCGAGCGGCAACGCCGAAGCGGGCGACATGATCCGGCCGCTGCGCGTCGTCACGCCGCTCTACAACGAGGAGATCTATTTCGTCGTGCGCGCCGACTCCCCGCTCAACTACGTGCACGAGATCCGCGGCGCGCGCATCAACACGGGCCCGGTCGGCAGCGGCACCGCGTTGACGACGACCACGCTCTATCGGCTGATGTTCGGCGAGCCGATTCCCGACAACAACGCCACGTTCCTCTCGAACGAGGATGCGCTCGCCAGGCTCGTGACCGACAAGTCGGTGGACGTGGTGGCGATCATCGCCGGTCAGCCCGCCAAGCTGCTGACGGACATGAAGCCCGAGTCGCGGAAGTACATCAAGCTCCTCAAGTTCGACGCGAAGGACGCCACGGCGAAGGCAGCGTTGCAAACGTACTTCCCGGCCACCGTGCTCGCGAAGAACTACCCGAACCTGCTGACCGAGGACCTGCCGGCGCTGGCCGTGCGCGCCTATCTCGTGACATACGACTACAACCTTCCGGACACGCGCGAGCATCTGTCGCAGCTCGTGCGCGCGATGTGCCGCGACTACTCGCAGTTGCAGTCGAGCGGCCATCCGAAGTGGCGCGAGGTCGAGCTCGCGATGCCGGGACTCGGCAAGGGGTGGCGTTACTACGGCCCCACGGCGAGCGAGATCCGCGCATGCGTCGCGGCGCACGCGCAGCCGGCGAAGGCCGTCCGACGCAGTTGCACCCAGCAGGAGCACGTGCTCGGTCTCTGCGGCGCGTAGCTTTTCGGCACCGCCGTTCGTGGTGTCGATACGGTCGGGCGAAAGGCAGGTTCTGACCCTTCCGCGCGCGGCGGCGAACTCCCATCGCCGCCCGATGCCTCAGCTTGAATCCCGGCTGACGGCCCTCATTGTGCATGCATACAACGGCTGGGCTGCACATCCCGCGAGGCTAAAGGTGTGAATACGACCAACTCTCCCGACAACGGCAGGCTGCACGTCGCGTGTCCCAAATGCGCCACCACGAACCGTGTCTCGCGCGAGCGCCTGGCCGACGGCGCGCACTGTGGCACCTGCCACGAGCCGCTCTTTCCCGGGCATGCGTTTGCGCTCACCACGAACGATTTCGCCAAGCACGTCAACGGTGACGTCCCCGTCGTCGTCGACTTCTGGGCCTCCTGGTGCGGGCCGTGCCGGATGATGGCGCCTGCCTACGAGCAAGCGGCCGAGCGCGTCGGGCCCGGCATCCAGCTCGCGAAGCTCGACACCGAGGCGGAGCCGGAAATCGCGCAGCGCTTCGGCATCCGCAGCATTCCCACGCTGATCGCGTTCCGCAACGGCCGCGAGATCGCGCGCCAGTCCGGCGCGCTGCCGCTGCCCCAACTCATGCAATGGATCACGACGCATGCGCAAATCTGATCCGAGCGACTGGATGTGGGCCGAGGCCTGCGACCTGATCGATCGGGCCGAGCGGTTGCATAGCCGCTTCTTTCATCTCGCCACGTCCCCGCGCGCTCGCGCGTCGTGGGCGCCGCCGGTCGACATGTTCGAAGGCGAACGCGAGGTGGTGATCGTCGTCGCGATGCCGGGCGTGACGTCCGACCGCGTCGAGGTCGTGCACGAGGCGGGCGCGCTCGTCGTGCGCGGCGAGCGGCCGCTACCGTTCGCGCGCCAGTCGCTGGCCGTGCGCCAGCTCGAAATTCCCTACGGCGCGTTCGAGCGCCGCATTCCGCTTCCCAACGGCCGCTTCGACGCCGCCACGCCCGAGCTCACGCAAGGTTGCCTCGTGCTGCGGCTGCGCCGCATCGGCTGACCGCTTATGACCGAAGAGAACACCACCACGCGCGAATCGCGCGATACCGCATCGCCCCCGCCCGCCCGCGCAGAGGGACCGTTGTCGGCCGAAAGCCGAACGTCGGACGAGGCCACGACGAGCGCTTCCACGCCGCGCACCACCACGGCCGGCAAACCGTTGCCCGACGACTCGCTGATCATCCTGCCGGTGCGCAACGTCGTCATGTTCCCCGGCTCGGTCTTCCCGATCACCGTCGGCCGCGAGCGTTCGCGTGCAGCGGCGCAGGAAGCAGTGCGCCTCGAGCGCCCGCTCGGCATCCTGCTGCAGTCGAAACCCGACGTCGAAGAGCCGGGCCCCGACGACCTGCACTGGGTCGGCACGAGCGCGAACGTGTTGCGTTACATCACCACGCCCGACGGCCTGCACCACGCGATCGCGCGCGGACTGCGGCGCTTTCGCGTGCTGCAGTTCCTCGACGGCTACCCGTTCACCGTCGCGCGCGTGCAGTTCATCGACGAGCCGGAGGAAACCGATCCCGAGATCGAAGGGCGCGCTCGCGCGCTGAAGGAGCGCGCCAGCGAGATCCTGCAGCTCCTGCCGCAGGTGCCCGAGGAGATGGTCGCGGCGCTGCAAGCGGTCGAAGGCGCGGGACGTCTCGCCGACTTCATCGCGGGCCTGATGGACATTTCCGCCGAGGAGAAGCAGAAGATCCTCGAGACGTTCGACCTCAAATCGCGGCTCGACAGGCTGCTGGAGCTTCTCGCGCATCGCATCGAGGTGCTGAAGGTCACGCGCGAAATCGACGAGCGCACGCGCGAGTCGATCAGCGACGTCAACCGCAAGCACCTGCTGCGCGAGCAGATGCGCCAGATCCAGAAGGAACTCGGCGAAGGCGAGGGCACGAACGGCGACATCGCCGATCTCGCAAAGCAGATCGACGACGCGAAGATGCCCGAGGAGGTCGAGAAGGCCGCGAGGAAGGAACTCGGTCGCCTCGAGCGGATGCCGGAAGCGGCCGCCGAGTATTCGATGGTGCGCACGTACCTCGAGTGGCTGATCGAGCTGCCGTGGTGTCCACCGCCGCCACCGCCGCTCGACATTGGCGAGGCGCGCACGATCCTCGACCAGGATCATTACGGCCTCGAGAAGATCAAGCGGCGCATTCTCGAGTATCTGGCGGTGCGCAAGCTCAATCCGGAAGGCCGCAGCCCGATTCTCTGCTTCGTCGGACCGCCCGGCGTGGGCAAGACGTCGCTCGGCCAGAGCATTGCGCGAGCGACCGACCGCACGTTCGTGCGTGTGAGCCTCGGCGGTGTGCACGACGAAGCCGAGATCCGCGGCCATCGGCGCACGTACGTCGGCGCGCTGCCCGGCAACATCATCCAGAGCATCCGCAAGGCCGGCACGCAGAACTGCGTGATGATGCTCGACGAGGTCGACAAGCTCGGCCAGGGCGGCTTCCACGGCGATCCGGCCTCGGCGCTGCTGGAGGTGCTCGATCCCGAGCAGAACTCCACGTTCCGCGACAATTACCTCGCGGTGCCGTACGACCTGTCGCACGTGCTGTTCCTCTGTACGGCGAACATGCTCGACACGATCCCCGGGCCGTTGCGCGACCGGATGGAAATCATCCAGGTGCCGGGCTACACCGCACAGGAGAAGCTGCAGATCGCGCGGCGCTATCTCGTACAGCGGCAGCTCAAGTCCGCCGGCATGACCGCGGAGCAATGCGAGATTACCGACGAAGCGCTGCTCGCGATCATCCACGATCACACGCGCGCGGCGGGCGTGCGCACCCTCGAGCGCGAGATCGGCAACGTGTTCCGCTACGTGGCGGTGCGCATCGCCGACGGCACGGTCGACAAGCGCGTGATCGGCGAAGGCGACCTGCACGCGATCCTCGGTGCGCCGAAGTTCGAAACGGAAGTCGCGATGCGTAGCGGCATTCCGGGCGTTGCCACGGGTCTCGCCTGGACGCCGGTCGGCGGCGACATCCTGTTCATCGAGGCGGCGCGCACGCCCGGCAACGGCAGGCTGATCCTCACCGGGCAGCTCGGCGACGTGATGAAGGAAAGCGCGCAGGCGGCCTTGTCGCTCGTGAAGGCGCGCGCCGCGTCGCTCGGCATCGAGCTCGCGCTCTTCGAGAAGTCGGACATCCACGTGCACGTGCCGGCCGGCGCGACGCCGAAGGATGGTCCGAGCGCGGGGGTGGCGATGTTCGTCGCGCTCACTTCGCTTCTGACGGCGCGTCCGGTGCGAAGCGACGTCGCGATGACCGGCGAAATCAGCTTGCGTGGCCTCGTGTTGCCGATCGGCGGCGTCAAGGAGAAGGTGCTCGCGGCGCTGCGCGCCGGCATCAAGACCGTGATGCTACCGACGCGCAACCAGCGCGACCTCGAGGACATTCCGGCCGATGCGCGCGCGCAGCTCGAGTTCGTCTGGATGGACGAGGTCGACGACGCGATCGCGACCGCGCTGTCGCCGGTGAAGACCGCCGAGACGGTTTGACGCGAAAATGCGGGTCAGAGATGCATTTCGCGGAGCGGTTCGCGAAATGCATCTCTGACCCGCATTTTCCAAAGGCTCCGCCTCACGTCGGCTCTGCCCGCATCAGCGCGAGCGATGGGCTGGCCGCCTGCTCCACCTGCTCGAACGTGCACTGCCGCGGCGCCTTGTCCGGCCGCCAGCGCAGGAAGCTCGTGCCGTGACGGAAGCGGCCGCCGCTGAAGTGGTCGTAGCGGACTTCGACGACGAGCGCCGGTCGTAGCGGCTGCCACTCGCCGGTTCGCTCCGTCGACCACCGGCTCGGCCCACCCGGTGCGCTACCGGTGAACCCGGGCTTCTCGATCAGCGATTCGAGTTCGCGCGTGAGCGATGGCCGCTCCCCGCTCGGTATGTTGGACGTGAAGCCGACATGGTCGAGCAATCCTGCGTCGTCGTAGAGGCCGAGCAGAAGCGACCCGACGACGCGGGTCTTCGCGCCATAGCGAAACCCGCCCACCACGCAATCGGCCGTGCGCATCCGTTTGTACTTCTGCATGCCGGTACGCTGGCCCGACCGATAGGGAAGGTCGACGCGTTTGGCGACGAGACCGTCGAGCCCGCCGCCGAGCGCGTCGAGCCACGTCTTCGCTTCGTCGATCGCACGCGTCGCGGGCGACAGGCGAAAGCGCGGCGCGTCGACGAACGCGCGCTTCGCGAAACGCAGCAGCGCTTCGCGCCGCGCCTCCTGCGGTTCGCCGACGAGCGCGTGTCCTTCGCCGTCGACCAGGAGATCGAACACGATGTAGAGCGCGGGATGCTCACGCGCGAGCTTGCGCACGCGGCTTTCGGCAGGATGGATGCGCAGCAGCAGCTCGTCGAACGACAGCGTGTCGCCTTCGGGAATCACGAGCTCGCCGTCGAGCACGCAACGCGTGACCGGCAACGCCTTCATCGCCTCGACGATTTCCGGGAAGTAGCGGTTGAACGGCTGGCCGGCCTTCGAACGCAGGTCGACGTCGTCGCCGTCCTTGAACGCGAGGCAGCGAAAGCCGTCCCACTTCGGCTCGTACTCCCACTGCGCGCCCGACGGAAGCGCATCGACGAGCTTCGCCTCGGCGGGCGCGTAATCGACGGCGAGCGGCAACGTCATTTCGCCGCCGCGAGGAACGGCGCGAGATCGACGCGCCCGCGCGGGTCGTCGATGGGCGCCCACAGGTCGCCGCGTTCCGCGATCCGCTGCGGCACGTTGTCGATGCGGAAGTCCTCCGTCGACGCGCCATTCGCGAGCTCCTCCCAGGTGATCGGCGTCGACACCGTCGCGAGCGGTTTCGGCCGCGGCGAATACACCGACGCCAGCGTGCGTCCCCACGCGTTCTGGTTGTAATCGACCAGCACGCGGCCCGCCGGACGTTTCGCGATCCGGTACTCGGCGGTCATGCGCTGCGGATAGCGGCTCGCGAGCGAGAACGCGACGCCCTTGGCGAACGCCCACACTTCCTTCTGCCTCGGACCGCGCACGATCGGCACGTAGACGTGCACCCCTTTGGAGCCGGTCGTCTTGACGTACGCGGGCAGGCCGATTGCGTCGAGCTCCTCGTGCACGATCAGGGCGCTTTCGCGCACGTCGTCGAACGTCGCGTCGGGCACGGGGTCGAGGTCGAAGTGCAGGTAGTCGGGGCGATCGACGTCGTCGCAGCGCGCGTACCACGGATTGAGATCGATGCAGCCGAGGTTGATCA
>JAICKU010000147.1 GCA_025927765.1 Burkholderiales bacterium
CATCCGGCAGACGGAAGCGCTCGGGCTCGGCCACGCCGTGCTCTGTGCGGAGCCGGTGGTGGCGGGCGAGCCGTTCGCCGTGCTGCTCGCCGACGACCTGATCGACGCACAGGTGCCCGTGATGAAGCAGATGGTCGACCTTGCCGAGCGCGAAGGCGCATCGGTGATCGGCGTGATGCCCGTGCCGGCGGAGGCCACCGGCAGCTATGGCATCGTCGAAACCGAAGGCGCGCTGCGGGATCGCGTCGCGCCGATCACGCGCATCGTCGAGAAGCCGAAGCCGGGCACGACGTCGTCGACGCTCGCCGTCGTCGGCCGCTACGTGCTCGCGCCGCGCATCTTCCACGAGCTGCGGACGATGCCGCCGGGCGCGGGCGGCGAGATCCAGTTGACCGATGGCATCGCGCGGCTGCTCGCGCACGAGAAAGTGCTCGCGTACAAGTTCGAGGGGCGCCGCTACGACTGCGGCAGCAAGCTCGGGTATCTGGAAGCGACCGTCGACTACGGCGTGCGCCACGCGGAAGTGGGCGAGGCGTTCACGCGGTACCTGAGCGAGCGGTGACGCTGAACGAGCTTCGTTACGTCGTCGCCGTCGCGCAGGAGCGAAGCTTCGGGCGCGCCGCGGCCAAGTGCTTCGTGAGCCAGCCCGCGCTGTCGGTCGCGATCCAGAAGCTCGAGGACGAGCTCGGCGCGCCGCTCTTCGAGCGCAGCAAGAACGAAGTGACGGTGACGCCGATCGGCGAGCGCATCGTCGAGCAGGCGCAGAAGGTGCTGGAGGAGGCGGCGCGCATTCGCGAAATCGCGATCGGCGGCCGCGACCAGCTCGTCGGCGCGCTGCGTCTCGGCGTCATCCATACGGTCGCGCCATACCTGCTGCCCGACCTCATCACCGAACTGCACGACGTCGCGCCGCAGATGCCGCTCGACATCGAGGAGAACCTGACCGAGAACCTCGAGACGGGATTGCGCACGGGCCGGCTCGACGCAGCGATCATCGCGCTGCCCTTCCGCGTGCCCGGCGTGGTGACGGAGTTCCTGTACGAGGAGCCGTTCCAGGTCGTCGTGCCGCAGGGGCACAAGTGGGCGAAGCGCAAGGCCGTGTCCCCCGACGAGCTGTCGCAGGAGCACACGATCCTGCTGAACGTCGGCCATTGCTTTCGCGACCAGGTGCTCGACGCGTGTCCCGAACTCAACCAGTCGGACGCGCAGGTCACGCGCACGAACTCGCTCGAGACGGTACGCAACATGGTGGCGTCGGGGCTCGGCGTGTCGGTGCTGCCTCGCGATGCGCTGACGCCGCGCTATCACTCGCAGCTCGTCGTGCCCGTACCATTCACGCAGCCCGTGCCTTCCCGGCGCATCGCCGTCGCCCACAGGCGGAGCTTTCCACGTCCCGAGGCGATCGCCGCGATTCGCGAGAGCATCGAGCGCTGCCGGGCGAAGCCGGCGCAACCGATGAAAGCTAAACGCTGACGATCGCCGGAATGTGCCCGAGCGTGCCGACGATGAAATCCGGGTCGGGCGCATGACGTTCGATGGGCAGGCCCTGGCGGTTGATCCAGAATGTGGTGAAGCCGAAGACTTTGGCGCCGGCCGCGTCCCAGCCATTCGCGGACACGAACGCGATCTCCTCGCGCGCCAGGCCGAGGCGGTCGACGGCGAGCTGATAGACCGCCGGTGCGGGCTTGTACGCGTCGGCGGCGTCGACGGACAGGATGTCGTCGACGTGCGGCTCGAGCGGCGATTGCGCGACGAGCGGCTTCAGCATTTCCGGCGTGCCGTTCGACAGGATCACGCGCTTGCGCGGCGCGAGGCGCGACAGCGTTTCGGCGGCGTCCGGGTAGGGCGCGAGCATGCGATACGCCGCGAACAGGCGCTCGCGGTCGTGCTCGCGGAGCGGGATCATCAGCTTCGCGATCGCGTAGTCGAGCGCACGCGCGGTCAGCGTCGCGAAGTCGTCGCGCGGATGCGCGGGAGTCGCCATGAGTGCGGACAGCCACGTGTATTCGAGCTGCTTCGCGCGCCACACCTGCGACAGCAGCACGCCCTGGTGCGGCGCGAGCTCCTCGGCGAGCGAGACGAGCGAATGCACGTCGTACAACGTGCCGTAGGCATCGAAGACGAAGGCGCGAATCGGGGAAGGCATGATCGTGCGAACGGGTGGAGCGTCGACCGGACAAAAAAAGAGGGGTTACACTCGCGCGTAACCCCTTGGTTCATGTGGTGGGCGATACTGGGTTCGAACCAGTGACCCCTGCCGTGTGAAGGCAGTGCTCTACCGCTGAGCTAACCGCCCCGCGAACCCAGA
>JAICKU010000126.1 GCA_025927765.1 Burkholderiales bacterium
AGCACTATCAGAAGCATCAGGGGCATCGGCAGAATTTCACCGAGCTTCGCATCGAAGCGATCGTCGGCTGAAGGAGTAGCTCATGGCACACAAGAAGGCAGGCGGCAGTTCGAGGAACGGCCGCGATTCGGAAGCGAAGCGTCTCGGCGTCAAGGTGTATGGCGGCGAGGCGATCCGTGCGGGCGGCATCATCGTGCGCCAGCGCGGCACGCGCATCCACGCCGGCCGCAACGTCGGCCTCGGCAAGGATCACACGCTCTACGCGCTCGTCGACGGCAAGGTGAGCTTCGGCGTCAAGGGTGCGCAGCAGCACAAGTACGCGAACGTCGAGCCGCAGGCCGAGTTCCTCCCGGCAGCGACGCAATCGCAGCCCGCGGCGGCGTAACCTTACCGTTTCGCTGCGACTTCGGGGTCCGACTTCGGGGTCAGAGCGGCAAGTGAGACATCACTTGCCGCTCTGACCCCGAAGTCGCTTTCACCGGCGCTCGATGAACCAGAGCATCCCGAACGCGATGGCGGTGAAGAGCGCGAGCGGGAACACGGCGGAAAAGAGCGGCGGCCAGTCGTTCAGCACCCCGAGGTTCGAGAAGAGCCGGCCGAGCAGGAAGAACGACAGCCCGATCATCGTGCCGGCGAAGATGCGAAAGCCGAGCCCGCCCTGTCTCCGCTGGAAGTGCGCGAACGGCAGTGCCAGCACCATCATCACAAGCACGGCGGCCGGGTAGAAGATCTTGTTCCAGAACGCGATCTCGAAGCGCGACGTCTTCTGCGCGTTGTTGCCGAGCACGCGGATGTTGTCGTAGAGCGCGCCGAGCTCGAGCCGCTCGGGCGCCACCTGGTACACGTTAAGGATCGACGGGCGCAGCACCGTCGTCCACATGTACACCGGGGCCTTCGTCACGCGCGTCTCGTCGGGCCCGATCTCGGTCGACTGCACGCCCTCGAGCTTCCATTGGCCGTTGCCGACGAACGTCCCCGACTTCGCGACGCGCACGGCCTTCAGGCGGAAGTCGTCGCCGAATTCGTACATGCGGATGCCCGACAGCGACATGTCGGCGAGCACGGTGCGGATGTTGACGAACGTCAGGTCCTGCTTGAACCAGAAGCCGGACTCGAACTGCTGCGCCACCACGCGCGACTCGTTGTCCGCAGCACGCACCGTCTGCGCGATGCGCTCCGCCGGGGGCGCGATGTACTCGCCGGCAAGGAACGTCGCGGCGGCGAGCGGAATGCCGACGCGCAGCACCGACCATGCGACCTGCGCGAGCGACACGCCCGACGCGCGCATCACCGTGTATTCCGAGTTGGCGACGAACTGCGAAATGGCGAACAGCGTGCCGATGAGCGCTGCGACGGGGAACAGCTCGTAGAGCCGCGACGGCAGGTTCAGCGTGACGAAGAGGAGCGCGCGGCTGATCGTGTAGTTGCCGCGACCCACGTCGCCCAGTTCGTGGATCAGGTCGAAGAACGCGAAGAGCGCGAGCAGCGCCGCAAAGATCAAAAGCGTTGCGAACAGCACGTCGCGGCCGATGTAGCGGCGGAGCGTCCTCATCGCGCGCGCTTCCCCACCGCGGGCATCACGCGGTGAGCGGTTCGCGGCGCTTCGTCGCCCGCGCGAACGTGCCGGTCACCGACAGCTGGCGACGGAAGAGCACCACCACGACGAGCAGTGCGATCGCGTGCGGCAACAGCAGGCCCGCCCACAGCTCGAGCCGGCCCTGCGCGATCATGCTCTGCACGATGTTGAGGCAGTTGCTGTAGAGCATGTACAGGAAAACGGCAGCGAAGAAGTTGAACGAGCGCCCCATGCGCGGATTCACGTATGCGAGCGGGATCGCGAGCAGCGTCAGCACCACCGCCGAAATCGGCACCGAAATGCGCCAGAAGAGCTCGGCGCGCTCGACGCGGCCGTCGGACTCGACGAGCGCGGCCGTGGGAGTCGCCTTCGTCGACGTGGGCAGCGCCCGCGCCTCGTTGGGCTCGATGCGTCGCCCCAGTTTGTCGAATTCCACGACGCGATAGTCGGCCTTGCCCGGCGTGCCCTGGTAACGCCTTCCGTGCTCGAGCACGATGAAGCGATCGCCGTTCGGCATGTCCTCGAGCTTGCCGCGCGAGGCCACCGTGGTCGCTTCCTTGCCGTCCTCGATCGAGTGCAGGAAGACGTTGCGCACCGTGTTGTCGAACGGGTTGATGCTTTCGACGAACACCACGAGCTTCGCGCGCGGAAACTCGCGGAACAGTCCGGGCGTCACCACCGACAGGTCGTCGCGTGTCTCGAGCTGCCGCTCGAACTCGATCTTGCGCTGCTCGGCCCACGGCGACAGGAACAGCGACAGCGCGATGATCGCCACCACGAACGGCGCCGCGAACCAGAGGATCGGCCGCAGGCACGCGGTGAGCGACTGCCCCGACGTGAACCACACGATCATCTCGCTGTCGCGATACCACCGCGAAAGCGTGAGAAGCACGGTCAGGAACAGCGCGACCGACAGCAGGATATTGAGATAGAAGAGGGCGTTGAAGCCGAGCAGCGCGCCGATGCCTTCCGGCGCGATGGCGCCGCCTGCAGCGCGGCCGAGCAGCCGCAGCACGAGATTCGTGAACAGAATCGCGAGCAGGACGAGGAACAGCCCGACCGCCGTCGCCGTCAGCTCGCGGACGAGGCTACGCCGGAAAATCATGACGGCGGGAAAATTTTGACTTTTTTACGGCGTTTTGCCGATAATGCGCGAGTCTTGGCTCCGCCCGCATAAATAGGGCGTGGGCGGCCCCCTTGAGGAGCGCGATGGAATTTACCATAAAAAGCGGCAGCCCCGAGAAGCAGCGCAGCGCCTGCGTGGTCGTCGGGGTGTTCGACAACCGCAAGCTCTCGCTGTCGGCCGAACTGATCGACCGGGCGTCGAACGGCTACGTCAGTGAAATCATTCGCCGCGGCGACATGGAAGGCAAGCTTGGCTCGACGCTGCTGCTGCACAGCGTCCGCGGCACGCTCGCCGACCGCGTGCTGCTCGTGGGCCTCGGCAAGGAGCGCGACTTCCGCGACAAGGAGTTCCGGCAAGCCATCCGCTCGGCCGTGAAGCTCCTGAACGAGACCGGCTCGTACGAAGCGGTGATCTACCTCACCGAGGAAAAGGTCAAGCGGCGCGAAGTTGCGTGGCGCGTCGAGCATGCGGTGATCGTGGCGATGGATTCGGTGTATCGCTTCGAGCAAATGAAGAGCGAGCCCACCGAGGTGCGGCGGCCGCTGCGCAAGTTGACGCTGTCGGTGCCGCAGCGTTCCGATCTTTCGGCCGGCGAGGCGGCCGCGGCGCGCGGGCTCGCCATTTCGCACGGCATGGACCTCGCCAAGGATCTCGGCAACCTGCCGTCGAACGTGTGCACGCCCACATACCTCGCCGAGCGCGCGAAGGAACTCGGGCAGCTCTTTCCCGAGATCAAGGTCACCGTGCTCGAGCGCCCGCAGATCGAGGCGCTCGGCATGGGCTCGTTCCTGGCCGTCACGAAGGGCAGCGACGAGGCGCCGCGCTTCATCGTGCTCGAGTACGAGCAGTCGCCGCGCAAGCAGAAGCCGGTCGTGCTCGTGGGCAAGGGCATCACGTTCGACACCGGCGGCATCTCGATCAAGCCGGCGGCCGACATGGACCAGATGAAGTTCGACATGTGCGGCGCGGCGTCCGTGTTCGGCACGTTTCGCGCCATCGCGGAGCTCAAGTCGAAGCTCAACGTCGTGGGCCTGATTCCCACCTGCGAGAACATGCTCTCGGGCCATGCGACGAAGCCGGGCGACATCGTGAAGTCGATGTCGGGCCAGACTGTCGAGATCCTCAACACCGATGCGGAAGGGCGGCTGATCCTGTCCGATGCGCTCACCTATGCCGAGCGCTACGAGCCGCAGGCCGTGATCGACGTCGCGACGCTCACCGGCGCGATGGTGATCGCACTCGGCCACGTGGCGAGCGGCGTGTTCAGCAACAGCGATTCGCTCGCACGGGCGCTCCTCGCCGCCGGCGATGATGCCTACGATCGCGGCTGGCAGATGCCGCTGTGGGACGATTACCAGGAAGGGCTCGCGAGCAACTTCGCCGATTTCGCGAACATCGCGGGGCGCGCGGGCGGCGGCATCACCGCCGCGTGCTTTCTTTCGCGCTTCACCAAGAAATACGACTGGGCGCACCTCGACATCGCCGGCACGGCGTGGAAGGAAGGCAAGGAGAAGGGCGCGACCGGCCGTCCCGTGCCGATGCTCGCGACATGGCTGCTGGCGCAGGAAGGTGCCCTCTGAGCGCGATGTTCGATGTGCGCGCGTCGTGGAGCGAGTGACGCGTGACGACGATCGATTTCTACACGAGCGTCGCCGATCCGCTGCGGTTCGTTGCCAAGCTCGTCACGAAAGCGTACCGGTCGCATGGCTGCGTTCGCGTGCTGACCTCCGATCCCGACGCCACCACCGCGCTCGATCGGCTGCTGTGGTCCGAGCCGCAGCAGTCGTTCCTGCCGCATTGCCGCCTCGCGAGCCCGATCGCGAGCGAAACGCCGGTGCTCGTCGACCACGTGCTCGAACACGCCGGGCCCGCCGAAGTGCTCGTCAACCTGCATCGCGATCCGCCGCCGTTCTTCAGCCGCTTCGAACGGCTCGCCGAGGTCGTCGGGGCGGACGAGGCGTCGCTCGCCGCGGGACGCCTTCGCTACCGGTTCTACAAGGAGCGGGGATACGAGCTTCGCCAGCACGACTGGGCGGGGCGCGACTAGTTCTCGCCCGTCATGCCCAACGCACGTGAACTCCTCGAACAGGCCGACGCGTTGATGCGTCGCAATCGCAGGCGCGGCAAGGGCCGGCTCGACGCGTCGACGCTGACCGGCGTGCTCGAGGCGCGCACGCAGGCCGACGAGCCGCCGACGGTGATCCTGCCCGACACGCCGCGCGCCGGCGATGCGGTCGCGGTCGAGCCGGTCGAGGCGACGGTCGCGGAAGTGGCGCCTTCATCCGCTGCGGAGGACGCGGCGAACGCTTCTGGCGACGACGTATCGCTCGACACGCTGGCCGATCTTCCCGTGTTGACCGACGTGGTGGTCGATTGGCCGGCGTCGGAAGGGTCGTCTGCGCAGACGTTGGACGACGTCGTGGACGAGGCTTCCGTCGAGCTGGCGGAAGCGTTCCCCGCCTCTGCCGACGAGGCCCGGGCGGCGCCGGCGCCGGCGATCGCGATCATCGAGCGGCAGGTCGAGCCCGTCGAGGCGGACGTCGACGCGCACACGGCAACGGATTCGAGCGCCGATGACTCGGCGCTCGACCAATCCCCGGTCGCCGTCGCGAGCGAGCCGGCGCCCTCGCCATTCCTCGACGACGATTTCATCCTCGAGATTCCGCCACTCGATAGCGTCGAAGCCGCGCCGCCGGCCCCGCCCCCGCTCGCCGAACCCGCGTCGCCCGAGGATGGCGCTGCATGGGCGGCGCTTGCCGAAGAGTTGCGCATGCAGGTGCTGCAGCGCCTCGACCTCTTCACCGACACGGGATTGCGCGAGCAACTGAGCGAGCGCCTCGCGCCCATCGTCGAGCGCGCGAGCACGCAGATGATCGAAACGATCAACCGCGAGCTGGGCGAACTCGTGCGTGCCTACGTCGCCGAGGCGATCGAGCGCGAGATCGAGACCTGGCGCAAGCGCAGCGATAAGTAGCGCACTTCGGGGTCAGAGCCGTTAGTGGCCGGGGCGACGTTAGGCTCTGACCGCGCAGTACCTTATCGGGGCGCGATGAAGTGGATCTCGCACCGGGCGCCGCGGGGAAGCCCC
>JAICKU010000049.1 GCA_025927765.1 Burkholderiales bacterium
CCGTTGACGCCCGTCGCCAGGAAATAGTAGAATCGCGGACTTTGCTCGATTCCAATGGTCCGCGAGAAGAAGCCGCGGACGCGAAAGCGGGAATTCCACCATGAAGACCTACTCGGCCCGGCCACGGGACGTGAAGCGCGACTGGTTTGTCGTCGACGGCTCCGACAAGGTGCTCGGACGCCTCGCAGCGGAGATCGCGACGCGCCTGCGCGGCAAGCACAAGGCGATCTACACGCCGCACATCGACACCGGCGACTTCATCGTCGTGACCAACGTCGACAAGATCCGCGTGACCGGCACGAAGGCCGACACGAAGCTGTACCACCGCCACAGCGGGTATCCGGGCGGCATTTCGACCACGACCTTCGGCAAGATGCAGGAACGTTTCCCGGGCCGCGCGCTCGAGAAGGCGGTCAAGGGCATGCTGCCCAAGGGCCCGCTCGGCTACGCGATGATCAAGAAGCTCAAGTGCTACGCGGGGCCGGCGCATCCGCACAGCGCGCAGCAACCGAAGACACTCGACCTCTAACCAGCAGAGAGGTCCGGCGCCGCGCGCCGGACTTCCAACCCAAACCCGATGATCGGCAACTACCACTACGGCACGGGGCGGCGCAAGACGTCGGTCGCGCGCGTGTTCATCAAGCACGGCGAAGGCAAGATCGTCGTGAACGACAAGCCCCTCGATGAGTTCTTCACCCGCGAGACCGGGCGCATGGTCGTCCGCCAGCCGCTCGTGCTGACCAATCACGAGCGCACCTTCGACATCATGGTCAACGTGATCGGCGGCGGCGAATCGGGCCAGGCGGGCGCGGTGCGCCACGGCATCACGCGCGCCCTGATCGACTACGACGCGGAACTGAAGCCCACGCTGTCGAAGGCCGGCCTCGTGACGCGCGACGCGCGCGAAGTCGAGCGCAAGAAGGTGGGCCTGCACAAGGCGCGGCGCCGCAAGCAGTTCTCGAAGCGCTGACGAGTACACGCATCCAAAAAGGGCCGCGATCGCCGTCGCGGCCCTTTTCGTTTCTGCCGGCGCGTAAAATCATCGCATGATCAGGATCGCCATCGTCGGCGGTACCGGCTACACCGGCGTCGAGCTCTTGCGCCTGCTCGCGCAGCATCCCGAAGCGGCCGTGGTCGCCATCACGTCGCGCAAGGACGCCGGCACGCGCGTCGCGCAGATGTTTCCGAGCCTGCGCGGCCGCTACGATCTCGCGTTCTGCGAGCCGCAGCAGGCGGCGCTCGATCGTTGCGACATCGTGTTCTTCGCGACACCGCACGGTGTCGCGATGTCGCAGGCGCGCGAGCTCGTGTCCGCCGGCACGCGCATCATCGACCTCGCCGCCGATTTCCGTCTCGGCGATCCGGCGATGTTCGAGCGCTGGTACAAGATGCCGCATGCATGCCCTGAGCTCCTCGAGGAAGCGGTCTACGGCATCCCCGAAATCAATCGCGACGCCATTCGCAAGGCGCGCATCGTCGCCAACCCCGGCTGCTACCCGACGACCGTGCAGCTTGGCTTTCTGCCGCTCGTCGAAGCGGGGCTCGTCGACCCGCAGCGCCTGATCGCCGACTGCAAGTCCGGCGTGTCGGGCGCCGGCCGCAAGGCGGAGCTGTCGCTTTCGTACTGCGAGACCGCCGACAACTTCGCGGCCTACGGCGTTGCCGGTCACCGCCACTGGCCGGAGATCGTGCAGGGGCTGAACCGGGCAAGCCGCGAGCCCGTACGCTTGACGTTCACTCCGCATCTCACGCCGATCATCCGCGGCATCCTCGCCACGCTGTACGCACCGCTTCGCGATCGCGACGCCGACCTGCAGGCGCTCTACGAGAAGCGTTACGCCGGCGAACCGTTCATCGACGTGATGCCGCCCGGATCGCTGCCGGATACACGCAGCGTGCGCGGCTCGAACACGCTGCGGATCGCCGTGCACCGGCCGCCCGACAGCGACCTGGCCCTCGTGATCGCCGTCGAGGACAATCTCGTCAAGGGCGCAGCGGGCCAGGCCATCCAGAACATGAACCTGATGTTCGGCCTGCCGGAGACCACGGGCCTGCAGGCGCCGCCCCTTTTGCCGTAGAGACGTTTGCGGCCGCGCGCATCGCCACCATCTATGGGGATGCCGTCCGGCCGCGAAACGGCCGCCGCCGGGATCCTGTCCAACTTTTGACGCCCCTGCCCGCGCCGGCCGATAATGCCGGCCACCGATCAACGGAGTAGCGAAATGAATGCAATGAACGAGATGCCGAGCCCGCTGGTGTTCACCGACGCGGCGGCGGCCAAGGTGAAGTCGCTGATCGACGAGGAAGGCAATCCCGACCTCAAGCTGCGCGTGTTCGTGTCGGGCGGCGGCTGCTCGGGTTTCCAGTACGGGTTCACGTTCGACGAAGTCGCGAACGAGGACGACACCGCGATGAACAAGGGCGGCGTCACGCTGCTGATCGACCCGATGAGCTACCAGTACCTCGTCGGCGCCGAGATCGACTACCAGGAAGGCCTCGATGGCGCGCAGTTCGTGATCAAGAATCCGAACGCGCAAACGACCTGCGGTTGCGGGTCGAGCTTCTCGGCGTAGGCAACCGTCAAGTCGACGGCGCGTGCGCGTCGAGCGGTTCCCGCAACGCCTCGCGTGAGGCAGCCAGTTTCGACAGCGCCATCCCGAGCGTGAGGAGTCGCGTGTACTGAGGTGACGCAGCGCCATCGCTGATGCGATCGAGCGCGTCGCGTGCAAAGGCTCCGCTCGCATGAAGCAGTTGCACCTCGTGCGACGTGAGGCGAATGGGCTCGGCGAGCGAAATGCGCTGCGCCTTGCCGCCTCTTCCCGTCGTCATCCTCGAGATTTTGGCGGTGACCTTCGTCGCATAGTGGGGAACGACCGGCCAGAACCGGTGAAGATTCGAGATGCGCGCCGGAATGGCCGGATAGCCGCCCTCGAGCGGATACGCCGCAAGCGCCGGCAACGAACGATGAAGGAAGGCCCGTATCAGCTGGCTCCTGATTCGTAGGGACGCCTTCGCCTCCAGCGTGGCCTCGAGCAGCGGGCGAAAGGCGAACGGCGAGACGTTCGGCCAGATGCGCGCCGTGGACGAAGCGATCCGGCCCTGCCAGCGCTGCATGCGCAGCGCGAAATACGCGTGATCCATCAGCGTCGTGTTCGGCAGACCCTGGAGTGGCGCGTTGGCCCGCTCGATCACCCGCGTCATGTGGTCCACCAGATCGAAATGCGACGCCGCAAAGAGCGAACGGTCGTATGCGGCCGCCGCGAATCGCTTCTGCGCGACCATCCTGCTGTCAAGCGGCTTCGGAGCGGCAAGCGACGGCCACAGCAGCTCCCACCAGTAACCGCGCGCCAGTTCACCGAACGATCCGTTGACGCTGACGTCGTGATGTCGTGCGTGCTCGCGATGAATCGATGCGATGCGCGCGTATTCCGCGGCGTCGTATTCGCCGTCCGTCAGCACGACGGCGTCCTCCACGTCCGCTCGCGTCGGACGAAACGACGGCGCCATGTGTCGATGCTCGATGCCAAACCCTGACGCGATCATTCTGGAAATGATCACGTCCGGACTTTCCGCAGGCCCGGACACCGTGCCGCCGAACGGCAGACCCGTCATCAGGAAGCCGGCGATCGTCGCGCGCGAGTCGTACCCGCCGGTGATGTCGCACAGCACGCGCGGATAGCGCGAGCTGATCGCCTTCGCCGCCTGCGCGGTGCCCTCGACGAGACGCGCGACGCTCGCGTCGAGATCGTCGCGTTCCGGCACCAGTTCCTCGAACGACCAGTAGCGCCGCTCGCTGACGTCGCCGTCGGCGGCAAACGTGATCAGCCGCGCCTGGCCGAGCTTGCGCACGCCCTTCCACAACGTCCGGTCCTCATAGACGATCCCGGTGGCGAGGAACTCATGGACGCCGATGTCGTCGAGCGTGGAACTGCCGAGCGCAGCGAGCCATGACGAGGAGGTACTGATCGCCCAACCGCCGGCCCAGCGCATGGCGAAGACATGCATGGTGCCGGCAAGATCGGTGACGATGTGCACCGCCCGCTTCGCGGTGTCGCACACCACGAGCGCAAACGGACCGTCCAACTCGTTGGCGACGTATTCGACGCCGTGACGCTCGACCGACCGTGCGAGGTCTTCGAGCGACCGGATACCGGAGTCACGGGCAAACCAGCTCCCGGCGACGACGAGGTGATCGCCGGTCGCCGAACGAAAGACTTCCGCGCGCGATGCCGCGCGGTCGGGTCCGTACCACCCATCGTACCCGGCGCCGCGCATGCGCGTGCGCTTCGTGCCGGGAAACAGGACATCGTGGGCACGCGCAGCGGCCAACCCAGGCTGCGCCTGCGCCAAAGGATCGGCGCCGACGTGGATCAGGAATTGAGGCATTCTCGGCGCACGTCCTCTACGTTCAGCGCGGATAGATCGCGCCCAGCACCCGCGGTCCCTTCGCCCCGGTGACTTCGGGCAGGTTGCCCGGGCGCCCGGCGAGCGTTTCGCGTGCAAGCCACGCGAACGCCAACGCCTCGACCTGCTCGACGGGCACGCCTTCGTCTGCCGTCGTCATCACCTTGCGCGGTGCGACCTCGCGCCCGAGATCCTGCATCAGCGTGGCGTTCTTCGCGCCACCGCCGCACACGAGGATCTCCTCCGCATCGCTCGCGTAGGCGCGGATCGCGTCGGCGATCGTGCGCGCCGTCAGCGCGACCAGCGTCGCCTGGATGTTCTGGGCTTCGTCGTCGATATGCGCAGCGTCGAGGCGTTCCTCGAGCCATTTCAGGTTGAAAGTGTCGCGATGCGTGCTCTTCGGCGGCGGCGCGCTGAAGAACGGATCGGCGAGCAGCACGTCGAGCAGCTTCGTGTTCACCTTGCCGGTCGACGCCCACGCGCCCTGCGCGTCGAAGGTCGTGCCGCGATTCTTGGCGCACCACAAGTCCGACAGCACGTTGCCCGGCCCCGTATCGAAGCCGTTCACGCTGCCGTCGGCGCGGAGGTCCGTGATGTTGGCGATGCCGCCGATATTGACGATGACGCGATGACGGCCGCGCTGACCGAAGAGCGCGCGGTGGAACGCCGGAACGAGCGGCGCGCCCTGCCCGCCCGCGGCGACGTCGCGGCTGCGGAAGTCGGCGACGACGAGCACGCCCGACTTCTCGACGACGCGCGCGGGATTGTTCAGTTGCACCGTGAAGCCGCGATCGGGACGGTGCCGCAGCGTCTGGCCGTGCACGCCCGCCGCCGTGATCTCCGCGCGATCGACCTTCGCCGCGGCGATCGCCTTGCCGATGCCGTCGGCGTAAAGCTCGGCCAGCAGGTTGGCGGCGGCACCCGCGCGCGCCAACTCGTTCTGGCCGGGTTGCTGCAGCGCCAGCAGTTCGTCGCGCAGCATCGACGGGAACGCGATATGCGCCGCGCCCAGCGTTTCGCAGGCCTTGCCGTTCTCGGGCGCGAAATCGGCGACGACCGCGTCGACGCCATCGAGACTGGTGCCGGACATGACGCCGGCGAAGAGTTCGCGAGCCATGGGCAATCCGACGGCGGGCGCGCGCTGCCCGGCGAGTACGTGGAAGGCGGCCTAGTCGGCCGAGACGAGACGCATGTCGGGCAGGTCGCGAATGACCGCGAGCTCGCCCACGAGCGGTGCAATCGCCGACATGAATGCGGAACGCTCCTGATCGGTCACCGGCGTCGCCATGGGCAATGCGACCGTCATCGGATCGCGAGGTTCGCCGTCGACGCGAAGTTCGTAGTGCAGGTGCGGGCCCGTCGCCCACCCGGTCTGGCCCACGAAGCCGATCGTGTCGCCCTGGTGAATGCGCGCGCCCGGGCGCGTTTCAGGTGCGAAGCGCGACAGGTGCGCGTAGACCGTCGAATAGCGTCCGTCGTGCTTCAGCATGATGACGTTGCCGTAGCCGGTCTGCTGCCCGACGAACGTGACCACGCCGTCGGCAGTCGCCCTTACCGGCGTGCCGATGGGCGCAGCGAAATCGGTGCCCTTGTGCGCGCGCATCTGGTGCAGGATCGGGTGCAGGCGCGCAAGCGTGAAGCCCGACGTGACGCGCGAAAACTGCATCGGCGAGCGCAGGAACGCGTTGCGCGAGTTCTGCCCGCGCTCGTTGTAGTAGCTCTCGGTGCCGTCCGGCGCGCGCCACAGGAACGCCTTCAGCGTGCGGCCGCCGTTGTCGAATTCCGCGGCCAGCACTCGGCCGGTGCCTACCGGCTCGCCGTCGACGTACTTGGTTTCGTAGAGCACCGCGAAGCGGTCGCCGCGGCGAAGATCGTGATAGAAGTCGATCTGCCCGCCGAAGACGTCGGCGAGCGCCAGCGTGACGGAGTCGGGCAGGCCCGCGTCGTCAGCGGCCGCAAAGAGGGAGGATTGGATCTCGCCCGCGCGAAGCGTCAGGCGCGTGTCGTCCGGTGGCGAGACTTGCTGCGCGACGAAATTGTCGCCGTCGCGATTGATGGACAGCAGTTCCCCGTTGCCGGCGAGGAAACGCAAGCCGCGCAGCCGCCCTTCGTCGTCGGTGGCCACCTGCACGGACTTGCCCGGCTTCAACTGGTACAGCGCGTGCGCCGCCGGGTTGTTGCGCATGAACTCGAGCGCCTCGGGGTCGACCACCGCGGCGCGGGCCAGCAGGCTGCCGATCGTGTCGCCGCGCTCGACGCGCTCCTCGCGCCAGTAATGCTCGTCGGGCGCACCCACCTCGACCAAGTCCGGCAACGGCAGCGTGCGCGTGATGCTGCGCACGGACAGCGTGTCGAGCGACGTGTCGGGAGTGATGCCGAAGGCGGCAACGCCGGCGAGTCCCAGCACCGCGATGGCCAGTGCCTGCCCGGGGGAGACGAAGCGCACCGCACGGCCGACGGCGATGCGGAAGTGCTGCGATAGAATGCGGAGTTTGTGCGCGCGCAACGGAAGTTTTTTGCTGTTCTCGGGATGCGGTCCTTCCGTCCGGCGCCCGAAACGCGACGATTGTAGCAAGGTTGCCGCGAAAAACCTACCGCCGAATGCGCCGGCGTCCTACAGACGATGCCCCCCGATATCGACCACCAGATCGCCGTGTTCCGCCGCGGCGCCGACGAACTGCTCGTGGAAGGCGAGCTCCGCACCAAGCTCGCGCGCGGTCGGCCGCTCAACATCAAGGAGGGCTTCGATCCGACGCGGCCCGACCTCCACCTCGGTCATACCGTCCAGTTCAACAAGCTGCGGCAGCTTCAGGACCTTGGCCACCACATCGTCTTCCTGATCGGCGACTTCACCGCGCTGATCGGCGACCCCACGGGGCGCAACGTGACGCGCCCGCCGCTGTCGCCCGAGGAAATCGCCGCCAACGCGACGACGTACACCGAGCAGGCGTTCCTGATCCTCGACCGCGAGCGGACCGAGGTGGCCTTCAACTCGAAGTGGCTCGGCGCGCTCGGATCGGACGGCATGATCCGGCTCGCGGCGAAATACACGGTCGCGCGCATGCTCGAGCGCGACGATTTCGCGAAGCGCTTCGCGTCGGAACAGCCGATCGCGATCCACGAGTTCCTCTACCCGCTCGCGCAGGGCTACGACTCGGTGGCGCTTCGCACCGACGTCGAGCTCGGCGGCACCGACCAGAAGTTCAACCTGCTGGTCGGCCGCGAGCTGCAGCGGCATTACGGGCAGGAGCCGCAGTGCATCCTGACGCTGCCGCTGCTCGAGGGCCTCGACGGCGTCAACAAGATGTCGAAGTCGCTCGACAACTACGTCGGCATCACGGAAGCCGCGGCGACGATCTTCGGCAAGCTGATGTCGATCTCCGACACGCTCATGTGGCGCTACTACGATCTCCTGTCGTTCCGGCCGGAATCCGAGATCGCCGCGCTGAAGCGCCAATGCGACGGCGGACGCAACCCGCGCGAGGTGAAGGTCATGCTGGCGCACGAGATCGCCGCGCGCTTCCACGGCAAGGTCGCCGCCGACGCGGCGCAAGCCGAGTTCGACGCGCGCTTTCGCCAGCACGCGATGCCCGAGAACATGCCCGAGGTCACGCTGCACGCAGGCGACACGGCGATGCCGATCGCGCAGCTGGCGAAGCAGGCGGGCGTGGTCGAATCGACGTCGGAGGCGCTGCGCCTCATCGCGCAGCGCGGCCTCAAGGTGGACGGCGACGTCGTCGCCGACAAGGCGCTGGCGATCCCGCCGGGCAGGACGATCGTCGTGCAGGCCGGGAAGCGGCGCTTCGCGCGCGTGACGGTCAAGTAGTCAGGCGGCCAGCCGCTCCGCGAGCGCGCGCAGCAGCGCGCCGCCATCGCCGTGGTATGCGCTCCCGTGCATGCAGGCAAGCGTGGTCGGACGCAAATTGGCGAGACGCTCGAGCGTCGCGGCGCTTTGCGGGGCATGCGCGAAGTAGTCGAGCGGCGCGCGGAACGCCTCGGACGGTTCGAGGACGTCCGATTCCGTGAGCGCGACGTCACCGCCGCCGCCCTGCGTGAAAAGGTCGCCGCACAGGAACGTGCGGGTGCGCTCCTCCATCATGAGTCCGCAGTCCCAGCCGTGCGGAACATGCGGGGTATCGAGCCAGCGCAGCACGTGAGTGCCGAGGTCGAGCGTCTCGCCGTCCGCGAGCGCGCGTGCGGGGCGGTCGGCGACGTCGTTCGCCGAAACCATCGCCGCGATCTGTCCGCAGACGGGCTCGGCGCGCGGCGCGACGGCGAGCCACTCGTTGAGCGCGCCGCACTCGTCCGCCTCGAAGTGCGAGAACGCGACGAAGCGCAGCCGTTCGACCGGCATGACCGCGGCCACGCCCTCGCGCACGCGCGGGAACAGCCGTCTCGGGCCGGTGTGGAACAGCAGCGGCGCGTCGTCGACGATCAGGTATTGGTTGAAGTTGAACCCGTCGGTGACGCCGGGGACGTCGATCGGCGTATTGATCCGGAAGATGCCGTCGGCGATCTCGTGTACGCGCGTGCCTGAGGCGAGCTGCATGGAGTGGCTCCTGGTGAGGGTGGACGACGCGAGGATGTGTAACGATCGGGGGTCCCGTTACACTTCCTGAAGCAAGGCCGGCGCTGGTACGCTCGCGCCGATGACGACGGTCGGCGACCTCGCTGCGCTCGAAGACGCGGAGCTCGCGCACAGAATCGCGGCGGGACGCGGCGATCGCGCGTGCGCCGAGGAAGCGGAGCTCTGCCGGCGCCTTGCGCCGCGCGCGCGACTCTACGGTCTGCGACATCTGCGCGACCCGCATGCGGCAGCCGACCTCGCGCAACAGGTGATGCTGATGACTCTCGAGCGGCTTCGCGCCGGACAGCTGCGGGATCCCGCGATGCTCGCGTCGTTCGTGCTCGGCACGTGCCGCATGGTGGTGCTGGACCTTCGCCGCACGCACGCCCGGCGCGCGCGCCTGCTCGAAACGTACGCCACGGACGAGGAGCAGGCGACGCCCGATGACGGCGATCGCTTCGATCACGCGCGTGTCGCCGATTGCCTGAGCACCCTGCCCGTGCGCGAGCGGTCGATCCTGGTCATGACGTTCTATGCCGAGCGGCAGGCGTCGGAGCTTGCGGCCGAACTGGGCTTGACCGAAGCCAACGTGCGCGTGATTCGCCATCGGGCGCTGCAACGGATGCGCGCCTGCGTGGAGGGCAAGGCATGAATGCATGCGCAGCGCTCGACCCGGCGACCCTCGTCGAGTACTGGCTGGGCGAGCTCGATACGGCGCGCGAGGCGGATGCCGAATTGCATGTGCTGCGCTGTGGTGCGTGCGCCGATCGTCTGGCCGACGTTGTCCGGCTCGGGAGTGCGATTCGCAAGGCCTTCGTGCGAGGCAACGTTTCCGCCGTGCTGACCCCCGCGTTCGCGCGGCAGCTCGCCGCCGCCGGTTGGCGACTGCGCGAGTACCGGGTGCCTGCCAACGGCAGCGTGCGTTGCAGCGTCGCACCCGACGACCATTTCGCGCTCGCGCGCCTGCAGGCGCCGCTCGCAGGCGTCGAGCGGCTCGATCTCGTGCGGATCGCCGGGGGAAAGGTGCTCGAGCGCTTGGCGAACGTGCCGTTCGACCGGGCGTCGGACGAGGTGGTGTTCGCGCCCGCGGTCACGGCGTTGCGCACGCTGCACGACGAAGCGATTCACGTCGAACTCGTCGACGCGAGCCACGACGCGGAGCGCGTGCTCGCCGGCTACGACTTCATCCACACCGCGTGGCCATCGAAATGAGGGTCGGGGCCGGGTAGCGAGATTCAGGCGAGCCCCGGATCGTTCACGACGCCCTCGAGCTTCGGCACGGCGGGCTCGCGCGCGACGATCGTCTTCGTCGCTCGCAAATGGCGTGCGACGACGTCCCAGATCGGCTCGCCGCCCGCGGCTTTCGCCTCCTCCGAGACGGGGGCCCAGCCGGCCACCGTGTACTGCTTGCCCGGCTCGATCGGCTTGCCGCGAAGCTCCATCCGCGTGATGCGCCTGCCCATCGCCGCGTACGGGTCGATCGCGTAGCGCATGCCGCCGACGCGCACCATGTCGCCGCCCTGCTGATAGTACGGATCCGGGTTGAAGAGGTTGTCGGCGACGTCCTCGAGCACCGTCCTGATCGTCTCGCCGGACATCTTCGTCACGGTGACGTACGGATACGTGATCGCGGTCTGGTCGAGCAGATGCTCGTAACGGATTGCATCGCCGGGCAGCAGCGAGCGTCCCCAGCGAAAGCCCGGCGAGAACGCGATCTCGGCGTTCTTCTCCGCCATCAGCGCGTCGATCAGCACCTGGTCGAACGTGCCGTTGAAGTTGCCGCGCCGATAGAGCAGAGCGTCGGTGACGGCGAGCTTCTCGTCGAGCTTCTCGCGATACGGCGCACGCACGCGCTCGATGTGTGCGCTCATCTTCGCATCGGCGGGCAGCAACGCCGAGAACACGGGCAGCAGCCGATAACGGTAATCGTCGACCTTGCCGTTCTTCACGTCGAGGTCGAGCACGCCGACGAACTTGCCGTGGCTGCCGGCGTTGGTGACCAGCGTGCGTCCGCCGCGATTCGCGACGAGCGTCGGCTGCGGCATGCCATCGTGCGTGTGGCCGCCGAGGATCGCGTCGAGGCCCGAGACACGCGACGCGAGCTTCAGGTCGACGTCCATGCCGTTGTGCGACAGCAGCACGACCGCGTGCGCGCCCTTCGCGCGCGCCTCGTCGATCGTCTTCTGCAGGTGCTCTTCCTGCAGGCCGAACGTCCAGTCGGCGACGAAATAGCGCGGGTTGGCGATCGGCGTATACGGGAACGCCTGGCCAATGATCGCGACGGGGACGGCGTTGATCGTGCGCATCGCATACGGCTTGAACACCGGATCGCCGAAGTCCGCGGTGGCGACGTTCTGCGCGAGGAAGTCGACCTTGCCCGCGAAGTCGTGCTCGACCACCTGCTTCACGCGTTCGGCGCCGTAGGTGAATTCCCAGTGCCCGGTCATCACCTCGACGCCGAGCAGCTTCTGTGCGTCGATCATGTCCTGCCCGTGCGTCCACAGCGACGTCGCCGAGCCCTGCCACGTGTCGCCGCCGTCGAGCAGCAGCGCACCGGGGCGCGACGCCCCGAGCCGCGCGACGAGCGTCGCGAGATGCGCGAAGCCGCCCATCGTGCCGAAGCGCCTCGCCGCCTCGTTGAAATCGAGGTACGTGAATGCGTGCGCATCGCGCGTGCCGGGCACGATGCCGAACGCACGCAGCAGCGCCTCGCCGACGACGTGCGGCGGGCGTCCGCGCGCCTCGCCCACGCCGAGGTTGACGCTCGGCTCGCGGAAATGCAGCGGCAAAAGCTGCGCGTGGCTGTCGGTGATGTGCAGAAGACTCACGTTCCCGAAGCGCGGAACGTCATACGCGTCGCCGTCCGACGCGAGCGCGCGCGACAACGGCAGACCCGCGGCCGACGCGGCGGCGAGCGCCTGCAGGAACGAGCGGCGATTCATCGCGTGTCGATCAGTGAATCGACGACGCGCACATCAGGCGCCGCGATCAACGAAGCGCGCGAGCGCGGCGATGTCCTCGGCAAACATCTCGCCCGCTTCCTCGAACACGATGCGTCCATCGGAGCCCACGACGTAGAGCATCGGCAGGCCCTTGCGCGCGCCGAACCAGCGGTTGCTCTGCGCCGATGCCATCGCGGCGGGAAACGTGTAGTCGTGCTCCGCGACGTATGCGCGCGCCGCGGCGGGATCGCGATCGATCGAGAACGTGAGCATCCGCAGGCCGCGCGCACGCTGCGCGTTCCACAGCGCCTGCAGATACGGATTCTGGCGCCCGCAGAACGGGCACCAGCTCGCCCAGAACTCGACGACCACCGGACGGCCGCGCAGCGTATCTGCGCGCAGGACCGACCCGTCGAGCAGCGTGACATCGCTCCACGCGATCGCTGCGGCGTTCGCCGGCACCGCAGCCGCACGCGACGCCGCAAGTGCAGCGAGCGGCAACGCGAGGAAACGTCGACGTGCCGATTGCATCGCGTGATCGGCGGGTGCGCGAACGCGTCAGCGATTGACCGGCGACGCCGGATCGACGAGCAGCGCGACGACGTCGCGAATCTGCGCGTCGGTCAGGATGTGCCGATGCCCGAAGCGCGGCATGTTCGAGCACGCGTTGAACGCCTGCGCGTTGTAGATCTTCTGCCACGCGTAGCGGCGCGTCTCGTCGGTGAAGCCGCGACGCTTGCCGAACTGGTAGAGCGACGGGCCGATCGTGCCGTACGACAGCTCCTGCGGCGACAGCTGATGGCACGCGTAGCAGTTGGCACCCGCGGGCTTCGTCGGGTCGTCCGAATACTGGAAGCCCCGCCCGCTCTGCGCGATCTTCTCGCCGCTCTTCCAGTCGCCGACGAGCTTGCCGTCCGCGGGAAAGCGAATCGTCGCGAGGTTCGCCTTCTCGATGCGCTCGGCGACCGGCTGCGGCAGTGCGCGACCCGCGTACTCGCTGCAAAGCCGCTGCGTCTCGTCCTGGTCGAGGCGGTCGAGCGTCGCCTGGCCATGCGCCTTGAACGACGACTTCAGCATCGCTTCCGCGCGTTGCCCGTCGGCGCGATCCGCGGGTGCGCTCGCGCATCCGTACAGCACGCCGCCGGCCGTGGCCGCGATCAGCAGCGCGCCGCTTGCGGTGCGCACGATGTTCCTGCGTTGCATGGCGTGTCTCCTGTCAGCGCTTGATGGCCGGGCCGCGGTATTCGGCGCCGTTCGCGCGGCCGGCGAGATAGGCGGTGAGCGCGATCGAGGCATCCGACCCGAACACGAGTTCGGGGAAGCGCTGCTGGCGGAAGCAGTCGTTGAGGCGCCACTGGAACGTGCGCAACTCGCCCTGCGACACGCGATACGCGGGCCACGTCGTGTACGCCTTCTGGGCGCCCTCGACCTTCGTCAGGTTCGGCAGGTCCTGCAACCGGATGCGCTTGCCGTCGTCGCCGTGGCAGGTGGCGCACGCGAAATCGTGCGTGCCGCCGCGGTAATAGAACATCTTCTCGCCGAGCGCGTACATGTCGTGCACGTGCGGCTCGTCGAGCGGCACGTTCATCTTCACACCCTGCGACCGCGACGTCACGTACGCCGCGAGCGCCTCGAGGTCGGAACGCTTCGCACTGCCGTTGCCGAACACCGTCTTCGTCGCGTCGGCGTGCGTGTAGCCCTGCTGGTTGACCATGCACCAGACGAGGCGCGTCTCGAGATCCATCACGCGCCCTGCGTCGGCGAAATAGCGCGGCAGTTGCGCGTAGGCGCCCTTCACGACGCCCGCGCCCTGCCCCAGGTCGCACGACGCGAACGCCACGTGCTTGGGCCCGCGCGGCGTCTTCCACATCTCCTCGCCGCGCGCTTCCCAGAGCTCGGCGGGGTTGCCGTCCTGCAGCGCATCGCGGTACTTCGCGATCTCGTCGGCCGTCGACTGCGCGAACACGTCGGCGACGACGCCGGCGAACACACAGACGACGGCGCTCGCCGCAACGATGCGGCGGATCATGCCTGGCATTGCTCTTCCTCCGAAAAGGCGCCGCATGCGCGGCGCGGGGCTCGCGTCGACTGCGGCGTTGCCCTGCTACGCGATCGTCGCTTCGTCCGTCCGCGTGTCGTTGTGGTTGTCGACCCAGGTGATCCTGATCTTGTCACCTTTCGCGCCGCCCTTGAACTTGAACGACAGGAACGGGTTCTTGGCGACCGACGGCCCCCACTGCGCCGCGAGCACCACCTTGTCGTTGTGCACGACCCTGACGTTCTGGATGAACCACGCGGGGATCACCTTGCCCTGCGCGTCCTTGCGCTGGCCGGTTTCCATCTCGTGGCTCATCAGCACCTTCACCTCGGTCGAATCGCCGACGACGTTCGCCCGGATCTTCATCGGATCTGCCATGGCTTCGCTCCTTTCGTATCCGCCGGAACCGTCAGCCGCCGCAGCCGCCGAGCGTGACTTTGATCTCCTTCGAATTCACGAAGTACTTGCCGTCGGCCTTCACGAGCGCGTAGACGTTCGACGTCTGTCCCATCTTGATCCGCGTCGAAAGCGAAGGCTCGGTGCCGGCGGGCACGTCGAACACCGCGCTCAGCATGTTCGGATTCTTTTCGACGAGGATCGCGATCGATTCCGTCTTCGGCACGTTGCTCGTGATGCCGATGGGCACGACCGCGCCGTTCTCGGCGATATCGGGGGTCGAGAAGAAGACGATGTCCTTCGACGCCACCGGCGCGCTGCCGCGCAGCGCCTTCATCGTCTCGTCGAGCGACTTCGTGGAAAACGCGTCCTTGTTCCAGGTCTCCGCCGCCGCGCCGCGCGGCAGCCAGCCGGCCGCGGCGACGAGCGTCAAGAGCGTGAGGCCGCCGCCGCGCCGTAGCGCATCCCTGCGGTCGTGATCCATGGCAACCATCCTCCGAAAAGTCCTGCCGCTGCTGGAAAAACCCGTTATTGTAATTGACGATTGCGTGGCTAATCGCCCGCGCCGCCGAGGATCCAGCGGACGATCGCGCGTACGTCGGCGGCGGGCACGTGCGCCTGACCGGGCATAGGCGCACTGCCCCAAACGCCGCTCCCGCCTTCCTCGACCTTGCGCACGAGGCGCGCCTCCGCGCCCGCGTCGTCCGCATACTTGCGCGCGACGTCGACGAACGCCGGGCCGATCACCCCTTTCGCCACACCGTGGCACGCCATGCAGCCGGCGCCTTTCGCGGTGGCGATCGCGGCAGCGCTGCCGCTGGCCGGCGCCTGGGGCGCGATCCAATGCGCGGTCTGCAGCGCGATGTCGCCGTGCGAGCCCTTCGCGTATTCGGGAAGCTCCGAGGTCACGCGCACGTTCGCGACGCAATCGTGCATGCACGCCTTCGCACGCGTATCGGGCGTGCCGCGCACGCTGCCCATGCCGTGCTGACGTGTAAAGCCGTCGCGGTTGGGCATCTTCACTGCGATGAGCGACGCGCGGTCGAGCATGGCGCCGGCGGGCACGATGTCGTTGAGGTTCAGCACGTACGCGGTCAGCGCGTAGACCTCGTCGTTGGTGAGCGTCTTCGGCGCGTTGAACGGCATCGCGCGGCGGATGTAGTCGAAGAGTGTGGTCGCGTAGTTGAGCTTGCTGCCGGTGGTGCGCACCGGCTGGTCGGAGGCGAGCGTGCCCACGCCGCCGGCGAGCGCCATGTAGTCGGTGCTCTCGCCGAACGTGCCGTGGCAGCTCGCGCATTTCGCGTCGTAGAGCCGCTGGCCGTCGGCGACGCTGCCGCGGCCGTCGGGCAGGCCGGTGCCGTCCGGGCGCACGTCGATGTCCCACGCGGCGATCTCGGCGGTCGTCGGCGTGCGGCCGAGGTCGTAGCGCGATGCGTCGGCGCCCGCGCTCAAGCCGAGCGCGAACGCAGCCGCGACCAGGCCCTCAACCCAGTTGAACATTGGACACTTCACCCGACGCAGCCACGCGCCACGTCTGGATCGCGTTGTTGTGATAGATCGACCGCTTGCCGCGCACTTCGCGCAACGCGGCGATCGACGGCTGCACGTAACCCGTTTCGTCGATGACGCGCGACTGCAGGAACGCCGGCTCGCCCTGCCAGCGCCAGTCGCAGCGAAAGCGCGCCAGCGCCTTCGGCAGGATCG
The DNA here is from genome assembly GCA_025927765.1 of Burkholderiales bacterium. GTDB lineage: Bacteria > Pseudomonadota > Gammaproteobacteria > Burkholderiales > Casimicrobiaceae > VBCG01. Next base: position 16,052 of record JAICKU010000049.1, read on the forward strand.
GCTCCTGCAGCGTCGCCGTGCGCCAGTTGCGTCCGCCGTCGGTCGACACGTCGACGCGCTTCACCCTGCCGCGTCCCGACCACGCGAGGCCGCGGATCTCCTGATAGCCACGCGCCGCGATCGTCTGGCCGCCCGAAGGCGAAGTGATCACGCTCTTCGCCTCCTGGATCCACGTGTACTGTCGATGCACGCCGTTCGGCATCAGGTCGACGTAGTGCAGCGATTCCTCGCGCGTGTTCCACGGCGCATCGCCGACTTCGAGGCGGCGCAGCCACTTCACGCTCGACACGCCCTGCACGCCGGGCACGATCAGGCGCACCGGGTAGCCCTGCTCGGGGCGCAGCATCTCGCCGTTTTGCGCGTACGCGACGATCACGTCGTCGAGCGCGAATTCGATGGGGATCGTGCGCGTGAGCGATGCGCCGTCGGCGCCCTCGGCAAGCACGTAGCGCGCGCGCTTGCGGTCGAAGCCCGCTTCCTCGAGCAGCACCGCGAGCGGCACGCCGGTCCACTCGCTGCAGCCCAGCATGCCGTGCGAATACTGCACCCCCGGCACCGCCGCATTTGCCCACTCCATGCCGCTGTTCGCCCCGCACTCGATGAAGTGGATGCGCGACACCGACGGGAAGCGCACGAGATCGTCCATCGTGTAGATGCGCGGCTCGCGCACCAACCCGTGCACGATCAGTCGATGCGCGCGCGGATCGACGTCGGGTACGCCCGCATGGTGGCGCTCGAAATGCAGTCCCGACGGCGTAATGATCCCGAACAGGCTCGCGAGCGGCGTGAAGGCCACCGACGAATGCGGGGTGCGCGTCAACCCCGGGCTTTGCCGGCGAACCGTGTTGGCTTCGTAGCGCGACGGCACGCCGTAGGGCGACGCGAGGATCGGGGCGCCGAGCGAGCGGCTCCACGCCGGTTCGCCGGGCGGCGTATCGCTCTTCGCGTCGCCGGCGATCCCTCGGCCGGTCGCGATCGCGCCGGACAGCGCGACGCCTTGCGAGAGGAAGCGGCGGCGGGACGCGGCCGGCATCGTGCCGTCAGTTGCGGCGCGCGAAGCCGAGCAGGTCGCGCTTCAGCGGCGCATGCGCATCGATGCGTGCGGCGATCTGCACGCAGACGCCGCGGCAGATCGACACGAACTCCGGATCGGCGACGCCGTAGTAGACGACGTTGCCGGCCTTGCGCCGGCTCACGACACCGGCCGTATGGAGGAGCGACAGGTGGCGCGATACGTTCGTCTGCGTGGCGCCCGTCGCTTCGACGATCGCCGATACCGACTGCTCGGATTGGCAGATCGCATGCAGGATTCGAAGCCGCGTGGGCTCGGAAAGCAGTCCGAAATAGCGCGCGACGGCTAGGAAAACCGCGTCGAGCTCATCGCCGGCGTCGGATTTCCGTGCTCGGCGATTCGTGCGACGGGCGGAGGAAGCGGGTGCCTGGCTCATCTCTGCATGAGCATATGCTCATATAGTCAAGCGAGTCAACGCTCCCTCCGAAATGGCGGCCGGAAAACGACATCGGGGCCGGCGCCACGCGTACGACGCGCGGCCCCGGCCCCGGAGAGGACCAATGCCCGAGTGCTGCTAGTGAACCGTGGCGCTCGTGAGGAAGCGGACGAGGTGCCCGTCGTTCAGGCGATAGAAGCCGTCGGCCACGTGCTCGGCGTCTTCGAAGTCCGCCTGCGTGAACGCAAGCTCCGTCTCGCCATGGCGCGCTTCGAGCACCACATCGTCCGCGACCGTGTATTCGTCGGGAATGCGAACGTATGCGGTTTCGAACACGACGCCGTCGATCACGACGAAATCGGCATCGTGCATCGTATCGGACAGTTTGAGCGTCATGAAGTCGTCACCCCGTGTTGTGGGGACGCCGGAGGGCGTCCTCTTCGATTGCCGAAGGTGCGGCCCGCAGAGCTGACGTTCAAGTTCCGACCGACTTCGCGGACCTCCTGCAGTACGAGTTCATGATGACGGCGCACCCCGGCGCTGTCGAGGCGACGAACCCGCTGAATTGCGTCGGCATTCGGCCTACGCCCGGGAAACGAGGGTGCTGCGAAAGTAGGGTCAGACTCCAGTTTTCACCACCGCCGGAGATCACGGCGAACGGCGGTGCCGAAAGGCGTCGACCTGCTTTCGCTCGTCGACGAGCTTGCGCACGAAGTTCGGCAGCGCGAGCGCCGCGCGATACGTGTCGCCGTTGATGCACTGGAGATCACCGATCCGGCGTGCGGCGATGCGCTCGTCGATCGCCGCCGCCGGCTGCGCGTGCGGATCGAGGCTCGCCGAGCAGCACGCCATCATCCACAGGCCGCCGTACAGCGGCACCGACGTGAGATACGGCGTGACGCGCGGGAATGCCTCGCGCAACGCCGCGAGCGTTTCGCGGATACGTTCGCCGTGCGACACGGGACTCGCGATGTGCATCGTCATCGCGCCCTGCGGCGCGAGCCGCGCCGCGCAGGCCGCGTAGAACTCGGGCGTGTACAGCGCCGTCGACGGGCCGCCGGGGTCGGTCAGGTCGAGCACGACGAGGTCGTACTGCTCGCGCGCGTTCGCGACGTACGCAAAGCCGTCCTCGATGCGCAGGGTCACGCGCGGATCATCCAGCGCGCCGTGGTGCACGCGGCCGAAATGCCGTCGCGAAAGCTCGATCACCGACCGATCGATCTCGGCGATCGTCACGCGGCGCATCGACGGATGCTTCAGCAGTTCTTCCGCCGACCCGCCGTCGCCGCCGCCCACCACCAGCGCGTGCTCCGGGCCGGGATGCGCGAGCGCCGCGACGTGCACGAGGTTCTCGTGATAGAAGAACTCGTCGGCCTCCGAAGTCATGAAGTGGCCGTCGAGGCGGAACAGCTTGCCGAACGCCACGCTGTCGTGCACCTCGACGTCCTGGTAGGCCGAGCGGAACGCCTCGAGTTTCGCCTTCGACCGGACGAAAACGCCCCAGTCGTCGGTCATGTACTCCGTCAGCACCCCGGGCGCGAGATCACCCGACGGCGACGCGTCTTGGCTCATCTTCGATCATGTCCAGGCTGCCGCGGCGAATCGCCTGGGAGCGCTTGCGCGCGGGCTTCAACGCCGCCTCGAGCGCCTTGAACACGCGCTCGGCCTTCAGCGTGTTGTCCGTCGTGTAGTTGCACACGTAGACGTCGAGCGTGACGAAGCCCGACTCGGGCCAGGTGTGGATCGCGAGATGCGACTCGGCGAGCAGCACCGTGCCGGTGACTCCCTGCGGCTCGAACTGGTGAAAGCGTTCGCCCACGATCGTGAGCCCCGCGTCCTCGACGACGCGCCGGCATAGCGTGCGCAGCGCATCGGCCTGCGTCAGCAATGGTTCGTTGGCCGGGCACCCGTACCACTCCCCCAGCAGATGAATACCGTACATGGCGTTTACCCTCCACGCGCGGGCGTCTTCCGGAGACCGGAGCAACCGTTGCCAAAGTGTGTTCTCGAGGAATGACGGCCTTCGTGCAACGAAGGCCGTCGGAAGAAATCGATACAGCTCCCGCGCGTCCGGCGCGAAAATCGAAACGTGAAATTATGGCACAATAGTTGTGCTTCCGCGAGCATATTCAATGCCTTCGCCAGTTATCACGGCGAGGCCTCCTGACCGATTCCCCGCCTCGTCATGCCCGATCTGCGTTCGCCATCGAACACTCGCCAACTCAACGAAGCTGCGATGGCGAACGCCATTCGCGCGCTCGCGATGGATGCGGTCGAAAAGGCGAAGTCGGGGCATCCCGGCATGCCGATGGGCATGGCGGAGATCGCGGTCGCGCTGTGGTCGCGCCACCTGCGCCACAACCCGGCGAATCCGCACTGGGCCAACCGCGACCGGTTCGTGCTCTCGAACGGTCACGGCTCGATGCTGCAGTACGCACTGCTGCATCTCACGGGCTACGACCTGTCGATCGCCGAGATCGAGCACTTCCGCCAGCTGCATTCGAAAACGCCGGGACATCCGGAAGTGGGTGTGACGCCAGGCGTGGAAACGACGACGGGCCCGCTTGGACAAGGGCTCGCGAACGCGATCGGCATGGCGCTCGCCGAGCGCCTGCTCGCGGCCGAGTTCAATCGCGAAGGCCATGCGATCGTCGACCATCACACGTACGTGTTCGTGGGCGACGGCTGCCTGATGGAAGGCATCTCGCACGAGGCCTGCTCGCTCGCCGGCACCCTCGGCCTCGGCAAGCTCGTCGTCCTCTACGACGACAATGGCATCTCCATCGACGGGCCGACGGCGGGCTGGTTCAACGACGACACGCCGCTGCGTTTCGACGCGTACGGCTGGCAGGTGATCCCGAACGTCGACGGCCACGACGTCAACGCGGTCAGCGACGCGATCACCGCGGCGAAGGCCGAAACGACGCGCCCGACGATCATCTGCTGCAAGACGATCATCGGCAAGGGCGCGCCCACGAAGGCGGGCACGGCCGACACGCACGGCGCGGCACTCGGCGAGCGCGAAGTGGCGGCCACGCGCGAAGCGCTCGGCTGGACGTATGCGCCGTTCGAGATCCCCGACTCGGTCTATAAGGCGTGGGACGCGCGCCCGCAGGGTACTGCCGACGAACGCGCGTGGAGCGAGCGCTTCGCGTCCTATGCCGAGGCGTTTCCGAAACTCGCCGCCGAGTTCGAGCGCCGCATCGGCGGGCGCCTGCCGGACACCTTCGCCGAAACGTCGCAACGGCTGATCGAAGCGCAGGCTACGAAGGCGGCGGCGATCGCCACGCGCAAGGCCTCGCAGCAGGCGATCGAGGCATTCGCGAAGGAAGTGCCCGAGATGATCGGCGGCTCGGCGGATCTGACGGGCTCGGTGTTCACCGACTGGTCGGGCAGCGTGCCGGTCACGGCAACGCACGCCGGCAACTACGTGAATTACGGCGTGCGCGAATTCGCGATGGCCGCCATCGCCAACGGCCTCGCGCTGCACGGCGGCTTCATTCCGTACGTCGGCACGTTCCTCACGTTCTCCGACTACATGCGCAACGCCGTGCGCATGGCGTCGCTGATGCAGGCGAAGTCGATCTTCGTGTTCACGCACGATTCGATCGGCCTCGGCGAGGACGGCCCGACGCACCAGCCGATCGAGCACGCAGCCGCGCTGCGACTCATTCCGCACCTCGACGTGTGGCGTCCGTGCGATACCGTGGAAACCGCGATCGCGTGGACGAGCGCGCTTGCGCGTCGAGGCCCCAGCGCCCTGCTCTTCACGCGCCAGAGCGTCGCGTTCGTCGAGCGCGATGCGGCAACGCGCGCGGCGATCGAGCGCGGCGGTTACGTGCTCGCCGATTTCGACGCTGGCGGCGCGCGCGCGGTCGTGATCGCCACCGGCTCCGAAGTGCCGCTCGCGCTCGGCGCGCGCGACGCGCTCGCGAAGGAAGGCATCGCCGTGCGCGTCGTATCGATGCCGTGCACCGAGCGCTTCGACGCGCAGGATGCGGCGTATCGGCGCGGCGTGCTGCCGCCCGGCGTGCCGCGGCTCGCCGTCGAGGCGGGCGCCACCGATGGCTGGCGCAAATACGTGGGCGCGATCGACGATCCGCACGCCGGCGTCATCGGGCTCGATCGCTTCGGCGAATCGGCACCGGCCGGCGTGCTGTTCACCACCTTCGGTTTCACCGTCGACCACGTCGCGCAGGCGGTGCGCGCGATCGTCGGCCGCCAAGCGCCGCGATGACGATCACGATCCGCCCCGCGACCGCCGCCGACGCGCGCGGGATCGCGCAGGTGCGGATCGACACGTGGCGCACCGCGTATCGCGGCCTCGTCCCCGACACGTATCTCGACGCGATGGACGTCGATCAGAGCGTCGCGCTGTGGGAGCGAGTGCTCGGCGCGGCGGGCGACGCTGCGAGCGTATTCGTGGCCGACCAGGACGGCGAGATCGTGGGCTTCGCCGCGGCGAACCGGCTCGAGGAACCGAAGCACGGCCTCGATGCCGAACTCTCCGCGGCGTACGTGCGGCGCGAATTCCAGCGCACCGGCATCGGACGCAGGCTCGTCGACGCCGTGGCGCGCGCGCAGCGCGCGAAGGGTGCCACCGGGCTCATCGTCTGGTCCATCGCCGGCAACAAGGTGGCGCGCGCGTTCTACGAATCGCTCGGCGGCACGCTGATCGTCGAGCAACCGTTCGAATGGGATGGCGTGCCGCTCACCGAGGCAGGGTATGCTTTTCCCGACATCGACGCGCTGATCCGCGCGTGCGGACCGTCCGCAGGACCGCAGGGATCGACAGTGCACTGATCAACATCGACGCGCAGCGCGTTCGCGCGCGGCGCAAACGCAGGGGACGCGCATGACCATCAAAGTCGCCATCAACGGCTACGGGCGCATCGGCCGCAACATCCTCCGGGCTCATTACGAGGACCACAAGAAGCACGATCTTGAGATCGTCGCGATCAACGACCTCGGCAGTCCCGAGATCAACGCGCATCTCACGCGCTACGACACCGCGCACGGCCGCTTCCCCGGCGAGGTCAAGGTCGAAGGCGACACGATGGTCGTCGACGGCAACGCGATCCGCGTGCTCGCCGAGCGCGATCCGACGAAGCTTCCCTGGGGCGAGCTCGGCGTCGACGTCGTGCTCGAATGCACGGGGCTCTTCACGTCGAAGGAGAAAGCGTCCGCGCACCTTCGCGCCGGCGCGCGCAAGGTCATCATTTCGGCGCCCGGGGGCAAGGACGTCGACGCGACGATCGTCTACGGCGTCAACCAGCAGATCCTGAAGGCGTCCGACACGGTGATCTCGAACGCGTCGTGCACGACGAACTGCCTCGCCCCGCTGGTCAAGCCCTTGCACGAGCGCATCGGCATCCTGAACGGCCTGATGACCACCGTGCACGCGTACACGAACGACCAGGTGCTGACCGACGTCTACCACCAGGACCTTCGCCGCGCGCGCTCGGCCACGATGAGCATGATCCCGACGAAGACGGGCGCGGCGTCGGCGCTCGGCCTCGTGCTGCCGGAGATGAACGGCAAGCTGGACGGCTACGCGATCCGCGTACCCACGATCAACGTGTCGCTCGTCGACCTTTCGTTCGTCGCCGCGCGCGACACGAGCGTCGAGGAAGTGAACCGCGTGATGAAGGAGGCGTCGGAATCGGGACCACTGTCCGGCGGCATCCTGCGCTACAACATCGAGCCGCTCGTGTCGGTCGACTTCAACCACGATCCCGCATCGTCCACGTTCGATGCGACGCTCACGAAGGTGTCGGGCCGGCTCGTGAAGGCCTGCAGCTGGTATGACAATGAATGGGGATTCAGCAATCGAATGCTGGACGTCACCCTGGCACTGATGAGGGCAAAGTGACGGACTCTGAATCCCCATTCATTGCAGTGAAGGCTAACATGAGCGAAGCGAACGTTAAGCGAGCGAATGCGAGCGGCCGTAACTACAATGAGTCGCGATTCAGCAATCGAATGCTGGACGTGACGATGGCGCTGATGCGGGCGGAATGATCGTCGCCATGAGCGAGTTCCTGCGCCTTTCCGACGTCGACGTCGCAGGCCGGCGCGTGTTCATCCGCGCCGATCTCAACGTGCCGCAGAACGACGCGGGCGCCATCACCGACGACACGCGCATCCGCGCGTCGATGCCCGCGATCCGCGATGCGCTCGCGCGCGGCGGCGCGGTCATGGTGACGTCGCACCTCGGCCGTCCGGTCGAAGGCCGGCTTACCGAGGCCGACAGCCTCGCACCCGTCGCCGCGCGCATCGGCGAACTGCTCGGCCGCGAACTGATGCTGATCCGCGACTGGGTCAACGGCGGCACGTGGCACGCCGAACTCGGCTCGGGCGACCTCGTCGTCCTCGAGAACTGCCGCGCCAATCCGGGCGAGAAGGCCGACAGCATCCACCTCGCGCAGCAGATGGCGAACCTGTGCGACGTCTACTGCAACGATGCGTTCGCCACGGCGCACCGGGCGGAAGCGACGACGCATGCGATGGCGCTGTATGCGCCGATCGCGTGCGCCGGTCCGCTGATGGCGGCGGAGCTCGATGCGCTCGGCAAGGCGCTGGCGTCACCCGCGCAGCCGCTCGTCGCGATCGTCGGCGGCGCGAAGGTATCGACGAAGCTCGCGCTGCTGCGTGCCCTCGTCGAAAAGGTCGACGCGCTGATCGTCGGCGGCGGCATCGCGAACACGTTTCTGCTTGCGGCCGGTCATCCGATCGGCCGATCGCTCGCCGAGCCCGACCTCGTGCCGCAGGCGCGCACGATTCTCGAAGGCTTCCGCGACAAGGTGCCGCTGCCGGTCGACGTCGTCGTCGCGAAGGCGTTCGCCGCCGATGCGCCGGCCACGATCAAGGTGATCGACGATGTCGCGGACGACGACCTGATCCTGGACATCGGTCCGCAAACCGTCGCGAAGCTCGTGCCGCTGATCGAGCGCGCGGGCACGATCGTCTGGAACGGGCCGGTGGGCGTGTTCGAGTTCGACGCGTTCGCGGCGGGCACGCAGGCGCTCGCCGAGGCGATCGCGGCGTCGCCGGCGTTCTCGATCGCCGGCGGCGGCGACACGCTCGCCGCCATCGCCAGGTTCGGCATCGCCGATCGCATCGGGTACATCTCGACGGGCGGCGGCGCATTCCTCGAATTCCTCGAAGGCCGCAAACTCCCCGCCGTCGCGGTGCTCGAAGCGCGCGGCCGCGAAGCACGCGACCGCGCGTCTTAACGCGTCCGTCCACTCTCCTCCGCCACGCCGCGATGCCCCGCGCCACCAAGATCGTCGCCACCCTCGGCCCCGCGTCGAGCAAGCCCGAAGTGCTGCGGCGCATGCTCGCGGCCGGTGTCGACGTCGTGCGGCTCAACTTCTCGCATGGCAGCGGCGCCGATCATCTCGAGCGAGCGCGCCTGGTGCGCGAGGTCGCACGTTCGCAGGGTCGCGAAGTGTCGATCATGGCCGACCTGCAGGGGCCGAAGATCCGCATCGGCAGGTTCGCGGAGGGCAAGGTCGAGCTCGTGCCCGGCGCGCGCTTCATTCTCGATGCGCACTGCGAGTCGGGCGACGCGACGCGCGTCGGCCTCGACTATCCCGAGCTCGTCGGCGACGTCGGCCCCGGCTCGGTGCTGCTGCTCGACGACGGCCTGATCAAGCTCGACGTCGAAACGGTCGACGGACCGCGCATCGTCACGCGCGTCGTGCTCGGCGGAACGCTCTCCAACAACAAGGGCATCAACCGGATGGGCGGCGGGCTGACAGCCCCCGCGCTCACGCCGAAGGACATGGAGGACATGAAGACGGCCGCGCAGCTCGAGGCCGACTACCTCGCCGTGTCGTTCCCGAAGAGCAAGGAAGACATGTACATGGCGCGCCAGCTGATGCGCGCCGCCGGCGGCCGCGCGATGCTGATCGCGAAGATCGAGCGCGCCGAGGCGATTCCCGCGCTCGAGGAAATCATCGACTCGTCCGACGGCATCATGGTGGCGCGCGGCGACCTCGCTGTCGAAGTCGGCAACGCGACCGTACCCGGCCTGCAGAAGCGGATGCTGCGCATGGCGCGCGAGCACAACCGGCTGACGATCACCGCAACGCAGATGATGGAGTCGATGATCCACAATCCGGTGCCGACGCGCGCGGAAGTGTCGGACGTCGCGAACGCGGTGCTCGACGGCACCGACGCGGTGATGACGTCGGCGGAAACGGCGGCGGGGCGCTACCCGGTCGAAACCGTCGAGACGATGGCGCAGATCTGCGTCGAGGCCGAGAAGTCCGATCCGGTGCAGCTCGACCGCGATTTCATGGATCGCACGTTCACGCGCATCGACCAGTCGATCGCGATGGCCACGCTCTTCACCGCGTATCACCTGCGGGTCAAGGCGATCGCCTCGCTGACCGAGTCCGGCTCGACGGCCCTGTGGATGTCGCGGCACAATCCCGGCTGTCCGATCTTCGCGATCACGCCGAAGGTCGAGACGCAGCGGCGCATGGCGCTGCTGCGCAACGTCACGTCGCTCTACCTCGAGCAAAGTACCGACCGCGACGAGGTGCTGCGTGCCACCGAGGAATTGCTGCTCGCGCAAAACTTCGTGCAGCGGGGCGATCTGATCGTGCTGACGATCGGCGAGCCGATGGGCAAGTCGGGCGGGACCAACACGATGAAAATCGTCCGAGTCGGCGATCATCGGGCCTGAGCGATGGCCGCGCCGCCCTCTCGCGTCGTCTTCCTCAATCTCGCGCAGATTCGCCTCCCCGTGGGGGCGCTGACGTCGATCCTGCATCGCGTCAGCGGCGTGCTCCTCGCGCTCGCGATTCCCCTCGTCGCCTGGGCGTTCGCGCGCTCGCTCGCGAATCCCGAGGGTTTCGCCGACATCGCGGCGTGGCTCGCGAATCCCGGCGTCAAGGTCGCCGCCGTCCTCTGGATCTGGGCACTTTCGCACCACCTGCTCGCGGGTGTGCGCCACATGCTCTCCGACGTCGACGTCGGCTCGCGCCTCTGGTACGCGCGCAAGAGCGCATACACGGTGAACATCGCGGCGGTGCTGATCGCGATCGCCGCGGCAGGAGCGTTCTGGTGAGATCGGTGCTGACAGGCTTGCGCGCATGGCTCGTGCAGCGCGTCACCGCGCTCTATCTGCTCGCCTTCATCATCTACTTCATCGCGCACTTCCTGTTCGCGAGCCCGTCCGATTACGACACGTGGCGAAGCTACGCCGCGCAGGGCGACGTGAAGCTCCTCGTGCTCGCCGGATTCGTCGCGCTGCTCCTGCACGCCTGGGTGGGCCTGCGCGACGTGATGCTCGATTACGTGAAGCCGATCTCGGCACGTGCGGTCGCGCTGCCGCTCGTCGCGGGCGCGCTGATCGCGATCGGGCTGTGGATGCTCGTGACCATCGCGCCGCTTCGTTGACGCGCGGCGAAGCGATGAAGATCTCGATCTTTCGCTACGACCCCGAGCGCGACAGCGAGGGGCGCATGCAGGATTACGAGATCGAGCCCGAACCGCACGAGGCGATGCTGCTCGACCTGATCCTGCGCTTGAAGGGCGAGGACGACACGCTGACGCTGCGCCGCTCGTGCCGCGAGGGCGTCTGCGGATCGGACGCGATCAACATCAACGGCCGCAACGGCCTCGCATGCATCACGCCGATCCGCGCGCTCGGTGAGCGTGCGGTGCTGCGCCCGCTGCCCGGCTTTCCCGTGATCCGCGACCTGGTCGTCGACATGACGCAGTTCTTCAAGCAGTACGTGTCGATCAAGCCGTACGTCGTCGATCCCGGCCCGATGCCCGACAAGGAGCGGCGGCAGTCGCCGCAGGCGCGCGAGCGCCTCGACGGCCTGTACGAATGCATCCTCTGCGCATGCTGCACGTCGATGTGCCCGTCGTACTGGTGGAACCCCGACAAGTTCGTCGGGCCCGCCGGACTGCTGCAGGCGTACCGCTTCCTGGCGGACAGCCGCGACCGCGACACGAAGGCGCGCCTCGACGATCTCGACGACGTGTACCGGCTTTTCCGCTGTCGTACGATCATGAACTGTACCGAGGTCTGCCCGAAGGCTCTTGCACCGTCGCGGGCGATCGAAAGGATCCGGCTGATGCTCGCCGAGCGGGCACTTTGACGGAGCAACGCACGTCCACTCCCCCGAACGAACGGATGAAATCCCGACTCGACTACCCGAAGGTCGCGCCCGAGGCGTACATGGCGATGCGCGGGCTCGAAGCGTACGTGCGACAGTGCGGCCTCGAGCCCACGCTGATCGAACTCGTCAAGATCCGCGCATCGCAACTGAACGGCTGCGCGTACTGCATCGACATGCATACGAAGGAGGCGCGCGCCCGCGGCGAGACCGAGCAGCGGATCTATGCGCTGTCCGCGTGGCGCGAAACGCCGTTCTTCACCGAGCGCGAGCGCGCGGCGCTCGCGTGGACGGAAGTCGTCACGCTCGTCGCCGAAGGGCCGATCGAGGACGAGGACTACGACGACGTGCGCGAGCAGTTCGACGAGAAGGCGCTCGTCGACCTGACGCTCGCGATCGTCGCGATCAACGGCTGGAACCGCCTGGCGATCGCGTTCGCCACGGTGCCCGGCTCGTATCGGGCGCAGGAAGCGCCCGCACGCTGAAGAGGAGACTCGCATGGAACATTCGATGTACCCCGAGACGTCCCGCGAACTGCACGAGAAGCGCCGCGAGCTCGCGCCCGAAACCTACGCTGCGTTCCGCGCGTTCGGACAGAAGGCCTTCGCCGACGGCGCGTTGCCGTCGAAGACGAAGGAGCTGATCGCCGTGGCGGTCGCGCACGTCACTCAATGCCCGTATTGCATCCGTGGCCACACCGAGCTCGCGCTGAAGAAGGGCGCCACCGAGCAGGAGCTGATGGAAGCGATCTGGGTGGCGGCCGAGATGCGCGCCGGCGCCGCGTACGCGCACGCGAACATCGCGCTCGACACGATGAACCGCGTCGCCGACAAGGCGAAGAGCGGCTGACGAACGACGAGGCGCCCATGGCCATCCCGCACGCGGCACCCAACGAAATCGTCGACGTCCGCCCGTTCGGGCGCCCGGTCACCGAGGAGGACTCGGCGCTGCTCGTGCGCACCGGGCACCTCGAGATCTTTCGCTACGCGCTGCCCGCCGGCAAGTCGATCCAGCAGCACACGGCGGCGGGCATCTTCGTCGTGCAGTGCATCGAAGGTGCGGTCGCGTTCACCGCGCAGGGGCGCACGCAGACGCTGTCGCCCGGAGACCTGCTGTACCTCGAAAACGAGGAGCCGCATTCGCTCGCGGCGCTCGCCGACAGTTCGTTGCTCGTGACGATCCTGCTCACGCGCCGGGCATGAAGGCGGCGCCGGGCATGGCGCGTAGCGGCGTCCTACAATAGCCGCCCTTTCAACGACGACACGACCATGCCCCTCGTTTCGATGCGCCAACTCCTCGATCACGCCGCGGAAAACGGCTACGGCCTGCCGGCGTTCAACGTCAACAACCTGGAGCAGGTGCAGGCGATCATGAGCGCCGCCGCCGAGACCGACAGCCCGGTGATCATGCAGGCGTCGGCCGGTGCGCGGAAGTACGCGGGCGAAGCGTTCCTGCGGCATCTGATCGAAGCCGCCGTCGAAAGCTATCCCGACATTCCCGTCGTCATGCATCAAGACCACGGCCAGTCGCCCGCGGTGTGCATCGGCGCGATGCGCCTCGGCTTTTCGTCGGTGATGATGGACGGCTCGCTCGAGGAAGACGGCAAGACGATCGCCGACTACGATTACAACAAGGACGTCACGCGCAAGGTCGTCGACATCGCGCACGCGATCGGCGTCACCGTCGAAGGCGAGCTCGGCTGCCTCGGATCGCTCGAGACGATGAAGGGCGACAAGGAGGACGGCCACGGCGCGGAAGGCACGATGACGCGCGAGATGCTCCTGACCGACCCCGACCAGGCGGCCGACTTCGTACAGGCGACGAAGCTCGACGCGCTGGCGATCGCGATCGGCACGTCGCATGGCGCCTACAAGTTCTCGCGCAAGCCGACCGGCGACATTCTCGCGATCGATCGCGTCAAGGCGATTCACGAGCGCATCCCGAACACGCACCTCGTGATGCACGGCAGCTCGTCGGTGCCGCAGGACCTGCTCGCGGAAATTCGCGAGTTCGGCGGCGACATGAAGGAGACGTACGGCGTGCCCGTGGAGGAGATCCAGGAAGGCATCCGGCACGGCGTGCGCAAGGTGAACATCGACACCGACATCCGGCTCGCGATGACCGCCGCAATTCGCCGCTTCATGGCGGAGAACCCGTCGAAGTTCGATCCGCGCGAATACCTGAAGCCCGCGATGGCCGCAGCGAAGAAGATCTGCGCGCAGCGTTACGAACAGTTCGGCTGCGCGGGCATGGCGTCGAGGATCAAGCCGCTGCCGCTCGACAGGATGGCGGCGCGGTACAGGCGCGGCGAACTCGCGCCGGTCGTGCACTGACTCCGGTGACTTCGGGGTCAGAGCGGGAAGTGTGACTTCGGGGTCCGACTTCGGGGTCAGAGCGGGAAGTGCGCACGCAGCTGCCGATTGCGCAATATCGCACTTCCCGCTCTGAC
>JAICKU010000076.1 GCA_025927765.1 Burkholderiales bacterium
GGTCAGAGATGCATTTCCTCGTGGAAATGCATCTCTGACCCCGATTTTCCTGACCCCGATTTTCGGTGGCGAGCGAAGGCACGAGCGGGCCCGCATCGAACGGCCGCAACGCGACGCGCGCGGGTGCCGCCAGCGGATAGACGTTCCGTACGCCGTTCACGGTGAGCGCGCCACCATCCCACGCGACGTCGTGAATCGGGCTCGCGCCACCTTCGGTGTTCAGGAACTGCGCCGGCGGATTCACCTGGAACGGGCGCGCCGCGAGCGCGAGCGTCAGCGCGAGCGGCTGGTCGGTCAGGTTGGTGAGGTCGTAGCGCGCGACGAGCTGCATATTCTCGGGCGCGCCGATCGCGAACGTAGTGATGCGCAGCGACCAGTGCGCGGCGTTCCATTGCACGCCGGGCAGCGGGAGGTCGTCGTCGACGAGGAACGGCTGCGACTTCACGTTCGCCCATGTGCTCACCTTGCCGTGCTCGACGACGAAGGGCTCGAGCGTGAAGCCGCTCTTGCCGATCTCGAGCGCGCCGTCGTCGCAGAGCAGTCCCGTGTCGTGACCGCCGTCGATGCCCACGAGCGTCCACGCGCCCTGCTCGCCTGCGAATCCGCGCGGGAACCAGCCGCGCGGCAGGTCGCGCGCGAGCGCGGTGAAGAACGCGTTGGGCGATGCGCCGAACGCAACGTCCTCGACCGTCAGCTCGCCGAGCGCGTATTCGCGGCGCGGGCCTTCATGCAGCAACAGCCGCAGGTAGCGCGTCTCCGATTCGGTCAGCAGCAGCGCCGCGCGCCCGGGGCCGCCTTCGGTGACACGCCGCACGGTGCGCCATTTGCGGCCGTCGTCGGAGAACTGCACGTCGTAGCGCGATGCGTAACCGTTCTTCGCCCAGTTCAGGACGAGGCCACCGAATTCGCGCGGCCGGCCGAAATCGACGCTCAACCACTGCTCGCGTTTGGGTCCCGACTTGCTGCGCCACGCCGTCTTGAGGTTGCCGTCGAGCACGCGCGCCGGGCCCGCGCCTTGCTGCGACGACGACGCGCGCACGATCGGCGCGGGAAACGGCATCGACTCGGACGGCCGTTCCTGCAGCGCGAGATCGCTGATGTAGATCGAGCCGCGGCCTCCTTCGCGACCCGCGGCCACGGCGATCTCGATCGACGCGATGTGGCGCAGTGCGTGATCCTTCGCGGGACCCCACGCGAAGTCGATCTGGCGCTTGCGGATCGTGATCGGCTGCCATTCGCCGGGAAACGTGAAATTGGCGCGCCGGTACCACCAGACGTTGTCGCCGCTTTCGTCGACGAACTTGACCTGCAGGTCGTTCACCGGCGCGTCCGCGCGCATCCAGAACGTGATCGCGTAATTGTCGGGGAGATCGAGTGGCAGCGCGCGCCGTGCGAGCGCGTAACCGGCCGTGCCGCCGAGGTCGAAGTCGAGGCGCATGGCGGACCGCTTCGCGTCGACGACGTGCGTCACCGACGCGGTCACGCCGTCGGAGGCGACCGCTTTCCACGCAGCGACGTCGTCGAAGCGATCCAGCATGCGCGTCTCGAACGCGGGCGGCTGCGCGAACGCGAGCGAGGCGACGAACGCGACGGCGATCGCCAGCATCGTGGAGCGCAGCCGACCCGTAGCGCCCGACCCAATTCGATACGCTACTTTCCGATCAGTAGAGTCTGACCCTGCGTCCTCGCGATCGCTGACGCTCATCCCTTCACTGCTCCCATCATCAACCCCTGCATGTAATACCGCTGCAGCGAAAGAAACACGATCAGCACGGGCAGCGTCGTGAGCACCGCGCCGGCCATCATCAGCTCGTTGTCCTGCACGTGCTCGCGCGACAGGCTCGCGAGCGCCACCGGCAGCGTATAGAGGTTCTGGTCCGACAATACGATCAGCGGCCACATGAAGTCGTTCCACGTGCCGAGCAGCGTGAACACGGCCAGCGTGACGATGATGGGCGACAGCAGCGGCACGACGATCGCGACGAAGATCTTCCACTCGCTCGCGCCGTCGATGCGCGCCGCCTCGAGCAGCTCGTCGGGGATCGACAGCGCATACTGGCGCACGAGGAAGATGCCGAAGATGCTCGCGAGCGCGGGCACGATCACGCCGCCGTACGTGTTGACGAGGCCCATGTGCTTCAGCAGCAGGAAGAGCGGCACCATGGCCACCTGTCCCGGAATCACCAGCGCGCCGAGCATCAGCCGGAACAGCTGCTCGCGGCCGCGGAAGCGCAGCTTCGCGAACGCGTAGCCGGCCATCACGTTGAACACGAGCGACAGTGCGGTCGCCGCGACCGCGAGCAGCACGCTGTTCGCAAGATAGCGGCCCATGCCGGCGTGTGCGAAGAGCTCGCGATAGTTCGCGAGCGTCGGATGCGCGGGGACGAGCGGCGGCGGATAGGTGCTCGCTTCGCCCGGCGCCATGAACGACGCCGCGAGCATCCACAACAGCGGAAACAGGACGACGATCGACGCGCTCGCCAGCACGCCGTTGACGACGAGCGCAGCCGGTTTCGGCACGATCATCGCGCGAACTCCGTGCGCGCGAAGCGCGTCTGCACCGCGGTCACGCCGAAGATCAGGATGAACAGCAGGAACGCGACGGCCGACGCGCTGCCGAGGTTCCACCACTTGAAGCCTTCCTCGTACATCAGGTAGAGCACCGACAGCGTGCTCTGAAGCGGGCCCCCCTGGGTCATCACGTACGGCTCGGCGAAGAGCTGGAAGTAGCCGGCGACGGTGAGGATCGCGACGATCGACAGGATGGGCGCCAGCATCGGCAGCGTCACGAAGCGCAGCCGCTCGAATGCCGATGCGCCGTCGATGCGCGCCGCCTCGTAGAGCTCCTCGGGGATGTTCTGCAGGCCCGCGAGCAGGATGATCATGTTGTAGCCGAAGTTCTTCCACACGGCGAACAGGATGATCGCCGGCATCGCGAAATGCGGGTCGCCGAGCCAGTCGACGGGCGCGATGCCCAACGTGCCGAGCGCATAGTTGAGCCACCCGTACCTCGTGGCGAGCAGATAGCGCCAGATCACTGCCACGGCGACCACCGTCGTCACGACCGGCGCAAAGAGCGCCGTGCGGAAGAACGGCCGGAAGCGCGCGAGCTTCGAATTCAGCAGCAGCGCCGCACCGAGCGATGCGCCAAGCGACAGCGGGACGCCGACGACGACGAAATAGAGCGTGTTGCCGAGCGCCTGCCAGAAGAGCGGCCGCTGCAGCAGCTCGACGTAGTTGCGAAAGCCGACGATGCGCAGGTTCGACAGATCGGCGAGCGCGTAGATGTCGAAGTCGGTGAGGCTGATCGCGAGCGCGGCAACGACCGGCAGCACGAAGAACACGCCGATCACGAGCAACGCCGGCGCGACGAACCACCACGCGACGTATCGGTGGCCGGAGCTGCGCGAAGAAGCCACGAATGCGTCGGCGATCAGCCGCGCGCCATGCGCGCGAGCATCCAGCGCCGCTTCTCGAGGATGCGATTCGCGCGCGCGTCGAGCTCGCGCGCCGCTTCGTCGACGGTCCATTCGCCGCGCGCCGCGCGCTCGGCGACGTTGCGCATCTCGTCGGCGATGCGCTCCCATTCGGGCACCTTGGGCGTCGGCTTCACGCGCTCGAGCTGCTCGCGGAATGCGCGCGCGTGCGCGTCGGCGGCGAGCGCGGGATCGCGCCACGCGCTGCGGCGCGGCGGCAAGTCGCCGGTCATCTCGCGAAAGCGCAATTCGACGTCGGGCCGCGAAAGATACTCGACGAGCTGCCACGCCGCGTCCTTCGCCGGCGACTTCTCGAACACGACGAGGCTCGACCCCCCCGCCGTCGACGCGCCCGGGCCATCGGGCCCGGGCAGCGGCGCCGTCGCCCACGCACCCTGCAGCGCCGCCGGCAGACGCCGCTCGAATTCGCCGATGTTCCAAGGCCCCGAGATGTAGAACGCGAACGTGCCGCGGCCGAACTCGTTCCACACGTTCGACAGCTGCGACGACGTCACCGGCGGCGCGAAACCCTGGCGGAACATGTCGACGTAGAACGAAAGCGCGCGGCGAAAGCCCGCGCTTTCGAAATTGCCGTAGCGCCCACCGTCGCGCAGCAGCGGATCGTCCTGCTGCAACGCGAGGGCCAGCAACGGCTCGACTTCGTTCAGCGGCAGCAGGATCGCGTAGCGATCCGGCGCGGCGTGCGCCTTGATCGCCGCGAGCGCGCGCGTCCATTCCGGCCACGACGTGGGGGCTGCGTGAATGCCTGCAGCATCCAGGATGTCGCGGCGATAGAACAAAAGCCGCGTGTCGACGTACCACGGCACGCCAAAGGCGCGCCCGCCGACGATGTTCGTATTCCAGATGCCGGGAAAGTAATCGGCGGGATCGACGCTCGACTTCGCGATCGCAGCGTCGAGCGGCGCGAGCGCGCCGAGCGCGACGAACTCCGGAATCCACGTGTTGCCGAGTTGGGCGATGTCGGGCGTCGAGTCGCCCGCGAAGGCGGTCAACAGCTTTTCGTGCGCGGCCGTCCACGGCAACTGCTGGACGACGACGCGAACGGTCGGGTGCGTGCGCTCGAATTCCGGCAGGAGCGCGGTCACCACCTCGCCTTCGCGTCCCATCGCCCAGAACCGCACGGTCGTGACGTCCGACGCCTGCCGGCTGCATGCGCTCGCCAGGCACGCCAAGAGGACGAGCGCGAGCGCCGCGACCACGCGGCGCGCGGAACCCCGAAGACTCACTTCGCCGATGCGGTAAGCCAGCCGCCGGAAAAGCCGGCGCGCGCGAGGCCGTGACGAATGTAGGCGTTGCCCCGCATCACGTTCCAGATGAGTCCGCTTCGGTAGTTCTCGATCATCGCGACGAGCGCGCCCTGGTCGATGCCGAGATAGTCCTCGTCGACCCAGCCGAAGTCCGGCACGTAGCGGCCGTGCGCGAGCGGCTCGTTGGCGAACGTGAAGCTCGGATTGAACGCGTCGAGGAAACCATAGGTGCCGTAGATGTAGCGGCCGAATTGCCGGTACATGTGGACGACGGCCGGGATCGCGAGTTCCGGCGCGAACGGAATCGACGCGACGGCGGCCGTGGGCGCGAGCGTGCAGTCGTCGTGCTCGGAAGCCCCGCCGATGCCGCGCGCGGAATACGCGCGGAACACGCGCTTGCCCATGCTGTCGTCGACGACGATGTCTCCCGGACCGTCGCTCGCGGTGATGCCCCACACGCTGGCGCCGTAATCCTTGCAGCGCAGCGGATTCGCGATCGCATAGGCGCGCTGCGCATAGATCGCGCGGCGCGTGTTCTCGAAGTAGTCGAGACCGCGACGCTTCATGTACGCGTCCTTCACGTCGCGGAAATCGAGCCACACGTGCGAATACTGATGGCCGAAGAGCGGCGCGAACCCCAGATACTCCTGGCCGAAGCTCGTGCGCCAGCTGCCGTCGTACGTGCTCGTCCACTGCTCCCAGGCGTCGTGACCGACCGGGTGCGTGGGCGACCCGAGCGCCAGCACGTACACGAGCATCGCCTCGTTGTAGCCGCGCCAGTCGTACTCGAGATAGCCGTCCTCGGGCGTCCAGCCGTGGCTGATGGCCGGCGGTCGCGGCTGTGCCCACGTCCAGTCGACGCGTTGGTAGATCTCATCGACGAGGCGGCGGATCTCGACTTCCTCGGGATGATCGCCGTCGAAATACGACTGGCAGAACAATGCACCGGCGAGGAGCAGCGCGGTATCGACGGTCGACAGCTCGCTGTCGTCGAAGCGCTCGCCGGTCTTCATGTCGAGGAAGTGATAGAAAAAGCCCTTGTACCCGGACATTCCGTACTGATGCGTGCCCTGCGGCGCATTCCACAGGAAGCGCAGCGTGGTCAGCACGCGCTTGCGCGCATCCTTGCGCGCCACGTACCCGCGCTCGATGCCGATCGGGTACGCGGTGAGTGCGAAGCCGACGGCGGCGATGCTCGCGAAGGACGGCGTCGGATAGCGATCGGGCACGAGGCCGTTCTTCGGATTCGCCGTATCCCAGAAGAAGCGGAACGTGCGCTCCTCGAGGTCGATCAGGATCGGCTCGACAAGAGGACTGCCGCGCGCGGGCAGCACGTCGGGCAGTGCGGAGAGGCGCAGCGGCATGTTGTTGCCGTACGCGGCACGCCCGTCGAGCGACGCGACGGCCGCGGCCACGAACGCAGCGAAGAACAACGCCGCCACGAGAAGGCGGCGCGGGACATCGCGGCTGAAAAGGCGGCGTGTCATGTCAATGTCATTCTCCGGTCCGCCGCGAAGCATACCGGAAACGTCGCCGTGAGGCGACAACCGGAGGTAGGCTCGGAGCCTACTTTTCCTTGGCGGTCAAAGTGCGCGGCGATAAGTAGGATCGGGCCCTGCTTCCTCAGAACGGGTGGGTCAGCGTGGCGCCGATCTGCCGGCTCGCGTCGCCGGCGGCCTCGCCGTAGTCCAGCGAACGATCGTATCCGGCGTAGATCGCGACCCTCAGCTTGTCGGTGAGCGCGGCCTCCCCGCGGACTTCGGCGGTGCCGACCGGGCGCGTTTCGCTGCCGTTGATCGTTTCCACGCCACCGCCGACGGCGGCCGATACTGTCCAGGCCCCCAGGCGCGCGCGGATGCCGGCCGCCACCTGGTTGTCGCTGTACGAGCTCGGGTTGAAATACGCGACGGACGCGGCGTCCTTCGTGCTTTCGTACTGGCGCCAGCGCCACTGCACGTTGATGCCGTACCGCGGCAGCGCTTCCCACACGAGCCCGGCGCGCAAATGCAGCCGCGCGTTGCCGTCGGTGAACGACTGCACGCCGGCGAGCGCTTCGGCCGTGACGCGGTCACCCAGTGCGCGCGCGACGCTCGATCCCAGGAAACCGTACGCGACACTTTCGTCGGCCGATACGAGATCGCCCGCCGCGAGCAGTTCGACGCGCGCGCCACGCCACGGATCGAAGCGCCAGGCGGCGTCGCCCACCGTGCGAATCCGCCCGTCGGCCTGCACCACGCTCGCCTGGCCGGCGACGCCGCGCCAGTCGTCGGCCGTGTCGCGCCACAACCCCGAGTTCGCCCCCGCGTCGCCCGTGGCGAGGGTGGCGAGCGTAGGCGTCGTCTGCATCGGCACGCCGATGCGTTCCATGTACGCGCCGAACGGATAGTGTCCGCCGAGATCGACGTTCTCGACGTGGACGCCAGCGTCGTCGACCGCGAAGTTGACGTTGCCGAGGCGCGACACCGACTGCGCGCCGGCGAATCCCGGCAACGTGGCCACCGAGGCCAGCAACGCCAGCGTGCGCAAGCTGCGCGAGGCGTTGCCACCTGCATTTTCTTTGCGTTTCACGTGCTTACAGCCATTTCCCGACAAACAGCATGCGCAGCATACCGGAAATGTCGCCGTTCGATGACAACCATGTTTGAACGTCAGCGCGAAAGCGTCCGGCGCATGCCAAGGAGTTGCGCGAAGTACCCGGCGGCGCACGCGGGTTGGAGGATGAGGCTGTAGACGAACGCGTAGGTCAGGAATCCCGACAGATTGCGCCGCACGCGCAGCCCGTTCGATGCAAACATCTGCGAGCCGACGCGGAACATGACGTAGTTGATGCAAACCGCCATCGGGAGCAGCGCGAGCGTCAGCGGACCCGCGATCCAGAAAACGCCGAAGAGCGCGAGCACGAGCCCCGGCAGGAACAGCACGGTGTGAACCACGTCGAGCCACGGCACGAGCAGGTTCCACCAGACGAAGAGCGTGGACAGCCGCGGCTTCACGAGCAGATCGGGGAACTGACGCAACGCCTCGAGCAGGCCGTGCGATGCGCGCCGCCGCTGCTGCACGAACGCGCGCACCGTCTCCGGCGCGCGCGTGAAGCAGCACGCGTCTTCCGCGTGACCCACGCGCCAGCCGCGGCGCAGCATCGCCCACGTCAGCACCACGTCCTCGCCCACGCAGTCGCGCCAGCCGCCGACGTCGTCGAGCGCGGCGCGCTCGTAGATCGAGAATCCGCGCTGTGCGACGAGCGTGCCCTGGTACAGCGACTGCACGCGCTTGATGGCCGCGATGCCGTGGAAGTAATCCCATTCCTGCGCGCGCGTGACCCAGTTGCGCCGTGAGTTGCGCACGAGCATCGTGCCGGCGACCGCGCGCGTGTTCGGCGGATCGCCGAGGTAACGTTCGACGAGCTTGCGCAGCGCGTCGCGATAGAGGTACGAGTCCGCGTCGAGCGTGACCACGAGATCGTGATGGGCGGCGGCGAGGCCGCGATTGAGTGCCGCAGCCTTGCCCGCAGCGCTCGGCTGGCGCAACAGATGCAGCCAATCCTGGTCCGAGGCATCGACGATCGCGGCGGTGCGATCGCTCGACGCGTCGTCGATCACGAACACTTCCAGCACGCCGGGATAGTCCTGGTTCGCAATCGAGCGCAGCGTATCGACGATCGACGCCTGGTCGTTGTGCGCGGGAATGAGGATCGACACCGGCGGATAGCGGCTGGGCTTGCCGCGCGGTGGGCGGCGATCGAGCAGCAGGCTCGCGATCAGGAATGCGTTCATGAAACCGGGCAGGAGCGCGATCGCGCCGAGGACAAGCCACGCGGCGAGCGCACCGATGCGCGCGGACAGTGCGTCGATCCACGGCATCGCGATCGCGACCGTCAGGACGAACCACGCGATGCCGGCGACGAAGGCGAGCACGAACTTCGTGCGAACGCCGATATACAGCGAGGCGTTCGACGTCGCGCGCTCGGTCGGATCGATCGTGCGATGCGTGTCGTAGCCGGCGTCGGCGAGCGGGCGAATGCCGGCACGCGCAAGCGCGATCTCGGCTGCGCACCGGGGTGCGGGCTGCGGATCGAGGTGCGCCGCGTCGTGCATGAGGGCGTGACCGTCGTCGGGCATGAAAGGCCGGAGCGCAAGTCGCATGCCAGATGGAGTACGCTTGAGCGATGGCTGCTTCCACGCTCACGCTGACCGTCAACGGCGTCGCCACCGACGTCGTGCTCGACGGCGCGACGATCGCCGACCTCGTGGTCGCGCTCGGCCTCGCCGGCAAGCGCGTCGCCGTCGAGAAGAACGGCGAGATCGTGTCGCGCAGCCGCTATGCGGATACGCCGGTCGGCGCATCGGACCGTCTCGAAATCGTCGCCGCCGTCGGCGGCGGCTGATCACTCGCGTTCGCGCCGTTCGCCTCGCCGGTGCTCGTAAAACGCGGGGCGTAAAATCGCAGGCATGAACGCTCCACAGGTCCCTTCGACGCTCGACGATCCGCTGGTGATCGGCGGGCGCGCCTACCGTTCGCGACTGCTCGTCGGCACCGGCAAATATCGCGACTTCCGCGAAACGCGTGACGCGATCGTCGCGTCGGGCGCGCAAATCGTCACTGTCGCGATCCGGCGCACGAACATCGGGCAGGACGCGAACGAGCCTTCGCTCGTCGACGCGCTGCCGCCCGACGAATTCACCTATCTGCCGAACAGCGCCGGCTGCTACACCGCCGACGAGGCGGTGCGCACGCTGCGCCTCGGCCGCGAGCTCCTCGACGGTCATGCGCTGTGCAAGCTCGAGGTGCTGGGCGACCAGGCATCGCTGTATCCGAACGTGCGCGAGACGCTCGTCGCGGCGGAGCGGCTCGTCGCCGACGGCTTCGAGGTGATGGTCTACACGTCCGACGACCCGATCGTCGCGCGCGAGCTCGAGGCGATCGGCTGCGTCGCGATCATGCCGCTCGCGTCGTTGATCGGCTCGGGCATGGGCATCGTCAATCCGTGGAGCCTGCGGCTGATCCTCGAGCGTGCAAAGGTGCCCGTGCTCGTCGATGCCGGCGTAGGCACGGCGTCGGACGCCTCGATCGCGATGGAGCTCGGCTGCGCCGGCGTGCTGATGAACACGGCGATCGCCAAGGCGCGCGAGCCGGTGCGCATGGCGCGCGCGATGAAACTCGCCGTCGAAGCCGGCCGCGAGGCCTATCTCGCCGGACGCATGCCGCGCAAGCTCTACGCGGCCGAGGCGAGCTCGCCCATCGGCGGTGTGGTGCGTTGAAGGACGGGGACTCGGGGCCACGACCCAGCGACCAGGGGCCGGGATTTAGGGACCACGGGCCGCGCTCCCGGGGCCGAAGGCAACGAGCTGTGGCTCTCGGCGTCATCGCGGCCATCGTCTTCGCCGCGACGCTTGCGCACGCGGCGCCGATCTCGCACGCCGAGCTCACGTCGCTTTGCATCGAAGCCGAGGATGCCGCGCAGTGCGGACGCCTCGTCGAAGCGCGCAAGCTGCACGCGCTGTCGCGCATCGTCGAGCGCGACGGCAACGAGCTGCGGGTTTCGCTGTCGCCGTTCGGCCTCACCATCTTTCGCGACAGCGCGAACGTGCGCGGCACGCGCTCGTACGCGATCTGGGACTACGTCGAGGATCTCGACACGCTCGTGCTCTTCACGACCAACGGCGATCGCAGCGGCTTCATGCTCGTGCAACGGCGCGGCGGCGGCGAATACGGCATTCCCGCGGAGCCCGTGTTCTCGCCGGACCGCAAGCATTTCGTGACCGTCGACGTGTGTCCGCGCGAGTGCGACAACGAGATCGTCGTGTGGCGCATCGGCCGCGAAAGCGTCGTGAAGGAAGCGGAATGGCGGCCGCCGGCCGACTGGACGGACGCGAGCGCGACGTGGCGCGGCGACGGCCGCATCGCGATCGACTATTCGTCGTCGACCGACGGGGCGCGCACGGTCGAGCGTCGCCTCGCCGACCCGTCGTGGCAGAAACCCCGCGCGAAGTAATCCCGGCGCACGAAGACGCGAGGCAGCGTCGCGCCATCCGCAGCTTCGTGTTGCGGCAGGGCCGGATGTCGCCGGCGCAGCAGCGCGCGTGCGACGAGCTCTATCCGCGCTACGGCGTTACGCCCGCGTCACCGCTCGATCTTCGTGCGCTCTTCGGCAACGACGCGCCGGTCGTGCTCGAAATCGGCTTCGGAATGGGCGAGACGACCGCTTCCATTGCCGCGGCGAAGCCCGACGTCAACTTCGTCGGCGTCGAGATGCACTGGCCCGGCGTCGGCGCGCTGCTGCGGCGGATCGACGCGCAACGCCTTCGCAACGTGCGCGTGCTGCGTCACGACGCCGTCGACGTGGTGACGCGCATGATCGCGCCGGCGTCGCTCGCGGGCGTGCACGTGTTCTTCCCGGATCCGTGGCCCAAGAAGCGGCATCACAAGCGGCGCCTGCTGCAGGCGCCGTTCGTTCATGCGCTCGTGCAGGCGCTCGCGCCCGGCGGTTACCTGCACGTCGCCACCGATTGGGCGCCGTACGCCGACGAGATACTCGCGACGCTTCGCGCCGAGCCGCTGCTCTTCAATACGGCGGAGGCGTTCGCGCCACGGCCTGAATGGCGGCCGCAAACCAAGTTCGAGGCCCGCGGCCTCGCGCGCGGCCACGATGTGTTCGACCTGCTCTTCCGCCGCAACCGTCAATCAGGGTCGGACTCCAATTTCGTCCCAGCTGCTTCGCAGCGTCCGGATGAAATCGGCGTCCGGCCCTCATGAACGCAGAGCAGGTCCGCGATCGCCGAGCGCGCCACCGCGCGCGAAAAGTGCCGCTCGATGTTCGCGAGGCCGCCGCGCGACAGCTTCTCCCAGAGCGTGCGATCCTCATGCAGGCGCGCCACCGCCGCCGCGAACGCTTGCGGCTCGTCGGCCACGAGCACGTCCTCGCCGTCGCGTAGATGCATGCCTTCGATCGACGGCGTCGTCGCGACGACCGGCATGCCGTAGCTCATCGCCGTATTGATCTTGCCCTTGACGCCCGCGCCGTAGCGCAGCGGTGAAATCGATATGCGGCACGACGCGAGGTACGGCTCGATGTCGGGCACGTAACCGAGCACGACCAGGTCGTCGCTCGCCAGCGCCTCGACGGACGCCGTCATGCGGCTGCCGATCACGTAGGTTTTCACGCCAGGCAGCAGGCGCCGTACGTGCGGCAGCACGTCCTGCGCGTACCAGCGCATCGCATCGACGTTGGGCGGGTGCTGGAAGCCGCCGACGAACAGCAGGCCCCGGCGGCCTTCCCAGGGCGCGATGTCGGCGACGGGCTCGTGGATCGTCGACAGGCGCATCACGCGCGCTGCGGGTGCCAACTCGCGCAGCACGTCCTGCTCGGCATCGGACACGACGAGCGTCACGTCCGCCTTCGCGATCAGCGCGAGCTCCTCGTTGCGCTTCGCACGTGCCGCGACCTGTGCGGCGTAGCCGCCATTCAATGCGGCGAGCCGCTCCTCGCGCAGGAAATGCAGGTCGACGGTGTCGAACACCACGCGCGCCTGCGGCGCCGCCTGCCGGATTGTGTCGAGATGTCGCGCCGCGACGTAGTGGCGCGACACGACGATCACGTCGAACTCGCGGCCGCGCGTCAGCAGCAGCTCGGGGATCGAGCGCACGTACGGATGGAACAGCACCTCGACGCCGTGACGCGCCAGTTGCGACACGTACGGCTCGCGATGCTCGAGGTTGTCGGCGACGAACGTCACCTTGCAGCGAAGCTCGGTGGCGATCTCGAGCAGCGCCTGCATGCGCACCGACCCCGCATCCTGGTCCGGCGTCAGCATGCACGCGTCGATCACGAGCATGCGCCGCGCCGCATAGCGATCGCGCTCGATTTCCGGACGAAGGCCATTCGCGGCGTGCTTCGCGAGCGTCGCGCTCCAGCGCGCCGCGAACACGCCGCGGTTCACCGCCTGGTGGCGCTTCACGCCCTGCGTCACGTCGGTGCCCGACGTCTGCCCTTCGAAATGCACGATCTTCGCCGCAGGCTGGTAATACACGCGCCGCCCCGCTTCGCGCACGCGAAACGCGAGGTCCGCGTCCTCGTAATACGCCGGCGCATAGCGCGGGTCGAAGCCCCCCAGCGAGTGGAACAGCTCACGGGGAATCGCGAGGCAGGCGCCCGAGCAGTAGTCGACCTCGCGCAGGTAATTGAATTCGGGCCGCGCGTCGTCGTCGTCGCGTCCGTCGTTCCACGCGCTGCCGTCGCGCCACACGATGCCACCCGCTTCCTGCAGACGCCCATCGGGGTACACGAGCTTCGCGCCGACGAGCCCGGCGTCGGCACGCTCGCGAAACGTCGCCAGCAGCGCGTCGAGCCAGCCTTCGGTGACGAGCGTATCGTTGTTCAGGAACACCAGGAGCTCGCCGCGAGCGAGCCCGGCGCCGCGATTGCAGGTCGCGATGAAACCGACGTTCCGGTCGTTGCGCTCGAAGCGCACGCCGCGCACGTCGGCGAGCGCCGCGGCGAGCGGCTCGGGCGAGGCATCGTCGACGACGATCACCTCGAACTCGCCCGACGTGTGCCGCGCGATGCTCGCGAGGCAACTGTATGTGAGGAGTGCGTTGCCGAACGCGGGGATCACGATCGACACCGCGGGCGTTTCGGCCGCGGGAACGTCGAGCGCGGCGATCGCAGATGCGAGCCGCCACGTCTCCTGCGGTGGGGCGCGATAGTTCTTGCGCGTTCGCAGCTTGCGCACGACGCGCCGGGCGAGCGCCGCCGCACCGTCTTCACGCATGATGGTGGTGGCGATGCCGGCATAGCGCGGCAACTGGAGCAGCGTGCGCCATTGCGTGCGCACCGTCGCGACGACGATCTTGGCGCGACCGCCCGCGACGCGGATGGGGCGCGTCACCCGCCAGATCGTCGACGTCTCGAGCTCGCGCACGCGCGCACGCAACGCCGCCTCGTTCGCCTGCACGTCGCGCACGTTGTCGCGAAGCAGCCCGAGCTCGCGCGTGGCCGCGAGCAGATCGCGGACGAGCACATCGGCGGGCTTGCCCGTTCGCGCCTGCATCGCGCGCAATTCGGCGAGATCGGCGTCCGCGGCCGCACTTCGCCGCCGCAGTTCGGCACGCGCCTCGCCGTTGCCGCAATCGATGCCGGCGACGGCGAGCTGCGCGAGCGACATCGGCGGCGCCGCAGGCTCCGTGGCGAAATGACGCGCGTCGAGCTCGGGCAGTGCCACGTGGCGTGCCCGCTTCGCCGCAGGCAGCGGTGCGAGGTAGCGCTCGGCGTAACGCGCAGGATCGGTCATCGTGCGTGCGTCAGGACGCGGCGCGAAGCGTCGGCCGACGCGTAGCCGGATCCTCGACGATCCGCGGTTCGCGCGACGCCGCCAGCAGCGCCTCGTTCCATTCGGCGGCGCTCGCGTCGAATGGCAGCAGGCGTGCATTCGCGCGTCCGGCGAGGCGTTCCGGAAACACGCCGAGCGCCGACGCGACGATGGGCAAACCGCTGGCCAGCGCGACCGACAGCGTGTACGACCACGTTTCGGGCACCTGTGCCGGGAAGAACAGCACGTCGGCATGCTCGCTTGCGAGCAGCGCGGCAAGCGCGGCCTCGTCGTACGAGCCATGCACCGACAACGGTGCGTCCGGCCATTGCGGCAGCGGCCGCGCCGTGGCGCCGATCACGCGAAACGCGAGCGACAACGCCCGTTGCCTGGCGTCGATCGCACACGCCGCGACCACGTCGAGGCCCTTTTCCGGCGACAGGCTGCCGAGCGTGACGACGCGCACGACCGCGGACGGCCACGTGCTCGTCGATTCGGGATGCGGCCACAGCGAAATGGCGAGCGCCGGGAAGTAGCGGCGCACACGGTTGACGACATCCTCCGAAGGCGCGATCACGCGTGCGGCCTGCGCCAGGAACGTTGCGAACGTATCGCGCCATCCTGCGATGTCGAGGCCCCACTGCGACGGCCGCTCGGCGAGGCAGCGCGCGCAGCCGGCGGCATCGGGCTCGCCGCAATAGCGGCCGTTCGCGTCGGTGAGGTGATATTGCGGGCAGATCGCGTAGTAGTCGTGCAGCGTGCAGTCGTACGGCACGCCGAGCGCCGCCGGGAGATCGAGGATCGCGCGGGGAAGTGCGTGCACGTGATGGAAGTGCAACCGCTCGACGCCGATCGCGCGCAACGTCGTGACGAGCGCGCCAAGCTCGTGCGGCAGGCGAAAGCGCGCACTGAACGCTTCCCCTTCGCGTCGCCACACGAGCTTCACGTGCTCGCGGCCGGAGGGCTCGAGATGCAGCACGAGCGCGCGGTGCTGCACGAGGGCGGCGAGATCGTCCATGTGCCGGCGAATGCCGCCGCCCCAGCCGTGCGAGACGAACACGATCGCGGGTTGCGGTGCCGCAGCGAGTCGCGCAAGATCGACGCGGCGTTCGAGCACGCGCAGCGCCGCCGACGCATCGTCGTCGTGCGCGCCCATGTCGGTCGTGTCCGGAGCGTCGGCAGGTTCGCGGGCAACGAACACGTCACCGGCGACGACGACGCGAAAGCCGAGATGCGCGGCGCGTTTGCAAAGTTCAGCGGCGCGCCCGTCGTCGAGCAGCTTCGCGCCCGAAACCTCGAGCGCTCGCAGGCAGGCGCGCGTGAAGTAGCGGCAGGGACCGCGCACGACGCCCACACGCGCGCTGCGGCCTGCGTTCGCATCACGGAACCGCTCGTCGAGCGTCGCCACACTCTCGCCGACCGGCAGCCGCGCGGCGTTCGTGCCACGTGCGTAGATCGCGCAACCATCCCCGTTCGTGAACGTGCCCACGATGCCCGTCGAAGCCACGCTGGCGTGCGCGACGAGACGGTCGACCCAGTCGCCGTGAACGCGCGCATCGGGCGTGAGCACGACGAGATCGTGCTCGGGATTCGCCGCGAGCATCGCGTCCAGCGCCTGCGCATCGGCGACGGGGTCGCCCGTCGTGGCGAAGACGACCGGGGCCGCGTCACTCATCGCGGGGAAGGCGCCTGTTCATGCCAGCGCGAGAACCACGGGCTGATGATCGGACGCCTGCGTCTTCTGGTCGACGTCGATCGTCCGCAACCGCGAACGCAACTCGCTGCCGACGAAAATGAAATCGCAGTGCAGCTCGGGCTCGCCGGGGTGCTTCTTCTCGTAGATCTTGAACGTCGCCGGGTGCGGCGCGCCGGGATGCAGGACGTCCCATGCATCGACGAGCGGCGGCGTGCCGTCGTCGAACGGCGCGAGCATGCGGCGGTGTTCGTGCGAGTCGGGCTCGAAATTGCAGTCGCCGGTGATGATCGTGCCCGGCGGCCGCACGAATGTCTGGAAGGGACCACCGTCGGTCATGGTGACGCGGCCGTCGCGCGCGTAGGCATGCCCTTCCGCGTAGATGGCGCGCAGCGCCTCGACCTGCGCCATCCGCTGCTTGTCCGAGTAGTACTCGAGGTGCGTCGTGATCACGCGCAGGTCGCCCTCCGGGGCACCGACGACGGCCTCGATCGCGATGCGCGGCATGCCCGGCACGCCGCGCTCGCACGGATACGGCAACAGGTAGCGATAGACCTGCCGCACGGGCAGGCGCGACAGGATCATGTTGCCGAAGCGCCGCCGGCGCCCGTCCTCGCCCGGTTGATCGACGGCCACGCCCGGTATCGCCGTGTAGCCAGGCAGCAACGACGCGAGGCGCGCGAACTGGTCCTCTCCATTGCTGCCGGCGAGCCGCGGATCGGGATAGTTGTCGGCGATTTCCTGCAGGCACAGCACGTCGAAGTCGGCGAGGCGCGCAGCCTCCGACACGATGCGTGCGGGGTCGACGTTGCCGTCGACGCCGCGGCACCACTGCACGTTCCACGTGATGAGAATCATCGGTCCAATGCCTGCGAGATGGACGCGCGACGGTTATCGAATGCCGGCGCGCATGAACGACTGCACGAACTGCCGCTGGAACAGCAGGAACGCGATCAGAAGCGGCCCGGTCGTCATCAGTGTCGCGGCGCTGATGATGGACCAGTCGATGCCCTGGTCGGTCGCGGAGAACACCTGCAGTCCCACCGTCACCGGCCGCGATTCCACCGAGTTGGTGATGATGAGCGGCCACAGGAAGTTGTTCCAATGGTACGAGATCGACACGAGCGCGTACGCGATGTAGGTCGGCTTCGCGAGCGGGACGTAGACCTTCCACAGCGTCTGCAGCGGCGAGCAGCCTTCGACGCGCGCGGCCTCGTCGAGTTCGCGCGGCACCGTCTTGAACGTCTGGCGCAACAGGAAGATGCCGAACGCGCTCGCCATGTACGGCAGGCCGATCGACAGGATCGTGTCCTTGATGCCGAGCAGCGTCATCGTGCGGTAGTTCTCGACGATCAGCACGTCGGGCATGATCATCAGCTGCACGAGCACGAGCGCGAACATCACGTCGCGGCCGGGGAAGCGGAAGCGCGCGAACGCGTACGCGGCGAGCGTCACGAGCACGAGCTGCGCGGCCAGTACCATCGTGACGAGCCATACGGTGTTGACGAAGTAGCGCGCGAACGGCGCCGCCTGCCACGCCTTCACGAAATTCGCGAGCGTGAGCGGCGCGGTCGGCGTGAAGTTCGTCGAGTAGGCCGGCGGATGGAACGCCGTCCAGAACGCGTAGACGAGCGGCAGGATCCACAGAATGCCGAGCAGCCACGCGCCGGTGATCTCGAGCACGTGCGTGAATGCGTTCGGTTCGTGCACGAGGCCGCTCGCGGTCGCCGGCCGGCGCGGGCGGCGAACGTCGCGCGGAGGCGCGAGCGCATCGCGGGCATCGGGCAGGACCGTGCTCATGGCCTCATTGATAGTGCGTGCGCCGTTCGAGGAACACGAACTGGCCGATCGCGACGGCGCCGAGCAGCACGAGCAGCACCATCGTGAGCGCCGCCGCGTACGACGAATCCCAGAAGCGGAAGCCGATCTCGAAGATGTAGTAGAGCAGCAGCGCGGTCGCGTTGTCGGGACCGCCACGCGTCATCACGACGATGTGGTCGACGAGGCGGAACGCGTTGATGATCGCGTTGACGAGCACGAACAGCGTCGTCGGCATCAGGAGCGGCAGCGTCACGCGCCGGAAGTAGTACGCGCGCGACGCGCCCTCGATCGCGGCGGCCTCGGCAAGGTGCGGCGACATCGACTGCAGCGCTGCCAGGTAGAAGATCATGAAGAAGCCGGCTTCCTTCCAGATCGTGACGACCATGATCGCCGGCAGCGCGGTGCTCTGGCTGCCGAGCCAGTTGTGATGGCCGAAGCCGAGCGCGCCCGTGATCTGGTCGAGCAGCCCATAGCCCGGCGTGTAGAAGAAGAGCCAGATGTTCGCGACCGCGATCATCGGCAGGATCGTCGGCGTGAAGTAGGCGAGGCGCAGGAAGCCGCGCCCCGGCATGCGCTGGTTCACCCACACCGCCATCAGGATCGCGAGCGCGATCGACAACGGGATCGTGCCGAGCGCATACCAGAGGTTGTTCGTGAGCGCCTGCCAGAAAATCGGGTCTTCGACGAGCGCGCGGTAGTTGTCGAGGCCGATGAACTTCGCGGGGCGACTGCCCTTCGGCGTGGATTGGAAGCTGTGCCAGAGGTTGGCGACGGCAGGGTAGTGCGTGAAGAGGGCGAGCAGCGTGGCTGCCGGCAGAAGCAGCAGCCACGCGTAGATCCACTCGCGCGTTCGGGTCATGTCAACGTTCTTCACGCGCGCGCCGGATGCGAAGGATGCAAACCTCGCGCTCCACGATTTCGTACCGCATTTCGTAAGCGCCCATCAGAAGGCGTCGCACCTCGCGCGGATCGAACTGACCGAGCCTTTCGCCGATGCGCGGAAATCGACGAAGCCGGCCGGGACCGGCGGTGAGCGCCTGAACCACTCGCATCGCGGACCGTCGA
>JAICKU010000130.1 GCA_025927765.1 Burkholderiales bacterium
AACGCCAACCTCGGCGCGGCGAATGCGGGCAGCGCCAACCTGGGTGCGGCGAACGCGGGTCACGGCAACATGGGTTCGGCGAACGCGGGCAACGCGAACCTCGGCGCGGCGAATGCGGGCAGCGCCAACCTGGGTGCGGCGAATGCAGGTCACGGCAACATGGGTTCGGCGAACGCCGGCAACGCGAACCTCGGCGCAGCGAACGCGGCCCAGGCGCACTGAAGCTACGCACTTCGCATTGCAAAACCGCCGGCCCGTGCCGGCGGTTTTGCTTTTGGGGGCTTCGACCCCGTATGCTTGCGCACCCCGACGATCCAGGGAGGTTCGCCGTGCGCAAGGTGTGGGCTTTGCTGCTGCTGGCCGCAATGTCGCCGTTCGCGGTCGCCGACGACAGTCCTGTCGGCATCTCGTCGGCGTCCACGCCGGCGATGCATCTCCATTACTACGATTCGCTCGGTTATCTCGTGCCGCACGCCGTGCGCACGTTCACGAACTCGCGCGAATGGCAGCGCAGGATGTTCGGCTGGATGCCGTCGGAAGCGACGACGGTACTGCTGCAGGATTTCGCCGACTACGGGAACGCGCTCACCTACGCGGTGCCGCGCGGCACGTTGATCTTCGACATCGAACCGCTTTCGCACGCGTTCGAGACGTTCCCTGCGGCCGAACGCATGTTCACGCTCATGAATCACGAGCTGATTCACGTCGTGCAGGGCGACGTGGCGAACGACGAGGACCGGCGCTGGCGGCGCTTCTTCCTCGGGAAGGTCGGCGCGCATCCGGACGATCCCGAAACGCTGCTCTACAGCTACCTGACGGTTCCGCGCTTCACCGCACCGCGCTGGTACTCCGAAGGTACCGCGGTGTTCTTCGAGACGTGGATGGGCGGAGGGCTCGGCCGCGCGCAGGGCGGCTACGACGAGATGGTCTTTCGCGCGATGGTGCGCGATGGCGCGCATTTCTACGATCCGCTCGGCCTGGCCTCGCGCGGCGTTCAGGTCGACTTCCAGGTCACCGCGAACGCGTACCTGTACGGCACCCGGTTCGTCACCTGGCTCGCCTACACCTACTCACCGGAGAAGGTCGCCGACTGGCTGAAGCGCGACGAAGGCAGCAAGCGGTACTACGCCGACCAGTTCGAGCACGTGTTCGGGTTGCCGCTCGAACAGGCGTGGCAGGACTGGATTCGCTTCGAGCATCGCTTCCAGGAAGCGAACCTCGCCGAGGTGCGCAAATATCCGATCACGCCGCACCGCAACCTCGTTTCGAATTCGCTCGGTTCGGTGTCGCGTACCTACTACGACGAGAAGAGCGGAATGCTTTACGGCGGATTCCGTTATCCCGGCACGGTGGAATTCGTGGGCGCGCTCGACACCCGCACCGGGCAGATGCGACAACTCGCGGAAATCAAGCGCGCGATGCTCTACCGCGTCACGTCGTTCGCCTACGATCCCGGAACCGGCACGGCGTTCTATACGAACGACAACCGCGGCTACCTTTCCTATCGCGACCTGATGGCGGTCGACGTGCACACCGGCGAGGTGCGCACGCTGATCGAGAACGGGCGCATTGGCGAGATCGCCGTGAATCCCGTCGACCATTCGCTGATCGGCGTGCGGCACAACAACGGCTTGGCGACGCTCGTCTACATCCCGGCGCCGCACAACCTCTGGTACGACATCCACACGTTTCCGTACGGTGTGGTGCCGTCCGATCTCGACATCTCGCCGGACGGCAAGCTGCTGTCCGCGTCGGTGGAAGAGGTGAACGGCGACCAGTACGTGCGCGTGTTCGACCTCGCGAAGGTGATGCAGCGCGACGTCACGCCGCTCACGCAATTCCGCTTCGGGCAATCGGTGCCGGAGAGCTTCGTGTTCTCGCACGACGGCAAGTACCTGTACGGCAGCAGCTACTACACCGGCGTCTCGAACATCTTCCGCTACGAGGTCGCGACCGGAAAGGTCGATGCGGTGACGAACGCCGAGACCGGCTTCTTCCGGCCGGTGCCTTTGTCCGACGGCCGCATGATCGTGCTCGATTACACCGCTGACGGGTTCGTCCCGGCGATGATCGAGCCGCACCCCACCGACGATTTGAGCGCAATCCGCTTCCTCGGCGCGCAGGTGGTCGACAAATATCCGGAGATCAAGAGCTGGGCGGTGGCGCCGCCGAGCGCCGTCGACGATGCGAAGATCACGAAGCCCGAGGGGCCGTACGAGCCGCTGGCGCATCTCGGCGTGCCCAACGCGTACCCGGTACTCCAGGGTTACAAGAACTCCCTCGGCTTCGGCTATCGGCTGAACGTCGAGGATCCTCTCCAGTTCGCGAGCTTCGGCATTACGGCGGCCTACACGCCCGACAGCAAGTTCCACTCCGACGAACGCACGCACCTCGACATTTTCGGACGCTATCTCAATTGGCGCGGCGAGCTGTCGTGGAACCGCTCCGATTTCTACGATCTCTTCGGCCCGACGAAGCGCAGCCGCAAAGGCTACGCCGCGAAGCTGGGCTACGATCAGTTGCTGATCTACGACGAACCACGCAAGCTCACGTTGTCGTACGACGCGGCGTACTACGACAAGATCGACGTGTTGCCGAATGCGCAGAACGTCGGCACCCCGTTCTCGCGCCTTGCCGTCGCGCAGCTCGGCCTGCACTACGTGGACCTGCGGCGCTCGCTCGGCGCGGTCGACGACGAGAAAGGTGTGGCGTGGAACGCGGTGGTGAAAGCCAATCGCGTGGGCGACGAAACGCCGACGCAACTCTTCGGCAACTTCGATTACGGCATTCCGCTGTCGATCCCGCACTCGTCGCTGTGGTTTCGTACGTCCGCAGGTGCTGGCACGGGCAAGCGCAGCAATCCGGTCGCGAGCTTCTACTTCGGGGCGTTCGGCAACAACTACGTCGACAACGGCGAAGTGAAGCGCTATCGCGACTACGACTCGATGCCGGGCTTCGGCATCGACGAGATCAGCGGCCTCAACTTTGCGCGCGAGCTCGTCGAGTGGAATTTGCCGCCGATCGTGTTCGAATCGGTCGGCACGCCGGCGTTCTATCTCAACTACCTGCGACCCGCCGTGTTCGCGATCGGCTTGTGGACGGACCCCGCGAATCGGCAGCGACGCGACAATTTCCAGTCCGTCGGCGGGCAGGTCGACCTGCGCTTCAGCGTGCTGCACTGGTACGACATGACGCTTTCCGTGGGCTATGCCGTGGGTTTCCGCGGCGCGCGCCGGGCGGGAGACGAGTTGATGGTGTCGTTGAAGATCATGTGATTGCGGTTGCCGCGAGCGCTTGAATGACCGCGTTGCTGCTCCACATCGTCATCGGCATCCTGCCGGTGCTCGCGTTCCTCGCGGCGCTCGTCGCGCTCGACAGCTACAAGCTCGTCACGCTGCGCGTCGTGCTCGGCGTCGTCGCAGCGGGACTCGCCGTCGCGATCGGCTGCTACTTCGCGAATGGCTACCTCGCGGACGTCACGCACCTCGACTTCGCGAGCTACAGCCGCTACGTCGGCCCGGTGGTCGAGGAGTTCGGCAAGGCGCTCGTCGTCGTCGCGCTGATTCGGGCGCATCGCGTCGGCTTTCTCGTCGACGCGGCGATCCTCGGCTTTGCCGCCGGCACCGGATTCGCGATCGTCGAGAACGTGTACTACCAATCGCTCGTGCCGAACGCGAGCGCGGGCACGTGGATCGTGCGGGGCTTCGGCACGGCGATCATGCACGGCGGCTGCACCGCCATCTTCGCGATGATGGCGCTCGCGCTGCGCGAGCGCCTGGGCGCGTCAGCGGCCGCGTTCCTGCCCGGCTACCTCGTCGCAGTCGCATTGCATTCGGCCTACAACCACGCGTGGCTGCCGCCGATGTACTCGACGCTCGCGGTGATCCTCGTGCTGCCGCCGCTCATGTACGTCGTGTTCGAGCGCAGCGAAAAGGCGACGGCGCGATGGCTCGGAGACGGCTTCGATGCCGACGCGGCGATGCTCGAATCGCTGACGTCCGGGCACTTCGGCGATTCGTCGGCGGGCCGCTATGTCGCGTCGCTGCGCACGCGCTTCCAGGGTCCCGTCGTGGCCGATCTGCTGTGCTATCTGCGGTTGCACAGCGAGCTCGCGCTGCGGGCGAAGGGCATCCTGATGATGCGCGAGAGCGGCTTCGACGCGCCGATCGACGCACCCACGCGCGAGAAGCTCGCCGAGATGCGCTACCTGTCGGACAGCATCGGCGCTACGGGACGTCTCGCGCTGATGCCGCTGCTGCACGCAGGGCACCGCGAGCTGTGGCAGCTGCGGATGCTCGCGAGCCAGGTGAATTAGGGCCGGACCCTACGGGCGCGCCTGCGCCTCGCGCGCGAGTTCGAGGCGTTCGGCGACGATGCGCTCGAGCACCTCGGCTGAATAGGGCTTCATCAGCGCCATTGCGCCGCAGTCGGTCAGCGCCTCGACGGCGCTCGTGTAGCCGGTGCAGAAAATGACGGGAAGCCCGGGGCGAAGCGCGCTCAGCCGCTCGGCGAACTCCAGCCCGTCGATATCGGGCATCACGACGTCGGAGAACACGAGGTCCACCGGCGTGCCGTCCTCGATGCGCTCGAGCGCCTCGCCGGCGGAGCCGACCAGCGACACGTTGCACCCGAACGTTTCGAGGAGCTTGCCAGCCGCTTGCGCGCCGTCGCTGTCGTCGTCGACAACGAGCACGCGCGCGCCATTGGTGACCGGATTCGAACGCTTCGACAAATTGCTCACGAGGACTCTCCGCCGCCTTGGACGCTGCGGCAAAAATATACCGCGAATCAGGGTCGGACGCCATCTTGTCCGACACATCAACGACGGCTGTCGGTCGTGCTTCGCACCGTCGGACCGCAGTGGGACAATGGCATTTTCCCGCCGCGCCCGCATATGGTTCGGCGTACCCCCCGCCGCGTGTCGCGGCGTCCGTTCACCTCGCAGTCCCGCTGTCATCCGAATCCAGGAGACTCCATGCACGTCATCGAGCCCCGTACGCAATCCGCCGACGAAATCACGACCATCCTGCACGCATTGACCGCGCTGAAGCGCGGCGATGCGTCGGTGCGTCTGCCGGCCGAATGGCACGGCGTGCTCGGGCGCGTCGCCGACGCGTTCAACGACGTCGTCGAGCGCAACCAGCGGATGGCGCAGGAGCTGTCGCGCCTGTCGACCGTGGTCGGCAAGCAGGGCAAGCTTGCTCGGCGCGCGAATCTCGGCGACGTGAGCGGCTTCTGGGCGACTTCGATCGATTCGGTGAACCAGCTGATCGACGACCTCGTGCACCCCACGAGCGAGACGGCGCGCGTGATCGGCGCGGTCGCGAAGGGCGACCTGTCGCAGACGATGGCGCTCGTAGT
>JAICKU010000023.1 GCA_025927765.1 Burkholderiales bacterium
AACCCCCCTGGGGTAAGATCTGGTAACGGCCACGGAGGGTCGGACTTCGGCGTACTGCGGGGTCAGAGCGGTAAGTTGTCGGCGAGCCCAATACTTACCGCTCTGACCCCGAAGTCCGCTTGCCGAAGAAGGCGAGCACGTCGGACAGCTCGCGCGTGCGTTTCATCGGCGGCAGGCTGCGCCAGATGCGCCGCCCGTACGGCTTGTCGACCAGGCGCGGATCGCCAATCATCAGCACGCCGCGATCCGTTTCCGTGCGAATCAGCCGTCCGGCACCCTGCTTCAGGCTGATGGCCGCCTGTGGCACCTGCCAGTCGAAGAACGCGTTGCCGCCGTCGGCGTTGAGCTTCGCAAGACGCGCCGCCAACAGCGGATCGTCGGGCGGCGCGAACGGCAGCTTGTCGATCACGACCACCGACAACGCGTCGCCCGGCACGTCGACGCCTTCCCAGAAGCTGGCGCTGCCGAGCAGGACGGCATTGCCGAGCTCGCGAAAGCGCAGCAGCAGTTCGCTCTTCGCGCCGTCGCCCTGCACGAGCAGCGGATAGCCGAGCTTCTCGCGCTCGAGCAACGCGGCCAGACGCTCGCGCGCGACGTTCAGCGCACGCAACGAAGTGAAGAGCAGGAACGCGCGGCCTCCGCTCGCCTTCAGCACCGGCAGCGCCGCGTCGACGACTGCGTGCGTATGCTCGACGCTGTTCGGCGCGGGCAACCCACGCGGCACGTACAAAAGCGCCTGCTCGTCGTAGTCGAACGGGCTATCCCAGCAGCCGGTCGGCGCGTCCACCAGTCCGAGCTGCGACGTGTAATGCGAGAAGTCGCGACCGACCGCCAGCGTGGCCGACGTGAAGATCCACGCGCGGCCCGTATCCTCGACCTGCCGGCGAAAGACGTCGGCCACCGACAGCGGCGACGCCTGCAGCTGCCAGCCCTGCGCGCTCACGTCGACCCAGCGGATCCACGGCGCCGCATCGTCGTCCGCGTGCTCGAGCCCGCCCTTCCAGCGCGAGAGCACGTCCGACACGTCGGCGACGCGCCGCGCGATCGCCGCCACGTCTTCGCTGCGCACCGCGAAGCGCTCCATCTCGGCGGCGAGGCGATCGACCCCGGCCGCGAGCGCGTCGAGCGCCTCGCGAAAGTCGGGCCGCCCGCCAATCTGCGCCTGCGCGAACTTGCCGGTGGCATCGCCGGCCGCGAGGCGCAGCTTGCGGATCAATGGCACAAGATCGGCGCCGGCCTCGGGCAGGTCGGGCACGTCGCGCAGTTCGGTGCGTGCGATCGCTTCGGCATCGCGCGCGAGCTCGGTCAATTGCCCCGCGGTCACCTGCTCGCCGTAGAACAGTGTCGCCGTGTCGGGCAATTGATGCGCTTCGTCGAGGATCACCGTGTTGCACGCGGGCAATAGCTCGGCGAGCCCTTCGTCGCGCAGCGTGACGTCGGCGAAGAACAGGTGATGATTGACGACGACGACGTCGGCGTCGAGTGCCTCCTTGCGCGCCTTCATCACGAAGCATTCGCGATGGAATGCGCAGTGGCTCCCGAGGCAGTTGTCGCGCGTCGACGTGACGAGCGGCCAGATCGTCGCGTGCTCGGGCACGTCGGCGAGTTCGCCCCGGTCGCCGCGTTCCGATACGCGCGCGAACGCGACGATCTTCTGCAGGTAACGCACGTCGTCGCGCGAATGCAGCCGGCCTTCACGCGATGTGCGCTCGAGGTGGTGGCGGCACACGTAGTTCGCGCGGCCCTTCAGCAGCGCGACGGTGACGGGTACGGCGAGCGCGTCGCGAACCAGCGGCAGGTCGCGCTCGAACAGCTGGTCCTGCAGCGTCTTCGTGCCGGTCGACACGATCACCTTGCCACCGTACAGCAGCGCCGGCACGAGGTACGCGAACGTCTTGCCCGTGCCCGTGCCGGCTTCCGCGACGAGGGGCTCGCGCGCGAGGATCGCGCGCGCCACCGCCTGCGCCATCGCCAGTTGCTGCGGGCGGAAGCGAAAGCCCGGAAGCGTACGCGCGAGCGTTCCATCCTCGCCGAGGATCGCGGCGAGCTCCTCGTCGCGTGCGTGGGTGGGCACGCCTTCCGGTAGCGGTGCGTTCAGTGCTTGCCTGCCTCGGACGTGGTGTCCGTCTTCGCGGCACGTTTCGACTTCGCAACGGAATGCGCCGTAGCCGCGGGCTTCGACTTCGGCTTTGGCTTCGGCTTCGCGGCGTGCACTGGCTTCTTCGCCGGCGCCTGCGCGGCCACGATGTCGCTGCGGATCGCGGCGATGCGCGTGTCGAACTCCCCGTACGGCTTAGCGACGCGCGCCTTGTAATCGCTGTCGGATTCGCCCGCATGCCAGTTGAGGTCGCCGATCGCGGTAAGCCACGTCTGCTGGAGGTGGCGCAGCGCATCGACCGCGGGTTGCGACTTCGCCACTTCGCGCAGCGCCGCCCGATACGGCTTCTCGATGTTCTGCTTCTGCTTGTCGAGGCACGACTCGCTCTTCGCGCCGTTCGTGCCCTCGGTGGACTTCTCGTAGCCGAACTCGATGATCTCGATCGACTTCACGTTGACGCACATCCGGTACAGGTGCTGGACGGCGTCGAGGTAGCAATCGAGCGGCGTCTTGCCGTCGGCGTGCGGGCACACGTAGTTGTGCGCGGGACCGGGGTTGCCGCCGACCATGTCGGCGTGGACCGGCGCGGCCGTCGAGGCGGCGAAAACGGCGGCGAGAATGGGGACGAGGACGGGGCGCATCGGCAAAGGCGTGGATTGGCGATGGCGAATCCTACCTGTGCCGCAGAACGACCCGAAACACCACCAATGGATTAGCCGTACAACACGCGGCCCAGCGGGGGCCGCGGCAGCGCCGTCAGATCGTGCAGCCGCCCGAGACTTCGATCACCGCGCCATTGATGTACGACGCTTCGTCGGATGCGAGCCACGCGTAGGTGTTGGCGATCTCCTCGGGCTTGCCGAGGCGCCCGAGCGGCACCTTGTCCTCCATCATCTTGATCACCTTGTCGGGGATCGACGCGAGGATGGGCGTCTCGATGAAGCCCGGACAGATGGCGTTGGCGCGAATGCCCTTGCGGCCGAGTTCGCGCGCCCACGTCTTGACCATGCCGATCACGCCGAACTTGGTCGCGGCGTAATTCGTCTGCCCGAAATTGCCGTACAGGCCGACGATCGACGATGCGTTGAGGATCACGCCGGAGTT
Source organism: Burkholderiales bacterium (assembly GCA_025927765.1). Lineage (GTDB taxonomy): Bacteria > Pseudomonadota > Gammaproteobacteria > Burkholderiales > Casimicrobiaceae > VBCG01. Next base: position 3,203 of record JAICKU010000023.1, read on the forward strand.
CTGCTCCAGCATGATGTCGACGACCGCCTTCGTGCAGTGATAGACGCCCTTCAGGTTGACGTCGATCACGCGCTCGAACTGCTCGTCGGTCATCTTCTTGAACTGCGCGTCCTGCACGATGCCGGCGTTGTTGACCAGCGTGTCGATGCGGCCCCATTTCGCCATGACGCCCGACACCATCCGCGCGATGCTTTCCTTTTCGGTGACGTCGACGTAGAAGCCTGCCGCTTCGCCGCCTTCGCGCCGGATCGCCTCGACCGTGTCGTCGACCGCCGCGGAGTTGATGTCGCACACCGCCACTTTGGCGCCTTCCGCCGCGAATTTGAGCGCTGTCGCGCGGCCGATGCCCTGGCCTGCGCCCGTGATGATGGAAACTTTGTCGGTCAGGCGCATGGGTCGAAATCCTTCAAATCGTGCGAATGGTCAAACTTATCTAATCTAGCGGAACGTATTGCACCGCACAAGCCAAGGATCGGAATCTTTTACGCGTCGAGGCCCCACGCCGCGTTTTTGCAACGAGGCTCTACTTTCAAAGCAAAAGCAATGCCTTGCGGGAGGCGAGCGCCCACTTCGCTACCCGCGACGAGGACCCGCCGCGAGCACTGGAAGCTCCGGGCGCGGCGCGAAATGCCGCTTTGCGGAAGACGCTACGCGGCCGTCCAGTAATCGACGACGAGCTCGAGCGAGGCGAGACCCTGGAAGCGGTGAATTTCCGGCCGGTATACGGCGCGGATGCGGGGCGGCAGCGTCGTCGGCGTGCGAAAGGCGATCGCGTCGAACGATTCGCGGGCCCGCGCGAGCCGCAGCTTCGCGTGACCGTCGCCGACCGTACGCTGCTCGGTCACGTCGAACTCGTCGTCGAATGCGGGAGCCGGAAAGCCCTGGCCCCACGCGCGCTCGGAGAGGGCGAGACCGAGGTCGAACGTGAGCTCGCCCGGCCGCAATTCGCCGTCGCTTTCGAAGCTGCGTCGCAGTGCAGACGCCGTCAGCGTTTCGCGGGCGACCTGCTCGAAGGCTGCGGTGAAGTCGGCAAGCGCATCGTGGCGGATCGTGAGTCCGGCCGCGTGCGCGTGGCCGCCGAAGCGGACGACGACGCCCGGCGCGCGCTTGGCGACGAGGTCGAGCGCATCGCGCAGGTGGAAGCCCGCGATCGAGCGTCCCGATCCCCGCAGCTCGGTCGGGTTGGCCTGCGCGAACACGACGACCGGCCGGTGGAAGCGGTCCTTGAGGCGAGACGCGACGATGCCCACGACGCCGGTGTGCCAGTGCGGCCGGTACGCGCAGATCGTGTGCGCGTCCCGGTCCTCCTGCCATTGCGCCGCGTCCGTGAGCGCTTCGTCCTGCATCACGGCCTCGATGTCGCGCCGCTCGCGATTCAGCCGGTCGAGCTCGCGCGCGAGCGGCTCCCCCTCGAGGTCGCTTTCCGCCAGCAGGCAGCGAATGCCGAGCGACATGTCGGCGAGCCGCCCCGCCGCGTTGAGCCGCGGGCCGATCGCGAAGCCGAGATCGGCCGCCGACGCGCGCTCGACGTCGCGGCCGGCCACGCGAAAGAGCGCGGCCACACCGGGCTGTGCGCGTCCTGCGCGAATGCGCGCAAGTCCCTGCTCGACGAAAATGCGGTTGACGTGATCGAGCCGCACGACGTCCGCGACGGTGCCGAGCGCGACGAGGTCGAGCAATCCGGCAAGGTTGGGCGCGCCGCGCGAAGCGAACGCTCCCGCATCGCGCAGACGCGCCCGCAATGCGCAGAGCACGTAGAACATCACGCCCACGCCCGCGACATGCTTCGATGGGAACGCGCACCCCGACTGGTTGGGGTTGACGATGATCGCGGGCTGCGGCAGCACGCGGCCGGGCAGGTGGTGGTCGGTGACGAGCACATCGCAGCCGGCCGCCGCCGCGGCGCGCACGCCGTCGACGCTCGCGATGCCGTTGTCGACGGTGACGAGAAGGTCGGGCTTGCGCGAAAGCGCGACGGCGACGATTTCCGGCGTGAGGCCGTAGCCGTATTCGAAGCGGTTCGGCACGAGGAAGTCGACGCGCGCGCCCAGGGCGCGAAGACCGCGGACGGCCACGGCGCAGGCGGTGGCACCGTCGGCGTCGTAGTCGGCGACGACGAGGATACGTTCGTCGCGCGCGATCGCCCGCGCGAGGCGCTCGGCCGCCGCGTCCGCGTTCGCGAGTTGCCGGAAGTCGGGGAGGGCCGTGAGCGAATGGTCGAGCTCGGCACCACTGTGTACTCCGCGCGCGGCATACACGCGCGCGAGCACCGGCGGCACGCCGAGCGCTGCGAGCGCGCGATGCGTATCGGGAATCTCGCGGCGGACGATCATCGTGTCAGACGGGTCCGGCGTGCGGCGGTAACGCGAGCCTGTGCGGTGTCGCGCGCGCCACGATCCGCCGCCACAAGCCGGGCGCCGACGCCGTCCACGCAAGCGCGCCCGATCGCCCTGCGGCGACGAGATGCACCACCGCGACGTTGTTGCGTTCGAGACGCGCGAGCGCATCGTCGAGTGCTCGCGTCTCGTCGCCTTCCCCGGCGATCGCCACGGTGAACGTCGAACTCGCCGCCGCGGAATCGCCGACACGTACCAGCCCCTGCGCGAGGTCGCCGAGATACGTGGAAGCCGGTGTCGATGTCGCGAGCGACAGCGGCGGCGCACCGCGCACGTTCCGCAACCTGCCGCCGCCGAACAGCCACACTGCGTTCACGAGCGCCTTGCCGGAGGCCTCGCGCGCCTGATTGACGGGGTGGTCGTGAAGGAGCATGCCGATTTCGTCCTGCCAGCGCTTCCACTGCGCGGCGTCCGCGCCTTGCGCGACGCTCTGTGCGAGCGGCCGCCCGCGCGCGGCATCGGGGGAAGTCATCGTCACGTCGCTTTCGCGGGATCGTCGCGCGAACCATTCACCGGCGCGCACCGCGTCGAAGCGTAGATCGTCGCCCGCAAAATGGCGATCGAGCATTTGGATGAGGATATCGATCTCCGCCGGCGCGAGGTCGGACACCGTCTCGATGTCGAGCGCGTGACCGGGCCCGGCTTCGAGATGTGCGGGTTGGGCGCAAAGCACGAAGTCGTCGGCGGGATCGCCGCCGCTGCCGAGCAGCGCGAGCGGCGCGATCGGCGTGTCCTGCGGCAGGCCGAGGGTGGCGAAGAGCGCGGCGTAGACGTCGCGGAACGTGCTGACGCCGCGGGCGTAGCGCGCGAGCGAGGCGAGCGGACGGCACGCGGCAAGCGCCTCGTCGGACTGCGCGAGCAACCGCGGGGCGAGCACGACGAGTTCCAAGCGCATGCGATAATCGACCGTTTCCTGCCTGTCCGGCGAGCGTAACGCATTGCGCCCGCGCCTGGCGTCGCAAGTCTTCGCACGCCGCTCCAAATCCACATCTTGTCGCCCTACGAACTCGCCGTCGGCTTGCGCTACACCCGCGCCCGCAAGGGCTCGGGGCGCAACTCGTTCATCTCGTTCATCGCGCTGATCTCGATGGCCGGCATCGCGCTCGGCGTCGCGGCGCTGATCGTCGTGCTGTCGGTGATGAACGGCTTCCAGGAGGAACTGCGCAACCGCATCCTCTCGGTGGCTTCACACATCGAGATCCGCGGCTACCCCGATCTGCAAAAGCCCGACGCGATCGCGGCGACCGCCAAGAAAAATCCGCACGTCGTCGCCACGGCGCCGTACGTGAACGGGCAGGCGATGCTGTCCTCGGGCGACGTCAATCGCGGTGCGCTCTTGCGCGGCATCGTACCGGCCGACGAAGCGAACGTGGCCGACATCGGCAATCACATGGTGCGCGGACGCCTCGACTCGCTCACGCCCGGCTCGTTCAACATCGTGCTCGGCGCCGAGCTGGCGCGCGCGCTCGGCGTGCGCGTCGGCGACAGCGTCGTGGTGATCACGCCGCAGGGCACGATCACGCCGGCGGGCGCGTTGCCGCGCCTCAAGAGCTTCACCGTGAGCGGCGTGTTCGAGGTGGGCATGTACGAGTTCGACAGCGGCCTGGCGCTCGTCGATCTCGACGACGCCGAAAAGCTCTATCGCCTGAACGATCCGACGGGCGTGCGGCTCAAGCTCGACGACATGTTCCTCGCGCCCTCCGTCGCGGCGGATCTCGCGCGCGCGCTGCCCGACGACGTCGAGGTGCGCGACTGGACGCGCAACCACGCGAACTTCTTTCGCGCGGTGGCGATCGAGAAGCGCGTGATGTTCATCATCCTGACGCTGATCGTCGCGGTGGCGGCGTTCAACATCGTGTCGGCGCAGGTGATGGCGGTGACCGACAAGCGCGCCGACATCGCGATCCTGCGCACGCTCGGCGCGGCGCCGTCGTCGATCATGTCCATTTTCATCATTCAGGGCGCGCTGATCGGCATCATCGGCACGCTGATCGGCGTGGTGGGCGGCGTGCTGCTCGCGCTCAACGTCGAGACGGTGGTGCCCTTCATCGAGCACACGTTCCACATCCAGTTCCTCGACAAGAGCGTCTACTACATCAGCGACCTGCCCTCGCAGCTGGAGATCCCCGACGTCGTCACGATCGCGGTGATCGCGCTCGTGCTGGCGCTCGTTGCGACGCTGTACCCGAGCTTCCGCGCGGCGCGCGTCAATCCGGCGGAGGCGCTGCGGTATGAATGACACGGCCGGATCGATCGCGAAGCCGGCCGCCGCAGCAGCATCGTCGACGTCGGTGGTCGCGTGCCGGAATCTGCGCAAGACGTATCGCACCGGTCCGCTCGATGTCGCGGTGCTGCTCGGCATCGACCTCGCCGTCGCTGTGGGCGAGCGCGTCGCGATCGTCGGCGCGTCGGGCTCGGGCAAGAGCACGCTGCTGCATTTGCTGGGCGGCCTCGACAAGCCCACGAGCGGCGACGTGCACATCGAGGGCATCGCGCTCGCGTCGCTGTCCGAGGCCGCGCGCGGCACGCTGCGCAATCGCGCGCTCGGATTCATCTACCAGTTTCACCACCTGCTGCCCGAATTCACGGCGCTCGAAAACGTCGCGATGCCGCTGCGCATCCGTCGCCTCGACGAGCGCAGCGCGCGCGAGCAGGCGGGCACAATGCTCGAGCGCGTCGGTCTCGCGCACCGTGTGCGACATCGGCCGGGCGAGCTTTCCGGCGGTGAGCGCCAGCGCGTTGCGCTCGCGCGTGCGCTCGTGACGAAGCCGCACTGCGTGCTCGCCGACGAGCCGACCGGCAATCTCGACCGGCGCAATGCCGAAGCCGTGTTCGACCTGATGCTCGAGCTCAACCAGGTCATCGGCACGGCGCTGATCATCGTCACGCACGACGCCGAGCTCGCGGCGAAGACCGATCGCACGCTGCATCTCGTCGACGGCGTGCTGCGGTAGACGCGGCTCGAGGTCTGCTGCGCGAACCGTACAGTCGAAATGTACGGATCGACGCGATCAAGGAGGACGGCGACCTGCCGATCGCATCATCGTCGCCACCGCGCGTCAATACTCCACGGGAATCGGATCGAGCGAGCGCCACAGATACCACGTCGCGACACTGCGATACGGCCGCCACTGCTCGCCGAACGCGCGCAATTGCGCGAGCGTCGGCCGCTCGCCGTCGAAATAGTGCATTGCTACCGCGCGCTGCAATCCGAGGTCGTCGACGGGCAGCACGTCGGCGCGCATCTCGTGGAACATCAGGAACATCTCCGCGGTCCAGCGGCCGATGCCCTTGACGTCGACCAGCGCCTCGATCAGCGCCTCGTCCTCGAGCGACGGCCACGTGCTCGGATCGAGCCGTGCCGACATGAAATGCTTCGCGAGATCGCGGATGTACTCGGCCTTGCGCTCGGAGAGCCCGAGGCCACGCAGCGTCGCGATGCGCTTGCGCATCACCCGCGCCGGGTCGAGGATGGGCGGCGCGCCGGCGTTGCCGCAGGCATTGACGATCCGGTCCCAGATCGACTGCGCGGCCTTGACCGAGATCTGCTGGCCGACGATCGCACGGGCCAGCGTGGTGAACGGGTCGCCGCGACGGCTGAGGTGAATGCCCGGGAACGTGGCGATCAGCTTCGCGAGCACGGGGTCGCGTTCGGCTAGCAGACGGGTCGCGTCGTCCCAATAATGCGGCTTGGTCATGGCGGAAATGGCCGTTCTCGGCGCGGCAGCCCGGCGGCGAACGTCGGCGGCCGCGGTAACGTATGCAGGAACGCGATGTCGGCCGCACCCTGTCGACCGGCCGCTCGACAGCGGCGGAAATGGTACATTACGCCGCTTTTTTTGAAATTCCGGAGTCTCAATGCGCAGTTTCTGGCGATTTGCAGGCGGCCTGCTCGCGCTGCTGATTGCCGCGTCGGCCACGGCGGCCGATCCCGCCAAGGTCCTTCGCATCGCGTTTCCCGTCGCCGAAACGGGCTTCGATCCCGTGAAGGTGTCCGATCTCTATTCGAACACCGTCAACGAGGCGATTTTCGACACCCTGCTCACGTACGACTACCTCGCGCGGCCGGCGAAGCTCGTCCCGAAGACGGCCGACGGCATGCCCGAGATCTCGGACGGCGGCCGCACGTACCTCATTCACCTGAAGCGCGGCATCTATTTCGCGCCGGACCCGGCGTTCAAGGGGCAGAAGCGCGAGCTCGTCGCCGAGGATTACGTCTACAGCTTCAAGCGCTTCGCCGATCCTTCGAACCGCTCGCCGTACGCGTTCATGATCCAGGGCCGCATCGAAGGCCTCGACGAAGCGACGGAGCAGGCGAAGAAGACCGGCAAATTCGACTACGACGCGGTCATCCCGGGCATGGTCGCGCTCGACAAGTACACGCTGCGCTTCAAGCTCACGAAGGTCGACTACCTGTTCCCGTACACGCTCGCGCACGTCGTGTTCGGCGCCGTCGCGCGTGAGGTGATCGAGGCGTACGCGAACGACACGAACGCGCATCCGGTCGGCACCGGGCCCTACATGCTGAAGGAGTGGCGGCGAGCGGCGAGGATCGTGCTGGAGGCCAATCCCAACTATCGGCAGGAGGTGTGGGATTTCCAGCCCAACGCCGACGATGCCTGGGACCAGCGCGTGGTCGCGGCGATGAAGGGCAAGACGATCCCGCAGATCGGCCGCGTCGAGATCTCGGTGATCGAGGAGAGCCAGTCGCGCTGGCTCGCATTCAACCGCAAGGAGCTCGACCTGCTCGCGGTGCCGCCCACGTTCGTGGGCGAGGCGCTCGACGACCAGAACAACCTGCTGCCGCAGTGGACGGCGCAGAACGTCACGCTCTTCCGCGCGATCGATCCCAGCGTCGGCTATTCGTTCTTCAACTTCCGCGACCCGATCCTCGGCGGCTTTACCAAGGAGAAGATCGCGCTGCGCCGTGCGATCAGCATGGGCTACGAGCTCGGCCAGGAAATCGCCGTGATCGCCAAGCACCAGGAAGTTCAGGCGCAGATGCCGATTCCCTACGGCGTCGTCGGCTACGACCCCAATTACCGTGACGTCAACCAGTACGATCCCGCGCTCGCGAACAAGCTGCTCGATTACTACGGCTACAAGCGCGGCGCGGATGGCTATCGCACGCTGCCCGACGGCAAGCCGATGGTGATCCACATGGCCACCGGCACGGCCGCGATCGACCGCGAATACAGCGAGCTCTGGAAGCGATCGATGGACGCCATCGGCGTTCGCATGATATTCGACCCGGGCAAGTTCGCCGACCACCTGAAGGCCGCAAAGGCGTGCCAGCTGATGATGTGGCAGGCCGCATGGACCGCCGACTACCCCGACGGCGACAATTTCATGCAGCTCTTCTACGGGCCGAACACCGGCGAGAGCAACAACGGCTGCTACGAGTCGAAGGCGTTCGACGCGATGTACGAGCGCTCGCTCACGCTGTCCCCCGATTCCGTCGAGCGGCAGCAGCTCTTCATCGACATGACGCGGCAGGTGCAGGTCGACGGCGCGTGGAGCCTGCACGCGTCGCCGATCCGTAACCAATTGATCCGGCCGTGGGTGCTCGGTTACAAGAAGCACCCGATCCTGAACGCCGATTGGGTGTACATGGACCTGGAGCCGCGCTCGTGAGGCGCGCTTTCGTCATCCTGATCGTCGCGTTCGTTGCGACGGTGTCCGCGCACGCGGCCGATCCGAACAAGGTGCTGCGCACCGTGTTTCCCGTCGCGGAAACGGGCTTCGACCCCGCCGGCGTGCAGGACCTCTACTCGGCGACGATCGAGCAGATGCTCTTCGAGACGCTGCTCACCTACGATTATCTCGCGCGTCCCGCGAAGCTCGTGCCGCTGACCGCGGAGGCATTGCCCGAGGTGAGCGACAACGGCAAGACGTACACGGTGCGCGTGAAGAAGGGCATCTACTTCATCGACGATCCGGCGTTCAAGGGCAAGAAGCGCGAGCTCGTCGCGGCCGACTACGCGTATGCGCTCAAACGACTGATCGACCCGAAGATCCGCTCGCCGTGGGCATGGCTCGTCGAAGGCAAGATCGTCGGATTGGACGAGCTTGCCGAGGCCGCGAAGAAGAGCGGGCAGTTCGACTACGACGCACCGGTCGAGGGCCTGACGACGCCCGACCGCTACACACTGCAGATCAAGCTCAGGGAAAGCGACTACAACCTGCCGTACATCCTCGCGCACGAGCCGACGTCGGCGGTGGCGCGCGAAGTGATCGACACGTACCGCGACGTCGCCGGCCGCGCGATGTCGAACCCGGTGGGCACGGGCCCCTACGTGCTGAAGCAGTGGGTGCGCAGTTCCAAGATCGTGCTCGAGGCGAATCCTGCGTACCGCGGCTTCACGTGGGATTTCGCGCCCGGCGACGCCGAGGACGCGTCGATCGTCGCCACGATGAAGGGCAAGAAGATGCCGCAGATCGGGCGGATCGAAGTGTCGATCATGGAGGAGGACCAGGCGCGGCTCCTGGCCTTCCAGAACGACGAGCTCGACCTCATGAACCTCGAGGGACCGCTCGCGCCGAACGTGCTCGACGGCGACAAGCTCAAGCCCGAATTCGTGAAGAAGGGCATCAAGCTGTCGCGCATCGTCGATCCGTCGATCGGCTACGTGTACTGGAACCTGCAGGATCCGATCGTCGGCGGCCTGTCGAAGGAGAAGATCGCGCTGCGCCGCGCGATGGCGATGGCGTACGACGTCGACGAGGAAATCCGTGTCGTGCGCAACGGCCAGGCCGAGGAGGTGCAGTATCCGGTGCCGCCCGGCGTGGTCGGTCACGATTCGCATTACCGTTCACCGGTGCGTTACGACCCGGTGCTCGCGAACAAGCTCCTCGACTGGTTCGGCTACAAGCGGGGCGCCGACGGCTATCGCAATCTTCCCGACGGCAAGCCGTTCACGATCCGCTATGCGTCGCGTCCCGATTCGCTCGGCCGGCAACAGGACGAGCTGTGGAAGAAGGCGCTCGACGGCATCGGCATCCGGATGCAAGTGCAGAAGGACCGCTTTCCCGAGCTCTTGAAGCTCGAGCGCCAGTGCAAGCTGATGATGCGCACGGCGTCGTGGATCGCCGACTATCCCGATGGCGACAACTTCATGCAGCTCCTCTACAGCAAGTACATCGGGCAGAACAACAACGGCTGCGCGAAGATCCCCGAGTACGACGCGCTCTACGAGAAGGCGATGAAGCTGCCGGCGGGTCCCGAGCGCGACCGGCTCTACCACGACATGGCGCGCATCATCGAGGTGTACGCGCCGTGGCGACTCGACACGTCGACGTATCGCAACATGCTGATCCAGCCGCGTGTGGTCGGCTTTCGCAAGCACCCGATCCTGCACGCCGAGTGGGCGTACATCGACATCGCGCCCGCGAACGGCAATGACGTCGCCACCGGACTCGGTCGACGTGCGGCCAACTAGAAAGGAGCCTTTGGCGTGAGTGCCTACATCATCCGGCGCCTGTGGCAGATGCTCCCGACGATGCTCGGCGTCGTGCTGCTCGTGTTCTTCATCTTCAACTGGGTCGGCGGCGATCCCGCGTACGTGCTCGCGGGCAAGATCAGCAACCAGGAGCAGATCGACAACATCCGCCGCCAGCTCGGCGTCGACCAGCCGTACTGGGTGCAGCTCGGCATCTTCCTGAAGCAGATCGTCACCGCCGACTTCGGCGCGAGCTGGAGCACCAACGAGCGCGTGTCGCACATCCTGCTGACGCGCCTCGGGCCGTCGCTCACCGTGCTCGTGCCGCTCACCATCCTGGCCACGCTGATCTCGATCGGCCTCGCCCTTGCCGTGGCGTACGTGCGCGGCTCGTTCACCGACCGCATGGTGATGATCGTCTGCACGGTCGGATTGTCGATCTCGATCCTCGTCTACATCATCGTGTTCCAGTACGTGTTCGCGTACAAGCTCGGATGGTTCCCGGTGCAGGGCTGGGGCGACAGCTTCATCCAGAACCTGTTCGTGTACGCATCGCTGCCGATCCTGATCGGCCTCGTCGTCAGCATTGCGCCGAACCTGCGGCTCTACCGCACGTTCTTCCTCGACGAGATCAACCAGGACTACGTGCGCACCGCGCGCGCGAAGGGCGTGTCCGAGAACCGCATCATGTGGATCCACGTGTTGCGCAACGCGTCGATCCCGATCATCACGTTCCTGATGGCGGAGCTGCCGGGGCTGCTGCTGGGCTCGTTCCTGATCGAGCGCTTCTTCTCGATTCCGGGCATCGGCCGCGAGGTGATCCTCGCCGTCGAGCGCTCCGACTTTCCGGTGATCAAGGCGATCACCGTGTACGTCGCGTTCGCGACGATCGCCACCAACCTGCTTGCAGACCTGACGTACAAGGCCGTGGACCCGCGCGTGCAACTCAAATGATGATCATTTCCTGAACATGGCGACCGATCTGGCCGCACTTCGCGGAACCCGCGCGCCTACCGCCCGCGAAATCCCGCACACCGTCTCGCCGGGCCTGTGGACGCTCGCGTGGCGGCGCCTGCGCTCCGACACCGTGGGCATGGTGTCGCTCGTGATCGTCGCGGCGTTCATCCTGATGATGATCCTGTCCGGCGCCGGCCTGATCGCCTCCGACTGGAACCGAGAGGTCGGCGTCAACTACGCGCCGCCCACGTTCCTTGGCGAGGAGGCGACCGCGACCGCACCCGCGTCGATTACGCTGCCCGGTGCCGGGAACGCGGCGGGGGCGACGCAGTACAAGTCGAACATCGTCGACCCGATCGGCGACGTGATCGAAGCGCTCAAGGCGGGGAAGACGCCCGGCGAAGCCGCGTCGACCGGAACGTTGCCACCGCCCGAAACCGCCGAAGAGAAATCGGTCGATCCGCTCGCCGAAGTGATGGCCGACATCCGCAAGAGCGAAGCATCGAAGGCCGCGGCGAAGCCCGTCGAACGCAAGGCCACGCTGCCCTTCGGCGGCGACAAGTGGGGCCGCGACGTGCTGAAGAAGACGATCAAGGGCTCGGAGACGTCGATCTTCGTCGGTCTCGCTGCAGCGACGCTCGCCACGTTCCTCGGCACCGTGTTCGGCGCGATCGCGGGCTATTTCGGCAAGTGGGTCGACGACGCGTTCAACTGGTTCTACAGCGTGTTCAGCTCCATTCCGTATTTGCTGCTGATCCTCGCCGTCGCCGCGGTGCTGCAGCAGAAGGGCATCTTCACCGTCATCCTGATCCTGGGCCTGACCGGCTGGACAGGCGTGTTCCGGCTGATGCGCGCCGAGTACCTGAAGCACAAGTCGCGCGAATACGTGCAGGCGGCCGACGCGATCGGCGCGTCGAATGCGCGACGCATGTTCCTGCACATCTTCCCGAACGTGTCGCACGTGGTGCTCGTGCAGCTGTCGATCCTCGTCGTCGGCTTCATCAAGGCCGAGGTGATCCTGTCGTTCCTCGGCTTCGGCGTGCCGGTCGACGTGGTGTCGTGGGGCTCGATGCTGAACGAGGCGCAGAACGAGTTGATTCTCGGCAAGTGGTGGCAGCTCGTCGCAGCGACGACGGCGATGGCAATCCTCGTCACGGCGTTTTCACTGTTCACCGATGCGTTGCGCGATGCGCTCGATCCGAAGCTCAAGGGACGGGCAGGCGCATGACGACGAATGCAGCCTCTCCCGCGGTGCGGGAGAAGGTCGGGGTGAGGGACAGCAACCGATGAATAGTCCAAAGTTCGCCGGCGATCCTCTCGTCGCCGTCCGCAACCTGCGCGTGTCGTTCCGTCTCGATCGTCAAACGACGTTCGACGCGGTGAAGGGCATCTCCTTCGACATTCCGCGCAACAGCACCGTCGCGCTCGTCGGCGAATCCGGCTCGGGCAAATCCGTGACGTCGCTCGCGATGCTGGGCTTGCTGCCGCCGGAAAACTCGATCATCGATCCGGCTTCGGAGATTCTCTTCGGCGGCCGCAACATCCTCGGCCTGTCGATGGGCGAACTGCGCAAGCTGCGCGGCGCCGAAATCTCGATGATCTTCCAGGAGCCGATGACGTCGCTGAACCCCGTGTTCACCGTCGGCTGGCAGCTCGAGGAAGTGCTGCGCCTGCACGTCGGCCTCAGTGGCAAGGCCGCGCGCAAGCGCTCGGTCGAGGTGCTGCGCGAAGTCGGCATTCCCGAGCCCGAGCGGCGCATCGACGCGTATCCGTCGCAGCTTTCCGGCGGCCAGCAGCAGCGCGTGATGATCGCGATGGCGATCGCGTGCGAGCCGCAGCTTTTGATCGCCGACGAGCCCACCACGGCGCTCGACGTCACGATCCAGAAGCAGATCCTCGACCTGATCGCCGATCTCCAGAAGCGTCGCCAGATGTCGGTGCTGTTCATCACGCACGACCTCGCGGTCGTCGGCGAGATCGCGGATTACGTCGTGGTGATGCGCAACGGCGAGATTCGCGAGCAGGGACCGGCGAAGGACGTGTTCGAGCATCCGAAGGACACGTACACGAAGGCGCTGTTGCGCTGCCGTCCGCAGCTCGAACGCCGTCCCGCGCGGCTGCCGGTGATCGACGATTACATGCACGGCTCCGGGCCGAAGCACACCGAGGAGCGCCGGCGCGGGGTCGCGCCGGGCGATGCGATCGTGCTCGACGTGAAGAACCTCGGCAAGAGCTTCTATTCGCGTGAAGGATTGTTCGGCAAGCGCGAATTCAAGGCGGTGAAGGACGTGTCGTTCCGGTTGCCGAAAGGCAAGACGCTCGGCCTCGTCGGCGAGTCGGGGTCGGGGAAGACGACGGTCGGCCTGACGCTGATGCGCCTGCACGAAGCGACGACGGGCGAAGCGTACTTCGAGGGGAAGGACCTCCTGTCGATGTCGCCGAAGGAGTTCATGGCGTACAAGAGGCGCATCCAGATCATCTTCCAGAACCCGTACGCGTCGCTGAATCCGCGCTTCACCGTCGGGCAGATCCTCGTCGAGCCGATGCAGATCCACGGCATCGGCGATTCCGCGCAGGCGCGCACCGACATGGCGTTCGAGCTGCTCGACAAGGTCGGGCTGCCCGAAGTGTCGTTCTACAAGTACCCGCACGAATTCTCGGGTGGGCAGCGGCAGCGCATTGCCATCGCGCGCTGCCTGACGATGCGGCCCGACATCCTGATCTGCGACGAGTCGGTGTCGGCGCTCGACGTTTCGGTGCAGGCGCAGGTGCTGAACCTGCTGCAGGACCTGCAGGACGAATACGGCCTGTCGTACATCTTCATCTCGCACGACCTCGCGGTCGTCAAGTACATCTCCGACGAGGTGATGGTGATGAACGAGGGCGAGATCGTCGAGATCGCGAACTCGGACGAGATCTACCGCGATCCGAAGAAGCCCTACACGAAGCGGCTGCTGGCGTCGATCCCGAAGGGGTGGCAGGGCGCGCGCGCCGCCGACTGACGAACCGATGAGTAGCGTCAGACTCTACTTTTCGCCGCGACGGAAAGCAGCGAGCGAACGCATCGTTCATGCGCTCGCGCGCGGCACCAGTTCGAATCCTGCGTCGACGATGCGCGATCGCACGCGCCGGCCCGCGAGGCGGTCGCACAGCATCTTGCCCGCGCGTCGTCCGATGTCGTAGCGCGGCACCCGAATCGTCGTGAGCGCCGGGACGACTTGTCCCGCGATCGGAATGTCGTCGAAGCCGGCGATCGCGATGTCGTCGGGGATCGACCGGCCGCGGCGCTGGCACTCGTAGAGCGCGCCGACGGCGAGCGCGTCCGCCGAGCAGTAGACCGCGCGCACGTCCGGCCGCCGATCGAGCAGCGTCGCAATGGCGCGCGCGCCGGAATCGATGTCCAGCGTCGTCTCGACGCAAAGGCGCGGATCCACCGCCCGATGCGCGCGTTTCATCGCGAGTTCGTAGCCGAGGCGCCGGTCGCGCGCGCGATCGTTGTTGCCCGGGAACGCGCCGATGTAACCAATCGACCGGTAGCGCCGGCCGATCAGGTAGTGCGTGATCGCGCGCGACGCTGCGACATTGGAGAAGCCGACGACCATGTCGATCGGGTCGTCGGTGAGATTGCCGCCCTCCACGACGGGGATGCCCGCGCGCTGCAGCATCTTCACCGTTTCCGCCGTATGACCGACCCCGGAGAGGTAGATCGCGTCGACACGCCGCGACAGGAACGCGCGCACCAGCGACTCCTCCTCCGTCGACGAGAAGCCGCTCGCGCCGAGCAGCAGGTGGAAGCCCTGCGGCACCACCGTGTCGGTCAGGCCCTGCATGATCTCGGCGATCAGCGAGTTGGTGAGCACAGGGATCACGGCGGCGATCATGCCCGAGCGATTCGACGCGAGCCCGCGCGCGATGAGGTCGGGGACGTAGCCGATGTCGCGGATCACCTGCTCGACGCGCGCGCGCGTGGCGAGCGCCACTTTCGCCGGCTCGCGCAGCACGCGCACGACGGTCATCGTCGACACGCCGGCGGCGCTCGCGACGTCGGCAAGCCGCGGCCGGCGCACCGGCAGCGTCGCCTTCAGGTTTGACATCGGAAAAATGATAGCGCTAACATGTAAGCGTTAACATAGCACGCGCGCGACGAGCGCGACGAGGCTGATGGGGGAGGCAGCGGCATACGCGGACTATCCGTCGGTGCGCACGCGCGCGATGCGCCGCGGTGCCCGCTCGGTCCTCGTCTATCTGCGCACGATGGCCGTGTTCGTCGTCGTCTGGGCGCTGGTCGCACACCTCAAGTCGAACCCCGTGCTGCTGCCGTCGCCGCTCGCCGTGATGCAGGCCGCCGTCGACCTCGCGCGCGATCTCGAGCTCTTCTATCACGCCTGGGTGAGCTTCGCCCGCATGCTCGTGTCACTCGCGATCGCGTCCGCGATCGCGATTCCGCTCGGCCTCGCGATGGGCCTCTCGCGCACGTTCGATCGCATCGTCGACCCGACGATCGAGCTGCTGCGGCCGATCTCGGGCATCGCGTGGATCCCGCTCGCGCTCTTCATCTTCGGCGTCGGCAACGCGTTGCCGGTGTTCATCATGACGTACGCGGGTTTCTTTCCGATCCTCCTCGGCACCGTCGCAGGCGTGCGCGACGTCGATCGGCGATTGATCGATGCGGCGCGCACGATGGGCGTGCCGCAACGCACGATCGTCACGCGCGTCGTCGTGCCGGCCGCGCTGCCGTCGCTGATGGTCGCGCTGCGCCTCGGGGTCGCCACGTCGTGGACCGCGGTCGTCGCCGCCGAGCTGATCGGCGCGCCGAGCGGCCTCGGCTACGCTGTGGAGTGGTACCGCGAGCTGTTGATGACGCCGCAAGTGATGGCGTTCATCGCGATGATCGGCGTGCTCGGCTACGTGTGCGACCGCCTCGCACGCCTGCTTTCCGACGTGTTCGCGCCGTGGGCGTCGCGATGAGCGCGAAGGGCGGCGCCGTCGGCGTTCACGCCCGGGCACTCGGCCTCGGTTTCCTGCTGCCCGCGTCGATCCTCGTCGTATGGCAGGCGCTCGGCATGGCCAGCGGCAACCCGCGCACGCCCGTGCCGACGCACGTCGTGTCGTCGGCGATCGACCTCGTCGCCTCCGCCGAGCTGCCGCTCGCGATCCTGCAAAGCCTGATGCGTGTATTCGCCGGCTTCGCCGTCGCGGCGGCGATCGCCGTTCCGCTCGGGCTTGCGATGGGAGCGTTTCGCAGCGTCGACCGCAACGTCGACCCACTCGTCGAAAGCTTCCGGCCGATCGCCGCGATCGCGATCCTGCCGCTCGCGATCCTGTGGCTCGGGACCGGCACCGCCGCGGCCGTGATGATCGTCGCGTATGCCGCGTTCTTTCCGATCGTCGTCAACACCGTCGCCGGCGCGAAGGGTGTCAACCCCACGCTGCTGCGCGCGGCGTCGACGATGGGCCTGTCGCGTCTTCGCATCGTGCGTACCGTCATCGTGCCCGCGGCGCTGCCGGCGATCGGCGTGGGGCTTCGCATCGGCATGGGCGTCGCCTGGACCGCGATCGTGGCCGCCGAGCTCGCCGTCGGCGCGAAGGCAGGCGGCGGCGGATCGGGCGGCATCGGCCAGATGATGTTCGTGTTCTACGCGTACAGCATCGAGCTCAATCGGATCATCGTCTGCATGATCGCCGTGGGCCTCGTCGCGCTCGCGCTCGATCGGCTGCTGCGTCTCGCGATGCGCCTGGCGATGCCCTGGAGCGCAACGTGATGCACGAAACCGGTGTGCACGAACGAGCGCTGGCCGCTATCCCTGGGCACGACGCGGCGCAGGCGCCTGCACACGAACGCGCGAAGCTGCGCCTGCAGGACGTCGGCAAGCGCTTCGAGACTGCGGGCCGTGCGGCGAGCGTCGCCGTGCAGGATTTCACGCTCGACGTGGCTCAAGGCGAGTTCCTCGTGATCGTCGGTCCGTCGGGCTGCGGCAAGACGACGGTACTCAACATGCTCGCCGGACTCGAACGTCCCACCGCGGGACGCGTGACGCTCGACGGCGTCGAGATCGCCGGTCCGGGGCCCGCGCGCGGCGTGATGTTCCAGGACTACGCGCTGTTTCCCTGGCAGACGGTACGGGGCAACATCGGCTTCGGATTGCGGCACGGCCCTGCGGGTTCGGCGTTGTCGGCGAAGGAGCGCGCGGCGCGCGTGCAATCGTGCATCGATCTCGTCGGCCTCAACGGTTCCGAGGACAAGTATCCGCACGAGCTTTCCGGCGGCATGCGCCAGCGCGCCGCGCTCGCACGCCTCGTCGCCAACGAGCCCGAGGTGCTGCTGATGGACGAGCCGCTCGCCGCACTCGACGCGCAGACGCGGCTCATCCTGCAGGACGAGTTGCTGCGCATCTGGGGCCAGGACCGGCCTGCCGCGTCGCGCCGTACCGTCGTGTTCATCACGCACGCCATCGACGAAGCGGTGTTCCTCGCCGATCGCGTCGCCGTCATGACCACGCATCCCGGCCGCCTCAAGGCGCTGATCGACATTCCGCTCGCGCGTCCGCGCAACGACGCAACGCGCGCGTCGCCCGAGTTTCAGGCTCTGACGCAGCACATCTGGAGCCTCATCCGTGACGAAGCGTATCGCGCGACCGTCACATGATCGCCCGTCAAAGGAGGAGTGACATGAGCATCGAGAACGATCGCAACGGGGTGTCGCGCCGGCGCTTCATCGCCGCGGCGGGCGCAGGATCGCTTGCGCTGGCCGCGCCGGCCTTCGTGCGTGCGCAGGCGAAGAAGTCGATCAAGGTATCGGTGGGCCGGCAACCGTGGGCCGCGGGCAACTCGCCGGTAACGAAGTACATGATGGACAACAAGACGTTCGAGAAGTACGCCGCGGACGCGGGCTACGACTTGAGCGTCGACTGGCGCGACTATCCGTCGGCGGCGCCGCAGGTCGAGGCGTTCGTCTCGGGCAACCTCGACTTCGGCATGTGGGGCAACACGCCGATCGTGCGCCTCGTCGCGCAGAACCAGCCGATCCAGATCGTCACCGTCGGCGAAGGCCACTTCCGCTTCGTGCTCGCGACGCGCAAGGATTCGCCGATCCGCAACGTCGCCGACCTCAAGGGCAAGACGGTCGGTGCGTTGCTCGGCGGCGACCCGTACAACGTGCTCTCGCAGATGCTGCGTTACGAGCTCGGTAATCCCGATCCGAAGGCGTTCGGCATCACCGTGGTCAACACGCCGACGCAGGCGCAGGCCGCCACGATCCCGAGCGGCATGGACGCCGCGGTCGTCATCCACCCGGCGTTCCTCAAGGCGCAGCAGGAGATCGGCACCGTTGGCATCATCAACTCGTTCGGCTACACCGAGAGCCACTACAAGGGTGCTGCAGGCGAAGGCGCCGGCATCCTGTTGCCGTCGGTGAAGAAATCCGCGTTCTACCCCGACGGCTTCTACCTGCACCGCTCGTTCTGGATCGGCAGCCGCAAGATGATGGAAAGCGATCCGGGAATCGTCACTGCGTTCGTGACCGCGCAGCAGGACGCGGTCGCGAAGCTGTCGAAGATGGACCCTGGCAAGGTGTCGGAGCTCGCGCGCAAATACTGGGAGCTGCCGCCGGAGCTCGGCGCGAAGGTGGTCGAAGACGACGTGCTGTTCAAGCGCGGCTGGTGCTGGCCGACCGAAGGCGATGCGGTCGCGCTGCTGGAAACGTCGAAGAGCATGGTCGACGGCAAGCTCATCACGAAGCCGCTTTCCTGGGACCAGGTGAAGAATGCGTTCGCGCTCGCAGCACCACTCGACAAGGCGGCGTGGGAGAAGACCGGCCGCGTGCCGGATGCGAGCGCCTTCAACGACAAGAACGCGAAGGACCTGCGCGGTGCGCCGATCTGGGACATGGCGAGCTGGGGCGCGCGCACGTGATCGCGGCATCCATTCATCAGACGAAGGCAGAGGGGACATGAACGTCGGATTCATCGGGCTCGGCACGATGGGCGCGCCGATGGCGCGCAACATTCTCAACAAGGGGCACAGGCTCGTCGTGTCCGACGTGCAGCCGGCCGCGGTGGCATCGCTCACCGCCGCCGGCGCGCGCGCCGCGTCGACGCCGAAGGAGGTTGCGGCAGCCTCGGACTTCGTGATCACGATGCTGCCCGATGCGCCGGACGTCGAGCGCGTGGCGCTCGGTCCCGACGGCATCGCCGCCGGCATCCGGGCAGGATCGATCTACATCGACATGAGCACGATCGATCCCGACACCACGCGCAAGGTCGGTGAAGCGATCGCGGCGAAGGGCGCGGCGATGATCGACAGCCCGGTGGGCAAGACCGCGGATCATGCGGTCGCGGGCACGCTGACGTTGATGGTCGGCGGCGCACCGGAGGTGATCGAGCGCTGCCGTCCGCTGCTCGATTGCATGGGCACCGACTTCTTCCATTGCGGAACGCTGGGCGCGGGGCAGACGATGAAGCTCATCAACAACCTGCTCGCGACGGCGGTGTCCGAGGCCTCGATCGAGGCATTGGTGACGGGGACGAAGTCGGGCCTCGCGCTCGACACGATGATGAGCGTGCTGAAGACGACGATGGCGTGGAACAACGCGCTCGCGATCGCGTTGCCGAAGCGGCCGCTCACCGGCGACTTCAATCCGGGCTTCATGCTGAAGCTCGCGCAGAAGGATTGCCGGCTCGCGCTCGCGATGACCGAGAAGGCGGGCGTGCACGCGCCCGTCGGACGCGCGGCACTCGCGAGCGTCGACGAAGGCGTGCGTCGCGGCATGCAGGACGACGACGTCGGCGTGCTGCTGAAGCTCCGCGAAGAGCAGGCGGGCGTGCAGGTGCGCGCCGCGCGCTGACGCCGACGCGCACGATCCGATGGGTTTCGATCCTGCTGCCACACGCCGCATCGGCCGGCTCGATCTCTTCGTTTCGCAACTCGGCTACGGCGCGCTGCCGTTCGGCAGTCGCGACCCCGCCGACAGCGACGCGTCGATCGCCGACGCCTTCGACGCGGCGTATGCCGCGGGCCTCCGCTATTTCGACACGGCGCCGCTGTACGGCCTCGGCGTCTCGGAGCTTCGACTCGGCGCAGCGCTGCGCCGCGTCGACCGTCGCTCGGTGGTCGTGTCGAGCAAGGTGGGACGCCTGCTGCAGCCCGTCACGACGGATGCGGGCGGCCTTGCCTGCGGCGCGGAGCCGTTCGAGGTGGCGTTCGACTACGGCTACGACGCGACGCTGCGCTCGCTCGAGCACAGCCTGCAACGCCTCGGCACCAATCGCATCGACATCGCGCTGATCCACGACGTCAATCGCCGCTGGCAGGGCGATCTCGTCGAGCAGCGCTATCGCGAAGCGATGGACGGCGCGTACCGCGCGCTGGCCGAATTGCGCAATGCGCGCGTCATTCGAGCGATCGGCGTCGGCGTCAACGACTGGAGCATCCTGCTGCGCTTCGCGGCCGACGGCGACTTCGATTGCTTCATGCTCGCCGGCCGCTACACGCTGCTCGATCACGGCGCGCTCGAAACGTTCATGCCCGATTGCCTGCGTCGCGGCATTTCGGTCCTGATGGCCGCGCCGTTCAATTCGGGCATTCTCGCCACGGGTGCACGCCCCGGCGCGACGTACTTCTACACGGCGGCGGACGCGGACATTACAGCGCGTACCCAACGCATCGAAGCGGTGTGCGCGCGATACGACGTTTCGCTGGCGGCCGCAGCTTTGCAGTTTCCGCTGGCGCATCCGGCGGTCGCGAGCGTCGTCACCGGCATGCGAGGCCGCCGCGAAGCCGACGCGAATCGCGCGCATTGCGAAGCACGCATCCCCGCGGACTTCTGGGCCGAGCTCAAGCAGCAGGCGCTGATCGCGGCGGACGCGCCGGTGCCGCAGTCCGATCCCGACCGCAATACATCGCCTGATTTCCGCTTCCGAGGAAGACAACCATGAAACGTGTGCTGCTTGCGCTGATCGCCGCGCTTTGCGCGGCCTCTGCGCCGTTCGCCGCTGCCGCGGAAGACGCGTGGCCGTCGCGGCCGATCAGGATCGTCGTGCCGTTTCCCGCCGGCGGACAGCTCGACGTGGTCGTGCGGATGGTGGGCGAGAAGATCTCGTCGGCGCTCGGCCAGCCGATCGTCGTCGAAACGCACACGGGCGCCGACGGCAACATCGGCGCGGAACTCGTGGCGAAGAGCGCGCCCGACGGCTACACGTGGCTCGCGACGAGCGTGCCGTTCGCCACGCAGGTGAGCCTGCAGCCGTCGAAGCTGCGTTACGACCCGATGAAAAGCTTCACGCCAGTGGCGAACCTCGGCACCGCGTCGTTCGTGCTGGTCGTGCCGAATGCCGTCCCGGTGCATACGCTCGAGGAATTCATCGCGTACGCCAAGGCGCGGCCGGGCCAGCTCTCGTATGCGGGCACGTCGGTGGGCTCCGTGACGCACTTGAGCACCGAGATGTTCGCGCACGCAACGGGCCTGAAGATGGAGATGATTCCCTACGCCGGCATTCCGCCGGCGATGTCCGATCTCATCAGCGGCCGGACGCAGTTCATGTCCACCGGCGTGATCGCCGCGCTGCCGCAGATCAAGGCCGGCAAGCTGAGGCCGCTCGCGATTCTCGCCCGCGAGCGCAATCCGCAACTGCCCGACGTGCCGACGATCGTCGAGGAAGGCTATCCCGATCTGACCGTCGCCACCTGGTTCGGCGTGCTCGCGCCGGCGGGCACGCCGCAGCCGATCGTCGATCGCGTCAATGCCGAGATCATGAAGGCGCTCGCGTCGCCTGATATCCTCGAGAAATTCCGCAAGATGAGCGTCGATCCCGTCGCAGCGCATCCGCCCGCGGCGTTCGGCGGTCTGCTCCAACGCGAGATCGCTCGCTGGGGCAAGGTGATCCGCGACGCCAACGTGAAAGTCGAATGATGCAGAGCAGGAAGCAGGCAGGCCGCGACGCTGCGTTCAGTGGCGTCTATCCCATCGCACCCACGCCGTTTCGCGACGACGGCGAACTCGACCTCGATTCGCAGCGGCGCGTGCTCGACTGCATGGTCGACCAGGGCGTGGACGGCATCTGCATCCTCGCCAACTATTCCGAGCAGTTTCTGCTGTCCGATGCGGAGCGCGACGCGCTGCTCGAGCTTTGCCTGTCGCACGTCGCCGGGCGCGTGCCGGTGATCGTGACCATCAGCCACTTCAGCACGCGGATTGCCGCGCACCGTGCGCAGCGCGCAGCGAAGGCGGGCGCGGCGATGCTGATGCTGATGCCGCCGTATCACGGCACGAACCTTCGCGCCGACGACGAGGGCGTGGTCGAGCATTACGCGCGCATCGCCGAGGCGGCCGACCTGCCGCTGATGGTGCAGGACGCGCCGCTGTCGGGCGTCGTGCTCTCGGTGCCGTTCCTCGTGCGGCTCGCCCGCGAAGTGCCGAGCGTGCGCTACTTCAAGGTCGAAGTGCCGAACGCGGCCGCGAAGCTGCGTGCGCTGATCGAAGCCGGTGGCGATGCGATCGCCGGACCGTTCGACGGCGAGGAATCGATCACGCTGATGCCCGATCTCGACGCCGGCGCCACCGGCACCATGCCGAGTGCGCTGTTGGCGGACCTGATCGGCCCGATCGTGCGCGACTATCTCGCCGGGCGCCGCGACGACGCCGCGCGCGCGTACGCGCGCGTGCTGCCGCTCATCAATTACGAGAACCGCCAGTGCGGGCTGCGCGCGACGAAGACGGTGATGAAGGAGGGCGGCGTGATCGCGAGCGACGCCGTGCGCCATCCGCTCGCGCCGCTGCACCCGCAAACGCGCGCGGGCCTGCTCGAACTCGCGCGGGAAGTCGCGCCGCTCGCGCTCCGCTGGGGCCGCTGACTGCTACGCGACGATGAGGGTCGGATCCTCCTCGATATTCGCGGAAACGAGGGCCGACCCTGATTATCGCTACAGCGTGAAGCTCAACGATCGCAGCAGCGCGCCCGGCAGCGTCACGCTCGACAGCACACGCTCGCCGTAGGTATTCGCCTCGAGCAACATCTCGCGCTTCGCCGTCAGCGCCTCGAGGTTGTCGCCGAGCATGCGGAACAGCGTGTCGTCGAAGCGCATCACGTCGACAGGCGCGACGATCTTCCCGCCTTCCACCCAGAACGTCGCGAAGCGCGTCATGCCGGTCATTCGTGCTGCCGGCCGATCGGAGTAGTTGAGGTACCAGAGGTTGCCGATCGCGAGCCCGGTGTCGAGGGCCGCGAGCACGTCGCCCGCCGCGAGGTCGCCGGCCGCCATCGACAGCGCTTCCGGCGATTCGCTCGCGTTCGCGCCGTTGGTCGCGAGCCCGAACTCGCGCGCCGTGCGCGGCGAGACGAGTGCGCCCGTGAGCTTGCCGTCCGTGATCAGCGGTGTATTGGCCGGGCGCGCGAAGCCGTCGTTCTGGAACGCCGGCGCCACGCCGTCCGCGATGTCTTCGCTGAACGCGACGCGTGGATCGAAACGGGCATCCGCGCGCATCTTCGCGAGCGCGCTTTGCTGCGTCTCGAGCGCGCGCGCCGAGAAGCCACCCCAATGCAGCAGGTCGGTGATCTCCTGCATCGCCGCGGGCGTCAGGAACGCGCGATATTGACCAGGGGCGATGGTCTTTGCCGGCCGGCTGACGAGCGCAAGCTGATCGATCGTCGCCGCGACGCGCGTGCGCAGTTCGTCCGCACTCCAGTCGAGGCCGCTGTACGACGAGCGCACCGCCTTGTCGGCGCGGTGATAGAGGCTCCACTGCAGGTTGAACGTGTCGACGGCGTGCCAATTGCGCTGGCCGCGCGAATCGGCGAAGCCGCGATGGACGGCGCCGGTGGCGAGCATGCCCACGAGATCGTGCCCTTTCGCGAGCGTCAGCACGTCGTCGACGATCGCTGCGGCCGGCGGAACCGTCGCGCTCCGTAGGCTGCGCGACGACGTCACCGTGTCGGGCAGCAGCAGGTGCGGATCTTCCGGCAGCGATGCGAGCGCGCCGCGCAATTGCGCGACGGCCGACGCGATCGCGTCGCGATCGATCGTCGCGCTGCCCGTCAACGTCAGCAGATGCGACGCGTGACGCGCGCCGTTGGCGAGCCGCAGCGCGACGCTGCGCTGCTCGACATGGCCGGGCTGGCGCACCTTGCCGCGATTCATGCGCACGAAATCGGTGGCTTCGCCGGCGAAGCTCATCGTATGCGCTTCACCCGCGCGAAGCGCCGCGTCGGCGGCGCGGGCGAGCGTGTCGAAATAGGCCTCCACGCTCAAATCTCCCCGCCAAATACGTCGACGTCGGTGAACACGCACGCCGGCGCTGCGTGCCCCACCCGGATCGACTGCCCCGGCTCGCCCTTGCCGCAGAACGGCGTCCCGAGGACGCGCACGGTGTCGGCGTTGCCGACGCGCGCGAGGCTGCGCCAGAACTTCGCGCTGACGCCCCGGTAATTCGGGTTCTTCACGACGGCGCCGAGCTCGCCGTTCTCGATCAGGCGCGCGCGCTCGCAGCCGAACTGGAACTTGTTGCGCGAGTCGTCGATGGACCACGACGAATTCGTCTCCATCATCACGCCGCGCTCGATGCTCGCGACGAGGTCGTCGAACGTCGCGTCGCCCGGTTCGAGATTGAGGTTCGCCATTCGATCGATCGGGGGGCGGTTCCAGCCGTCGGCCCGGGCGTTGGCAACACCCGGCAATCCCGAGCGTGCCTGTGAGATGGCGCCGCCGAGCGGGCGTTCGAGGAGCCCGCCGCGAATCAGGAAGGTCTTTTCGGCGCGCGAGCCTTCGTCGTCGTACGCGTAGCTCGCGAGCTCCTCGGGTCGCGTCGGGTCGAACGTGATGTTCAGCAGCGCCGAGCCGTATTGGTAGGTGCCGAACATGTCGGGCGTCACGAAGCTCGTGCCGGCGAAGTTGCGCTCGTCGCCGAGAATGCGGTCGAGCTCGAGCGGGTGCCCGATCGACTCGTGGATCTGCAGCACCATCTGGTCGGGTGCCAGCAGCACGTCCATGCGCCCCGACGGGCAGTTGGGTGCTGCGAGCAGTTCGAGGGCCTGCTGCGCGATGCGCGTGCCCGCGTCCGCGAAGCCGAAGCGCGCGAGGATTTCCAGCCCGCCCTGCTGGCAGATGCCGCGGTAGCCGTTCAGCGAGCGTTGCTGCGTGACGCCGTTCGCGTGCGCGGTGACGCCGATCGACGGAAACAGGAAGCGAAAGCGCTGGACCACCTCGCCGCCTTCGCTCGTGATGAGCCGGTGCGTCTCCTCGCGCACGTCGACGAGCGCTTCCCAGTCGACGATGCGGGCGTCGCAGCCGGCGAGGCGCGACGCGTGGCCAAGCATGTCGTACCACTCGGCAGGGGACGGCAGCTTGGATGCGAGCGACGGCGACGCGTACTCCCCGCGCGGCGCCGGCCGCGGGAGCGTGCGCGAGTCGTCGATCGCGTAGCGCGCCGTCGCGCGCGCCCAGGCCGCCGCGCGCTCGAGCGCCTCGCGCAGCCCCGCTTCGGACGTGTCGGGCGTCGCTGCGTACCCGTAACCGCCGTCGGCATAGACAGTGGCCATGACGCCACTGTCGGTCGCGAGGACGAGCGGTTGCGGCACGTTCTTGCGGACGGCGTACGACTGGCCGCGCGCGTCGACGAAGCGGAGCGACCAGAAGTCGGCGTCGAGGGAGATGCGGGGGAGGTCCATGCCGAATTATCGCAGCCGCCGCCATGACGGCGCGTGTCAGCGGCCAGCCAGGCGGACGATCGACTCGCCGGTGACGCGGGCGATCCGCCAGTCCGGCAGGACCGCGGCGCCGAGCGACTCGTAGAAGCGGATGGCCGGCGTGTTCCAGTCGAGCACCGCCCACTCGAAGCGGCCGCAGCCGCGATCGGCGGCGATGCCGGCGAGCGTGCGGATCAGTGCCTGCCCGATGCCCGCGCCCCGGTGCTCGGGCCGCACGAAAAGGTCTTCCAGCCAGAGGCTCGGGCGGCCCAGGAACGTCGAGTAAGTATGAAAAAACAGGGCAAATCCGGCGGCGACCCGGGAATTCGCGTCAAGACGTGCAATCAGCGCCTCCGCGACAGGCCGAGGGCCGAACAGCGCGGCCGCGAGATCGGCCTCGGTCGACGTGCAGACGTCGGAGAGCCGCTCGTATTCGGCAAGCGCCCGGACGAGCGCATGCAGGCCCGGGAGGTCCGCCGGCGTGGCGGGCACGATCCGGAACGAAGAGGCGTTGGCGTCCCCACCGTCGGGTTGTTGCACGATCACAACGCGTAGCCGAGGATCAGCAGGTCGCGACGCACGCCGTCGAGATTCGCCACGCCGGGCAAGCGACCCCAATCGGCGAAACCGAAGCCGCGAAACAGCGCGAGGCTCGGCGCATTGTGCGCGAAAGTGAAGGCGAGAAGCCGCGTAACGCGGAGGGAAGGCGCGGCCGCGAGCGCGTGCGCGAGCAGGCGCCGGCCGTGGCCCTGGCGCTGCGCCGCGGGCGCGGTGTAAAGACCCACTTCGACCGTTTCGCCGTACGCCGGGCGGCCGTAGAACGAGCGCAGCGAAAGCCACGCGGCCACGTCGTGCGCGCCGTCGACGGTCGAGACGAAGAGCGGCCGGCGGCCCATGTCGAACTCGGCGAACCACGCCTCACGCGAGGTGACGTCGACCGGTGCCAGGTCGGCCGTGGCCATGCGTCCCGGGATCGACGCGTTGTAGATGGCAACGATGGCCGGCAGGTCGGCGCGGCCGGCGTGGCGGATGGGCATGTTGGCGAAATTGCAACAAAAGTGACGCTCGCGGGCAAGGTGTCGGGGAGTTTCATTGCTGCGTGAAACAACGCTGTTGTAACGTTGCTACTGCGTGCCGAAAGGCGAAATTTCGTCCCTTCCAGTACCACTTTCCTTTGGGGGTTTTAAAAATGAGTTTCCAGCGTAAGAAGGTCGCGGCTGCGCTCGCCTGCATCGTGGGCGTGGGTGGCGCGATGGCCGTCACGGGTGCATTCGCGCAGGTGCAGAACCCGGACGTGCCGTCGAACACGAGGCCCGAAGCCCGCCCCGACATTCGCGTCGAGGTGACGGGTTCGAACATCAAGCGCGTCGAAGGCGAGGGCGCGCTGCCCGTCACCGTGATCACGCGCCAGGAGATCGAGAAGTCCGGCGCGACGACGCCGATGGAACTGCTGCAGCAGATTTCGGCGAACAACAGCCTTGGCGCGGTCAGCGTCGCGAACTCGGTCGGCGCCACGACGCTGTCGGCGCAAACGGCGTCGCTGCGCGGCCTCGGCGGCGGTCGCACACTGGTGCTCCTGAACGGGCACCGCCTCGAAGGGTTCTCGGGTGAAATCCAGGGCGTGCAGGGCGTGAACCTCTCGTCGATCCCGTTCGCGGCGATCGAGCGCGTGGAAATCCTGAAGGATGGCGCGTCGGCCATCTACGGCTCCGACGCCATCGCCGGCGTCATCAATTTCATCACCCGCACCGACTACACCGGCGCAGAGGTCACCGGTTATTACGGCGCCCCCACGCGCGGGCACGGCGGCGAGCAGTGGCAGGGCACGGTGTCGGCTGGCTTTGGCGACCTCGCGCGCGACCGCTGGAACGTGTTCCTGTCGGGCTCGTACAACGAGCAGAAGTCGCTCGACCAGGTCGACCGCGAATTCTCGAACAGCTCGTATCGTCCCGACATCGGGCTGATCGGCCTGTCGAGCAACACGTTCCCGGGCCGCATCACGACGGGCGGCATCGGTGCGGTGCTGAACGGCGTGCGGATCAACGACCAGCCGCCGTCCGTCGCAGCGCGGCTGTGCCGCCCGTCGACGTTCGAGAACGACGACATCGTCGGCATGAACTGCTACTTCGATCCGTCGAACGTGCCGGGCGTCAACATGATCCCGCGCGAGAAGACGTACAACCTGTTCGGCAGCGGCAACTTCCAGATCAACCGCGACTGGCAGGCGTACGCGATGGGGCTGTACTCGCACGACGAAACGCGCCTCATCATCCAGCCGGGTCCGGTGTCGAACCTGTTCGCGTACGGCCCCGGCGGCGATCTCACCGCCACGGTCACCATAAACCCCGACAGCCCGTTCTATCCGCATGCGGCGGCGGCCGAGGCGGGCGTCGACGGCGAGCCGCTCAACGTGCGCTACCGCACGTTCGACAACGGCCTGCGCGACCAGACGGACACCAACGAGCACTGGCAGGGCATCTTCGGCGTCAAGGGCAACGCGTTCAACTGGGACTGGGACGGCTCGTTCAACTATGCCGAAGGCACCACGCGCGAGCATCTGAACGGCGGCTTCCAGGATTACCGGCTGCTGCTGCCGCTGCTGAACAGCGGCCGCGTGAACCTGTTCGGGCCCAACACGCCTGACATCGTCAACGAACTGCGCGCCACGAACTTCGTCGGCGACACGATCAAGGGCACGTCGAAGCTCTACGGCGGCCAGTTGAAGTCGTCCGGTGAAATCTGGAAGCTGCCGGCGGGCCCGCTGGCGATGGCCGTCGGTATCGAAGGCCGCCACGAAACGCTGACGCAGGAAATGGCCGAGGCGATCCAGGAAGGCTTCATCACCGGTTACGGCGGCGAGATCAAGAACGTGTCGGGCTCGCGCAACCAGTGGGCGGCGTTCACCGAGTTCAATATCCCGATCGTCAAGTCGCTCGAGGCCGACGTCGCCGTTCGCTACGACCACTACAGCGATTTCGGCAGCACCACCAACCCGAAATTCAGCTTGCGCTACCAGCCGACGCGTACGGTGCTGCTGCGGGGCTCGTACGGCACGGGCTTCCTCGCGCCGTCGCTGTACCAGCTCTTCACGCCGAACATCAGCGGCGTGTCGCAGCCGGGCCTGTCCGACCCGATCCGCTGCCCGGTCACCGGCGACACCGGCTTCGACTGCAGCACGCAGTTCGGTGTGCTGTTCGGCGGCAATCGCAACCTGAAGCCGGAAACGTCCGAGCAAACCACGGCCGGCATCGTGTGGGAGCCGATCCCGAACTCGTCGATCAGCGTCGACTGGTTCAAGATCAACCTCGCCAACGCCATCCAGAACGGCATCTCGCCGCTCACGATCCTGGGCGACCTCGGTTCGTTCGGCAACCTCGTCACGCGTGCGCCGGCCGAGCCGGGCTCGCCGCTGCCGGGTCGCATCCTGTCGATCCTGCAGACGTACGTGAACATCGGCGCAGAGAAGATCGAAGGCATCGACATCGAGGGTCACTACCGCACGCCGATCCAGGGCTGGGGCCGCCTGTCGTTCGATGTCTCCGGCACGTACTACACCAAGTACGACGGGCAGAATCCGGACGGCTCGTACACGAGCGCGGTCGGCAACTCGTACGGCCAGGTCGTGACCGGCGTGATCCCGCGCTGGAAGCAGTATGCGTCGCTGACGTGGGACCAGGGTCCGTGGTCCGCCACGCTCGCCAACACGTACCAGACGTCGTACATCGACCAGCAGACCGACCTCGACGGCAACCTGCGCAAGGTCGGCGCGCTGTCGCTGTGGGACCTGCAGGGTTCGTACACGGGCTTCAAGAACCTGAAGCTCACGCTCGGCGTGAAGAACCTGTTCGATACCAACCCGCCGGTGTCGAACCAGCAAAGCACGTTCATCGTGGGGTTCGACCCGACGTACTACGACCCGCGTGGCCGCTTCGTCTACGGCAGCGTGACCTACACGTTCAAATAAGCAACGAAGAACGGCAGTACCGCAGCAACACTGGAGGGGGCTTCGGCCCCCTTTTTTTTAAGCCGAGGGATCATCCATGAAACGAATCGCAATGATCGCGCTCGTCGGCGTCGCGTCGCTGGCCGCGCCGCTCGCCATCGCGCAAACCGCTGCGAACGCCGCGCAGGCCGCGGCGGACGTCACCGACATGCCGAAGCTGCGCGAGGAAGCGAAGGTGGACAAGCGCGCGCTCGTTGCCGACACGCTGCACCTGACCGATGCCGAAGCGAAGCGCTTCTGGCCGATCTACGACACGTACCAGCGCTCGCTCGACGAGACGAACCGGCGTCGCGTGCTCGCGCTCGAAGGCCTGATGTTTCGCGAGCAGAAGATGACGAACCTCGCGGCGAAGCGGCTCGTCGCCGAACTGATGGCGATCGACGACGCCGAGGCCAAGGCCAGGCGCACGTTACGCAATCGCCTGATGCGCTCGCTGCCGCCGATCAAGGTCGCGCGCTACCTGCAACTCGAGGACAAGCTGCAGGCGATCCGCGACTACGACATCGCGTCGACGGTGCCGCTCGTGCACTGAGGGCTGCGCGCTCGCGGCCGCAAGGCGCGCACGGGGCGGGACGCTCGTGCCCACGATCAACTTTGGGTACCGGGCACCGCCGCGCGCGACTCCGCGAGCGGCATCGCGTGCGGGTGACGCTCGGCGAGGACGCTCATCTCGGTGATGGCGCTGTCGGTAGGGGCAATGCATTGCTCGCTCGTCACGCGCGTCGCGATGTCTTCCGGCGTGGCGATCGGCAGCGAGGTCGCCGGCAGCACGACGGCGAGCGCGAGCGTGGCGCTGGTGATCGCGGCGGCGGCGAGTCCTGCGAGCGCTCGCGGGGTGCGGGGGTCGTAGCGGTTCATCGCGAAGCTCCTGGTTTAACGAGTGCCTACGTCGGTTCGATGCGGCGGACCGCGCGGCCGGATTCATCGATCGGTTCCTGCATCCGGACAGCGCGCGAGTACGTGGGTCGCATCGTGCGTGTCCGGCGCGACGCGGGCAATCGACATGCGACGAAGCGCGCGCAGCGGCGCGTGGAATGGCGCCGCGGCGCGATGAAATGCGCCGGCACCGGCCCGGCGCGCAAAAGCAACTTCACGGGTTCGATGGACTTCCGGGCGCCATTGTGTAAAATCCCGCGATTTTCCGACGCAACCTGCGTCCGTGGAAAACGCGGCCAGGATGTTTCAGGTGCACGCCCGCGGGTGCAAGTCGCGCCTCGCCGCTCGCGGCGGCGCCGTCCCGACCCGCGAACGAATCGCACCGGCCAGACGCAAGGGGAACGCGAAAGGCCCTCGCCGCGCGATGTGCAGCGCGAGGCGCCGTTCCGTGCTCTTCGACGACAGCGGAAAGATCGTTGACCAACATTCGCATGGAGACAACATGTTGAAGATGAACCGCCTGGCGAATCTCGCCGCGGCCCTGCTGCTCGCGCTGCCGATCGCGGCCACCCCGCTCGCCACGCAGGCACAAACCACGACGGCGCCGGCCACGACTGCCCCGGCGGACAGCGCGGCGCCCGCAGCGCCTGCCGCTGCACCGGCCGCGCCAGCGGCGGCGGCGTCCGGCGCCTCGAAAACGACGACCGACTTCATCGAGAACCCGTACGGCCTCGAAGCGCTGTGGAAGGGCGGCGACCTCGTCGCGCGCATCACGCTCGGCATCCTCGTCCTGATGTCCGCGGGCAGCTGGTACATCATCGTGACCAAGCTCTACGAGCAGGCGAAGATGAACCGGCAGGCGCGCGCTGCCGACCGCACGTTCTGGAAGGCGGCGTCGATCCAGAAGGGCGTGACGGAACTGAAGGAAGGCAGCCCGTACCGCTTCATGGCCGAATCGGGACTCGAGGCGACGACCAAGCACGAAGGCCTGCTCGGCAGCGTCGACATCAACACCTGGGTCAGCATGTCGATCCAGCGCGCGATCGACAACATCCAGAGCCGCACCCAGGACGGCCTCGCGTTCCTCGCGACCGTCGGTTCCACCGCCCCGTTCGTGGGGCTGTTCGGCACGGTGTGGGGCATCTATCACGCGCTGACCGCGATCGGCATCGCCGGCCAGGCGTCGATCGACAAGGTCGCGGGCCCTGTCGGTGAAGCGCTGATCATGACGGCCATCGGCCTTGCGGTCGCGGTGCCCGCGGTGCTCGGCTACAACTGGCTCATCCGCCGCAACAAGGCATCGATGGATCGCGTGCGGAGCTTCGGCGCCGACCTCCACGCGGTGCTGCTGTCGGCGACGCAATCGCCGGCCCGGGCCGCGGCCTGATCGCAGGACGAGGCGGGACCGGGCCATGGCGATGAACGTAGGCGCCCCGTCGGGGGAGGAAGAGGAAGCGATCTCGGCGATCAACACCACGCCGCTCGTCGACGTGATGCTGGTGCTGCTGATCATCTTCCTCATCACCGTGCCGGTGGTGCGGATGACGGTGCCGGTCGAGTTGCCGAAGGAGCGCAACGAGATCCGCGAGACGAAGCCCGAGAACATCGTGATCTCGGTCGACCGGAACGACCAGATCTACTGGAACGATCTCAAGATGCCGAACACCGACACGCTCGTCGACCGGCTGAAGAAGATCTCGAACCTGTCGCCGCAGCCGGAAGTGCAGATCCGCGGCGACTCGCGCGGCAACTATGCGGGCGTGGGTCGCGTCGTGTACGCCTGCCAGCGCGCGGGCATCTCGAAGATCTCGTTCATCACCGAGCCGCCCCCGCGCAGTGCGGCGGCGGGCTGATGCGAATCAACGCAGGACTCTGAAATGGCGATGAACGTAGGCGCGCCGAGCCGCTCCAGCGACATGGACGTGATGATCGACATCAACACGACGCCGCTGATCGACGTGATGCTCGTGCTGCTCGTGATGCTGATCATCACGATCCCGATCCAGCTCCACGCGGTGAACCTGAACCTCCCGATCGGCAATCCGCCGCCGCCGATCGCGCTGCCCGAAGTGGTCAAGCTCGATATCGACGACCAGAGCAAGGTCTACTGGAACGGCGAAGTCGTTCCGGACCGCGCGCAGCTGGAGGCGAAGATGACCGCGGCCGCGCACGAAGCCGTGCAGCCCGAAGTGCACCTGCGCCCGAACAAGCTTGCGAAGTACGGCGTGGTGGCGGGCGTGATGGCGTCGGCGCAGCGACTCGGGTTGACCAAGATCGGCATCGTCGGCAGCGAGCAGTTCATCGGCGAATAGCCGCGCGCCGGACAGGAATCGAAGAAACCCAATGGATTTCGCACGCCAGCAGCGCGACCCGACGCGCCACATGGTCGGGATCGCGTTCGTGATCCTTTTCCACGCGGTCATCATCTACGCGCTCCTGACCGGCCTCGGGACCAAGGTGGTCCAGATCGTGAAGAAGCCGTTGACGGCGCAGATCATCGACGAGGTGAGGCCCCCGCCGCCCCCGCCGCCGCCACCCCCGCCGCCGCCGCCGCAGAAGCGGGGCGAGCCGCCGCCCAAGGTGATCGAGCAGCCCTACGTGCCGCCGCCCGAGGTGCCCCCGCCGGTGATGGCGCCGCCGCCGGTCATCGCCAACGTCGCGCCGACGCCGCCGCCCGAACCGGTGGTGATCGCGCCGCCGCCGCCCCCGGTGGTGATCGCGCCGCCCGCGCCGCCGGCGCCGCCGAAGCCGGCGATCCGCCAGGGCGTGTCGTGCACGAAGCGCGATCCGCCGGCGTTCCCGCGTGAAGCGATCCGTGCGCACGTCGAGAAGGGTCGCGTCGACGCCGTGCTGACGATCGACGAAAAGGGCAACGTCACCGACGTGCGGATCGTCAATTCGAACCCGCCGCGCGTGTTCGATCGCGTGGTGCGCGATACGCTGTCCGACTGGAAGTGCGCCGCCGAAGGCGCGAAGTATCAGGCGTCCGTGGAGATCAACTTCACGCTGACGGACTGACGCCGGGCCGTACGACGGCGGGGCGCGACTCGATCGTTTTCCGGGTCTGCGTTCGCGGGGGCCGCCGACGCATGGCGTGGTTCGTCAGTCGCGCCTCAGCGCCAGCGCCGTGCCGGTCCAGGTGACGATGCCGATGGCGGCGAGGAGCATGCCGAGCATCGACAGCGTCACCGGCTTCGCGGCGACGACCCTGAATGCTTCGCGCGCGAGGTCCTGCATCGCCTGCGGGAGCATCGACGCCAGCAGGACTCCCGCGACCAGCCACAGCGCGACCACCACGGGCTTCCGCCACGCGGGCAAGGCGACGGGCGCCGGCAGCCGCTGCATGACCGCGGCGGTGAACCCGTCGTCCTGAACGTAGTGAGCCGCATGCTCGCGCGCATCGTCGGCGAGCACGCGGTCGAGCCAGTCGTCCGTTGCGAACGACGGCGAGGGCATCGGGGCATTCGCGTTGGTCATCGCGCCACTTCCGAAGGCGCCCACGCGGCGAGCGCCGCCTTGAGCTTCTGCTTGCCGCGCAGGATGTGCGTCTTGACCGTGCCGACCGGACAGCCGAGCACGTAGGCCGCTTCCTCGTGCGACAGGTCGTTATGGTAGCACTGCACGATCGCCGCCCGTTCCGCCTCGGAGAGGCGCGCGAGGGCGCGCTCGAGGTCGATCTTCATCGTGGTTCCCGGGGCATGATCGCCGCTGCCGCCGTCGCGCGAGCCGTCGTCGACTTCGTCGGCGTCGATCTCCGCGTCACGGTCGCCCAGCAGTTCCTCATGCCGCTTCCGCACATGCGCGAGCCAGCAGTTCGTCGCGATGCGGTAGAGCCACGTCGAGAACCGCGCTTCCTGCCGGAACGACTTCAAGTTGCGCCATGCGAGCACGAACGTGTCCTGCGCGAGGTCGTCGGCGAGCGCCTGATTGCCCGCGGTCAGCTTGCGCAAGGCAGCGCGCACGCCCGACTGGTGCCGCTTGACGAGCTCGGCGAACGCGTGGCGATCGTCCCCGACGACGCAACGGGCGATCAGTTGCGCATCGGGAACGTCGTGCGCGCCGGTGGACGTCATCCGTCACGCCAACTCCCTGCCGGCGGCGTGCCCTGCGGCACGTTGCGATCTTCGAAGAACCAGAGCACGCAGTAGGCGAGCCCGAGGAACAGGAGGACCAGGCCGACGCTGTTGACCGACCCGTCGTCCAGGATCGACCACAGGAGCAGTGCCAGTCCGATCGCGGTGAGGAACACGCCCTTGCGCAGGTCGGACGACACCGCCTTGCGGCGCAGCGCGAGCGCGTGATTGTAGGCAGGGTTCGCCGCAGCGTCGGCGGCTGCGGCGACGGTGGCCGTGTTGCCGCTCGCGACCGCATCCATCGCCGTCGGCGATGGCACGACGCCACGTTCGGCGAGCTTCAGCATCGTCTCGTTCGCCTGACGGTTCTTGCGCAGCTTGTACCAGACGAGCAGCACGACGATCAGAAGCGGCACGAGGAAAAGCGTCAGCGTGGCCACGAAGAACATCCCGGCAAGCCACGGGGCGTCGTGCATGAACTGCGCGAACGAGTCGTACTCGCGGTCGCCGACGCCGAAGCCTTCGACGCGCACTTTCCTGTCGCCCTTCTCGATGATGATGCCGTGGTGATCGCGCTTGATCGTCGTATCCGGGGCGGTCGTTTCGCTGCCGGCCGCGCCGGCCGGAGGCACGGGGGGCACCGGCGGCACGGGCGCAATTTCGGGCGCAGGCGGGGGCGGAGCGGCGGTGGCCGCGTCGGCCTGCGCGAACACTTCGGGGAACGGCGTCGCGACCGGCGAATGCTCGGGCGCCCCGGCCGCGACGACCAGCGCGAGCACGAGCGCGCTGCCGAGCACGACGCGGCGCAGCGCCTTGTCGCGGCCGGGCGGGGGTAGCGGTGGCATGGGTGACGGACTCCCTGGAGATGGTTTCGCAGGGTTGGACGCAGCGACGCGTGCGTTTGGATTCAGGCGCTGTTGTATGCGCGAAACGCTCGCCCGCGATCATGGCGTGCCGCGGCCGCGCGTTTGATGACAACGGAATACCCCATGCTATCATCGCCGCCGACTCCGGGACCCCGACGCGCTCCGAGACGGCGACGACGCCCGAGATTCCGAAAGCCCGCCTCATCGCGTCGATGGCCGCCGTCCGAAACTCCCCGCGCCTTCTCCCTCGCGGCGGCGCCTTCCGCGCCCTCGTGCGCATCGTAAGCCCGCTGGCGCTGCTCCTGCTCGTCGTCTCGTTCCGGCCCGTCCATGCGCAGGATGCTGATACCGTCACGCTGAACTTCGTCAACGCGGACATCGACGCGGTCGTGAAGGCGGTCGCCGAGATCACCGGCCGCAATTTCCTCGTCGATCCGCGCGTCAAGGGTACCGTCAACATCGTGTCCGCGCATCCGGTGCCGAAGTCGCTCGTCTATCCGACGTTCCTCTCCGCGTTGCGGATGCAGGGCTTCGCTGCCGTGGAGAGCGACGGCGTCGTGAAGATCGTGCCCGAGGCGGAGGCGAAGACGCAGGCCGGCCCGGTCATGCACGGCAACGTCAGCGCCAGCGGCGATCGCATCGTCACGCAGGTGATTCCGCTGCGCTACGAGTCCGCGGCGCAGCTCGTCACCGTGCTGCGCCCGCTGGTGTCGCCAAACAACACGATCGCCGCCTACATCCCGAACAACGCGATCATCGTTACCGACTACGCCGACAACGTGAAGCGGATCGATCGCATCGTCGCGTCGCTCGACCAGGCGCCGTCGGGCGAGCCGGTGCTCGTCCATCTCAAGAACGCGTCGGCGCTCGACGTGGTCGCGCTCGTCAATCGCGTGCTCACGGAAAACGCCGCCGCGCCGGGCACGCAGCTCGAAGCGCAACAGCGCGTCGCGCTCGTGGCCGACCCGCGCTCGAACGGCATTCTCGTGCGCGCCGACAATCCGGCGCGCGGTGCGCGCGTGCGGCAACTGATCGAGCAGCTCGACACGCCGTCGCGGCAGGGCGGCAACGTGTTCATCGTGTACCTGAAGAACGCGGAGGCGGCGGAAGTCGCCGAAACGCTGCGCGGGCTGTACGGCGGCGAGAAGGCGTCGGCCGTGGCGCCGGTGACCACGACGACGAGTGTGCCTGCCACGGCGCCGGGCGCAGTCGCGACGACCACGACGAGCTTCGGCACGTCGCCGGCCGCCACGAGTCCGCTCGCGGCGAATGCGCCGTCCGCGTCGACGGCGTTCAACGCCGCCGGCGCAATGATCCAGGCGGACGTCGCCAACAACGCATTGATCATCATGGCGCCCGAACCCGTCTACAACAATTTGCGTGCGGTGATCGAGCGCCTCGATACGCGGCGCGCGCAGGTGTTCGTCGAGGCGCTGATCGTCGAGGTGTCGTCGGACAAGGCCGCGGAGTTCGGCATCCAGTGGCAGGTGCTGACGGGTGCCGGTCGTTCACGGACCGGCATTCAAGGCATCGGCGGCACGAACTTCGGCGCGCGCGGCGGCGGCCAGAACATCGTCGACGCGTCTATCAACCTGGGCTCGCTCGGCAACGGCCTCAATCTCGGCGTCATCAACGGCACGGTCACGATTCCCGGCCTCGGCGTGATCAGCAACCTCGGCCTGCTGGTACGCGCGCTCGAAACCGATTCCAGCGCGAACATCCTGTCGACGCCGACGCTGCTGACGCTCGACAACGAAGAGGCGCGCATCATCGTCGGCGAGAACCGGCCGTTCATTACCGGCCAGTACGCGACCACCGGCGGCACGGCGACGGTGCAGCCGTTCCAGACGATCGAGCGGCGCGACGTCGGCCTCGTGCTGCGCGTCAAGCCGCAGATCACCGAAGGGGGCACGATCCGGCTCGGGCTCTATCAGGAAGTGTCGCGCGTCGAGGACAACTCGGCGGCCGGGCCGATCCTGTCGAAGCGCGCGCTCGAATCGTCGGTGGTCGTCGACGACCAGCAGATCGTCGTGCTCGGCGGCCTCATTCAGGACAGTTTCAACGACGGCACGCAGAAGCTGCCGTACGCGGGCGACCTGCCGGGACTCGGCTCGCTCTTCCGCTACGACAATCGCTCCCGGGAGAAGACGAACCTGATGATCTTCCTCAAGCCCACGATCGTGCGCGGCACGAAGGAAGGCCACGAGATCACCAGCGAGCGTTACGAGTACCTCCGCGGCGAGCAATCGAAGAGCGTGTCCGACCCGCGCTGGTTCTGGAAGGATCCGACGGTGCCGCAAATGCCGCCGCAGGGCGTGATGCCCGGCACGCCCGCCGCTGCATCGCCGGGTGATCCGCTCCCCGTGCGCATCGGTCCGCCCGCGGGCAGCGATGAGCCTCGACCCGCCCTCCACTGATGCGCGTCCGCTGACGCGCATTCCATACGCGTTCGCGCGCACGAACGGCGTGCTCGCGTGGCGCAACGAGCGCGAGCACGTGGTCGTGCTGATGCGCGACGATGCGAGCGTCGACGCGCTCGCCGAAGTGCGGCGCGTGCTGAAGCGTCCGCTCGTCACGCGCGTCGTCGATGCCGAGGCGTTCGCCGCCGAACTCGCGCGCGCCTACAACCAGGCGGGCGCCGCCGTCGCGATGAGCGAGAGCCTGGCGAACGAGGCGGACCTCGCGCGGCTGATGCAGGAGATGCCGACGAGCGAGGATCTGCTCGACGCCGGCGCGCAGGCGCCGGTGATCCGCATGATCAACGCGCTGCTGCTGGAGGCCTTGCGCGAGCGCGCGTCCGACTTGCACTTCGAGCCGTACGAAGCGCGCGCCGTCGTGCGCTTTCGCATCGACGGCATGCTGCGCGACGCGCTCGAGCCGCCGCGCGCATTGCACGGCGCGCTGGTGTCGCGGTTGAAGATCATGGCGGGCCTCGACATCGCCGAGAAGCGCCTGCCGCAGGACGGGCGCATCGCGCTGAGGCTCGGCGGCCGCCAGGTGGACGTGCGCGTGTCGACGCTGCCGACGGGCGCGGGCGAGCGCGTGGTGCTGCGGCTGCTCGACCAGGAAGCGGCACGGCTCGACCTCGCGACGCTCGGCATGGCGAGCGACACGCTCGCCGCGGTCGATCGATTGATCCGCGAGCCGCATGGCATCCTGCTCGTCACCGGGCCGACGGGCTCGGGCAAGACGACGACGCTCTACGCGGCGCTGTCGCGCCTGCCGCGCGGCACGACGAACATGATGACCGTCGAGGATCCGATCGAATACGCGCTCGACGGCGTGGCGCAGACGCAGGTGAATCCACGCATCGAGCTGTCGTTCGCCCGCGCGCTCCGCGCGATCCTGCGCCAGGATCCGGACGTGATCATGATCGGCGAGATCCGCGATCTCGAAACGGCGCAGATCGCGGTGCAGGCGTCGCTCACCGGTCACCTCGTGCTCGCGACGCTGCACACGAACGACGCGGCGAGCGCGATTACGCGACTCGCCGACATGGGCGTCGAGCCGTACCTGCTCGCTTCGAGCCTGCTCGGCGTGCTCGCCCAGCGGCTCGTGCGCACGCTGTGCCCCGCGTGTCGCGTGGTCGGGCGGCCGAGCGACGGCGAAGCGCGCATGCTCGCCGATCTCGCGTTGCCGGCCTCGCAGCCGCTGTTCGCGGCGAGTGGCTGCGATGCGTGCAATCGCAGCGGCTTCGCGGGGCGCACGGGCGTGTACGAATTGCTGCAGGTCGATGACGCGATGCGCCGGTTGATCCACGACGGCGCGGGAGAGCTCGCGTTGCGCGACGCTGCGCAGCGGGCGGGCAAGCGTTCGCTGCGTGCGGATGGCGCGCGGTGGATCGCGGAAGGGCGTACGTCGTTGGCCGAGCTGTCTCGCGTCACGCGCGACGAATGACGCCGTGACGCCGTGACGCCGTTTCGCTTCGAAGCGGTCGACGCGCAGGGGCGGCTGCGCTCGGGCCTTCTGGAAGGCGAAAACGCGCGTGCGGTGCGCGAACGCCTGCGCGCCGACGGCCTGACGCCTACGACGATCGAGATGGCGCGAACGGCATCGCCGGCGGCCCGTTTGCGCATCGGGGGCGCCGCGCTCGCGCTCGTCACGCGCCAGCTCGCGACGCTCGTGCAATCGGGCATGCCGCTCGACCACGCCCTCGTCGCGCTCGGCGAGCAGGCGGACGATCGCGGCGTGAAGAAGCTCGTCGAGGCGTTGCACGCGCACGTCGTCGCGGGTGAATCGCTACCGGCCGCGATGAGCCGCTATCCGCACGCGTTCCCGCGACTGTATCGCGGGCTCGTGACTGCGGGCAGCGAAACCGGTCGCTTGCCGGAAGTGCTGGCGCGGCTCGCCGACTACCTCGACGCGCGCCTCGCGCTGCGGCAACGCTTCACCGTCGCGCTCATCTATCCGGCGCTCGTCACGATCATCGCGATCGGCGTCATCGCCGTGCTCGTGACGTACGTCGTGCCGCAGGTCGTGTCGGTGTACCAGCAAAGCCGCCAGACGCTGCCGCTGCTGACGCAGGCGCTGATCGCGACGAGCGGCTTTTTGCGCGCGACCGCATGGTTGTGGACGGGCGTCATCGTCGCCGCCGCCGTCGCGCTGGCGATCGCGATGAAGCGCGAACGTTGGCGGATGCGCTTGCACGCGTGGTGGTTGCGCATGCCCGGCGCCGGACGCCTCGCGTCGAGCCTCGACACTGCGCGCTTTGCGAGCACGCTCGCGATCCTCGTTGCGAGCGGCGCGCCGCTGTTGCGTGCGCTGGACGCGGCCGCCGTCGTGATGCACATGCTGCCGCTCGCGCACGCGGCGCGTGCCGCGGCCGCGCTCGTGCGCGAGGGCGTGTCGCTGTCGCGCGCGCTCAAGGAACAGCGCGTGTTCCCGCCGGTGCTCGTGCACCTGATCGCCAACGGCGAGCAGAGCGGCGCGCTCGCGCCCATGCTCGAGCGCGCAGCGGGCGAGCTCGAGCGTGACGCGGAACGGCGCCTCACATGGCTCGCGGCGCTGATCCAGCCGACGTTGATCGTCGCGATGGGCGCGATCGTGCTCGTGCTGGTACTCGCGGTGATGTTGCCGATCGTCACGATGAATCAGCTGGTTCGGTAGGATTGAGCGGCA
Organism: Burkholderiales bacterium; assembly: GCA_025927765.1. Taxonomy (GTDB): domain Bacteria; phylum Pseudomonadota; class Gammaproteobacteria; order Burkholderiales; family Casimicrobiaceae; genus VBCG01. The sequence continues at coordinate 43,606 of JAICKU010000023.1, forward strand.
AGGATTCAAGGGGCCAGGGAACATCACAACGATTCGGGGCGACGATGGCTGTGACGATCGAACGCATTCGGCACTGGCGAGCGCATGACACGTTTTTCCGGGCCCTGAATCCTGGCCCCTGGATCTTCATCGCGGCGCTGGCGCTCCTCACCCTCGCCGCCACCGCCCGCGCCGCCGGCCTCCACGACCAGTTCGACCCCGCGCGCGACGCGGCTGCCGACGTCGCACAGGCCGTCGCGACGGCGAGCGCCGAAGGCAAGCGCGTGATCGTCGACGTCGGCGGCGAATGGTGCTCGTGGTGCCATATCCTCGACCGGCTGATCGCCGGCAACGCCGACGTGAATGCGCTGGTCGCGCGCAACTACGTGTGGGTCAAGGTCAACTTCTCGAAGGAAAACCGCAACGAGGCGCTGCTGTCGCGCTGGCCGAAGATCAAGGGGTATCCGCACCTCTTCGTGCTCGACGGCAACGGCGAGCTCCTGCATTCGCAGGACACGAGCGTGCTCGAGGCGGGGCGCGGCTACGACAGGGCGCGCGTGGTCGATTTCCTCAACCGCTGGGCGCCGCGGCGCACTGCGTCGCGCGTTTGAGCTGCTGCGCGAGCGCCCACTGCACGTGCTCGCGCACGAGCGCGGACGGATCGTCGGCGCGCGTGAGCAGCGCAGCGACGATCGACGCGTCGTAAGAGGCGTTGCCGAGCGCGACCGCGACGTTGCGCGACCAGCGCTCGTAGCCGATGCGCCGGAGCGCGCTGCCTTCGGTGTTGCGCAGGAATTCGTCCTCGGTCCAGGCGAAGAGTGTGGTGAGCGCCGCGCCGTCGAGGCCGTTGCGCACGGTCGCGAAGTCCGCTTCGCGCGTGACGCCGGCATGGCGATTCCAGGGACACACGAGCTGGCAATCGTCGCAGCCGTAGATGCGATTGCCGATCAGCGGACGGAGCGCTTCGGGAATCGCACCCTTGAGCTCGATGGTCAGGTACGAGATGCAGCGGCGCGCGTCGAGCTCGTACGGCGCGACGATCGCACCGGTCGGACACGCGTCGAGGCATTTGCGGCAGGTGCCGCAATGCGCGGTCACTGCGGGCGTCGTCGGCAACGGCAGGTCCGTGTAGATCTCGCCCAGGAAGAACCACGAGCCGACGTCGCGCGACAGCAGCAGCGTGTGCTTGCCGCGCCAGCCAAGTCCCGACTTCGTGGCGAGGGCGACTTCGAGCACCGGTGCGCTGTCGGTGAACACGCGGTAGCCGAACGCGCCAACGTCGTCCCCGATGCGCGTCACCAGGCGCGCGAGGCGCTGGCGCAGCACCTTGTGATAGTCGCGGCCGAGCGCGTAGCGCGCCACATAGCCGCGATGCGAATCGGCGAGCACGTCGCCCGGGTGTTCCGCGTCGCTCGGCCAGTAATTGAGGCGCGCGGTGATCACGCGCAGCGTCCCGGGCACGAGCGCCGCCGGGCGCGAGCGGTTCACGCCGTGTCGCGCCATATAATCCATTTCGCCGTGTCGGCCGGCCGCCAGCCACTCGAGGAGACGCACCTCCTCGGTCTCGAGATGCGTGTCGGCGATGCCGATCGCATCGAATCCGAGTTCGCGTCCCCACGCGACGATCCGCGCTGCGAGCGCTCGATGGCTCGCTTCCGAATGCGCCGTTCCCGCGGCTCCTGCCTGTGTCGAATTCACGCCTGACGATTCATCTTCAAGACGCCGACGCCACCGAACGGTTCGGCGCGCGCCTCGGCCCGCTGCTCGAGGGCGGCATGGTGGTCACGCTGCAGGGCGAACTCGGCGCCGGCAAGACCACGCTCGCGCGCGGGTTGTTGCGTAGCCGCGGCATCGGCGGGCCGATCAAGAGCCCGACGTACACGCTGGTTGAACATTATCCAGTTTCGAGCTTATACTTTTATCACTTTGATTTTTATAGGCTCACTAGTTCCCATGAATGGGAGGATGCCGGGTTCGCCGACTACTTTCGCGACGACGCGATCGTGCTCGTCGAGTGGCCCGAGCGCGTGGCGGGCCTGCTCGGGCCGCCGGACCTCGCATTATCGCTGTCGCATGTCGCCACCGGTGGCCGCGAGCTTTCCCTCGACGCCCGTTCGGCGCGCGGTGAGCGATGCCTGAGCGCGCTCGCGCGCGAGGCGGCGGCCCCGTAAGCGTTTCGATCGAACGCCGGCGGGCGATGCGCTGGCTGTTGCTGCCGGCCGCGTACGGCGCGTTGCCTTCGGCGTGGGCGAGCGCATCGAAGATCGCGTCGGCGCGCGTGTGGCCCGCCAACGACTACACGCGGGTGATCTTCGAATCGAGCATGCCGATCGAGCATCAGCTCGTGGTGCTCGCCGACCCGCAGCGCGTGGTGCTCGACCTCGCGCGTGTCGACGCATCGCCCGCGCTCGACGATCTCGCGTCGCACGTGCAGCCCACCGATCCCTACATCGCGCGCATTCGCATCGGCACGCCCGCCGGCGGGTTCCTCCGCGTCGTGCTCGATCTGAAGACGGAAGTGCGGCCGCAGGTGTTCTCGCTCCCACCGGTCGCCGAATACGGCCACCGCCTCGTCGTCGACCTCTACCCGGTGCATCCGGTCGATCCGCTGATGGCGCTGCTGCAGGGTGAAAGCATGCAAACGCCGCCCGCGTCGTCCGGTAAGCACGCGGTGCGACCTGCTCACGACGAGCGCAAGCAGGCGCAGGCGAAAGCCAGCGCCAGGCGCATCACGGTCGCCATCGATCCCGGGCACGGCGGCGAGGACCCGGGCGCGATCGGCCGCCGCGGCACGTACGAGAAGAACGTCGTGCTCGCGATCGGCCGCAAGCTCTCGCACATGCTGACGAGCGATGCGCGCATGCGGGTGATGATGACGCGCAACGACGACTTCTACGTGCCGCTCGCCGAGCGCGTGCGCAAGGCCCGGCGCGTGGAGGCCGATCTTTTCGTATCGATTCACGCCGACGCTTTTCGCGAGCCGTCGGCGCGGGGCTCGTCGGTGTTCGCGCTCTCCGAACACGGCGCCACCAGTGCCGCTGCGCGTTGGCTCGCACAGAAGGAGAACGCCGCGGATCTCATCGGCGGCGTCGACCTCGGCGCGCGCGATCCCGTGCTCGCGCGCACGCTGCTCGATCTGTCGCAGACCGCGCAGATCAGCGACAGCCTGAAGGTCGGGCAGGAAGTGCTCGAAGGCATCGGCACCCACAATGCGCTGCACAAGGGCAGCGTCGAGCAGGCGGGATTCGCGGTGCTGAAGGCACCGGACATTCCGTCGATCCTCGTCGAGACCGCGTTCATCTCCAATCCCGACGAGGAACTCAAGCTGCGCAGCCCGAAGCAGCAGCAGCGCTTCGCCGAATCGATCGCGGAGGGCATCGAGCGCTACTTTGCGCAAAGCCCGCCGCTGGCAAGAGCATAGGTTCGGCGGCCGCCGCGTAGAATCGCGCGGTGCGCAAGTTCCTCGTCCTGTTCGTCGTGCTGCTCGCGGTCGCATTCGGACTCGAGTTGACGCCGTTCGCGCAGGCCTGGCTCGTCACGCCGTGGACGAATGCGGTGGCGGGCGTGTGCGGCGTGCTGATGCGCACGTTCGACGCGAGCATCACGACGAGCGGCAACGTGATCGGCTCGCACGCGGATCCGTTCGCCGTCGCGATCGAGGCAGGCTGCAACGGTCTCGAGGCGACGTTCGTGCTCGTTGCCGCGATGCTCGCGTTTCCGGCGCCGTGGCGCCATCGCTTTCAGGGCCTCGTCGTCGGCGTCGTCGCCGTGCAGGCGCTGAACGTCGTGCGCGTCGCGAGCCTGTTCTACCTCGGCCGCTGGAACCGCGACGTGTTCGAGTGGGCGCACCTCTACGTGTGGCAGGCGCTGATCATGCTCGACGTGCTGATCGTGTGGGTCGTATGGGTGCGGCTCATCCCGGCGCGACCGCTTGCGTTGGCTGCGTCGCCTCGCATGGCGTGATGGACGCGGGAGGATCCGTCGAAGCGCCGCGCGCAGACGGCGGCGCCGCGCCGGTTCCGGCAGGACTGCGCGCGTTCGTGTTGCGCACGCTTGCGCTGCTCGTGCCGGCGTTCGCCGTCTGGTACTTCGCAGCACCGATCCTCGTCGCACCCGCGGTGCTGCTCGTGCGTCTCGTCGCCGCGCTCGGCCTTGGCAACCTCGTGCAAAGCGTCGAGCAATCGGCCAGTGGCGTCACCTTCGTCACGACGCTGCGCGCGGCGTCGCCCGGCATCGCCGGGGCGGTCACCGTCGACGTCAATACGCTGCTCTACACGTTCGGATGGCCGCTCTTCGCGGCGCTGACGATCGCCGCGCGTGCGTCGCATCGGCGCCGGCATCTCGCGATCGGCTACGCGGTCACGTTGCCCTTCGTCGCGTGGGGCGTGATCGCCGATCTGCTGAAGAACGTTGCGATCACCTCGGGTCCCGCCCTTGCCGCGCAGACGGGATTCGCTGCCTGGCAGCGCGAAGCGATCGCGTTCGCCTATCAGTTCGGCTCGCTGATCCTGCCCGCCGTCGTGCCCGCCGTGCTGTGGGTCGCAATGCACGCCGCGTTCGTCGCGCCATTGCGCCGCGAAAAGCAGGGTCGGGCACTACTTTTCCGCGACGCGAGCGATACGTAGCGTCTGACGCTACTTTTCGCGGCCCTGCCGTTCGCTGCCGAGCTTGCGCGCGCGCTCGCGGTCGCGCAGCACCTTGCGCTGCACCTTGCCCGTCGTGGTCATCGGCAGCGCGTCGACGAACTCGATTTCCCTTGGGTATTCGTACGGCGCGAGATGCTGCCGCACGTGCTGCGCGATGTCCGCTTCGAGCTCAGCCGATGCCGCGTGGCCCGCGGCGAGCACGATGAACGCCTTCACCACGTTGCCGCGCACTTCGTCGGGCGAAGGCACGACCGCCGCGTTGACGACGGCCGGATGACGGACGAGGCAGTTCTCGATTTCAGACGGACCGATCCGGTACCCTGCCGCCTTGAACATGTCGTCGGCGCGGCCCTGGTACCACAGGTAACCGTCGTCGTCGCAGATCGCGACGTCGCCGGTGCGGCACCAGTCGCCGCTGTATTTCTTCCGCGTGCCTTCGGGGTTGCCGAAGTACTCGATGAAGAAGATCGGATCCGGCGTGCCGTCGGGCGCGATGCGATGGATCGCGACGTCGCCGGGTTCGCCGCGCGGCACTTCGTGGCCGTCGTCGTCGATCACGGCGATGCGATGCCCCGGATACGGTCGTCCCATCGACCCTGGCTTCGCCGGCCACAGCGTGTGCGAGTTGCCGACGATGTAGTTCATCTCCGTCTGGCCGAACATCTCGTTGATCGTCACGCCGAGCGCGGCGCGCGCCCACTCGAAGACGGTCGTGCCGACCGATTCGCCCGCGCTCATGATGCTGCGCAGATTGACGTCGAACACGTCCCGGGGCCGCGGGTACGCCTTCATCATGAGCTTCAGCGCGGTCGGGAACAGGAACGTGTTGCGGATCTGGTAGCGCTCGATCAGCCGAAACGCGCGCTCCGGATCGAAGCGCCCGCGATAGCCGACGATCGGCTGGCCGAAATAGAGCGCGGGCAGCAGCGCGTCCATGAGCCCGCCGGTCCATGCCCAGTCGGCCGGCGACCAGAAGAGATCGCCGCGCTGCGGATAGCCGTCGTGCGAATGCGTGAAGCCGGGAAGGTTGCCGAGGACGCACCGATGCGGCATCAGCGCGCCCTTGGGCGGGCC
>JAICKU010000116.1 GCA_025927765.1 Burkholderiales bacterium
GACCCTCCTGGTAATTGTCGGGCGGCAACCCGTGGTCCGCCGCACCGGCGAACGTCTCGAAGTAGGCCCAGGTCCGGCGTGCGAGCTTGCGAAGGAAAGCCGTCTGATCGAACGTCAGCCTGACCGGTCGCGGCGGAATCGGGCGACTCATCCACCACGCGAAAACCGGCGAGAAGAACCAAAGGAGCAGGACCGGCGCCGCGACGGCGAGCGCAGCCCCGTGTGCGGTTGACAGATAGCCCGCGGTGGCGATGGCGAGTGTCGGTCCCGCCCACATCGAGCGGAAGGAAGCTGCAAGCGAAGCGTCGTAAGGGCTCCGCTGGACGCCCGACGGAGTCCATTCGAGCAGCCGCTCTCGCGTCACCAGCATCCGCCAATGCGTGCGCAGGATGGCCGCCAGGCTGAACCAGGCCTCGTAGGGAAGGCACGCCAGCGAGAAGCCGAATTGCACGGCGCGAAGCGCGGCGTCGCGCGAAGTGACGACGAGGTGCCGCATGAGCGGCGCTTCGTCCGGCTTTTGCAGCAGCTCCTGCAGCGATGCGATCAACGGGGGCACGAACAGGATGGCGAGTGCGGCCAGCGTCCACGCCCACGCCGGCGCCAGAACGCTCCAGCCGACAAGCAGAAGGAGCAGCAACGCGGAAGGCACCAGGCTGCGGCGAAGGTTGTCGAAGAGCTTCCACCGCGACAGCACCGAGAGCGGATTCCTCGCGCTCACGCCCTGTGCACGCGGAACCCGCGGCAGCAGCCACCCGGCGATTTGCCAATCGCCGCGAATCCAGCGACGACGGCGGCTGACGTCGTCGCGGTAGCGCGACGGATACGCTTCGTAAAGCTGCACGTCGCTGATGAGGCCCGAGCGTGCGTAGCTTCCTTCCAGCAGATCGTGACTGAGAACGCGGTCTTCCGGGAAACGTCCCTTGAGCGCCGACTCGAAAGCGTCGACGTCGTAGATGCCCTTGCCGATGAACGAGCCTTCGCCGAACGCATCCTGGTACGCGTCGGAAACGGTCCGGGTATAGGGATCGATCCCCGGCTCTCCCGCGAAAACGCGCGCGTACCACGATCGGTTGGATTCCGGCAAGCTCGCCGCGATGCGGGGCTGGAGGATGCCGTATCCGCGCGTGACGCGCTGCCGTCTCACATCGTAGTGGGCGCGGTTCAGCGGATGCGCCATGGCGCCGACGAGTTGGCGAGCGGCATCGCGCGGGAGCTCGGTATCGGTGTCGAGCGTGACGACGTACTTGACGCTCGACAGCGCCGCGGTGTCGCCGACGGTGCACGAAAAACGCGTCATCGCATCCGGTTCGGCGCGCAAGAGCGCATTCAGGTCGCCAAGCTTGCCCCGCTTGCGCTCGTACCCCATCCACAGCCGCTCGCGCGGATTCCATGCGCGCGGACGATGCAGGAGGTGGAACATTGCGCCACCACGCGCCTGCGCATCTGCGGCGCCGTACTTGTCGTTCAGTGCGCGAATCCTCGCACGGGCGAACTCCGCCAGCGCGGCATCCTCCGGCATCGTCTCCTGGTCGGCGTCGGTGAAGTCGGTCAGCAGTGCGAAGTGCAGGTTCGCGTCCCGGTTGCCGAGGAAGCGCACTTCGAGCGCTTCGGCGAGCGCTTCGATGGCGCTCGCACTCGTCAGCATCGCGGGGACCACGACGAGCGTGCGTGATTCCGGCGCGATGCCCGCCGAGAAGTCCATGCGGGGCAGCGGCCGTGGCGTCACGAGCAATGTCAGGAGCCAATTGACGAGCCCGACTGCCAGTTGACTCGTCGCGAGCAGCGAAACGACGAGCACGACGGCGAGCATCGCGCGCGAAAGTCCATCGTCGTCCGCGATGACGAACATGCCGGCGGTGAAGAGGCCCGTCAGCACAACGATCGCACCGATGTAGAGGAATGTCGGAAAGCGCGAGGCCAGTCCTGACAGCGCTCCGATCATCGACCGGTGCGTCTCGACGGCGCGCTCGAGCCGCGACCTTCCTGCGTCGACCAGGTAGAAGCCGACGTGCGTCGTGCGAGGGTCCGCATCGCTGCGGACAGTGCTTTCACCGGCGAACTCGAGTGCTGCGCGGGCCACGTCGACCTCGGACGCTTCGCTCTCCAGCGCGAGTCGCTCGACGACGTGCCGGTAGCGGTCGCGGCTCCCGAAGTCCATGCCGGCGTAAACACCTGCCGGATCCTGGCGCAACGTCTGCTCGACGACGCTCATGTTCTCGACGAACTTGCGCCAGTCCATCGCGTCGAGAAAGCGCAGGCTGGCGATGCTGTTGCTGATCGACACCTGCTTCGAAGCCTGCCGCTCGGTTCCGGACTGCACGAGCTGCTCGATGGTGTGCTGCGATTCGGAAAGGCGTTGCTCGATCCACGTCAACGGCAGCGCCAGAGCGGGTCCGTGCCCGCGCAGGCGCCGGACCAGCTCCGACACGAAGGCTGCGCTCATCGGCGGATCCGAGCGTGCCATGTCGGCGATCACCAGCACGAGACTCTTCGGATCCGTCTGCGCGATCGTTCTCATGCGATCGGCCCAGCCGCTCGCAAGGACCCGATCGGCCATGTCGCTGGCGATCTTGATCGCGACCCGGCGCAAATTTTCGATCAGCGCGAGGCGCAGCATGATCGGAACCGCCCAAAGCTCGCCCAGCGTGAGCGGCGTGATCGTCTGATACGCCGCGACGAAGCGGCTCAGGCTTTCCGGATCGACACGCGCGTCGCCGTGCGCGATGATTTCAAGCGCCATGTCGTACACGCGTGGCAGGCCGGCCGATCGACCGTTCGCAAGCGACGGCAACCCGCGGCTGTAGTGACTCGGCAGGTGTCGCTTGGTCGTGCGAATCTGCTCTTCGATGAGGTAGAAGTTGTCGAGCAGCCACTCGCCCGCCGGCGTGACGCGTCGATTCGCCGTCACCGCAGCCGTCAGCAGGCTGCACGTCTCGATCAGGACGGTCTCGTTCGCAGCGAGGCTCGGCAGCAGCTGGTCCGGACCGCGACGCGATGTCAGCGCGTGGGCGGCGGCCACCAGCTTGCCGTGCTGTTCCATCTGATCGGCGCTGAAAAGCTCCGATCGCGACGGCAGCACGTCGCCCGAAACGCGCGCGGATTCATCGTGCGTCGAGCGCGTGATGAACCGGCGTGCACGCCTCACGAACCGGTTACGATTGGGCTTCAAGTTCGGATCGTCATCGTGACGCGGTGCTCCTTCCCATCGTCGACGAGATGAACGAGCGAATCCCGTGCATCGACGCCATCGACGTTCACCTGCCCACCGGGGTCTCCACCCGGCGTTTGGTTGACCGTGATGTGGTAGACCGTTTCGCGATGACGATACTGCAGCTTGATGGTCGTCCAGGCGGCAGGCAGGCAGGGCGCCATACGCAATGTGTCGCCTTCCACCTGCAATCCGAGCAACGACTCGACGAGCAGGCGGTACATCCATCCCGCAGACCCGGTGTACCACGTCCAGCCGCCGCGGCCGGTGTGCGGTGCAACCGAATAGACGTCGGCGGCAAGCACGTACGGCTCGGTCCTGAACACCGCGGTCGAATGCGCCGTCCGGGCGTGATTGACCGGATTGATCATCGTCGCGAATGCCCACGCGCGCTCGGCCTCGCCGATCGCCGCACAGGCCATGGCCGCCCACACGGCCGCATGCGTGTACTGGCCACCGTTCTCGCGCACGCCAGGCAGGTAACCCTGGATGTAGCCGGGGTTCGGCATCGATCGATTGAAAGGAGGCGCGAGCAGCCGGACGAGCCCCGCGTCGCGCTCGACGAGTTGCCGATCCACCGCCTCCATCGCGGTCCGCACGCGCTGTGGATCACCGGCCGCTGAGAGTACCGCCCAGCTTTGCGCGACGGAATCGATCCGGCACTCGGCGTTCGCCGACGTGCCGAGCGGCGAGCCATCGTCGAACCAGGCGCGCCGATACCAGGCACCGTCCCACGCGTTTTCGTCGATGTCGCGACGAAGGCGTGCCGCTTCGCCGTCGCAGCGCACGGCGAAGTCGACGTCGCCGCGCAGCCGTGCGACTTCGCCGAACTGCGTGAGCACCGCGTACAGGAAGAAGCCGAGCCATACGCTTTCGCCCTTGCCGAGCACGCCGACGAGGTTCATCCCGTCGTTCCAGTCGCCGGACCCCATCAACGGAATGCCGTGCACGCCGAAGCGCAATCCGTGCTCGATCGCGCGCACGCAATGGTCGTACAGGCTCGCGACCTCGTTCGACAACGCGGGCAGTTCGTAGTACGACTCTTCGTCGTCGGTCAGCGGCCGTCCCTCGAGGAACGCCACCGGCTCGTCGAGCACGCCGCTGTCGCCGGTCGTGCGCACATAGCGACAAACGGCGAACGGCAGCCACAGGAAATCATCCGAGCAACGGGTGCGCACGCCGCGGCCCTGAGGCGGATGCCACCAGTGCTGCACGTCGCCTTGCGCAAACTGCCGCGATGCGCACCGCAGCAGATGCTCGCGCACGAGAAGCGGCTCGGCATGAACGAGCGCCATCGCGTCCTGCAACTGATCGCGATAACCGAACGCCCCGCCCGACTGGTAGAACGCGTTTCGCGCCCACATCCGGCACGACAGCACCTGGTAGATGAGCCACCCGTTCGCCAGCACATCGAGCGCCTTGTCCGGCGTCTCCACCTGCACCGTACTCAGCGTGCGTCGCCAATAGTCCTTCACCGCCGCCAGCGCTTCCTGCGCCGCCACGACGCCGCGCCAGCGCTGCACGAGAGTACGCGCGGCTCCATCGCTGTCCGCGGCGCCCAACAGGAACACGACGCTGCGCGATTCACCGGCGGCAAGATCGATGCCGACGCGAAGCGCTGCACAGGAATCGAGTGCCCGGCCCACGGTACCGTCGAGGCGCTGCGCATGCATGGCGGCTGGGTCGCGCAGGGTGCCGTCGCGCCCGATGAATTGCGTGCGGTCGCCGCTGACGCTGCGCATCGCGTCGTCGAGATCGACGTCGAAGAACGCGACACGTCCGGGAAACGCGCTGTCGCAGGTGTTGTGCGCGAACAGCGCGCCGGTAGCGGCGTCGATTTCCGTGACCACGTGCATCGCCGTCCGGCTGCGCAGATCGCCCAGCACCCACTCGACGTAGCCGGTGGCCGACAGCCGCCGTGCACGATCCGAATGGTTGGCAAGCTTCAGCACCGCGAACTTGACCGGCGCGTCGATCGCGACGTAGACGCCGAGTTCGGACGCGATGCCGTCTTCGGCGTGCTCGAACACGCTGTAACCGAAACCGTGGCGGATCACGTATGGCCCCAGGCCGCCGCTCGGCAGCCGCGTGGGCGACCAGAAATGCCCGGTCTCCTCGTCGCGCAGATAGAACGCCTCGGTGTTCGGATCGCAGACGGGATCGTTCGACCACGGCGTCAGGCGGAACTCGTGCGCGTTCTCGCTCCACGTGGCAGCGCTGCCGCTTTCCGAGATCAGCGTGCCGAACTGCGGATTGGCGATGACGTTGACCCAGGGCGCAGGCGTCATCCTATCCCCTGAGACGGTGACGACGTACTCGCGTCCGTCACCGGTGAAGCCACCCGTCCCGTTGGCGAACAGGAGCTCGCGCTGCGGCAATTCGACGTTGGGCGGCATATTGCCGCGCGCACGGCGGGCGTCGACGCGTGCCGCCGCCGGCCGCGACGTCAAACTTTGCTGCCCGAGTTGCTGCTCGAACGTTCCGGCGCCGGCGTCGAGGACGATTCTCGCCGCGGTTTGCAACAGGACCCGATCCGCGTCCGGCATGGAGGATGCGACGAGCACGTAGATGTCGCCGGGCATGTCGATCGTGCCGGCATCGCGTGCGGCTGCGATCAGCGTCTCGATGGCTTCGCGCAATCGCAGATCGGCGTCGGGGCTTGCGTCGACGATCGCGAGATCGACCGCCAATCCATGCATTCGCCAGTAGGCGTGCGCCTGCAGCAGGCGGCGCACCCACGCGACATGCTCGACGCTTGCGACGTTCAGCAGGACGATGGGGAGGTCACCGGAGATCCGGTAGGGCCACAAACCCGGCTGACCTTGCGTGTTCGCAGCGAGAATCGCCGGGTCGGCACGCAGCGTTGCGTTGGCGTAGATGATCGAAGCCGCCATTCGTCGGAAGCGCTGCGCGTCCGTTTCGGAAGCGTCGAGCGAGCGAAGCGTCGTTTGCGCGTGCGCCGTTGCCGCATCGGGCACGCGATCGACGAAGGCGCGATCGCGGCATCGCGCCGCCAACGCGAGGCAGGTCTCGCGCGTTTCGGCGACGCCGGTGATCAGATCGACCGTCGCCGACTCACCCGGCGCGAGTGACACGCGGCAGCGGATGGCCACGACAGGATCGAGCACGGATCCCGCGCTTCCCGACAACGGCGTGTCGAGCTGCATCGCTTGCGGCGCGGCGAGCGTTCCGCCGCGACCGATGAAGCGCATGCGATCCGACTCGTACGAAATGTCCAGGCCGTCGGCCGACGACGACAACAGGTGGAACAGCCACGGCGTCACTTCGTCATCGCTGCGCGGCCGGCGCTTGCACAGGATCGCCTGATGCTCGCGCGCGATCTCGGTCTCGACGAAGAGCTTGGCAAACGCCGGATGCGCCGCGTCGGCGGCCGCCGGCGCGAGCACGATCTCGGCGTAACTGGTGAGATCGAGCGTGCGGCCAACCTGCGAAGCGTTGGTGATCACGACGCGGCGCACCTCGACGTCATCGTCGGGTGCAACCGCGATCTGCGTGCGCGCCTCGATCCCGTCGTCGCGGCGATGGAACACCGCGCGGCCTTCGGGGAAAAGAACGTCCGAAGCGTCGGCAGGCTTCAGCGTCGGCTGCCAGGTGGAGGACCAGCTGTCGCCGCTCGCGAGATCACGCAGGTAGCAGAAGGAGCCCCAACCGTCGCAGGTGACGTCTTCGCGCCAGCGCGTGATGGCAAGGTGACGCCAGGAACTGTAACCGCCGCCCGTGCTCGTAACCATCACGTGGTAGCGGCCGTTCGACAGCAACTGCACCGCGGGCACCAGGGCGTCGTCTGCGGCGATCACACGCCCCTCCGATACCGTGTTGGCGGACGCGGTGCGCCGCGTACCATCATTCGCTCTCCCTGCATTGGATGTTCGACTGCGAAAAGGCTCCGAGGTGCTCCCCGCATGAACTCAGCAAACCCCACCCTGCCCGCGGCGCGAGCGCTCGATGAATCGTGCATCGACACATTGCGTTTCCTTTCGATCGACGCCGTGCAGAAAGCCCACAGCGGTCATCCAGGCCTGCCGATGGGCGCAGCCTCCGCGGCGTATGTCCTGTGGACGCGCTTCCTCAAGCACAATCCGGCCAACCCGGGCTGGATCGACCGTGATCGCTTCGTTCTCTCGGCCGGGCACGGCTCGATGCTGCTCTACAGCCTGCTCCACCTCACCGGTTACGCTGTTTCGCTCGAGCAGATCGAGCGGTTCCGGCAATGGGGCAGCATCACGCCCGGCCATCCGGAACGCGGTCTCACGCCCGGCGTCGAGGTGACGACCGGGCCGCTCGGCCAGGGATTCGCCAACGGTGTCGGCATGGCGATCGCAGAGGCGCATCTCGCCGCGCGCTACAACCGCGCCGGCTTCGACATCATCGATCATTTCACCTACGGGATCGTGAGCGACGGCGATCTGATGGAAGGTGTGGCGGCGGAGGCTGCGTCGCTGGCCGGGCATCTCAAGCTCGGCAAATTGATCTACCTCTACGACGACAATCGCGTCACGCTGTCGGCGGGAACCGACATCACGTTCAGCGAGGATCGCGCGCGGCGCTTCGATGCGTACGGCTGGCACACGCAA
>JAICKU010000091.1 GCA_025927765.1 Burkholderiales bacterium
CCGCGCGGACCCGTCGAGATCGACCCGCAGACGCGCGACATCGACCAGACCGTCTACATCCGCAAGGTCGAGAAGGTCGGCGGCAAGCTCGAGAACGTCGAGTTCGACAAGATCGAGAACGTCAAGGACCCCGGCAAGCAGGGGTGATCGCGCAACCGGGCAGCGATGCGAGCGAAGGCGGGCGCAGGTCCGCCTTCGTTGCAAATGCCGTCCTGACCGCGCCTCGCAGGGCACCGGCGTGATCGCCAACGTCATCGGCGTGCTGTTCGACGGCGTCGCGTACGGCAGCCTGCTGTTCATCATCGCGGTGGGCCTCGCGGTCACGCTCGGCCTCATGAACTTCGTGAACCTCGCGCACGGCGTGTTCGCGATGGTCGGCGGGTACGTGTGCGTCGTGCTGATGACGCGCGCCGGCGTGCCGTTCCTCGCGACGCTGCCGGTCGCGTTCGTCGCCGCGGCGATCGTCGGCCTCGTGCTCGAGCGCACGCTCTACCAGCACCTGTACAGGGCGAGCCCGCTCGACCAGGTGCTGTTCACGATCGGTGTCGTTTACATGTCGATCGCCGGCGCGACGTACGTGTTCGGCTCGTCGCAGCAGCCGGTGTTCCTGCCGTCGTACCTGCGCGGGCAGGTGCACGTGCTGGGCGTCGACCTCGGCGTGTACCGGCTGTTCCTCGTCGCCGTCGTCGCGCTGTTGACGTACGCGCTGCATCTGCTGCTCGAGCGCACGCGCTTCGGCAGCCAGGTGCGCGCGAGCGTCGACAATCCGGTTGCGGCCGCGGGACTCGGCATCAACGTCAATCGCGTGTTCGCGTTGACGTTCGCCCTGGGCAGCGGCCTTGCAGGACTCGGCGGCGGGCTCGGCATCGACGTGCTCGGCCTCGATCCGACGTTTCCGCTGAAGTACATGGTGTACTTCCTGCTGGTCGTCGCCGTGGGCGGTTCGGGCACGATCAAGGGGCCGCTCGTCGCCGCGGTGATCCTCGGCGTGTTCGACGTGTCGGGCAAATACTTCGTGCCACAGATCGGCGGCTTCGTGATCTACGCGTTGATGGTGCTGCTTCTGATCGTGTTCCCGGCGGGCCTGTACGGTCGTCGCACCTGATGGCGACGCCGTCGCTTCCGATCGCGTCACGCCTGGCCGCCAACGCTGCGCGCCTGCCGAGCGATCGGCTGCGCCCGCTCGAGGTCGCGTTCTGGCTCGCGTGGGTCGCGGCGTTCTTCCTGTTCCCGAGCTATCGATTGCTCGGCAGCCAGATCCTCATCACCGGCCTCTTCGCGGTGTCGCTCGACCTGATCCTGGGTTACGCGGGCATCGTGTCGCTCGGCCACGCCGCGTTCTTCGGCGTCGGCGCCTACACGGCGGGCCTCCTGGCCGTGCACGGCTGGCACGAGCCGATCTCGGGCCTCTTCGCCGCCGCGATCGTGGCCGCGATCGTCGGTTATCTCGTGAGCTTTCTCGTCGTGCGCGGCGGCGACCTGACGCGCCTCATGGTGACGCTCGGCATCGGCTTGATGCTCTGGGAAGCGGCGAACAAGGCCGCGTTCATTACCGGCGGCGTCGACGGGTTGTCGGGTGTCACGATCGCGCCGATCTTCGGCCTGTGGACGTTCGACCTCGCCGGACGCACCGCCTTCGTCTACGCGCTCGTCGTCGTGTTCGTCGTGTTCATGGTGATGCGCCGGCTCGTGCATTCGCCGTTCGGGCTGTCGCTGCGCGGCATTCAGCAGGGCGGCCGGCGCATGCCGGCGATCGGTGCGCCCGTCGCGAGGCGGCTTCGCGCGATCTTCACCGTTGCCGCTGCGGTGGCCGGCACCGCGGGCGCGCTGCTCGCGCAGACGACCCAGTTCGTCGGCATCGACTCGCTCGGCTTCCAGCGGTCGGCCGACCTCCTGATCATGCTGGTGCTCGGCGGCACCGGGCGCCTGTATGGAGGCCTGGTAGGTGCGATCGTGTTCATGCTCGCGCAGGACTACCTGTCGGGCATCGATCCCGTGTACTGGCAGTTCTGGATCGGCTTCCTGCTCGTGGTCGTCGTGCTGTTCGCGCACGGCGGCATCCTGGGGGGCCTCCAGGCATTGCGCACGCGCTTCCTGCGCCGATGAGCGACGCGCGGGCAACGCCGGCGCTGCGCACCGAGCGGCTGTCGAAGCGCTTCGGCGCGTTCGACGCGGTGAGCGACGTCACGCTGTCGTTCGCGATGGGTGCGCGGCATGCGTTGATCGGGCCGAACGGCGCCGGCAAGACGACGTTCATCAACCTGCTGACCGGCGTGTTCCCGGCGAGCCGGGGCAGCGTGTTCCTCGCCGGCCGCGACATCACGAAGCTCGCGCAGCACGAGCGCGTGAAGCAGGGCATGACGCGGACGTTCCAGATCAACACGCTGTTCCCCGGGCTGACGGTGCTCGAATCGGTGGTGCTCGCGATCTGCGAGCGGCGTGATCGCGCGGGCGTGTGGTATCGCACTGTCGCACGCGAGCAGGACGCGATCGACGAAGCGAACGGCCTGCTCGACGTGCTGCAGCTTTCGCACGAGCGCAACGAGGAGACGCGCAACCTCGCCTATGGCAAGCAGCGGCTGCTCGAGATCGCGCTGGCACTCGCGGCCAAGCCGTCGATCCTGCTGCTCGACGAGCCGGCCGCCGGCATTCCCGCCGGCGAAAGCGCCGAGCTCTTCGGCGTCATCTCGCGCCTGCCGCGCGACGTGACGGTCGTGTTCATCGAGCACGACATGGACCTCGTGTTCCGCTTCGCCGAACGCATCAGCGTGCTGGTGGGGGGCAAGGTGCTGACGGAAGGGACGCCGGCCGAGATCGCGGCCGATCCGCGCGTGCGCGAGGTGTATCTCGGCGAGGCGCAGCATGCGTGAGCTGCTCGCGGTCGACAACGTCACCGCGGGCTATGGTGCTGCGGTGGTGCTCGAGGACGTCACGCTGTCGCTCGCCGAAGGCGACAGCCTCGCGCTGCTCGGGCGCAACGGCGTCGGCAAGACGACGCTGCTCGTGACGCTGATGGGCTTGACGCGCCTGCATCGCGGCTCGCTGCAGTTCGCGGGCGCGAACCTCGCTGCGCTCTCGACGTACGCACGCGCGAGGGCGGGCATCGGCTGGGTGCCGCAGGAGCGGTACATGTGGCCGTCGCTCACCATCGAGGAGCACCTGACGTCGGTGGCGCGTCCCGGCCGCTGGACGCTCGCGAAGATCTACGAGATTTTTCCGCGCCTCGAGGAGCGTCGCGGCAACTTCGGCAACCAGCTTTCCGGTGGCGAGCAGCAGATGCTCGCGATCGCGCGCGCACTCGTCGTCAATCCGCGCCTGCTCCTGCTCGACGAGCCGATGGAGGGACTCGCGCCGATCATCGTGCAAGACTTGATGAAGGTGATTCGCGGGCTCGTCGCCGAAGGCGGCATGGCGATGGTGATCGTCGAGCAGCACGCCAAGCTCGCGCTGTCGCTCACGCGGAACGCGATCGTGCTCGACCGCGGCCGCATCGTGCACCGGTCACCGAGCGAGGCGCTGCTCGAGGATCCGCAGACGCTCCATCGCCTGGTCGCGGTAGCGTAGTTCAATAACGTTTGTCGACGACCGGCTTCGCGGCCTTGCCTGCGGCGACGCGCACTTCGCTGCGGTAACGCACCGCGAGCTTCCAGCCGTCGCCATCGCGTTTCCAGCAGTCGACGATGAAGTGACTGGACGTCGGCTTTCCGACGCCGGTGGCCGTGACCTGGCGGAAGCTCACGAGCGCGACGTCGCCGAAGTCATGCACGGCGATCTCGCGGATCTGCGGCTGCACGTTGGGCGCGACCCGCGCCATGCGCATCCAGTCGGCACGCGGCACTGGGGTGCCCGGCGAATCGCCGACGCGCATCTCGAACGACGGGTCGAGCATCGCGTCGAGCGCGGACGCATCCTTGCCGTGGGCGTTCGTCACCAGCTGCGCCTCGAGGTCGGCGAACACCTTGACGAGCCGTGTGACGGTTGGAACGTGCGACGGGCCGGGCTGCGCCATTGCGGGCACGGCGGGGAACACGAGTACGGCGAGGAGGGTGAGGAGGGCGCGGAGGTTCATCAGGGTTCGATCCGCGAGCGGGGGAAAACGTTCGGGCGGCACAAAGGCCGCCCGACGCCTGACGCGATTCTGCGCGATCAGTAGGTCAGCGCGCAGTAGCCGCCGGAAGCGTTGACCCAGTTCTGCTGGATCAGGTAGTCCTTTCCGCCGAGGCGCATGTTGGCCTTCGAGTTGTTCGTCGACGCGTACGTCGTGCCGAACGTCCACGCGCATTTGTCAGCATTCTCCTGGCCGCGCCGGTCGTACCACGCGTTGAGGTCGGGGTCGGTGACCGCTTCCTCGAGTTCGTGGGCGATGATGCTCGCCATGCCGTCGGCCCCGATGTTTCCGTTCGGGCTCGTTGTCGTTTGCTCTGCACATGCGCTGGGGCAACGATCCGGATTGCCGACGAACGCGTACTTGATGTCCATCCCCGCGATCGTGCCGTGCGTATGCCAGCCGCAGTACTGGGTGCAGAACCCGGACGTTTCGTTGACGTCGGCGGAGGTGAGCACGAAATAGACGGCGTTGGTGTCGTGGCCGAGCGTCTTCGTGGCGTTCGCGACGACAGCCTGCACGCCGGCATCGGTCAGGGACTTGCCCTGCGAGTAGTTGTCGGTCGTCGACGTCACGAAATTGACGCTGTTGCTCACATGCGCGTTCGAGCCGTTGTAGTAGCTCGTGTTGATGCTGAAGTACGGAGAACCGCCGATGCTGCTCGCGAGATTCTCGAGGATCGTGCTGGCGGTGTTGCCGCTCCAGTTGCCATACCAGATGTAATACACGTTCGTCGTGCCAAGGATGACCGGTCCGCCGTGGTAGTCGATCCCGTTGCTGCCACTTGTGGGACGGGACGGCTTCCCCTGGCCCTGCGGCTGTCCCTGCCCCTGACCCATGCCTTGTCCGGGCCCCGGCGCCGGTGCGGGCCGCTCGCCCCAGCCCTTGCCGGTGGGAACGAGTTCCTGGTCGCTCGTCAACAGGGAAGCACCGTTGACGGCGGTCGAGACGGAGAAGGCGAGGCACGAAACGGCAAAGGCACTGGCCACGGCGCGACGCATGAAGCCTCCTTGAAAGAACGGTTGACGTGCGGCGAGCGATTACGCTGCCGCGGCGTGGTCGCAATATGCGCGCGATTGCGATCGGCGCGCAATCCGTTTGTCGGTACCGAGCCCCCGTCTGTTGCGTTTATGCCGACGCGCGGTTGAGCACGCGCTCAACGTCCACGGACGTCAAACGTGGGCAACGGGGATCGAGTCGCGAGAACCGAGAAGGCGCCGGCCCGAGACTTCGAGCTTATGGAAGATGTTCTGCGCATGCGTCTTGACCGTCATGTCGCTGATGCCAAGCGCGCGCAATTTCCTTGTTGGTCATCCCCTTGCGCATCCACTCGACGATTTCGAGTTCGCGCTTCGACAATCCGGACAGCGTTTGCTGGTCCGGATCGGGTACGGCTGGGACGCGCAACAGGTGAAGCGTATCGGCGACCACTTTGCGCGACGCCCACAACTCGCCACGCCTTACGGCGCAAATGGCGCGAAGCAGTTCCGCCGCACTCGCTTGGCGCGCAAGGCAGCCGGCGCCCCCGCATTGAAGCACGTGTGCAATGCCGGCTTCGGTCCAGCTCGTATGCACGAGCAGGGTTCGGGTCGGTAATTGGAGCGCGGCAATCCTGCGCACCGTCCGGAGCGCGAGCTCACCCAAACAGAAACTATCGACGATCAGCACATCGGGACGTTCGCGGCGAACGGCGACGAGCGGCCGGTACTCGTCCACTCGCTCGGGAAAGAACCGGGCCTCGTTCCGGCCATGGAGCAAGCCACGGACGCGTTGGAAGTACGTGCAATCCGAGGTTACGAGCATGACCGAGATGTTTAGCACGGCGGCCTCCCTCGTCGTCGTACTTCTTTCTTCGGCCGCGACCGGCCGGTTGTTCAGCACATTCAGCGCTTAATCCAATTACAAACGGAACCTGCCAAAGTTGGTAAAACGAGGTGAAATCCGCCGCACAAGCCATCGCTCATTGGTCCACGGGAACCCGAGCGGCCCGGTGAACGATCAACTGCATCAGTTCGGTGCTTCAAGCGGATGTTTCGCAACCCGCATCGGCATCGCCACGTCTCGTGCCCAATCGAGCGCCGTGCAGCGTCGGCACCTGCCAAAAATGAGACCCGGACTGGTGCCCCTAGAGCTCAGTAGGGCACCGGTCCAGGTCGAATTCCCGACTTGGCCGGAGACTGCGCGCTGCGCAGCCGTCAGAGTCAAGAGCGGCTTATCGCTAGAACGCGACGCTTATCGTGACGCTGACGTCTTGCGTGACATCGGTGTACTGCGCCGTCCGAGTCGGTGGACTTCACCGTGACGTGGTTCGTGTGCGTCGTCGAACCCTGGGTCGTCACGACCGTCACTTCCTCGCACGACGCTTGCCCGGCGCCGCATGAGGCGTTTGCCGCATGCGTAAGGGTAATGTCGCCGAACTTGTTGTCGATCAACGAGTTGACCGTGACTCCGTCGCCCGTTGTCGAGTTGTCTTGCACGGTCACCTGGTAGTTCACGTCGGTCTGAGCCGCGGCCGATATTGCCCGCTTGCTGACGCTCGGCTCGATGGGCACATCCACGACAGTCAACTGGAAGTCATGACTGCCGCACAGCGACCCGAAGGTCGGGTTGACGCCGTTGTCGTGACCGCAGAAGGTTGCGGTGTCGGGGATGCTGTTGTTGGCACGCCGTTCGAAGCGCTTCGCGCGCGTCGATCGGTAACGCTACCTGCTATCCGGATCCCGGGCGATGCCGTGCGGAAATGGCGAGCCGGTTGACGACTCGGTCTGCTGTCGAATCCGAGCTCGAGCGCTCAAGACGACGTCTGCGCCGTCGATCGATTTCCTTGCGCCCGCAGCGCGTCGAGCGTCGCGTTCATCGTGATTGCCTGCGGATCGATCTTCACGTGCAGAAGCGACGGGCGACCGCATGCAAGTGCGCGCTCGAAAGCCGGCGCGAATTCCGCGGTGCGCGTCACCGTTTCGCCATGCGCGCCGTACGCCCGCGCGAGCGCAGCGAACTCCGGATTGACGAGATCGGTGCCCGATACGCGTGCCGGATACCTGCGCTCCTGATGCATGCGGATCGTGCCGTACATGCCGTTGTCGATGACGACGAACACGACGTTGATGCCGTACTGCACTGCGGTGGCGAGCTCCTGCCCGTTCATCAGGAAGCAGCCATCGCCGTTCCACGACACCACGACACGCTCGGGGTGCAGCAGCCTGGCCGTGATCGCGCTCGGCACGCCGTAGCCCATCGAGCCGGAGTAGGGCGCGAGTTGCGTGCGTCCGCCACCGTATCGGAACACGCGATGCACCCACGTCGCGTAGTTGCCGGCACCGTTGGTGAGCACGGCGTCGCGCGGCAGCCGCTCGTCGAGCCACGTGACGATCTGCCACAGGTCGACGTCGCCCGGCACGGCGCGCGGCGCGCGCCACGCTTCGTAGTCGGCGTGCGCCTGTTCCGCAGCGCCGTACTTTGGCATGCCGCCGAGCATCGGCAGCAACGTTTCGAGAAACGAACACGGCGTCGCGGCAATCGCGAGCTGCGGCTGATACACGCGCCCGAGCTCGCCTGCGTCGGGATGCACGTGCACGAGCGCCTGTCTCGGGACGGGGACGTCGAGCAGCGCATAGCCGGACGTAGTCATCTCGCCCAGGCGTTCGCCGATCACGAGCAGCGCGTCGGCCTCGCGCACGCGCGCCGCGAGCTTCGGATTGATGCCGATGCCGACGTCGCCGGCGTAATGCCGGTCACGATGGTCGAAGAGATCCTGGCGCCGGAACGCGCACGCGACCGGTACACCCGTGCGCTCGGCGAGCGCGGCCAGCGCTTCGCGTCCCGCCGCATCCCATCGGCTGCCCCCGACGATCACGAGCGGGCGCTCGGCTTCGCGCAGCAGTGTGGCCACCCGCGAGACATCGTCCGCGCCCGCGCTCGCGCCGATCGCGTCCACGTACGGCGCATCGGCCACGTCGGCTTGCGTGGTCAGCATGTCTTCGGGCAACGCGAGCACGACCGGGCCGGGACGGCCCGACATGGCCGTGCGATACGCGTGTGCGACGTATTCGGGAATGCGATCGGCGCGATCGATCTGCGCCGCCCACTTCGCCACGCCCGAGTACATCCGGCGGTAGTCGATCTCCTGGAACGCCTCGCGGTCGACCGTGTCGCCACCCACCTGTCCGACGAACACGATCATCGGCGATGAATCCTGCATCGCGGTGTGGATGCCGATCGTCGCGTTCGACGCGCCCGGTCCGCGCGTCACGAACGCGATGCCCGGACGCCCGCTGAGCTTCCCGTACGCCTCGGCCATGTACGCGGCGCCGCCTTCCTGGCGGCAGACGACGAAGTCGAGGCGGCCCGCCGCATCGTGGAGCGCGTCGAGGACGGCGAGGTAGCTTTCCCCCGGCACGCCGAACGCGTGCGTGGCGTGCTGCGCCAACAGGCTGCCGACCAGAATCTCACCGCCGCTTCGCATCGCCATTCACGCGCTCCCGCTCGCCCTGCGATTCCAATGCGCGCGCATTTTACGCGTCCGCCTATAATCGCCGCGTTTCGACGCCCAGCCGCCCGCGATGCCGATCGAATCGCACCTGAACGATGCGCTGCCCTTCACGGCGCTGGCGCTCGTCCTCGTGCTGATCGCGCTGCTGGTCCGCTCGCGGCTGCGGCACACGATGCTCGTGATGCTCGGCGTCGTCGTCGTGGGGACGGTGGGCCTGTGGCTCTACGACCAGCGGGCCCTGACGGCGACGACGCGCGCGGCATCGGTGATGCTGCGCGAAGGCGCGCTCGCGCTGATCGCGTTCGGCGTGATCCAGATCGTCGCGCTGTTCGTCTTCCAGACGCTGCTCGCGCGCCGGCACCTGCCGCGCATCCTGAACGAGTTCGTCGGTGCGATCGCCCTGATCGGCTACGCCATCTATCGGCTGAACGCGGTCGGGGTGAACCTCGCCGGACTCATCACGACGTCGGCCGTCGTGTCGGGCGCGCTCGCATTCTCGGCGAAGGAAACGCTCGGCAACCTGTGGGGCGGCATCGCGATCCAGCTCGAGAAGACCTGCCGCATCGGCGACTGGGTGCGCATCGACACCGTGACGGGGCAGGTGGTCAGCATCCGCTGGCGCTACATGGCGATCGCCACGATCAACAACGAGACGATCGTGATCCCGAACGGCAGCGTGATGCAGAACCGGCTGACGGTGATCGGGCGCCGCGGCGAAGAGCGCGCGGCGTGGCGCCGCTACGTGCCGTTCGAAGTCGAGTTCGACCACGCGCCGGCGCACGTCATCGAACAGCTCGATCGCGCACTCGCGCACGCACAGATCCCGTTCGTCACGAGGGACCCCCCGCCCACGGTGGGCTGCATCGGCTTCAAGGAGACCGGCGTCGAATATGCCGTCGCGTACGACCTGACCGACGCCGCGCGGTACTGGGAAGTCGATTCCATGGTGCGCGTGCACGTCTACGCGGCGTTGATGCGACTCGGCGTCGGCGTTCCGTTCCCGCGCAGCGTGATCGAAGTGCGTCGCGACCAGCGGCCGGAAATGGCGCAGCGCGAGATCGCACACAGGATCGCGGCACTCGGCACGATGGATCTCTTCGCTTCGCTCACCGATGCGGAGCGCGCGGCGCTGGCCCACAAGCTCACGACATGCGAATACGTGCCGGACGAGATGGTGTTCCGCGCGGGCGAGCCGGCCGACTCGCTGTACCTGCTCGCGCAGGGTCACGTCGATGTCGTGAGCGAGGACAACGGCAACCGCAATCGCCTCGCGACGCTCGTCGCCCCGGCGTACTTCGGCGAAATGGGCCTTCTGCTCGGGCAACCGCGCACGGCGACGATCGTCGCTTCCGGCGATGCGCTCTGCTATCGCCTCGACAAGGAGGCGTTCGACGCGACGATCAAGGCGCGGCCCGAGCTGACCGAGATGCTCGCGCAGGTGCTCGCGCAACGACAGGCGGCCAACGACGCGACGCTGCAGGCGCTCTATGCCGACCG
The DNA here is from genome assembly GCA_025927765.1 of Burkholderiales bacterium. Taxonomy (GTDB): domain Bacteria; phylum Pseudomonadota; class Gammaproteobacteria; order Burkholderiales; family Casimicrobiaceae; genus VBCG01. The sequence continues at coordinate 10,095 of JAICKU010000091.1, forward strand.
CCATGCACACGACCGGCCGACGCGACGCTCGGACATCGTGCGCAGGATCCAGCAGTTCTTCGGCCTCGCTTCGGAGCAAAAGTAGGGTCCGACCCCGTCGCGTCGACCCTACGTTTGCCTCAGCGGCCCGCGACGAGTTCCTCGCGCGTCAGCAGGAACACGCTGTCGGTCGACGACGCCGTGGTCAGCCACACGAACGGCATCCGCGGAAAGGCCGTTTCGGCGGCGTCGCGGTTGTGACCCACTTCGACGACGATCACGCCACCGTGATTCAGATGGCGCGGCGCCTCGCGCAGGATCGTGCGCACGAGATCCATGCCGTCGTCGCCGCCGGCCAGCGCCATCTGCGGTTCGTGCCGGTACTCGCGCGGAAGGGCGTTCATCGCGTTCGTCGTCACGTAGGGCGGATTGCACACGATCAGGTCGTACGACTTGTCGGAGAGGTTGGCGAAGAGGTCCGAGCGCACGAGGTTGATGCGTCCGGCGAGGCCGTAATCGCTGACGTTGCGCTGCGCGACGGCGAGCGCGTCTGACGAGATGTCCGTTGCATCCACCTCGGCGCCCGGAAACCCGTGCGCGAGCATGACCGCGAGGCACCCCGAGCCGGTGCATAGATCGAGCACCGAGCGCAACGTGCTCGCGTCTGGAAGATACGGCGCCAGGCCGTCGGGCAGCAGCTCCGCGATGAACGAGCGTGGAATCAGCACGCGCTCGTCGACATGAAAGCGGAAGTCGCCGAGCCACGCCTCGTGCGTGAGGTAGGCGGCCGGCACGCGCTCCTCGATGCGCCGCGTCAGGAGCGCCGCCACGTCGCTGCGTTCCCCGTGCGTGAGCTTCGCATCGAGAAAGGGCTCGGGGCGATCGAGGGGCAGGTGCAGCGTGTGCAGGAGCAGGTACAGCGCTTCGTCGTAGGCGTTGGCGAAGCCGTGGCCGAAGGACAGGCCGGCGTGCGTGAAGCGCGACACCGCAAAGCGCAGGTAATCGCGCAGCGTCTCGAGCTCGACCGGCGGATTCATCTATTGCCGCACGAGGAGCCGCTCGAGAATGCCCTCGTAAATCGCGGCGAGCGGCTCGAGATCGGCGACGGCAACGCGCTCGTTCAGCTTGTGGATCGTCGCGTTGACGGGCCCGATCTCGACGACCTCGGGACAGATCCGCGCGATGTAGCGCCCGTCCGACGTGCCGCCTTCGCAGGAGAGCGTCGGCACGCGCCCGGTGACGTCCCGGATCGCGCTCGTCGCGATGTCGACGAGGTGTCCCTTCGGCGTCAGGAACGGGTCGCCGTGTGCCGTCCACGTGAGCGTGTAGTCGACGCCGTACCGTCGCAGCAGCTCCTCGAGGCGCTCGGCCAGCGATTCGCGCGAGCTTTGCGTCGAATAGCGGAAGTTGAAGAGCAATTCGAGCGAACCGGGAATCACGTTCGTCGCACCCGTGCCCGCGTGGATGTTCGAGCACTGGAACGACGTCGGCGGAAAGTGCTCGTTGCCGTCGTCGAAGCGCGTGGCCGCGAGCTCGGCGAGCGCAGGCGCGAGCGCGTGAATCGGGTTACGCGCGAGTTGCGGATACGCGACATGGCCCTGCACGCCGTGCACGACGAGCGTGCCCGAGAGCGTGCCGCGGCGCCCGTTCTTGATCATGTCGCCGAGCTGCGCCACCGACGACGGCTCGCCGACGATACACGCGTCGATCGTCGTGCCTTCGCGCTGCAGGCGCTCGACCACGCGTTGGGTGCCGTCGACCGACGACCCTTCTTCATCGGACGTGATCAACAGCGCGATCGAGCCTGTCGGATCGATGCGCGCGACGAGGCGCTCGACCGCCACGACGAACGCGGCCACCGACGACTTCATGTCCGCCGCGCCACGGCCGTAGAGATAACCGTTGCGAATCGCCGGCTCGAACGGGTCGCTCGTCCACTCGGACAGCGGGCCGGTTGGCACGACGTCGGTATGCCCCGCGAGGCAAACGAGTGGCTTCGCCTCGCCGCGGCGCGCCCACAGGTTCGTGACGCCGTTGACGACGTGCGTATCGCAGCGAAAGCCGAGCGGCGCGAGCCGTGCCTTGATCAGCTCCTGGCAGCCGGCGTCGTCAGGCGTGACCGAGCGACGTGCGATCAGCGCGCGTGCGAGGTCGAGAACGGGCGTAGCTGTCATCGACCGATGGTAGCAAAGGGGCGAGCCCGGCCGGCGCGCCATTCCGAGGGACGAGACGCACCGGCAACGCCGCGCGGTCTGCCGGCGCAGTACCGACGTACGCCGACGACGAGCGCAAGCGCGCGGCGCATCGAGCGTCGCCCAGGGTGGACGGCTCCGCGTGCAGCGCGTTCAGCGATCGAGCAGTGCCGCGTCGATCGCCACGCTCGCGAAGTCGGCGCCCTGCCGCGGCGCGGCCTTCGCGTCTTCGCTGCCCATCGCGTCGATCCGCGACGTGGGCGCATTCTGATTGATGAGCCACGCGAGGTTCGTGGCCGAGTCCGATGCGACCATCGCCTCGTCGTACGTGATGCGCTGGTCGAGGTAGAGCTTGCAGAGCGCCTGCTCGAACGTCTGCGATCCCGGATAGAGCGACTGCTCCATCGCCTCCTTGATCTTCGTGAACTCGCCGTCCTTGATGAGCTCGGCGATGAGCGAGGTGTTGAGCAGGATCTCCACCGCGGGCTGCAGGCCGCCTTCGGCGTTGCGCACCAGCCGTTGCGACACGATGGCGCGAAGACCGATCGACAGGTCGGACAGCACGGCGGAGCGTACGTCGTGCGGGAACAGGTTGATGATCCGCGACAGCGCGTGGTAGCTGTTGTTCGCGTGGATCGTCGAGAGGCACAGGTGGCCCGTCAGCGTATGCAGCAGCGCCGCCTGCATCGTCTCCTTGTCGCGGATTTCGCCGATCATGATGAGGTCGGGCGCTTCGCGCAGCGCATTCTGCAGCGCCATGTGGTAGTTGTGCGTGTCGACGCCGATCTCGCGCTGGTTGATGATGCTCTGGCGATGCTCGAA
>JAICKU010000100.1 GCA_025927765.1 Burkholderiales bacterium
ACAAGTCGGCCTGGGCGCCGCGCATCGCGCAGGGCATGGATACGCTCTACAACGCTGCGCTGCACGGACTGCGCGCGATGCCGCCGAAGGGTGGCAACGCGTCGCTGACCGACGCGCAGGTGAAAGCTGCCGTCGACTACATGGTCGCCGCCGCGAAGTAGACGAGAGCCACAAAAACAGGGTCCGACCCTACTTTTGACGATCGTTTGGCCAAGGGACTTGGCGAAAAGTAGGGTCGGGCCCTGCTTTTGGGCTGGCTAGCGCGTCACCATCGCCTTCAATGCGGCGAGGCGCGCGTTGCCGCTGCGCTTCGCCGTCTCGGCTTCCTCGCCGGTGAGCACGCGCTCGGCGTAGCGCAGGTCCTCCTGCGCGAGCTCCCCCAGGAAACGCGACGGCGCGCAGTCGACCTTCTCGCCCGCGCGCTTGCGCGTCGCACAGTACGAAAGGTGCAGGGTCTCCTGCGCGCGCGTGAGGCCGACGTACATCAGGCGTCGCTCTTCGTCGATCGTCTCGCGCTCGATCGACTCGCGATGCGGCAGCACGCCCTCCTCGAGTCCGACGAGGAACACGTGCGGGAACTCGAGTCCCTTGGCCGCGTGCAGCGTCGACAGGCGCACCGCGTCCGGAGCCTCCTGCTCGCGGCCTTCGAGCATCGTGATCAGCGCGACCATCTGCGTCAGCTCGAGCAGGTTCTTGCCGTCGGCCTCGCCCTTGCGCGCAAGCCAGCCAACGAAGTCCTCCACGCTCTTGGTGCGCGTTTGCGCATCGCGCTTGTCGAACGTCGCGACGAGCCAATCCAGGTAGCCGATCGCGGCGACGAGCTCGTTCAGGAGTCGCGCCGCCGGTTCGCGCGGCGCGCGATGGCGCACGCCGTTGATGAGCGCGCAGAACGCCTCGAGCGTCGCGCATTGCCGGGCGGGAACGACCTCCGCGAGCTCGGGTTCGAACACCGCGCCGAAGAGGCTCGTCTGCGCCTTTGTCGCGACGTCGCCGAGGTGGCGCAGCGTGGTCTCGCCGACGCCACGCTTCGGCACCTGCAGCGCACGCACGAACGCGGGATCGTCGTCCTCGTTCGCCACGAGCCGCAGGTACGCGACGATGTCCTTGATCTCGGCGCGGTCGAACATCGACTGGCCGCCGGAGATTTCGTAGGGAATCGATTGGGCGCGAAGCGCCGTCTCGAACGCGCGCGCCTGGTAATTGCCGCGGTACAGAATCGCGTAATCGGCGAACTTCGTGCGCTTCTCGAACTTGTGCGCGAGGAGCTTGCGCACGACGAGATCGGCTTCGCCCTCCTCGTCGGGCGCCGGCGCGACGCGCAGCGGCTCGCCGTGCGCGAGCTCGGTCCAAAGGCGCTTGTCGAAGAGCTTCGGATTGTTGCGGATGAGCGCATTCGCGCAGCGCAGGATGCGCACGGTCGAGCGGTAGTTCTGCTCGAGCTTCACCACGCGAAGCTTCGGATAGTCGCGTGGCAGCGCGGCGAGGTTGTCGAGCGTCGCGCCGCGCCAGCCGTAGATCGCCTGGTCGTCGTCGCCGACCGCCGTGAACGGCGTGTGGTCGCCGACGAGATGGCGAAACAGCCGGTACTGCGCGGCGTTCGTATCCTGATATTCGTCGATCAGAAGATGCGCGCAGCGCGCCTGCCAGCGAGCGCGCGCCTCGGCGTTCGTGTCGAACAGCGTGACCGGCAGTCCGATCAGGTCGTCGAAGTCGACGGCCTGGTAGGCACGGAGCGCATCGTCGTAACGAACGTACGCGCGCGCCGCGACGAGCTCGTCATCGTCGCCCGCCTGCGCAAGGGCGGCTTCGGGTGCTACGAGCCCGTTCTTCCACTGGCTGATCTTCCACTGGATGGCGCGCGTGCGTGCGCGATCCACCGTGCCGGCGAGTTCGCCGACGATCGGCTCGATGTCCGCGGGATCGAAGATCGAGAAGCTGCGTTTCAACCCCAGCGCTTCCGCCTCGGTACGCACGATCGCGAGCCCGAGGCTGTGGAACGTCGAGATCGACACGCGCGACGCCTCGGCGAGCGCGCGCTGCGCGCGCTCGCGCATCTCGCGCGCCGCCTTGTTGGTGAACGTGATCGCGACGATCTTCGCAGGATCGACGCCGCGCCCGACGAGATGCGCGATCTTCGCGGTGATCACGCGCGTCTTGCCGCTGCCGGCGCCGGCGAGCACGAGCAAAGGAACATCGTCGTGCAGCACGGCGTCGCGCTGCGCGGGATTCAGCGGAAACTGCAAGGGAACGTGCGAGGCGTTGCTACAATGCTCGCGATTTTACCGGCGCATCGCATGCTTTCGCGAGTCTTGACGGATGCGCCGCGTTCCCGTTCGTTTTCCTGAAGCACTCCGCTCCCGCGCTCTCATCCGACACGCTCATGGCGCTCTACGCGATCGGCGACATCCAGGGCTGTCACGCGGAATTCTGCGAGCTCTTGACGCTGATCGGCTTCTCGCCCGCGCACGATCGCCTGTGGCTCACCGGCGATCTCGTCAACCGCGGCCCGGATTCGCTTGGCGTGCTGCGCGAAGTCATCGCGCTCGGGCCCAGCGTGCGCGTGGTGCTCGGCAATCACGACCTGCACCTGCTCGCGGTCGCCGCCGGTAATCGGCCACTGCATCGCGACGACACGCTCGCCGCGATCCTGCTGGCGCCCGATCGTGACGACCTGCTCGCATGGCTCGCGCAGCGTCCGCTCGCCGTCGCCGAAGGCGACACGCTGATGGTGCACGCCGGCGTGCTGCCGCAGTGGACGACGCCGCGCGTGCTCGAGCTCGCGCATGAGGTCGAAACCGTGCTGCGAAGCGACGAGCGCGTGCCGTTCCTGCACGCGCTCTACGGCAACGAGCCCGACGCGTGGTGCGACGACCTCGCCGGCTTCGACCGGCTGCGCGTCATCGTCAACGCGCTCACGCGGCTGCGCTTCTGCAGCCACGACGGCCGCATGGAGCTGCGCGAAAAGCGCGGCGCGGCGTTCGCGCCGCCGGGCTATGCCGCGTGGTTCCTGCACGAGAACCGCCAGACGGCGTCGTCGCTCGTCGTGTGCGGCCACTGGTCGACGCTCGGGTTGCTGCTCGCGCCGAACGTGCTGATGCTCGATTCGGGCTGTCTTTGGGGCGGTGCGCTCACGGCGATACGCCTGCCGGATCGGCGCATCTATCAGGTGCCGAGTCGGGCGCCGATAACGCCAGCGCCGTTCGGATAGCGCGCTCCGCTTCACGCGCGACCTCGCGGCGACGGCGTCCGGTCGTGGCGATCGGCGACGATGCCGCGAGTTCGACTCGCATCGCCACCTCACCGGCAATCCGCCACACCGATCCGAGGAAGTGCACGTCGTCATATGCGGCCGCGCGCGCACGCTCGCCGTCCGCGAGCCGATAAGCGATGGCGACGGGCTGCACCATGCCGCCGGCATCGACCACTGGCTGCAGCAGCGACGCCTTGAACGGCAGCACCTTCGATCCGTCGGTCACCGTGCCTTCGGGAAACACGGCGACGATGTCACCGCAGGCCAGTGCGTCGGTCACTTCGCGGTTCACGCGATGCGTGTCGCGCCGGCGCGCGCGCTCGACGAACAGCGTGCCCACGCCGCGCACGAGCCGGCCGATCAGCGGCCAGCGCGCGATCTCGGATTTGGCGATGAAGCGGACCGGCCCGACGGCGTGCAGCGCGAAGATGTCGAGCCACGACACGTGATTCGCGACGATCTGCACATTCGGATGCGCAAGCGCGCCCGAGATGCGAAGCTCGACGTGCAGCACGTCGAGGAGTTGTCGCGACCAGCGGCGGATGCGGACGTGTCGCGCGGCCGCGTCGAGCGACGGAAATACGAACACGACGGTGGCGAGGCCGCGCACGAAATGCAGCGCGAGCCGCGCGATGCGCGCGAGGCGACGAAGCGCTTGCGGCATCACCCGCCGCGAGGGGTCACCAGGGCGCGTCGCCGAACGCCGCGCGGTAGCGCTTCGCGACGATGTCGCGGTCGATCGCGTGGTTCTGGCCGCCGCGCGACGCGATCTTGATCGAGCCCAGCACCGACGCGAGCTGGCCCGTTCGCTGCCAGTCCCAACCGGACGCGATGCCATGGAGCAGCCCGGCGCGGTACGCGTCGCCGCAACCCGTCGGGTCGACGAGCGCGTCCCCCGTCACGGGCGCAATCGCGTACGTTTCGCCGCGCGCATGGATCGTGGAGCCTTCGGCGCCGTGGGTCACGATCAACGCATCGACGCGTTCGGCGATCGCTTCCAGCGGCAGCGCCGTGAGCTCCGACAGCATCTTGCCTTCGTAGTCGTTGACGGCGACATACGTCGCCTGCTCGATCAGCGTACCGAGCTCGTCGCGCGAAAAGAGCGGCAGGCCCTGGCCTGGATCGAAGAGGAAGGGAATGCGCCGCGCGGCAAAGTCGGTGGCATGCGACTGCATGCCGGCCTTCCCGTCGGGGGCCACGATGCCGAGGGCCACGTCGGCGACGTCGGACACCTTGCAGCGCTCGGACAGGTTCATCGCGCCCGGGTGGAACGCGGTGATCTGGTTGTCGTCGAGGTCGGTGATGATGAACGCCTGCGCCGTATATTCGTCGTCGATCCTGAGCACGCCGTCGCTCGCGATGCCGAGTTCGTTCAGGCGCGCCTGATAGGTCGTGCCATCGCGGCCAAGCGTGCCCATCACGACGGCGTCGCCGCCGATCGCATGCAGGTTGTACGCGATGTTGCCGGCGCAGCCGCCCCATTCGCGGCGCATGTCGCTCACCTGGAACGCGACCGACAGCGTGTGCGTCTGCTCGGGCAGAATGTGGCGCGCGAAGCGGTCGCGGAACACCATGATGGTGTCGAACGCGAGCGAGCCGCAGATCAGTGTCCGCATCGAAGGTCGAAGCTAGAAAAGTCGGGTCAGACTCCACTTTCCCACGGCGCACCGAGGGAAGTCGAGCAATCGAGCGAGGGAAAGTGGAGTCCGGCCCTACTTTTGTTGTCAGGCGACGGCGCCGTTGACCGCCTCGCGGCCGATTTCGCGCACGATGTACTGCTGCCGTCGCGACACGGGCAGCGACTCGGTGATGCCGTGGAGCAGCACTTCCCAGTGCGCATCGCCGTCGTCGTTCGCGCGCCGCTCGAAGCCGCGGATGAAGTCGCGCGCGACGAGGCAGTTGCGATGCACGCGCACGAAGCGCGCGCCGAACTCCTGCTCGAGTCGCGTCAGCGATTCCTCGAGCAGGTATTCACGCTGCGCCGTGCGGATCGTGATGTACTTGAGCTCCGCCTTGAGGTAGACCACCTCGTCGACGGGCACGAGCACGACGCGCGAGCGTTCCGTCACGGACAGGAAGCGCCGCGCGGCGGCTGGGAGTTGGGTGAGCTTCTCGACGGTCATGGGCTTCAATCGCGGTACCTTTTGCAGTGCGGCCAACAGGCGCTGCACGCGAACCGGCTTCACGAGGTAGTCGATTGCGTGAACTTCGAATGCCGCCAGCGCATGCTGGTGATAAGCCGTCGTGAAAATCACGACGGGTGGACGCGACAGCTTCAGCAAATGCCGCGCCAGTTCGATGCCGTCCATCCCCGGCATGTGGATGTCCGTGAGCACGAGGTCCGCCGGCACGGTTTGCAGGATGTCGAGCGCTTCGCGGCCGTGCTGCGCTTCGCCGACGATCATGATCGGCAGCACCGCCGCGCAATCGTCGAGCAGTTCGCGCAGCCGATGGCGCGCGGGGGCTTCGTCGTCGACGATCAAAATGCGAATGGGTGCTTCAGCCATGACTCGTTCCGGCAGCGATCATCCCGTGCACGCGCGCATCGCGCGACGCGTGGCGCTTGTGCGCGCCCGGGTCGCCCGCACGCTCGCGACGTGGAGCGCCAGCACTGCCGCTGCCCGCCGCCTGCGGCTCGACCGTGCGGTACGGCATGCGGATGTGCACTTCGTAGGTACCGCGATTGACGCGCGACTCGAGGCTCGCCTCGGCGTCGAAATGCAGCGCCAGTCGTTCGCGGATGTTGTCGAGCGCCATGCGGTTGCCGGCGTGGTGGCGCTCGCCCTGCGCGACGTACGGGTTGCGCAGGATCGCGTGCACCTCATCGCGCGAAAGGAAGATGTTGATCGACAGCACGCCGGGTGTCAGAGACGGCTCGATGCCGTGGTAGACGGCGTTCTCGATGAGCGGCTGCAGCACGAGCGGCGGCACGAGGGCATCGCCCGGCATGCTCTTCACGTTCCAGTCGATCACGAGCCGCTCGCCGAGGCGCAGTTGCTCGAGCTCGAGATACTGCCTGCACAACTCGACTTCGTCGGCAAGCGGCGCGAGTTCCCGGTTGTCGCGCATCAGCACGCGAAAGAGGTCGGCGAGATCCTCGAGCGCGGCTTCCGCGCGCCTGGGTTCGCTGCGCATCAGCGACAGCACGGCCGTGAGGCTGTTGAACAGGAAGTGGGGACGGATGCGCGCCTGCAGCGCCTGCAGTCGTGCCTCGGTGATCGCCGGCGACAATGCACGCGCACGCAGGCGGAAGTACGCGACGAGCGCGAACTGTGCGGTCAACGCGAACACGATCTGACGCGTCAGCGCACCGGGGATGTCGGGACCGAGACGCGGCAGGAGCGCGTCGAGGCCGACGGCGATCGCGATCGTGACGAGTGTCACGACGCCGAGCGCGACGCGGGTACGCGCGTGCGAAAGCCACGGCGACAACAGCCAGAGCACCGCGAGTTCGGCGAAAAGATGCGGCTCGACGAACGCGGTGAGCGACGCCCACTCGCGCGCGAGCGACGCCAGCCGCGGCTCGCGGGCCAGCGCCACGATCAGCGTGGCGCCGTTCACGGCGACCAGCACGCGCAGAATCGTGCCGAGATTGCGCAGATCGGGCAACGCGGGGGCGGCGGAGGGTTGTCTTATAATCCCCTGCATAACGGACGCGATATGCAAGCATCATGCCGGATGCCGGCATACGGGGGGGCGCGCCCTGATTGTGCCGCATCCGAGCGGCGCCTCCCGCGAGTCATGCTTGTCGCGCGCAAAACTTCCGCAATTGTCGACAAGCGGCGGCACCGAGGCAAGACTTCTGCCGTTCCTCCATGCCCTCTGACGCTTTGACGCCCGACGCCGCCTCATCCGCCTCCGACAGCCCCTCGACCTGGTCGGGCCGCTTCGCCGAGCCCATGTCCGAGCGCATGCAGCGGTTCAACGCGTCGGTCGATTTCGACCGGCGGCTCGCTGCCTGCGACATCGCCGGCTCGCGCGCGCACGCGCGCATGCTCGCCGCGCAACGCGTCATCTCGAGCGAGGACCTTGCCGCGATCGAACGTGGCCTCGACGAGATCGAAGGCGCGATCGAGCGCGGCGAATTCGACTGGCAGCGCGCGCTCGAGGACGTGCATTTCAACATCGAGCGGCGCCTGACCGAGCGCGTCGGCGACGCAGGCAAACGCCTGCACACCGCACGCTCGCGCAACGACCAGGTGGCGACCGACCTGCGGCTGTGGCTGCGCGGCGCCATCGACGCGATCGATGGTGCGATCGTTGCGCTGCGCCGCGCGCTGCTCGACCTCGCCTTGCAGCACGTCGACACGATCATGCCCGGCTTCACGCACATGCAGGTGGCGCAGCCGGTCACGTTCGCGCATCACCTGATGGCCTACGACGCGATGCTCGCGCGCGATGGCGAGCGCATGCGCGATTGCCGGCGCCGCGTCAACCGCCTGCCGCTCGGCAGTGCCGCGCTCGCCGGCACGAGCTTTCCCATCGATCGCGAGGCGGTCGCGCACGAACTCGGCTTCGACGCGCTCGCGCCCAACTCGCTCGACGCGGTGTCGGATCGCGATTTCGCGATCGAATTCGAGGCGGCGGCGGCACTCGTGATGGTGCATCTGTCGCGCTTCGCCGAAGAGCTCGTGCTGTGGTCGAACCCCCGCTTCGGCTTCGTGACGCTCGCCGATCGCTTTTGCACCGGCAGCTCGATCATGCCGCAGAAGAAGAACCCCGACGTGCCGGAGCTCGTGCGCGGCAAATCAGGACGCGTGATCGGCCATCTCGTGTCGCTGCTGGTGCTGATGAAGGCGCAGCCGCTCGCGTACAACAAGGACAACCAGGAAGACAAGGAGCCGCTCTTCGATACCGTCGACACGCTCGCGGACTGCCTCGCGATCATGACGGATCTCGTCAGGAGCGGCATCGGCGTCAACGCCGAGCGCATGCGCGACGCTGCGCGCGAAGGACACGCGACGGCGACGGATCTCGCGGATTACCTGGTGCGCAAGGGCGTGCCCTTTCGCGATGCGCACGAAGCGGTGGCGCGCGCCGTGCGCGAAGCCGAAGCGCGCAACGTCGACCTCGCGGCGTTGCCGCTCGACGTGCTGCGGCAGTTCTCATCGCACGTCGAGCGGGATGTATTCGACGTGCTCACGCTGGAGGGATCGGTCGCAAGCCGCAGTCATGCGGGCGGCACCGCGCCTACGACCGTGCGTGCCGCGATCGCCGCGGCGCGCCGTGACATCGGGAGCTAACTGATGGGCAAGAAACTCGCATTCCTGGGCCTCGGCGTGATGGGGTATCCGATGGCGGGCCACCTCGCGAAGGCCGGCCACGACGTCACCGTGTACAACCGCACGCAGGCGAAGGCCGCGCAGTGGGTCGAGCAATACGGCGGACGGGCGGCGCCGTCGCCGTCGGACGCCGCGCGCGACGCGCAGATCGTGCTGATGTGCGTCGGCAACGACCACGACGTGCGGGCGGTGGCGAAGGACGCGCTCGCCGGCATGGCGGCCAGGAGCATCCTCGTCGATCACACGACGGCGTCGGCCGAAGTCGCGCGCGAGGTCGCCGGTGCGGCGAAGGCGCGCAACGTCGAGTTTCTCGACGCGCCGGTCTCCGGCGGGCAGGCGGGTGCGGAGAACGGCAAGCTGACGATCATGGTGGGCGGCGACGAGTCGATCTTCGCGCAGGCGCAACCGGTGCTCGCGCTGTACGGCCGCGCGGTGACGCTGATGGGACCGACCGGCGCAGGTCAGCTGACCAAGATGGTGAACCAGATCTGCATCGCGGGGCTCGTGCAGGCGCTCTCCGAGGGCCTCAACTTCGCACAGCGCGCCGGACTCGATCCCAATCTCGTGCTCGACGTGATCGGCAAGGGCGCGGCGCAGTCGTGGCAGATGGACAACCGCGGCCGCACGATGATCGAGGACAAGTTCGACTTCGGGTTCGCCGTCGACTGGATGCGCAAGGATTTGTCGATCTGCCTCGGCACCGCGCGGCAGAACGGCGCGGCGCTGCCGGTGACCGCGCTCGTCGACCAGTTCTATGCGCGCGTACAGGCGCGCGGCGGCGGGCGGTGGGATACGTCCAGTCTCATTCGGCTGCTCGAGGATTAGCGGCATCGGCCTCCACCACGGTGACGTCGTACGTCACCTCCGCCGTCTTCGCGAGCATCGCGGTCGCGGAGCAGTACTTCTCCTTCGACAGCCGCACCGCCCGCTCGACCTGATGGCGATCGAGGCCGCGGCCGGTCACCCGGTAGCGAAGGTGGATGCGCGTGAACACCTTCGGCTCCGTCGGCGCCCGTTCGCCATCGGCGTCCACGACGCAGTCGATCACCGCCTGCCGCGCGCGCTTCAGGATCCACACCACGTCGAACGCGCTGCACGCCGCCGTTCCCGCCAGCACGAGTTCCATCGGCCGCATGCCGACGTTGCGCCCGCCCGCCTCGGGCGCGCCATCGACGACCACCGCGTGCCCGCTTTCGCTCTCGGCCACGAACGCCACGTCGCCGATCCACTTCACCCGCGCCTTCATTCGTCCGCTCCCTCCCTCGTGCTTTCCCACGGGCGCCGATGGCCCGGTGGCCGTTTCCGATCGGGGCGGTTCGACCCCTGTGCCAGCCACCTCGCCGTCGATCGTTCATTTCCGGCCCTTCGTCTCGTCGCCCGGATATGCATATTGCATTGTGCACTGCAATATGAGATCCTTACATCTGTCGCGTTAGCCGTCTCCTCCTTCGGCGCGCGACGCATTCCTCCATTCTCCTCCTATGGTGGAATCCTCGGCGCGGTCGACTCGACCGCGCTTTTTTTTGGCGTGCCTTGCACTGCACTACAGCGGTGCGAAAAAAGGGCGCTCGCGCGCGCCCTGGAGGCGGTCACGCAAGGGCGGTTGCACCGGCTGTCTGCCGCTTCGCCGTTGACGCCCGTCGCCACGAAATAGTAGAATCACAGACTTTGCTCGATTCCAATGGTCCGCGAGAAGAAGCCGCGGACGCGAAAGCGGGAATTCCACCATGAAGACCTACTCGGCCCGGCCACGGGACGTGAAGCGCGACTGGTTTGTCGTCGACGGCTCCG
>JAICKU010000088.1 GCA_025927765.1 Burkholderiales bacterium
AGGGCCGCGTCCGGCGCCGCGGCGCCGCCCGCGCCCCCCCCCCGGCCCCGGCCCCCCCCCGGGCCCCCCAAAACCCCCAATCCCCCCCCCCCCCCCGCGCCCCCACCCCCCCCCGCCCCCCCCGCCCCCCCATGCCCCCCTTCCCCCTCTCACCCCGAAGTCGCACTTCCTGCTCTGACCCGGACGATACTCGCTGTCGCGCTCGCCCTTGCCGCATCCACGGCAGGCGCCTTCGATATCGAAGGCCATCGCGGCGCGCGCGGCCTCGCCCCCGAGAACACGCTCGCCGCCTTCAGGCGGGCACTCGACATCGGCGTCACCACGCTCGAGACCGACATCGCGGTCACGAAGGATCTCGTCCCGGTCATCAGTCACAACCCCACGCTCGTGCCGGAGCTCGTGCGCGGTCCCGACGGCCGGTGGCTGTCGCCGCCCGGCCCGTCGATTCACTCGCTCACGCTCGACGAGCTTCGGCGCTACGACATCGGTCGAATCAACCCGGAAACGAAGTACGCGCGCCAGTTTCCCGAGCAGGTACCCGCCGACGGCGAGCGTTTCCCGACGCTGCGCGAGCTGCTCGATCTCGTCGCCGCATCCGGCAATCCGGTGCGCCTCAACATCGAGACGAAGCTCACGCCGGACAACGCGGGCGACACGGTCGATGCCGCGACGTTCGTGCGCGTGATCCTTCACGAAGTGAAACGCGCGAAACTCACCGAGCGCGTGACGATCCAGTCGTTCGACTGGCGAACGCTGCGCGAAGTGAAGCGCGTGGCCCCCGAGGTGCCGACGTCGTGTCTCACGATCGAATCGGCAGGCATGAACACGATAGCGATTGGCAGCGATGGCCGCTCGCCGTGGCACGCGGGCCTCGTCGAGCGCGACTACGCGAGCGTGCCCGCGCTCGTGGCGGCGGCCGGTTGCAGCACGTGGTCGATGTTCTGGCGCAACCTGACGCCATCGCAAGTCGCCGACGCGCATGCGCGCGGCCTCACCGTGCTGCCGTGGACGGTCGACGAGCCCGCCGACATGGCGCGCCTCATCGACATGCACGTCGACGGCCTCATCACCGACTATCCCGACCGGCTGCGCCGCGTCGCCAAGGAGCAGGGGCTGCCGCTGCCGCGTTGAACTTCCGGGCGTCAGGGTCATCGCAGCTACAGGCGAGGCGGCTCGCGCGGGTAGGAGGACAGCGGAAATGCAAACGGTCGATCGTCGTGCGTTCCTGAAGCTGGCCGGCATGGCCGGCGCTGCACTCTCGCAACCGGGCCTCGTCCCTCGCGCGTTCGCGCAGGCTGCAGCCGCCCCGCCCGCGCCAGCCTCGAGCACGCCGGCCGCGCCGTCGATCATCTCGGGCATGAGCCCGCAGATGATCGTGCACAACGCCAAGCTCGGCGTGATGGAAACGCCGCTGCCGTTGCTGCGCGAACAGCGTACGACGCCGAAGGGCATCCTGTACACGCGGCAGCACTTCCCCGTCGACGGCGAAGGCCGCTGGGTCGCGACGATCGCGCCGATGGATCCGACCGTCACGCAGGAATGGACGATCCTCGTTTCGGGTCTCGTGCAGCGCCCGAAGACGCTGCGCGTCACCGACCTCGCCAGGATGCCGCAGGTGAAACGCCGCTCCGTCATGCAGTGCGCGGGCAACGGACGCTCGTATTACTGGGCGAAGGCGAAGACGCCGGGCTCGGGCTGGAAGCACGGCGGCATGGGGAACCTCGAGTGGGAAGGCGTACCGCTGATGCCGCTGCTGAAAAGCCTGGACCTGTCGCCGGACCAGCGCGTGCGCTACCTGACCGCGAACGGCCGCGACGAACCCGCCGTTTCCGGCGGCGCCGACATGATCAAGAGCTACAAGCTGACGGCGCCGCAGCTCGACGACGCGATCCTCGCACTCAAGATGAACGGCGAGCCGATCCCCACCATCCACGGCGGCCCCGTGCGCCTGATCATTCCCGGCTACTACGGCAACATGAACGTGAAGTGGCTGACCGACCTCATGTACACCGAGGACGAGACGCCCAGCGCGATCATGCAGAAGACGTACCGGATGCCGATCTTCCCGGTCGAGCCCGGCAAGTTCACCACGCAGGACCTCACGCAGGAGAACAGCACGCCCACCTACGGCTTCGCGGTGATGAGCGTCGTGTTCGCGCCGCTCGCGGGACAGAGCGTGCAGCGCGGCAACGTCGACCTTTCGGGGGTCGCGTGGAACGACGGCGTCGTGCCGCTCACGTCGGTGCGCGTGTCGCTCGACCAGGGGCGCTCGTGGATCGAGACCGAGCTCGACGCATCCGACGGGCCCTACGCGTGGTACCACTGGCAGCGGCGGGTGCGCCTCGATCCAGGACCGCACGAGGTGTGGGTGCGCGCAATCGACGCATGGGGTCGCAGTCAGCCCATCGATGGCCTTGCGACGTGGAACCCCGGCGGCTGGGATTGGCACGGCGTCGACCGCGTCCCGTTCCAGGTTGGCTGAGCGCACGATCGTCTTCGCCGTTGCGTGCGGGCTCGCGCTCGCCGCGTCGGGCACGTTCGCGGCCGACCTCAAGCTGCCCGAAGGTCCCGGCGCGAATCTCGTCTATGCAAAGTGCCGCACGTGTCACGACCTGCAGTACGTCCTCGATGCGAAGGGCCTGCTGCCCGCGCAGTGGAAAGCCGTCATCGCCAGCATGCACGATTACGGACTCACGGCCAGCAAGGAGGAGGACGCGGAGCTGGCGCAATACCTGTCGACGTATCTCGGCCCCAACCCGCCGCCCGTCGCCGCCGCGAAGAGCGCGGCGCCTGCGTCGAACGCGACCGTGGCCGACGGCCGGGCGTTGTACATGCAGAACTGCTCGACCTGCCACGGCGCCGACGGCCGCGGCCAGATCCGCACTTTCCCGCCGCTCGCCGACAACCCCGACCTCGCCCGCGACGACGGCGCGTTCCCCGTGACCGTGGTCCTGCACGGGATGGAGGGACCGATCCACGTCGCGGGCACGACGTACGACGCCGCGATGCCCCCGTTCGATCACCTCTCGGACGCCGAGATCGCCGCGATCGTCACGTACGTGCAGAAGACGTTCGGCCACGCGGGGACGACCATCACGCCGTCGATGGTGGCCACGCGGCGCGCGAAGCCCGCCTCGCCGCAGGATGTTCACGCGTATCGGGCGAGCCTGGGCGGGACGTAAGGGTGCGCCGAAGGCCCGGGCGATCGTGATACGCTGCCGATTCCGGCGACCGGTCCCCGCCAACCAACAACAAGGAGGCGTCCGTGCTGCACATCATCTGGATGATCATCGTCGGCTTCATCGTCGGCGTCATCGCGCGGTTCATCTACCCCGGCGCCGTCGCCATGGGCTTCTGGCTGACGGTGGTCCTCGGGATCATCGGCTCGATCGTGGGCGGGCTCATCGGCAGCGCGATCTGGCGCTCGCCCAACCAGAAGTTCCATCCGGCGGGAATCATCCTGTCGATCCTCGGCGCGCTGATCGTGCTGTGGCTCTACTTCACGTTCGTCGGCCGCAGCTAGGGCGGCTCCGATGACGCAGGCGCCGCTCGTCCTCACGTTCGACGTGCTCGAACGCGGCGAAGCGGCGCGCGCGGCGCTGATCGCCGCCGGCTTCGCGGCGCAGGCCGTACACGTGGTCGCGCGCGAAGACGAGGCCGGCCCCGAGCAGGGCAATTTCACGGTCGGCAGCGGGCGGCCGGGAACGGCGTCCGAGTCGAACTACCAGGCGAACTTCGGTCACGTCGCGCGCCGCGCCGAAGTCACGATGACCATCGCCGTCGACGACGAAGCAAGCCGCGAGCGCGCGCTCGGGATCGCGCAGCCGTTCGGCGCCGTTGACGTCGCGCGCCGCGCGGCCCAAACGTAGGGTCAGGCCCAACGCTCCGAAATGCAGATCGACCCGCCGGGCTGTCCGGCGAAAAGTAGAGTCGGACCCTAGTTCTGAGCCGACGTCAGACGAGATCGCCCGCGGGCCCGAGGATCTGCTCGCGCAACTCGCGATAGCGCGGCAACTGCGGCGGATACACGCACACGTACTTGACCTGCGCCGCCTGCAGGCAGCGCTGCTTGATCGTCTCGAGCTTCTGGTCGCGCGGATCGATCACCTGGTCGGGCTCCTTCGCGTCGACGATGGCAACGATCGTCATGTCGCGGTCGCAGATCACGAAGCCCACGTGCTGGTTCGCGATCTTGCGAAAGGCGCGCAGCCGCTCCATGCCCTGCGGGCCGATCTTCACCTGCAGCACGTCGGCGAGCCGCACACGCGCGAACACCTCGTGGCGCGGGAACGCGGCCTTGAGCAGCAGGAAGACGACGCTTTCGCTCTTGGACAGGAAGCGGGGCCGCAGCAGGTACAGGCCGGGGACCTCGGCGGACGACAGCAGTCGCGTCGTCTCACCCTCGGTCCACTGTGCGACCGCCGTCGGGCCGTCGAGCGAGCGCGCGCCGGCCGGCGCCTCGCGATTGCGGCGCATCAGGCCCGCCACGATGACGGCCGCGAGCGTGACGACCGCAAAGCCGAAGACGAGACCCGACGTCATCGACGACTCGTGGCGCGCATGGGATCGAGGGCAGCCGATGACCGGGGCATAAGCGATGCTGTTATGGACCGTTTTGCGCGGACCGCGCCTAGTCTAAAACATTTTCATCACCGAACGACGACACGAGCGGCTCGCCTTGCGCATCGGCGGTGCGGACGTTGCTAAAACGGCACGCACGAAGCAGAAGAGCCCGCATCGCTGCGGGCTCTTTCCTTGCTGCTTCTGGCGCGGACCGAATTACATGTCCATGTCGCCCATGCCGCCCATGCCACCACCGGGCATCGCCGGCTTGTCGTCCTTCGGCAGCTCCGCCACCATCGCATCGGTGGTCAGCATCAGGCTCGCGACCGACGCGGCGTTTTGCAGCGCGTAGCGCGCGACCTTGGTCGGATCGAGCACGCCCATCTCGACGAGATCGCCGTACTCGCCGGTCGCGGCGTTCATGCCGAAGTTGCCCTTGCCCTCGGCGACCTTGTTCAGCACGACCGAAGGCTCCTCGCCGGCGTTCGCGACGATCTGACGCAGCGGCTCCTCGATCGCGCGAAGCACGATCTTGATGCCGGCGTCCTGGTCGCCGTTGTCGCCCTTGAGGCCCTTGACGTTCGCACGCGCACGAAGGTACGCGACGCCGCCGCCCGGGACGATGCCTTCCTCGACGGCCGCACGGGTCGCGTGCAGCGCATCTTCGACGCGCGCCTTCTTTTCCTTCATCTCGACTTCCGTCGCGGCGCCGACCTTGATCACGGCCACGCCGCCAGCGAGCTTCGCCACGCGCTCCTGCAGCTTTTCCTTGTCGTAGTCGGAGGTCGCTTCCTCGATCTGCTTGCGGATGTTCTTCACGCGCGCTTCGATCGCCGCCTTTTCACCGGCGCCGTCGATGATCGTCGTGTCTTCCTTCGCCGCTTCGACGCGCTTCGCACGCCCGAGGTCCTTCAGCGTGGCGCCTTCGAGCTTGAGACCCAGCTCTTCGGCGATCACCGTGCCGCCCGTCAGGATCGCGATGTCTTCGAGCATCGCCTTGCGCCGGTCGCCGAAGCCCGGCGCCTTGACCGCGACGGTCTTCAGGATGCCGCGGATGTTGTTGACGACGAGGGTGGCGAGCGCTTCTCCGTCGACGTCCTCGGCAACGATCACGAGCGGCCGTCCGGCCTTCGCGACCTGCTCGAGCAGCGGCAAAAGATCGCGGATGTTCGAGATCTTCTTGTCGTGCAGGAGGATGTACGGATCTTCGAGGACGGCGACCTGGCGGTCGGGATTGTTGATGAAGTACGGCGAGATGTAGCCGCGGTCGAACTGCATGCCCTCGACGAGGTCGAGCTCGTTCTCGAGGCCCTTGCCATCCTCGACCGTGATCACGCCTTCCTTGCCGACCTTGTCCATCGCCTCGGCGATCGTGCGGCCGATCGATTCGTCGGCGTTCGCCGAGATCGAGCCGACCTGCGCGATTTCCTTGCTGGTCGAGCACGGCTTGCTGATCTTCTTCAGCTCGTCGACGATCGAGAGCACGGCCTTGTCGATGCCGCGCTTCAGGTCCATCGGGTTCATGCCGGCGGCGACGTACTTCATGCCCTCGGCGATGATCGCCTGCGCGAGCACGGTGGCCGTCGTCGTGCCGTCACCGGCGACGTCGGAGGTCTTGGACGCGACTTCCTTCACCATCTGCGCGCCCATGTTCTCGAACTTGTCCTTGAGCTCGATTTCCTTCGCGACCGACACCCCGTCCTTGGTGATCGTCGGCGCGCCGAAGCTGCGCTCGAGGACGACGTTGCGGCCCTTGGGCCCGAGCGTGATCTTGACGGCGTTGGCGAGCACGTTCACGCCATTCACCATCTTGTTGCGGACGTTTTCGCCGAAGCGAACGTCTTTGGCTGCCATGTTGAGTTCTCCTGGTGCTTAACGGTTACGTGGGAATCAATCGACGATGCCGATGACGTCGTCTTCGCGCATGTGCAGCAGGTCCTGGCCGTCCATCTTGAATTCCTGGCCGGAGTATTTGCCGAAGAGGACCTTGTCGCCGGGCTTGACGCCCATCGCGATCAGCTTGCCGTTGTCGTCGGTCTTGCCGGGACCCGCGTAAAGGACTTCGCCGATCGACGGCTTTTCGGCCGCGGTGTCGGGGATGACGATGCCGCCGGCCGACTTGCGCTCTTCTTCGAGCCGCTTGACGATGATCCGGTCATGCAGGGGACGAAGTTTCATGTTAGTGCTCACTCCTGTATGAATGCCTTGGAATACCCGTGGGGGAAACCGAAACGCCGAGCCCGACATGCTGGCTCGGCCGTGTGGCAGAGCGGTTTGTTAGCACTCGACTCGTGCGAGTGCTAATGGTACGAGGTCACGACGCGGATTTCAAGATCTGCGAGGGAAATCGGGGCTGCCGACCTTGTGTGAAAGCGGCGACCCCGTTCGGTTCCGGCACCTGCCAGCCGCCGCCCAACGCCTGGATCAGCCCGATCGCGGCCGCCTGACGGCTCGACATCAACTGCGAAAGCGCCTGCCGCGCGTTCAGCGCCGTCACCTGGGCGGTGACCACCGTCGTGTACGGGATCTGGCCCTGCAGATACTGGTTCATCGTCAACTGCTCGACGCGGTCGGCCGCCTCGGACGCCGCGCGCCGCGCGCCCTCCTGGTCGGCGAGCGTATGCAGCGTCGACAGCTGATCCTCGACCGACTGGAACGCCGTCAGCACCGTTTGCCGGTAGTTGGCGATCGCCTGCTCGCGCACGGCCTGCGCCGCCTCGACCTTCGCGGCGATCGCGCCGGCGTCGAAGATCGTCTGCGCGATCGACAGGCCCAGCGACCACACGTTGCTCGAGGCGGCGAAGAGTGCCGGAAGGGTCGTCGCGCCCTGCCCGAGCGATGCCGACAGGCCGAAGCTCGGAAAATAGGCGGCGCGCTGGATGCCGATTTGCGCGTTCGCCGCGACGACATTGCGTTCCGCCGCGGCGATGTCGGGGCGCCGCTGCAGGAGGTCGGACGGGACGACCAACGGAATCGCGGGCACTTTGTGGTCCCACCTGCCGGCCGGCAGCGTAAAGTCGCCCGGGGCCTTGCCGATCAGGACGGCGATCGCGTGCTCGAGCTTCGCGCGCGTGCCCACCATCGCGACGAGGTTCGCCTGCGTCGTGTCGAGCTGCGTCTGCGCCTGCAGCACGTCGGTGCGCGCGACGATGCCCGCGTCGTACTGGTTCTGCGTGATCCGGTACGACTTCGAGTACGCCTCGACCGCGGCGGTCAGCAGCCAGATTTCATTGTCGGCTTCGCGCAACGCGAAGTAGTCGGTGCAAAGCGCGGCCTGCGCGGACAGCGTCGCAGCCGCGAGATCCGCAGCACTCGCCTGCGCGCTCGCCTGCGCGCTCGTCACGCCGAGCCGCAGGCGGCCCCATACGTCGGGCTCCCACGCGGCGCCAAGTGCGAGCGAGAAGCTGTTCGGGCGCGCGGCGTCGCGGCCGCCGCCGTTCTTCGTGGCGCCCGCGTTCAGGTTCAACGACGGGAACAGCGTCGCGCGCGCTTCGCGCACGAGCGCCTGCGACTGCGCGTACGCCGCGGCCGCGGCCGCGACGTTCTGGTTCGACACCTGCACCTGCGACACGAGCGACGACAGCACCGGATCGTCGAAGCGTTCCCACCACGACCCGCGCTCGAGCTCGTCGGCCGGCGCCGCCGGAAACCACGTCGCTTCGGCCGTCGGCGACTCCTTGAACGATGCAGGTGCGGGCGTCGCAGGTCGCTCGTACGGTGGCGCGAGCGAGCAGCCGGCGAGCGCGAGGACGGCCGCGCAGATGACGGCCCGGGTCATGTGTACGCCTCTGCGCTCCCGGCGCGCGACAGGTGACGCTCGTTGGCGCTCCGATGGCGGAAGCGATCGAGCAGCAGGTACACGACCGGCGTGGTGAGCAGCGTCAGCAACTGGCTCGCGATCAGGCCGCCGATGATCGCGACGCCCAGCGGTTGCCGCAGCTCGGCGCCTTCGCCGAAGCCGATCGCGAGCGGCAGCGCGCCGAGGCCCGCCGCCAGCGTGGTCATCAGGATCGGCCGGAAGCGCAGCAGGCACGCTTCGCGCACCGCGTCGACCGACGACAGGCCGCGTGCGCGCTCGGCGTCGAGCGCGAAATCGATGATCAGGATCGCGTTCTTCTTGACGATGCCGATCAGCAGGAAAACGCCGATCAGCGCGATCAGCGTGAAGTCCATGCGGAACAGCAGCAGCGCGAGCACGGCACCGACGCCGGCGGACGGCAGCGTGGACAGCACCGTCAACGGATGCACGAGGCTTTCGTACAGGACGCCGAGCACGATGTAGATGACGATCAGCGCCGCCATGATCAGCAGCAGCTGCTGGCTGTTCGCCTGCTGGGCGAGCAAGGCGGTGCCCGCGAAGGCGCCGCGAATCGTCGTCGGCAGCGCGATGTCGGCTTCGGCCTGCGCGATGGCGGTCCGCGCGTCGTCGAGCGTTGCGCCTTCGTTGAGATTGAACGAGATCGTCGTCGCGAGCTCGGTGTCCTGGTGGTTGACCGAGGTCGCGGTGGGTCCCTCGACGAAGCGCGCGATCGTCGACAGCGGCACGAGCTCGGTCACCTTGTTCGCGAGCGCGTTGCCCGACGACGCGTTGCGCAGCGCCGGGTTGGGCGACAACGGCGGTGCATTGCCCGACGCCGTCGCTGCGCCGCCCGACGCGCTGCCGGCCTGCGCCGCCGACGTCCCCGTCGAACCGCCCGACGTCGCGGCGTTCGCACTTTCCACCGTCACGACCTGGCCGCCGCTCGACGCGAGCTTCGTCGCCGGCACATACACGTCGGCGAGCGCGTTCGGGCTTTGCGTGTAGGCCGGCGCCCATTCCATCACGACGTGATACTGGTTCAACTCGGTATAGATCGTCGCCGTCTGCCGCTGTCCGAACGCGTCGTAGAGCGCCGCGTCGACCGCCTTGGCGCTGATGCCGAGCCGCGCCGCGGCGTCGCGGTCGACGACCACGTTCGTCTGCACGCCGTTCTCCTGGATGTCGCTGTTGACGTCGGTCATCACGTCCTCGTGCGCCTTCAGCGCGTCGACGAGCTTGCGCGTCCAGCTGTTGAGCTCGCCGCTGTCGCCGCCCTTCAGCGTGTACTGGTACGCGGCGTTGCTCGAGCGGCCGCCTGCGCGCACGTCCTGCACCGGCGTCAGGAACACGCGCAGCCCCGTCACGCGCTCGAGCTGCGGACGCAGCCGCGCGATCACCCCGAGGCCGCGGTCGGTGCGCTCGGACGCAGGCTTCAGCTCGACGAACATGAAGCCGCCGCCCGCCCGTGCACCGCCGATGAAGCCGACGACCGACTGCACGGCGGGATCGCCGCGAATGATGTCGACGACCTGCCGCAGCTTGTCGCCCATCGCGTTGGTCGAGATGCTCTGGTCGGCCGACATCCCGCCCGCGAGCTGTCCCGTGTCCTGTTGCGGGAACAGCGCCTTCGGCACCATCACGTACAGGTAGCCGTTCAGCGCGATCACCGCGAGCAGGATCAGCATCACCGTGCCTTTGCTCGCGAGCGCCCAGTCGAGGCTGCGCTCGTACGTGCGCAGCGACCATTGGTACGCACGCTCGAGCCCGCGTGCGAAGGCATTCGGCTTGCGCTCGCCCGCGTTCGCACCGCCGGGGCGCAGCAGCCACGCGCACATCATCGGCGTCGTCGTGAGCGACAGCACGAGCGAAATCAGCACCGCGACCGAAAGCGTGACGGCGAACTCGCGAAACAGCCGCCCGGGCAACCCCGGCATGAACAGCAACGGGATGAACACCGCGACGAGCGACAGGCTGATCGACACCACGGTGAAGCCCACCTCGCGCGCGCCGGTCAGCGCCGCCTGCATGCGCATCATGCCGGCCTCGATGTGCCGGCTCGTGTTCTCGAGCACGACGATCGCGTCGTCGACGACGAAGCCCGTCGCGACGGTGAGCGCCATCAGCGACAGGTTGTCGAGGCTGTAGCCGAGCAGGTACATGACGCCGAACGTGCCGAGCAACGCCGTGACGGTGGCGACTGCTGGAATCACCGTCGCACGCACGCTGCGCAGGAACGCGCTCACGACCAGCACGACGAGGATCACCGCGACGATCAGCGTGATCTCGACCTCGTGCAGCGACGCGCGGATCGAATGCGTCCGATCGGATGCGACGTGAATCTCGACGTCGGCCGGCAGTTGGGCCTGCAGCGTGGGCAGCAGCGCGCGCACGCTGTCGACGGTGTCGATCACGTTCGCGTTCGGTTGGCCGCGGATCAGCACGATCACCGCGCGCTCGCCGTTGTAGAGGCCGAGCGTATGCGTGTCCTCCACGCCGTCGATCACGTCGGCGACGTCGTGCAACTGCACGGCCGCGCCATTGCGCCACGCGATCACCATCGGCGCGTAATCCCCGGCGCGAAGGCCCGGCGTCTGCGTGTAGATCTGCAGCTTCTGCCCCGCACCCTGCACGATGCCCTTCGGCCGGTTGGCGTTGGACGACTGGATCGCCGCGCGCACGTCCTCCGTGCTGATGCCGTACTGGTTGAGCGCAAACGGCTTCAACTCGATGCGCACGGCGGGCAGCGACCCGCCGCCGATCTGCACGTCGCCCACACCCTCGACCTGCAGCAGCTGCTGGTTCAGGACGTTCGAGGCCTCGTCGTAGATCTGCCCCGGCGTCTTCGTCTTCGATGTGAGCGCCAGGATCATCACCGGCGCGGCCGACGGATTGAACTTGCGGTACGTCGGGTTCGAGCGCAGCGTCGCCGGCAGGTCGACGCGCGCGGCGTTGATCTTCGCCTGCACGTCGCGCGCCGCGCCGTCGATGTCGCGCGACAGGTCGAACTGCAGCGTGATGCGCGTCGACCCGGTCGAGCTCGACGACGTGATCTCGTTCACGCTCGGGATCGTGCCGAGGTAGCGCTCGAGCGGCGTCGCGACGCTCGTGGCCATCGTCTCGGGGCTCGCGCCGGGAATGTTCGCGCTGACCGAAATCACCGGCAGGTCGATCTGCGGCAGCGACGCGACCGGCAGCGCGAAGAACGCCCCGATGCCGGCGAGCGCGATGCCGGCGGTGAGCAGCACCGTGCCGATGGGCCGCAGCACGAACGGGCGCGAGAGGTTCATGCAGCGCTGGCGACGCTGTCGTCAGGCCCGCGCCGCTTCACGCCGCCGCCCAGCCGGTCGAACGCGAGGTAGATCACCGGCGTGGTGAAGAGCGTCAGCACCTGGCTCACGATCAGCCCACCGAAAATCGCGAGGCCCAGCGGTCGCCGCAGTTCGGCGCCGACACCGAACGACAGCATCAGCGGGATCGCCGCGAACAGCGCCGCGAGAGTCGTCATCAGGATGGGCCGCAGCCGCAACAGCGCCGCCCGGCGGATCGCTTCGCGCGCCGGCAGCCCCTGGTCGCGCTCGGCGTCGATCGCGAAGTCGATCATCATGATCGCGTTCTTCTTGACGATCCCGATCAGCAGGATGATGCCGATGATGCTGATCACGCCGAGATCGTTGCCGGTGATCATCAGCGCGAGCAGCGCGCCGACGCCGGCGGACGGCAGCGTCGACAGGATCGTCAGCGGATGCACGTAGCTCTCGTAGAGCACGCCGAGCACGATGTAGACGCAGACGACGGCAGCGAGGATCAGCCACAGCTCGTTCGACAGCGACTTCTCGTACGCGCCCGACGCGCCGAGAAAGTTCAGCGTGATCGACGGCGGCAGCCCGATGTCGTGCGCGGCGCTGCGGACCGCGTCGACGGCGTGGCCGAGCGAGACGTTTTGCGCCGTGTCGAAGTTGAGCGTGCTCGCCGGGTACTGGCCCACGTGCGTGATCTGCAGCGGCGAGAGCTTCTCGCCGATCGTTGCGAACGTCGCGAGCGGCGTCGGCTTGCCCGACGCCGAGATGAGGTTGAGCTTGCCGAGGCCGTCGGCCGACGTCACGAGCCCCGGCCGCGCTTCGAGAATGACGCGGTACTGGTTCGTGTCGGTGAAGATCGTCGACACGATCCGTTGCCCGAACGCGCTGTACAGCGCGTCGTCGACGGCGCTCGCGCTGATGCCGAGGCGCGCCGCCGTATCGCGATCGACGTTGACGTACGCGGTGAGGCCCTGTGCGCCCGCGTCGCTCGACACGTTGCGCACTTCCGGCGCGGTGGAGAGCCGCGCGACCAGCGCGTGCATCCACGTTGTGATCTCGGCGCTCGACACGCCTTCGAGCGACGCGCGATATTCGGTCGGTCCCGTCTCCGCGTCGATCGTCAAATCCTGCGTCGGCTGCAGGTACAGCGTCACGCCGGGCACCGTGTGCGCGCGCTCGCGCAACCGATTCATCACCGCCTGCTGGTCGCCATGCGATGCCTTCAGGTTGATGAGCATGCTGCCGGTGTTCAGCATCGTGTTGTTCGCCGCATCGACACCGACGATCGACGACAGGCTCGCAACCGCCGGATCGGCGAGGATCGCCTGCGCCGCTTGCGCCTGCAGGTCGGCCATGCGCGCGTACGACACGTCCTCGGCGGCCTCGACGCGCGCGCGCAATTGCCCGGTGTCCTGCGTGGGGAAGAGGCCCTTGGGAATCACGACGTAGAGCAGCGCCGTGACGGCGAGCGTCGCCAGCGCGACGACGAGCGTCGCGCCCTGATGGTCGAGCACGAACACGAGAGCGCGGTCGTAGCGATGCAGCACCTGCTGGAAGTAGCCCTGCGCGCGCGCGACCAGGCGCCCGGCCGGCGGCGCGTCGCTCTTCGCCCTGAACCAGCGCGCCGACATCATCGGCACGAGCGTCAGCGAGACGACGGCGGAAATCAGGATCGTGATCGACAGCGTCACCGCGAACTCGCGAAAGAGCCGCCCCACGACGTCGCGCATGAACAGCAGCGGGATCAGCACGGCGATGAGCGAGATCGTGAGCGAGATGATCGTGAAGCCGATCTGCGTCGCGCCCTTCAGCGCCGCGGCGAGCGGCCGCTCGCCCTCCTCGACGTAGCGCGCGATGTTCTCGATCATCACGATCGCGTCGTCGACGACGAAGCCGGTGGCGATCGTGA
>JAICKU010000040.1 GCA_025927765.1 Burkholderiales bacterium
CATGCCACGCCGCGCCATCACTCTGATTTCCACTACCAGCTCCTGGGTAAGCATCCTCGGCGGCCAAAAGGCCGCCATCTTCGCCCAGGTGGGTCAGTTTTACTTCGACGAAGTGGGTCAGTATTACTCCGGCGCTAACACCTGGCGCCTTCGCGAAATCGAGCGATTCGAGCTACTGCTCGGTGATGGCGTTCAGGCGCCGAAGCGCCCCGCCATAGTTGTTTTCGTAGTGGCTCTCGATGAGCTTCAGCGAAAGGCCGCTCAGCGTCCAGGGACGGCAGTAAATTTGTTTGAGGTGATAGCGCACGACGATACCTCCAAGCACAAGGTTGAATTGCGCCCAGACGGATCGTGACGACTGATGGGTGCCCGCATCCGCCTTGCGACGCTCACAGGATTGGACGGGGCACCGTCTTGGAGGGATGAAACCCGGGGGTCCTGCAACCCCCGCACATACGTTACTTACCGCCTGGGAGAAAGTCAAATACAACGGATGCAGGCACGGTAAGCGTCAGCTGCGCGCCGTTGCATCACGTGGTTGCTCCACTTCCTCGGGCGGGCGCACGTTACGAAGCACAGGGGTAGCGCTCGACCCAAATTGACCGCGTAAGAGCCAGGTTTAGCGGCCCGCGACATCCACGCGCAGATCGACCGCGTTGCGCAGGCGATCGTAGAGGCGCGCCTTCCCGCACCAAATCACGTAGCGCGTTAGGAACGCAATCACGAGTTCCCGCTCGTCCGCACAGATGCCCGGCCAAGCGCGATGGGCGTGCACATGCAGCTCGCGGCCGTTGAGGGCCGGCCGTCGTCGGTGTTGCCTTGGGGGATACGCAAACATCAGCGCTCAGGTAACGACTCAGTTGGGAGACGTTTCGGAATAATATGCGGCCCCATGACTCGTCTACTCGCCCGCGCTTGCTGTGCCGCCCTTCGCCTTGTCATGGCCTCAGTGCTTTCTGGAGCGCCGCTCGGCGCCAGCGCGGTCGTTTTCACTACGGACTACGACCGGCTTACCGTCCTGCCCGCACTGACAAGCAACGGAGGGGACGTGGACTGGCGGTCGAAAGGAGCTGTGACGCCGGTTAAGAATGAAGGCACGTGCGACGCGAGCTGGGCCTTTGCCGTCGCAGGGATGGTCGAAGCTGATCATTTGATTCGGGCGGGACGGCTATTCAATCTCTCCGAGCAGGAACTGCTCGACTGCACGGGCGCAGGGTCGGCATGCCGCGGCGGAAGTCCGGTCGCCGCATTGCGCACCGTTATCGCAAAGGGCGGCCTTGCCAAGACGGCCTCGTATCGCTATACCGCCCGTGAGGGAACCTGCAAGTCATTGACGCCAGTGGCCCCGATCCCGGGCGCGGGACGCGTGCCGCCGGGTGACGAAGCGTCGCTGCAAGCTTACGTCGCTCAAGGTCCGGTGCTGGCACTCGTCAACGCGAGTGCGGCGTTCGATAGCTACAAAGGCGGGATCTTCACTGGGCCGTGCAGCGACAACAATCCCACCCGGGCGGTGCTAATCGTTGGCTACACGACTGGGGGTGGTGGTGGATACTGGATCGTCAAGAACTCCCTCGGTTCTTCATGGGGTGCGCAGGGGTATATCTACATGGCTCGCGGCACAAACCTCTGCGGGATCGCCAACTACGCAATCGCGGTCAGCAACGATCCTCTACCGCCGCCGGCCCCAGCCATCGCAATAGCAACACCGACATTGAGCGCGTGGGCTAACGGCATGCTTCTACTTGGCGTCGCCGCGCTTGGGTTCGCTGCGCTACGTAAGAATTCTGAGCGCTAACGGCCGTCGCCTGCTATCGGCCGAAAGCCGCTTACGCGATGCGCCATGCTACCAAAGCCACTTCGCCCGGATACGGTTAACGCCTATGCTATTTCTCGACCACCAGTTTCGTGAACATGCCCGACCTGTAATGGCCTGGCTCGTTGCACACCAATAGATACGTGCCCGGTTTCAGCGACAGCGTGATCCGGCCGCGCGCGCCCGGCTTTAGGTCGGAAACCTCTCCCCTGGAGTGGGCGCGCTTCTCGACGATCGTGTTCGTCTTCGGATCGTACGGCAGCTTGTTTTCGTCGGCGGGCGCGGGGATGACGAGCACTTCGTGAACGAGATCCTTCGATTGATTGATCGCCTCGAGCGTGATGCGGCCGGCCTTCACTGTCGACGGCTCGGCTTTCATTTGCATGCCCGAGATCGCGGGATCCGTGCTCGAATCGCGCAGTGCGATTTGCACGACGTGACCCGTTGCGGCCTTCACGGCCGAAATGGCCGGCGCTACGAGAGCGACTGTCGCGACCGTTGCAACGGCAATGGGCTTTCGCATGGTATGGCTCCTTCGCGGGCCTTCCAGTGTAACCGCTGCACCCGCTACCCATGATCGAACTCGGTGGCAGGACTGCCGAGAGGGAATGCGCCGCGTTGCAGCGGGTCATGGAAGGGGAATAGCGCGACGGCACGCGATCCGAGATCGGGCACGACGATGGCAAGCTTCTTGGCATCGACGATCACGAGGCTTCGAAGCGCCACACTGATCAATTCGTTGTCCTGAAACCTTGACAGCACTCGACTTACCGTCTCGAGCTTCACGCCGAGGTCACTGCCTATTTCTTCACGCGTCATGCGCAAACGAAACTGGGCCGCCGAGATGGCCGTACCGCGTTTTCGCACGACAGCTTGACCCCACAAGCAACTGGTACGTGGCCCAAGGAGCACTATGCTTCCTGTTGGTTCAAGGCTTCATCTACTGGCGTGCCGGACTTCGGTACGGCAGGTTCAGCGGGAATCGCGAGCGGCAGCCAAAAACATATGCTCACGCGCTTGCCCGGCTCGGGCAGCGCCTGGATCGTGCCGCCGTGCGCTTCGATGATCGAGCGGCAAATCGACATTCCGAGCCCCGCGCCTCGGGAATCTGCGTGACCGGATTGCCAGAACGGTTCGAACATCCGGTCCAGCTCGCTGGCGGAAAGCGCGGGTCCGCTGTTCGCCACGCAGAACTGAACTCCGTCCGCCTGGTGCTCGGCTCTTAGCACAACGTGCCCCCGCCGCTCAGTGAACTTGAGCGCGTTGTCGAGCAGGTTCGCGAACACCCGCAAAATGCGGTCCGGATCCACCCTCAAATCGGGCAGCGGGCCATTCGCATCCATTTCGAGCTCGATGCTCTCGCGTTCGAAAAGTGGACGAGCTGACTCGAATGCTTGCGCCAGTAGGGAAGCGGCATTTATGGATACGATCCTCAGCATGCACCGTCCGCCGCCGGTCGATGCCGCGATGGAGAGCAGATCTTCCACCATGCCCGACATGCGACGCGCGATATCGCCGACCGCCGCGATCCGGGCCTGCAACTCCTTGCCTTCGGTAAGCCGCGCCGCCAGCCGTGCAGCGACCGCGGCGTTGAGCATTAGCCCATGGAGTGGATTGCGCAGATCATGGCACACGACCGCGAGAACCCTTTCCCGGTCGTGCAGGATCTTGGCGGCACGCATGATTTCACGGCCGACCTCATCCGCTTCTGCAAGGCCGAACGGGGCCACGACCACCGACGCTCCCCGCCCCAGCGCTGATGCCGGTGCAAGCAGCCCACGAATCGCCCCGGCGATCCGGGACTCTATCTTGAGCGCCAGCGTGATTCCAAGCAGTAGCAATAGGATCGTCCCGGCCGTGATCCATGCGATGCGAGTCCACAGATATCCGGTGAAGGTCGTACGAGGAATCGCGATCGCCACCGACCAGTCGGATACCGCAGAGCGGCTGAAGACGGCCACGACAGGAATTCCCTCCAGTGTGTCGGCCTCCAGTCGCCCTTCGCTGACCTGCGCCATGCGTTGCACCAGCTTCGACGAGCCCTTGTGCCCGACGTACTTGTCCGGGTCATGTGTGCGCGCGACGATGGTGCCTTGTTTGTCGAATATGGCCGCCACCCAGCTTGGCGAAAGGTTTTGGCGCAGAAGGATTTCGCGAAGGCGTTCCGGTGTGAATCTCATGGACAGGTAATAGACGACCCTGCCATCGCGACGCACGGGAACGGCGACCGAGACAATCTTCCGGCCCGAGACCGCACCATCGAGCAGGTCGGAGACGACAGGCATCTCCGTATCGAACACGCGTCGAACCTGTGCCACGGCGCTCGGTAGCGGCTTGGGGAGCACAGCGCCGAACGGCCGCGCCGTGTACAGGACGATCTGGCCCGACCCATCGGCGAGGGCGAACACGTCGCCGGGCATGTGCGCAATCACGTCACGAGCCTGGCGGTGGAATGCGGCAAGGTCGCCCGATGCCAAATGATCTGATCCTGCGAGCACCTGAAGCGCGGCACGACCACCCGCTAGTTCCCGATCGACCGCCTGCATCAAGGCGCGTGCCGTCTCCAGCGTTCTCTGTTCGACGATCGTGCGCTCGCGGTCATAGGAGTCGTAAATGAGCAAGGCTACGGCGATCCCCGCGGGCAACACCGTGGCGGCGACCAGACGCGTAAGCTGGCGTTGGATCGTCATGCGCTAGATACCGTATTCCAGTGCATCCCCACACCGCCGCGAGCTCATGGCACATCGCGAGCATCGTCTGCAAGACATGCGATTTCGGCAGGAGCTCAGCAACGCGCGTGCGTTCGTGCTGGCGCAGCAATTTTTCGTCGGTCGAGACACGGCTCGGCCGCTTTGAAGGGTGCCAGGTGAGGGACCGGCGCAGTGTGTTTGACCCTCGCCAACCCAAAGATCTCGAGCAAGCGGATGTAGAGCCGGCCTATGTCGAATTCGTACCATTTCATCGACAGTTTTGCCGACTTGGGGTAGGCGTGATGGTTGTTGTGCAGCTCCTCGCCGCCGAATATTTGGCGTGAGCTTGCGAATTGCTCCTTATTTAGGACTCTAGCGAAACATGAGATATTGACCGAAATCAACAAAGGTTCCGACTGGTCAAGCTGGTGCCTTCCTGAGCCACCTTCACCGACGCGCACCCTGATTCGAGCCGGCGGTCCCCCTGTGTACGCCAGCGCACAGACTGCTCGACTCGATCGCGCGAGCATCGCAGACGATGAAATGCGCCGCGGTTGCGCGCTTCGCCGAAGGGCTTTTCCCCTTTTCGATGCCCGTACAGGGCAAGACGCCGCAGATCAGTGAAGCGCCATCGAAAGCATGGCGGGAGGAGATCAACGTGCTGCACGAATTCCTTGCGGACCACCGGACCGATTTGATCGACCGCTGCAAATCGAAAGTTGCTCAGCGTCCGTCTCCAGCTGCGATCGGCGAGGAACCCGAGCACGGCGTACCGCTTTTTCTCGACCAGCTTATCAAGACGCTGCGCATGGAGCAGACCATGGAGCCCATGCAAAGCCGGAAGATATCCGGTCCGGCAGGCGGTGGGACGCCGGCGTTGTCAGAGATCGGTGTATCTGCAGCACAGCATGGTCGGGAGCTGCTGGAGCGCGGGTTCACGGTCGACCAGGTGGTGCACGACTATGGCGACCTTTGCCAGGCGATCATGGAGGTTGCCTTCGAGCACACCGCTCCAATCCAAGTCGACGAATTTCAAACACTCAACCGCTGCCTGGACAACGCGATCGCTGACGCCGTGACCGAGTTTGCGTACCAGCGCGATCTTGCGTCTGCCGACAACCGGGTTCACACGTTCAACGAACGGTTGGGATTTCTCGCGCACGAGCTGCGCAACCTGCTTAGTACCGCAACCCTTGTCCTTGCCACCATCAAGGCCGGCAACGTGGGTTTAGGCGGAGCAACAAGCGCGGTACTGGACAACAGCTTGATTGCCATGCGCCACCTGATCGATCGCTCGCTCGCCGACGTGCGCGCAACGGCCGGGTTGAATGCGCGGCACCAGCTGATCTCGGTTGCCCGCCTCGTCGCTGACATCAAGACCGCAACGTTACTCGAAGCGCAAGAGCGGGGATGCGAACTGACGGTCTCCTACGTCGATCCGACGCTGGCGGTAGATGCAGATCGCGACATGCTTTTGGCAGCCGTCGGGAACTTGCTGCAGAACGCGTTCAAGTTCACCAAGCCCCGAACGCGCGTCGCCCTGAACACCTACGCCGCCGCCGACCGCATCCGCATCGACATCGAGGATTGCTGCGGCGGCCTTCCCCCGGGCGGCGCGGAGAGACTGTTTCTGCCGTTCAGGCAATTTGCGGCGGATAAGTCCGGTCTGGGACTCGGATTGGCGATCTGTCGACGCAGCGTCGAGGCGAACAACGGCGTTCTCAGCGTCCGGAATCTGCCCGACGTAGGATGCGTTTTCACCATCGATCTGCCGCGCCACTCGCTAAGTATCGAGCGCGCGCTCGGTGCTTCCGGGGCCAATCGCGTCGTCGGCAGATGATCGCCAGCAAGGAGGCGCGTTGTTTTCGTAGACCAATTCGGACAAACAGCGCGAAAGGCACATGCCGCTCGCTAAGGAGGGCACGATAGCGCGCGTTGCACTCCGGGGGCATCCTCCCGCCGACGCTGCTGGTGCTTTGAATAGACGCAGGTGAATTCCGCGCCAAGCAGGAAAACCTGCGCCGAGTAGTACAGCCACAACAAAAGCACCACGAGCGTTCCGGCCGCGCCATAAGCGGATGTGATCGCGCTTCGACTGAGGTAGAGCCCAATGGCGGCCCGCCCGACGCTGAAGAGAACCGCTGTGATGGCCGCACCGATCCATACGTCTTTCCAAACGATCCGGACATTGGGCAGCGATTTGTACAGCATGGCGAAAACGACCGTTTCGGCACCCAGGGAAAAGAGGATATTCGAAACGTGCAGGAGCACTAGCGCGGTGCGGGGAAAGAACGACCCAAAGTACATCCGGAGCGCTTCCAGTGCACCGCTGACCGTAAGCAATATCAGGAACACCAAACCGACCGCCACAATCATACCGAGCGAAAGGATTCGGGCGCGGAGAAGCGACCGCAGGCCGCTACCCGGCCTCGGCGGCGCCTTCCAGATGTAGTCGAGATCATCCTGCAGTTCCACCAGCAGTGTCGTGGCACCCACTAGCATCGTCACAATGCTGACAACAGTCGCGAATACGCCCGCTGTCTTGTGCTGGGCTGCCTTGATCAATGCCTGGATCGCCTCCGCCGCAGGCGCGCCGACCGCGTCGGCCAGTTGACCGGCGATCGTTCCACGAGCCGCGTCGACCCCCCATAGCACGCCCGCAAGCGCGATGACGACGATCAGTAGCGGCGCAAGCGCAAAAGCGCTATAGAAAGCGAGAGCAGCGCCCAAGGTCGGCGCTCTATCCTTTATCCACGCGGCGCCAGCCTGCTTCATCAGATCGAAGCATAGCCGCACGGCAATGGCGATCCGCGTCCTCATACTGCGCTAACGTGCGCTTATTCCAGTCGTAGTGAATCAGATTCCGCTTCTGCAAAAAACTTGCCGCATGGGTGTCCCGTCTGCGCGCTGGCGCACTCGGCGGAGGACGGCCGCCGATGGATGACGCCCCAAAACGAGCGGTTTTGCCGTTACCCGGCGACGTACGGAAGGAGCCGGTCGAACTCCGTCTTGACGACCTGGTAGCACTCGCACGACCGCGCTTCCAATGCCGGGCGATCGAGCACGGTAATCTTGCCTCGACGATAACGAATCAGACCCGCGTCTTGCAGCTTGCCTGCAGCCTCGGTGACGCCTTCGCGGCGAACGCCCAGCATGTTGGCGATCAATTCCTGCGTCATCGAGACTTCGCTCGATGACAGGCGGTCGAGACTCAGCAACAGCCACCGGCACAATTGCTGGTCGACCGAGTGATGCCGATTGCACACCGCCGTCTGCGCCATCTGTGTGATGAGCGCCTGGGTATAGCGCAGCAACAGGTGCATCATGGGCCCGAACCGACCGAACTCTTCCTTCAACAACTGCGCCTCCAGCCGGAACCCATAGCCGGCGCTCTGCACGACGGCACGACTGGGCGTCGTCTCGCCGCCCATGAACAGCGAGATGCCGAGCATGCCCTCATTTCCCACGATCGCAATCTCGGCCGACGCGCCGTTCTCCATGACATACAGCAGCGATACGATGGCGGTGGTCGGAAAGTAGACGTGCCGCATCCTGACACCGGGCTCGTACAGGACCGCACCCAGTGTCATCGGAACCAGTTCAAGGTGCGATTCCAGCCGCTCATAGTCGCTCTTCGGCAACGCATCGAGCAGAAGATTTCGATCGCGGCTTTGGCTTGACGGAGCCGCTGATTTCGACCTGTCTTTCAAGGGGCGATACCTTGGCGACGCGGCGGCCGGGTTAACCGGATTCCGTTGATCATAGTCTAGACCAGAACGGGGACGAATTGGTCCATATCGGCAAAGCCGCGCCCGGCCTCTTCGCCGGAGGGGAACTTTCGGCCGTGATTTGCGTGCTTGCACGACGACTCGGACAGCGTCCGATGACTCGCGCGTTTGCGCCGACGCTCCGGCGCAGCACTCCATCGCTCATTCCATAGCGATTCAGTAGTGCAGGGACATGGTCAAGTCTATGCTGCCCCCGTCGTACCTGAAGCTTGCGTCAGCGAACGAAGGGGCGCTAAACAAGGCTTTTGCATCGTTTGAAAACCCGTACCCTTCGGTCGGAATGCCGAGCAAACCGGTGTCGAGCTTGCCATTCATGTTTTCATCGTGAACGACGGCCATCGCATACGTTCCCGGCGGGACTTCCTCGAAGTCACAACGCGCGCGCGCCTTCCGAATCTTGATCACCATGACGTTCGTCGCAGAGTGGAGGTATTCATAAGGGCAGCCTTCCGGCGAGTCGAACAGGGCGCAGGCCACCGTTCCCGTGCTGTTCCTTATGTTCAGGATATCCACGTGAATTCCCGGACAACTCGATTGCGCAAAAGCGATTGCGGCAACATTCCAAAGCATGAGCGCCGTAAACCACGTGGTGCATCGCGCTGCCGTTGAGACGCGCAACATACGATCGTCATCCATGAACACTACCGCTTTGGGTTGACTGGTTCAAACACTGTCTGGCAGCCCCGACGCGACGCTGCTCCGCCCGCATCTTGGCGGAGATCCCGGTTGCTCTCTTGATCGCGTTGATCGCGCGCGATGGGCAGCGCGAACGCGAAGGTACTTCCTGCGCCAAGTTCACTCTGCGCCCAAATGCGTCCGCCGTGCGCTTCAACGATCAAACGACTGTTGTACAGCCCAAGGCCCAGGCCTTTGATCGTGGGGTCGGTCGTGACGCGGGAGAACCGTTGGAACAACTTGGGCAATGCGTCCTCGGGAATGCCGACGCCGTGATCAGTGACCGTCACGACCGTTTCATTTTCATGGGTGCCGATCAGGACCGTCACCGGCGCGTCATCGGAGGAGTACTGGAGGGCGTTGCCGATCAGGTTATCGAGGACGCGCTCCACCCGGCCTGCGTCCGCCAAAACAGGCGCCGCCCCATCGGCGGCGAGGCGAACGCGGCGCGAGGCGTCCGCATCGAGATTCTCGAGCACGCCGCTCGCGAGTTCGCTCAGATCGAACAGCGACTTGTGGAGCTGTATCTGCGCCGATTCCAGCCGAGTCGTCTCGATGAGGTCATCGATCATGCCGGTCATGCGCCGACTGCTGCGGAGGATCATGTCCACGAACTTCGCGCCCTGCGAGACGTCGTCTTTTTCCAGCAATGCGCGCAGTACTGATGCCGAATAGCTGATCGAAGAAAGCGGATTGCGTAGATCGTGGGAAATCAGGCCGACGTACTGCTCATGGAACTGCTCGCGCGCCTTCCGCTCTGTAATATCTATTGCAACTTCCATCCGGACCAGACGTCCGTCGACCCACGGGATGCCCTTGTCTACACAGAGAAACCAGCGATGGTTGACCGTATTCTGGAACTCCCACATCACTGGCGAGCATCCATGCCGGTTTTCCACCAGCCGGTGATTGGTACAGAAGGGGCACGGGCCGTTTTGGCCCCGCTGCAGTACCTTGTAGCAGAGTTGACCGACGGCGTTCGATCCCCATAGCTGCTGCCCGTAGCCGTTCAGGAATAGCAGTTCGTGGGTCTTCATGTCCGCGACATAGAGCAGGACCTCGAATGCATCAAAGATCCTCGAGACGGCGGTAAACTGATCGAGGCCCGGGTGCTCGAAGAGATCGATCCACGAACCTGCCTGTTTCTTCATCGACTTCTCGTATCGGTTCGCATCCGGACTCTGTCAGACCACAGTCCCGAAGAGTCGTCCGACGCCGGCGGTCAGTGCCATCGCCAGTGCGCCCCAGAACGCTACTCGCATCGCACCCTTCGTCACTCCCGCGCCGCCCACGCGGGCGGCCAGGCCGCCCAGGATCGCGAGGAACACGAGCGAAGTTACCGATACCACCGGAATCAGAGCCGACGACGAGACTATCGCGACAGCCAGCAGTGGCATGGCGGCGCCCAACGCAAAGCTCGCCGCTGACGTGAACGCGGCTTGAATCGGCCGCGCGCTCAGCGTTTCCGAGATACCGAGTTCGTCGCGAGCATGCGCGCCGATCGCGTCATGGGCCATCAGTTGCTCGGCAACCTTTTTCGCGAGCTCGGGATCCACGCCGCGGCCGACATAGATCGCTGTCAGTTCGCGTCGCTCCCCCGAGTCGTCCGCTTTGAGTTCGGCGCGCTCGAGCGTGAGCGCAGCTGTTTCGGAATCGGACTGCGAACGTACTGACACGTACTCACCGGCAGCCATCGACATGGCTCCCGCTACCAGGCCCGCGACACCTGCGACCATCACTGCGCCGTGGGTCGCGCCCGCCGCGGCGACACCGAGCACGAGGCTCGCCGTCGAGACGATGCCGTCGTTCGCGCCGAGTACCGCAGCGCGTAGCCAGCCGATGCGATCGGTACGATGGGACTCGCGATGGATTCTTGGCATAAGATTCGCGCCGGAACCTTGTACCCCTCTTGACCGCTGCCTTCGGTTCGCTGAGCGCCTCCTTCACATCGAGTCGATGCAAAGCCGGCCGATGCCCGTCCGACCGTTCTGACGGCCGAACTGAACTCGCCTTGAAACTACTGCGGAATCTGCCGAGGCGATTTGATCAACGTCAAAGCGAGAGGCCGCCGAGCTGGTTTCGCTCTCGTCTCGATTCCTGTGTCAACCCCGGACGAAAACCGTGCAGTTGGTGTGGCGGCTGCATCACCGCGACGGTCCTCGAGCGCCAGGAGCCTTAGTCGCCTTCACTCGTAGAGCAGGTCCGGTTGCAAGCCCCCGCAGCCGGGAATCACATTCCTACGCGCGCTACCGCGTCAGCGCCGTCGCCGCCCGATTCGCGGTCTCGATGCGATCCGCCAGCGTGCGCATGATGAAGTCATCGAACGCGTGCGCGAGCTCGGGACGTTCCTGGCGCATGCGCTCCATCCTCGCGCGCGTCAACGTGAAAATCGTTGCCGGGCCTTCGGCGGAAACCGTCGCCACTCGCGCGGTATTGCGCACGAAGCCCATTTCGCCAAGCATCGTATGCGTCGTGATGCGACGCAGGCGCACGCGCCCGTCATCGCCCTCGACGTCGACCGCGAGATCGCCCGCCGCAACGAGGTCGATGCTGTCCGCCGGCTCGCCCTGGCGGTAGATCGTCTGTGACGCGTCGACGTGCCGCCTCTCCAGGTACCGCATGAGATCGCCGGCCGCGACGTTCGTGCCGAGCTGGTGCTGCAGCCACGCTTCGAACGCAGGCAGATCCCGCTCGGGCTCGACGCCGCCGTCAGCGATCAATCGATCCTCGCACCACGCGAGCCCAGTGTTGAGATCGGCAAAGACCTGGTGGCGGCTCCTGCCGCCGAAGAAGCCCGCGCGCGCGAACGCTGCGCGATTGACTGGCGACAGCGAGCAATAGACGATCGTCGTCGCCTGCCAATCGCAAAGATTGCGAAGTTTGGTGAGGCTCATGATGGCCGAGGCGTCGACGCCCGACACCATCGCGAAATCGAGCACCACGTAGCGGACCGTTCCGCGACGTGCCGACTCGATGTCGTTGCGGATGCGCTCGAACAGGCTTTCCGACGAGCCGAAGAAGATGTAACCCGACAGCCAGTAGAGCCGGATGGCCGCCCCGTGGTCGCGCAGATACGCCGATTCCTGCACCGAGCGGTCGACGTTGCTCGCGAAAAGCGCCCGCGTGGCGTAGCGGCGTACGGCGCCGAGGCGTGCGTAGTCGAGCGCAAAGCGAACGCAGGCCGCCACCACGCCGACGAGCACGCCGACGACGAATCCGTACCGTACGCACACGAGCATGATCGCGATTGCGAGCAGCAGCTCCTGCCACGCGCGCTGCGCCAAGGGTCGCGCGAGCGCCTCGACGAAGAACGTGTAGCCGAGATAGAACACGAGGCCGGCAATGATCGGAACGGGGATGAGGCCCGGCAGGTCGAAATGCGCGACCGCCACGACCCCGAGAACCAGCGCTGCGGCGACGCCGCTCATTCGCGTGGCGGCCCCCGCCTGCTTGAGCAGCACGCTCGTGCCGGTCTGCAGTCCCGATGCGATGCCGCCGAAGGGTGCGGCCACCACATTGCCGAGGCCATTTGCACGGAATTCGCGATCGAGGTCGCCGGACGTCTTTCGCATCACCTCGATGCTCGACACTTTCGTGACGAGGGAAATGAGCGCGACGATCGCCACGGCAATGAACTGCGGCAGCATTTCGATCACGATCGGCCACGTGAGGCGCGTCGTTCGCACCGCCTCCAGAGGGACCCAAGGCGTCAGCGCGCCGAGCGCGGGCAGGTACCAGCCATGCTCGGGTCCCGACAATCCGAGTTCGCGCAGAGCCAGGGCCGCGATGAGCCACATCGCGAGCAGCGTCACCGGCATCGCCAGCGCCCATCGGCTCCAACGGCGCACGGCGAGCAAGACCAGCAGCGCGGCGAGGGCCGAGACGAGTTGCGCATTGGACGTGGTGGTCCACGCGGGAGTCACCGACGTCAGCGAAAGCGAGATGCCCGTCGCCGTGCGAACGCCGCCGATGATCAGCAGCCAGCCGGTGGCCGCCAGAAATCCACCGACGACGAAATACGGGATGAAGCGGCAATACGATCCCAGGCGAAAGGCGCCGATGCAGAACAGGAGCGCGCCGGCCACCACGGTTGCGGCCGTGAACACGAGCATCACGGTCTGGATCGCGACCGCCGCACTTTGCGTTGCTGCGAATACCGATGGGCCGGTCGTCGCGCTCAACAGCACGAGCACGGCACCGGTGGGAGAATCGATGCCGTGGCGAGCGGCGGCAACGAGGTGCGAAGAGCGATCCATGTGCCCGCGATGCAGCTGCCGATCAACATCGCCCAGATCGCGATCGGAACGCCGTGAGCGAGCTCGCCGGGGAACATCAACGCGCCGAACGACACGATGTTGGCGATCAGCACGATCGACGAAACCAGCCCGGCGACGACGTCCTTGAAGGCGTCGCGCACGACGCCGATCGCGCGCAGCCTGGCGCGTGATCGTGGGCGCGGAGTGCCGGATGCGGTGGCGACGCGTGACGGAGTCAGGATTCCGGAGCGATCGTTCATGAGCGCACGCGGCGAAACCGCTCGTCCATCAGCGCGGTCCCATGATCACGGATCGATGCAGGAGCGTCATGCACGACGAACCGAACGCTGACATCGCGTCGCTCGCACGATTCGTGCGCCGCCACCCTCGGCAGTTCGTCCTGACCGGCGCGGGCACGAGCACCGATTCAGGCATTCCCGGCTACCGCGATGTCGACGGACGCTGGGCCCACCCGCCGCCGATGCGCATCGACGAGTTTCTTCACAGTAAGCAAGGACATCGTCGCTATTGGTCGCGCAGCATGATCGGCTGGCCGGAACTCGACAACGCGCGCCCGAACGCTGCGCACCGCGCGCTCGCAACGCTCGAGGCGCTGGGCTGCATCGACCAACTCGTCACGCAGAACGTCGACGGCCTGCACGAGCGGGCAGGAAGTATGCGCGTCATCGAGCTGCACGGCAACGTGCACCGCGTGGTCTGCCTCGTGTGCGGCGCGATGCATTCGCGCGCCTCCGTACAGCGCGCGCTGGAGCGTCGCAATCGCCTGTTCATGCCGACCACGGCCCTCCCGGCGCCGGACGGCGATGCCGACACGAGCGCGAGCGGCGAGCATCTCGACGAATTCATCCCGCCGTCGTGCAGCATCTGCCATGGAAAGCTCAAGCCCGACGTCGTGTTCTTCGGCGAAGCCGTGCCACGCCCGCGCGTGGACGCCGCGCACGACGCGCTCGAGCGCGCCGATGCGATGCTCGTCGTCGGCTCGTCGCTGATGGTCTATTCCGGTTACCGCTTCTGCGTGTGGGCCGCGCAGATGGGCAAGCCGATCGCCGCCGTCAACGTCGGACGCACGCGGGCCGATGCGCTGCTTGCCCTCAAGGTCGAGCAGCGGTGCGGTGAAGCGCTGAGCGCGCTCGTCGATGACTTGACCGCGCAATACGCGGCGCATGCGACTCGACCTCATTGAGGGTCATACGCGCTTGGATGACCGTGCTTCACGTCGTTCGTCCATAGCCGCGTAGGCAACGGCCACGTCGGCGGCCAGCCGCGCGTTGTTGCGCACGAGCTCGACGTTGCTGCGCAGGCTTCGGCCCCCCGTCAACGCATTGACGCGCGCAAGCAGGAATGGCGTGAGCGCCTTGCCGGCGATGCCTCGCGTACGCGCTTCCGCGAGTGCCGTTTCCGTGGCCCGCTCGAGCGCATCGCCTGCCAACGCGAACGCTTCGGGGATCGCATTCGCGACGACGATGCCGCCGTCGAGGCCGAGCCGCCACTTCGCGTGCATGACGCGCGCGACCTCACTCGCTTCGTCGCAGCGCGCGTCGAGGCGCAGGCCGCTGTCGCGTTGCAGGAACGCGGGAAAGCGGTCGGTGCGATAGCCGATCACCGGGACGCCCTGCGTCTCCAGGTATTCGAGCGTGAGTGGAAAATCGAGGATGGATTTCGCACCGGCGCACACCACGGCAACCGACGTTCGCGCGAGTTCCTGGAGATCGGCGGAGATGTCGAAGCTCGCTTGCGCCCCGCGATGCACGCCGCCGATGCCGCCCGTGGCGAACACGCGGATGCCGGCAAGCGCGGCGACGATCATCGTCGCGGCCACCGTCGTGGCGCCACCGACCCCGCGCGCGACGAGCACGGGAATGTCGCGGCGGCTCGCCTTGGCGATCGCCACGCCTTCGCGGCCGACGCGCTCGAGTTCGTCGTGCGTGAGCCCTGCCTTCAGCCGGCCGTCGACGATCGCGATGGTCGCCGGCACGGCACCGCCGGCACGCACATCGGCCTCGACGGCGAGCGCCGTCTCGACGTTCTGCGGCCATGGCATGCCATGCGCGATGATCGTCGACTCGAGCGCGACGATCGGCTGCTGCGCGTCGAGCGCCGCGCGAACGTCGGTGCCGAGCTCCACGGCATCGGCATTCGCCTGCAGCCGCATTCGCGATTCGCCTGTCACTCGGGGACTCCGGCGAGGCGCAACGCATCGAACAGCGGCGCATACCCGGCGAGGTTCGCCGTCGGACGGATCCATCCCTTGATCGCGGTGATCAGCCGCGAGTAGCCGGCGACGTCGACGGCGACGATCGCGGCGAATCGCCGCTGATCGCGCACGCTGGGCTGGGGCAGAGGACGCTCGCTCATGACACGGGCTGTCATCAACGCAAGACGGCGC
Organism: Burkholderiales bacterium; assembly: GCA_025927765.1. Classification (GTDB taxonomy): domain Bacteria; phylum Pseudomonadota; class Gammaproteobacteria; order Burkholderiales; family Casimicrobiaceae; genus VBCG01. The sequence continues at coordinate 15,630 of JAICKU010000040.1, forward strand.
ATGATACGCGTTGCGGCACGTCCCGTAATGGGGCCGCGGCTGCACATCGAACGAGACCCCATCATGGCCACGGCAAGCCGTTGCATCGAGCTCGCATCGTTGCGAGACGCGCTCGCGCGCCGGGTCGCGATTCCCACGGAGAGCCAGGACGACGCACGCCGCCCCGACCTCTTGCGCTATCTCGCCGACGAGATGGCGCCCGCGTTCGCGCGGCTGGGGTTCGCCACCGAACGATGGGACAACCCGCGCGCGGACGCGCCGCCCTTCCTCTTCGCCCGGCGCATAGAGGATCCTGCGCTGCCGACGATGCTCATGTATGGGCACGGCGACGTGGTGCGCGGGTACGACGAGCAATGGCGCGAAGCGTCGTCGCCATGGCAGCTCGAAGCAAAGGGCAATCGGTGGTACGGCCGCGGCACCGCCGACAACAAGGGCCAGCATTCGATCAACCTGGCAGCGCTCGAGCACGTGCTCGCGACGCGAGGTGCACTGGGCTGCAACGTCAAGTGGCTGTTCGAGATGGGCGAGGAAATCGGCTCGCCAGGGTTGCGGGCGATCTGCGAAATGCGTCGTCACGAACTCGCTGCCGACGTGTTCATCGCGAGCGACGGCCCGCGGCTGCGCTCGGACACGCCGACGCTTTTCCTCGGCTCGCGCGGCTGCCTCAACTTCACGCTGGACTGTGCGTTGCGTAGCGGCGCTCACCATTCCGGCAACTGGGGCGGCCTGCTCGCGAATCCCGGAACGATCCTCGCCAACGCGATCGCGTCGCTCGTCGACGGGCGCGGACGTATCCTCGTCGAAGCACTTCGGCCGCCGCCGACTCCCGCGAGCGTGCGCCACGCACTCGCCACGATCGAGCCGGGCGAGCCCGAGGGCCCCGCGATCGACGTCGATTGGGGCGAGCCGGACATGACACCCGCCGAGCGCGTGTTCGGCTACAACGCGCTGGAGGTGCTCGCGTTCGAGACCGGGAACCCGCGGCAGCCGGTCAACGCAATTCCGCCGCGCGCGAGCGCGACGCTTCAATTGCGCTTCGTCGCCGGTTGCGATCCAGACACGTTCATTCCGGCGATCCGCACGCACCTCGATGCGCACGGCTTCACAAACGTGGGGGTCGCGCGCGACCGCGCAGAAGTCATGCGCGCCACACGCCTCGATCCAGACGATTTCTGGGTGCGCTGGGCGGTGACGAGCATCGAACGCACCACCGGCAAACGCGTCGCAGTTCTTCCAAACCTTGGCGGGTCGCTACCGAACGATTGCTTCGCGGACGTACTCGGACTCCCCACGCTCTGGGTGCCCCATTCGTATCCCGCATGCGCGCAGCACGCGCCCGACGAACACCTGCTGGCCGACGTCGCGGAGGAAGGCCTTCGCATCATGACGGGACTGTTTGAGGACCTGCGAAGCGTGCCGCCGGCGTCGGATCCTGAACGTACGCCACGATGAGCGAAACGAAAACATGTGCGACGGTTCCGCAGCACGAACGGATGCGCTACGCCGCCATGGCTATCCTCGTGGTCGGCCTGCTCGCCGCGGCGCTCGTGTTCTGCCTGTCCCCCGACGAGGTTGCCCTCGATGTCGCAGGCATCGCCGGCAGCAAGCTCTATCAGCACAACCTCGCGCTGATCGGTGGCCACGCGGCGGTCAATGCAGCACGCTTCGACGACTGGTTCGCGAGCCTATGGCATGGGCGCCCGCTTGCGCTGATCATCGTACTCGCGACCATCGGCATCGCCGCGGCGTGCTTCTGGGTGGCGCACATGATGACGATTCCGCCGCTACCCCTTCATGCCTCCGGCGGTGAGCCCACCGACGACGCGCTCCTGGAAGAGCGCGATCAGCACGGCGATCGGCACGATCGCGATGACGAGCGCGGCGGAGATGATGTGCCAGGGGAACGTGAACTCTCCTTGGTAGAGCGCGATGCCCACGGGCAGCGTGCGCATCCGCACGGCGGAATTGAGTGACAGCGCGAGCAGGAACTCGTCCCACGAATTGACGAATGCGAGAATGCCGGCGGTGAACACGCCGGGCGCCGCCAGCGGCACGACGACGCGCCACAGCGCGCCGAAGCGCGTCGCGCCGTCGATCATCGCGGCGTTCTCGAGGTCGCGCGGAATGCTCTGGAAGAAGCTCACCAGCACGAGCGTGCACACCGGCAGGCTCAGCACGACGTAGGGCAGGATCAGCGCCGGGTACGTATTGAGGATGCCGAGCGTGCGCATCGTCTCGAAGATCGGCACGAGCAGCGTCACGAGCGGAAACGTCGACGACGCGATGATCGCGGCGAGGATCAGGTCGCGATGACGCAGGCGCAGTCGCGCGATGGCGTACGCGGCGAATGCCGACACGACGAGCGTGACGATCGTGGAGGCGGTCGCGACGACCACGCTGTTCAGGAGATAGAGCCCGAGCGGCTGCTGCGCGAACACCTGCACGTAGTTCTGCACGGTGAAGTCCTGCGGCAGGTACGTGATCGGCTTTTGCACGAGCTCGAGCTCGGGCTTGAACGACGTCAGCAGGATCCACACCGCCGGGAAGAAGCCGTTGACCACGATGATGGCTGCCGCGATCAGGCGCAGCGTAGCCGGCGTGAAGAACGCGCGATCGGACGTCATCAATCGCGTTGAATCCGCCGCAGGTACAGCGCGGTCACGACCATCGACAGCAGGAACATCAGCACGGCGAGCGCCGAGCCGTAGCCGATGTCGCCGTAGTCGATCGTCGTGTCGTGGATCAGCATCGCGAGGGTCTGCGTGGCGTGCGCCGGACCGCCCTTGGTCATCGTGTACGGAATGTCGAACGTCTGCAGCCCGGCGATCGTGCGAAAGATCAGCGCGACGACGATCGACGGCACGAGGAGCGGCAGCGTGACCTCGCGAAACTGCTGCAGGCGCGTCGCGCCGTCGACCTCGGCGGCCTCGTAGAGCGAGCGCGGAATCATCTGCAGTCCGGCGAGCAGGATCAGCGCGATGAACGACGCCGACTTCCAGACGAGCGTGATGCACACCGCGGCGTATGCCGTGCCGGGCGACAGCAGCCACGAGCGTGGGGCGATGCCGATGCGCATCAGCCAGTCGTTGACGACGCCGTAGTCGGTGTTGAAGAACCACGCGAAGATGAGGCCGGCGAACGCGAGCGGCATCGCCCACGGCAGGAGCAGCGCGAGCCGCACCGGCCATTGGATCCGATACGGCAGGTTCGCAAGCAGCGCGAGCGCGAGCCCGACGAGAAGCGCGCCGATCGTGCTGATGATCGTGATCGACACCGTCACCCAGACGGCATTCCAGAAGATGCCGTCCTGCAGCGCGCTCGCGAAGTTGTCGAAGCCGACGAAGGGCGCGTGCTGGCCGCCGGACAGGCGCAGGTCGAAGAACGCGTTGTACACGAGCTTGCCGATCGGGTAGACGACGATCAGCGCGAGCAGCACCGCGGCGGGCGCGAGCAGCAGCGCGGCGAGCGTGCGCTCGCCGGGATCGGCGAACCGCTCGACGCCGCGTACCCGCGCGATCACGCGCAACGGGTCACCGCATTGCGCGCGAGAGCCGGTTGTCGATCTCGTCGACGGTCGCCTCGGGCTTTTGCACGCGTGCGAGCGCCGCGCTCGTTTGCGTGCGCACGACGTCGGACACCTCGGCGTAGCGCTCGGTCACCGGCCGCGACTTCGCCGATTCGACGACGGGCAGCGCGAGCCCGTACCATGGATTGACCTTGAGCACGGCAGGATCCGAGTACACGTTCGCGTAGACCGGCAGAAGCGAGCCGTTGATCGACAGGTACTTCGACACGTCGGGCGACGACATGAACTGTACGAGCTTCGCCGCTTCGGCCTTGTTCTTCGAGAACGCCGACACCGACCATTGCCAGCCGCCGATGCACGTCACGGGCTGCCCGCCCTGCATCGCAGGAAGCTTGGCGACGCCGACGTTGCCCTTCACCTTCGATTTCGCGTCGGTCTGGAACAGGTCCCACGCGAAGCCCCAGTTGATCGCGAACACGACGTGGCCTGCCATGAATTCATTGACAGTGTCGCCGGTCTTCACCTCGGCGATGTTCTTCTTCGCGACACCCTTGTCGACCATGCCGAGCCACATGTCGAGGCCGTTGACCGCCGCCTTCTTGTCGAGCTTCACGCCCTTCTGATAGTCCTTGCCCTGGCTCCAGTACGGCAGCAGGAACGTGCACACCGCGCCTTCGATCGGCGCGCCCTGGAACGACAGGCCCTGCAGGTTCGGATTCTTCTCGCCCTGCTGGATCTTTTCGGAGACCGTCGCCAGATCGTTCCATGTCGTGGGCGGCCTGACGCCATACTTGTCGAGCAGGTCCTTGCGGTAGTAGAGGAACATGGCGTCGGCGAAGTCGGGCAGCGCGACGACCTTACCGTCGATCACGTCGGCCGTCGCATACGCCGGCAGGTACTTGCTCATGTAGGCCTTGGCGTCCTTGACGCCGAGATAGCCGTTGAGCGGCTCGATCCAACCCGCCGCGTAGTACTGCGCGGGATTGATGATGTCGAGGATCAGCACGTCGAGCGAGCTGTCCTTCGCGCCGAGCACCGTCGACAGGTATTGCCGCTGCAGCTCGGACGTCGCGCCGCCCGACTCGAGGTTGATCTTCACGCCCGGATGGCTCTTCTCGTATTCGTCGAACATCTTCCGCGTGAGGTCGGTGCGCTGCTGCGGGCCGCCGGCGAAGACGCGCAGCACGGTGTCGGCGAGCGCGGGTGGAACGGCCGCCAGCGAAACCACCGCGGCGGCAAGGGTCAGGAAGCGCGTGCACGTATTCATCGACAACCTCCTTCTCGGAAAGGGAATGCTCGTCATGGCCGCAGCGCCTCGCCGGTGTCGCGATCGAAGAGGTGCATGCGGGAAAGATCGAAGTGAAGCGTCAGTGCGTCGTCGGGTCGCGGCGTCATGCTCGACGCGAAGCGCCCCGTCAATTCGCCGCCCGCCGACTGCAGCGTCACGAGATTCTCGGCGCCGAGCGGCTCGGTGACCACCACCTTGGCCGGGATCGCCGAATGCTCGCTGCCGCCCGCTTCCGCGCCCACGTCCTCCGGGCGGATACCGAACTCGACGTCGCGGCCAACGAGCGATGCGGCGAACGCCTGCCATGCCACAGGCAGCGCGAGGCGGTCGCCGCCGAGGTCGAGCATCGACACACCGTTCGGACGCACGACCTGCGCGCGCAGGAAATTCATCGGTGGCGAGCCGGTGAAGCCCGCGACGAATTTCGACGCCGGACGGTGGTAGATATCGGCCGGTGAGCCGAGCTGCATCAGGCGGCCCGCCGACAGCACGACGATCTTGTCGGCGAGCGTCATCGCCTCGACCTGGTCGTGCGTGACGTACACCGACGTCGCGCGGAGCGCGCGATGCAGCTTCTTGATCTCGGTGCGCATCTCGTTGCGCAGCAGGGCATCGAGGTTCGACAGCGGCTCGTCGAACAGGAACAGCTGCGGATGGCGCACGATCGCGCGGCCCATCGCGACGCGCTGCCGCTGGCCGCCCGACAGCGCCTTGGGAAAGCGCTCGAGCAGATGGTCGATCTGCAGGATGCCCGCCGCCTCCTTGACCCGGCGGTCGATCTCCGGCGCCGCGATCTTTCGCAGGCGCAGGCCGAAGGCGATGTTGTCGTACACGGACTTGTGCGGATAGAGCGCGTAGTCCTGGAACACCATCGCGATGTCGCGCGCTCGCGGCGGCAACCGGTTGACGACCTCGCCGCCGATGCGGATCTCGCCTTCGCCGATGCTCTCGAGGCCGGCGATCATCCGCAGCAGCGTCGACTTGCCGCAGCCGGACGGGCCGACGAACACGACGAGCTCGCCGTCGTCGACGTCGAGATCGATGCCATGGATCACGCGGTTCGCACCGAACGACTTCGCGACGCGCGTGAGAGTCAGGCTGGCCATGGGTGGAAAGCGCGGACGCGGATCCTTGCGCCGGAACGCGCTAGGATGCGTGGCCGCATCGCCCGCGCATCATAATGCAACTCGAGCCGTCGCGTTTCACCCGCGCCGTTCGCCTCGTCGAGCGGGCACGGCAGCGCACGCGCGTCGATCTCGACGTCGAGATGGACGACGGAACGCACGTCGCTGCGCTGCTCGAGCGCTACGGCGACGGCGTGTTCCGGCTGCGGCTCGGGCCGAAGACGTTGCCCGATTACGGTCTCATAGTCGCGCAGGCGCAACCCCTCGGCGAGCGCGCGAATGCGTCGACGCCCGGCGTGCAGGCGTTGGAACTGGCAAGCGACGGCACCCGGCTTCGCATCGACCGCGAACTGCTCCGCATCTCGCTTGCTCGCGGCGATAGCGATGTGATCGCGTCGATCACCGACGAGCACTTCCGCGGCTTCACGCGCTTGCCCGCATTCGGCCACGATGGCTCCCGCTGGCTCGCCTCGTTTGCGCTCGCGTCCGGCGAGCCGGTGTACGGGCTCGGCGAAAAAGCGTCGTCGCTCGACCGCCGCGGCCAGCTACTGCATTCGGACGTCGTCGACGCGCTCGGCGTCAATACCGGCCTTTCGTACAAGAACGTGCCGTTCTGCTGGAGCCCGCACGGCTGGGGCCTCTTCGTCAATACGCCCGCCCGCGTGTCGCACGGCGTGGGCTATCCGGAATGGTCGCATCGCTCGTACGTCGTGGTCGTCGAAGACGAGGCGCTCGACCTGTTCCTGATCGCCGCCGACACGCCCGCCGGCATTCTTCGCCGCTACAGCGACCTCACCGGCTACGCGCCGGCCCTGCCCGCCTGGGGTCTGGGCTTGTGGATGTCGAAGGCGTATTACCGGACCGCCGATGAGGCGATCGGCGTCGCCGCAGCGCTGCGCGCGCACGACATCCCCTGCGACCTGCTGACGCTCGACGGTCGCGCCGCCTGGGAGGTGCGCACGCGCTTCGACTTTCGCTGGGACACGAGCCGGTATCCAAACCCGAAGGACACGCTCGCGCGAATGCGCGCATTCGGCTTGCGCGTCTGCGTGTGGATGTACCCGTACGTGTCCGTGCACAGCCCGCGCTACGACGAGTTCGCGCAGCGCGGCTACTTCCTCAAGCGCGCCCACACCGGCGCGCCGTACGTGTTCGATTGGGATCGCGGCGACGCGACGTCACCGTTTGGCAGCGTGCTGACCGCGCTTTCCCCGTCGTCGATCGTCGATTTCACGAATCCCGATGCGTACGCGTTCTGGCGCGACGAGCACGCGGCGCTGTTCGAGGCGGGCGTCGACGTGATCAAGTCCGATTTCGGCGAGCACGTGCCCGACGACTGCGTCGCGTTCAACGGCGATACCGGACGGCGACTGCACAACGTGTATCCGCTGCTCTACAACCGTTGCGTCTACGAGGCCACCGCCCGTTACCGGCGGGGCACGCCGATGGTCTGGGGACGTGCCGGCTGGACCGGTGCGCAACGCTACCCGATCCAGTGGGGCGGCGATCCGCAATCGGATTGGGAAGGCATGGCAGCGTCGATTCGCGGCGGCCTTGCGTGGGGTCTTTCCGGTGTGCCGTTCTACGCCACCGACATCGGCGGGTTCTACGGTTCGCGGCAACCGGATGCCGAGTTATACCTGCGGTGGCTGCAGTGGAGCGTGTTTTCGTCGCACCTGCGCATGCATGGCGTGGGCGCGCGCGAGCCGTGGGCGTTCGGGGCGAAAGCCGAAGCGATCGCGCGCGACTGGCTGCGGTTTCGCTATCGACTGGTGCCGTACCTGAAGGCAATGTGCGACGAAGCCTCGGCGACGGGGCTGCCGGTCATGCGTGCGATGAGCCTCGCGTTTCCCGACGATCGCCTCGCATGGGGCTTCGAGGAGCAGTTCCTGTGCGGCGATTGCCTGCTGATCGCGCCGGTGATCCGCGCCGGCGGCGAAGTCGATCTTTACCTGCCGCGCGGTGCCGACTGGATCGACCTCGACGACGGTTCGCGCCATGCCGGCGGAACGCCGCTTTCGCGCACGGTGCCGCTCGACACCCTTCCACGCTTCGGCCGTGCCGGCTACACGCTGCCGCTCGGGCGCGCCGTCGACCGCGTCGACGCGATCGACTGGTCGGCGCCGGTCGAGGAAGCGTGGTTGTTCGGCGAGCCGGCCGTCGAGCGAACGGGCTTCGCGCAGCTGCGCTACGCCGTACGCGACGGGCGGCTCGAGGTCGATGCCCGCGACCTGCGAGTTCGCCGATGGGGACGTGCCGAAAAGTAGGGTCGGCCCTGCGTTCGTGGAGTTACGCCGCCTGCGATTCGCGCGAACGATTCGCCGCGCGCAACGCCTCGAGTTCCTTCTCCTCGAGCTCGCGCTTCTTCTGCAGCGCGAGCTTCTGCTCGGCGATGCGCTCGAGCTCGAGCTCGCGCTTCTTATCCTGCTGCTTCGCAAGCTCCTGCTCGCGCTGCTTTTCGAGCTCCTCGCCCGTCGGCTCCTCGTCGATCGACAGCGTCAAGCCGCTCGACGACGCCGGCTCGCCGCGCTCGCTCTTGAGCTTGATCGCGAGCCGCAGCTCGTTCGCCGAATCGGCGTTGCGGATCGCCTCCTCGTAGCTGATGTGCCCGTCATTGTAGAGCTCGAACAGCGCCCAGTCGAACGTGCGCATGCCGAGCTCGCGCCCCTTCGACATGATCGCCTTGATCTCGTGGAATTCGCCCTTGAAGATCTTGTCGGCGATCGTCGGCGTGTTGATCAGGATCTCGATCGCCGCCTTGCGGCCCTCGCCATCCTGCTTTCGCACGAGGCGCTGCGAGATGATCGACCGCAGGTTGGCCGACAGGTCCATCAGCAACTGGTTGCGGCGCTCTTCGGGAAAGAAGTTGACGATGCGGTCGAGCGTCTGGTTCGCGTTGTTCGCGTGCAGCGTGCCGAGGCACAGGTGTCCCGTCTCCGCGAACGTGATGGCGTGCTCCATCGTCTCGGCATCGCGGATCTCGCCGATCAGGATCACGTCCGGCGCCTGCCGCAGCGTGTTCTTCAGCGCGTCGTGCCAGGAATGCGTGTCGACGCCCACCTCGCGATGCGTCACGAGGGACTTCTTCGACACGTGCACGTACTCGACCGGATCCTCGATCGTGATGATGTGGCCCGACGACGTCGAGTTGCGGTGATCGATCATCGCGGCCAGCGACGTCGACTTGCCCGAGCCCGTGGCCCCGACGACGAGCACGAGGCCGCGCTTCGTCATGACGATGTCCTTGAGCGTCTCCGGAACGCCGAGCTTCTCGATCGTGGGAATCTCGGAGGCGATCGTGCGAATCACCATGCCCACGTTCTGCTGCTGCACGAGCACGTTGACGCGAAAGCGCGACACACCGGGCACCGAGATCGCGAAGTTGCATTCGAGGTCGCGTGCGAACTCCTCGCGCTGCCGCTCGTTCATCAGCGCGTGCGCGAACGTGTGCGTCATCTGCCCGCTGAGTTTCTGCGACGTCATCGGCTGCATCTGGCCGTGCGCCTTCATGCTGGGTGGAAAATCCGCGGCGATGAAAAGATCGGAGCCGCCGGCGGATTTCATCGCCGCGAGCAGCTTGTGCATATGCGCGCGGGCTTGTTCTTCGTTGATGTTGGACATGCGTCGTGGTCGTGAATGCGAGACGCCGGACGCAATGCACGAAGCGGACCAGCGTCCGTCCGCGCGCGCCGCATTGCGACGAGCGGCGCGGGCGAACGCGATCACCGATTGAACGCTACAAGGCGACCGCGCGCATGTTTCGCGCGGCAACTTCGTTCGCCAGAACGGGCCGGGCACGCCGCCATCGCGGGCGGCCTCGTACTTCGCGTATTCGTCGCGGCCATCCCACGGAGCCAACGTTTCCGGCTACGTCATGCTGCGATACAGCCATTCCATGCCGGTTCGAGGTTGCGCAGATGGCCCATCGCGTCGACGTTGTGCGTCAGTGCCGCGTGCCGCGCTTGCCCGCGCGCCGGGGCGCCGCCACCGCTTCGACGGCCAGCGTGAACGTGCAGCGCTCGTTCGCGTCCATCGCGCCGACGCCCACGAGCTTGCGCGCGATCTCCTCGCCCCGCTCGTTCTGGATCGTGACGACGACCGTGTATTCCCACGGATCGCCGTCGGCCGGGTGGCGGATGCTGCCTTCGATGCGAAGCGGGGTCAGCGCCGGCGTTGCGGTCGCGTCGGCGCCGTCATAGCGCAGGTAGTGCCGGCACGCCGGGCACCGCGCTGCGCTTTCGAGGATGGTTTCCCGGCAGTGCGGGCATTGTCGGGTGGCGCCCGCTGTGCCCGGGCGCGCACTCGGCGTCAACTCGCCCCGCCCTCGCGTTGCTTGCCAAGCTTGACGGGCTTCGCGTCGTCCCAACCGAACTCGGCCTGGCCACGCAGGCGCGCGCCGGCCGCGACCGTGAGCGAACCCGCTTTCACATCGCCGATCAGCACCCCCGACTGCAGCAGATCGACCAGCGTCGCTTCCTCGACGTTGCCTTCGAGTTCGCCGGCGATCGTCACCTTGTCCGCGCGGACGGCGCCGGTGAGCTTCGCGCCGTTTTCGATCGTGAGGTCGCCCTGCACGTTGACGTCGCCCTTGAACTTGCCGGCGATGCGCACGCTGCCGCCGCCTTCGATCTTGCCTTCGATCGTGATGTCGGAGGCGATCAGCGACTCCTTGCGCACGACCGGCGCTTCCGCACGCGCGACATGCGCGGGGGCCGGCGAGGGCGCGTGGTGCACCGGAGCGGGCGCGGGTGTGATTTCGGGCTTGGGCGGCTCGTAGCGCGCGGGTTCGCGCGGTTCGGGCGCGGGCGTGGGCGTTGCCCGGGCGGTACTGTCTTTCCAGATGGCCATGGAAAAGTTCCTGTTATGACAATGGAATATCGAGGCTAACCCGAATCGCGCGCGGATGCAATGCTAAGCGACCGGGTCCCTTGATGCCAAGAGAAAGTTCGAGCGCGGAACGTCGGCGCCGCGGTGCCGCGTTGCCGCGCGACGAGTCGGATCGGGGTCGCGTTCGAACCCGCGAAAGCCGTGGCCTCCGCCAGGGTGCGGCCCTGATGAGCGCGCAGCGACTTCAGGTGGTCGGCGATCGATGCACCCATCCACATCACCGGCGTGGGCGCGCCGAGCGCAGCGAGGCGCTTCTTCGCGGCGTCGAACGCCGCCTGCAGATCGTCGCTCTGGCCCATCTGGCCGAAGAACGCGTCGCCGAACCGGGACGCGACGAGACTGCCGGCGCAATCGTCCCCGCGCACGTTGGCGGCAGACGACGCGATCACGATCGTATCGTCGTCCGAGAGGGCGTCCTTCCATGCGCCGGCTGCGCAGGTCGACACGACGACGATGCGCCAGCGGATGCCGGCCGCGTCGAGCAGTTGCTTGAGGCCGGGGGGTGACAGGTTCACGAGCTCGAGGGGCGGATTCGCCGCCGTCAGCGCGTGATCCGCTGCCGAGCTGCCCGTCAGGTACACCATCACGACGTCGTCATCCGGATCGACGAGGTCGCCGATCTCGAGCAGCGCTTCGCGCAGGTTCGTGATCGTTGCGAACGGCCGCTCGGCGACGGTCAGCGGACTGTTGACGAGCACGAGCGAGCGTCCCGACGTATGCCAGCGATTGTCCATCGCACGCTGCGCGGCCTCGACGTCGCTCACGAAGCCGGGCCGCCGCGCGTCCGGTGCGAAGCCGACGAAATAGAGATCGGTCACGCCGCGTCGCTCGTCGTCGAGCTGGTCGAGCGCGCGATCCATCAGGAACTGCTGCGCCGCGAGCACGGGCTCGGACGCCGGGTTCATCGCGTTCGACGCCGCGGCGGCGTCGTAGGTCCGCCACCATGGCTCGATGGGCCCGACGAGCGGCGAAAACCAGATGGGTGCAATGACGACGATGCCGCCGAACACCGCAAACGCGCGGCGATGGCGCGCAGCGCGATCCGTACAGACGAAGACGGCGCGCATCGCGACGATCAGCATCCACGCGAAGAGCGCGGCATCGAACACGTCGCGCGTGAGGCCGGACACCACGGCCGACTGCCGCGGCAGGTCGGGCAGCAGGTGCACCACCTGGATCGCTGGAAACGACGCAAGGATGACGACGGGCAGCCAAAGGTACAGCGTGCGGTCGCGCCGCAGTGCCGCGAGCACGGCTGCGGTGAGCGCGAGCAGGCCGAGCGCGAAGAGCTCGCCGTGCACGCCGAGCACGGAAAAGCGCGCATCGCGGGCTGCACGCAGCCAGTCGGCATCGACGTCGATCGCTGCCGACACGAGCACGAGCAGCACGAGCTGCGCTGCCGACACGCGAAACGCCGCGGCGTCGACGGGCATGAAGAACGCGAGCCGAAGGCCCGCGGCGAGGTTTCGCCCGAGGGCGTGCAGGGCGCCGCGCACGTGAAAACGCTCAGCCGGAGACGTCGTGGTCGCGAACGAACGTCGCGACGGCGTCCGCGTCGGCGGGCAGCACCGTGCAATGCTGCGGACGCGATTCGAGTCCTTCGAACACGTTCGGGCGCGGCGGATCGATCGCGAGCGCCTCGCGGATCGTCGCGGCGAACTTCGCGGGCTGCGCCGTCTCGAGACAGATCATCGGCACGCCGGGTTCGCGATGCGCGCGCGCAACGTGAAGCCCATCGGCCGTATGCGGGTCGACGAGCACGTCGTAGCGGCGCTTGACGTCGCGGATCGTCGCGATGCGGTCGGCGTGCGTGCTGCGGCCGGAAACGAAGCCACTCGCGCGGACGCGCGTGGCCACGGACGTGCCCGCGATGTCGAAGCTGCCGCCGGCACGAAGGTCGCGCCACAACGCGGCCAGCACATCGGCATCGCGGCCGGCCATGTCGAACATGTAGCGCTCGAAGTTCGAGGCCTTCGAGATGTCCATCGACGGCGACGACGTCGCGTGCGTTTCCGCCGCGACGCGCGGACGGTACCGTCCGCTCGCGAAGAATTCGTGCAGCACGTCGTTCTCGTTGGTCGCGACGACGAGCCGTTGAACGGGCAGGCCCATCTCGCGGGCGACGTGGCCGGCGAGCACGTTGCCGAAGTTGCCCGAAGGCACGGCAAAGGCGACGCGCTCGTCGTCGCTTCGGGTCGCGGCGAAGTAGCCCTTGAAGTAATAGACGACCTGCGCCGCGATGCGCGCCCAGTTGATCGAGTTCACGGCACCGAGCGCGTGACGCCGCTTGAACGCAGCGTCGCCCGCGAGCACCTTGACGATGTCCTGGCATTCGTCGAACGTACCTTCGATCGCGAGGTTGTGGATGTTCGGTGCATCGAGCGAATACATCTGTGCCTGCTGGAACGCGCTCATGCGCCCGCGCGGCGACAGCATGTACACGGCGATGCCCTGCTTGCCGAGCATCGCGTACTCGGCCGAGCTGCCGGTGTCGCCGGACGTCGCGCCGAGGATGTTGAGGCGCTCGCCGCGAAGCGCGTGCTCGAACAGGTTGCCGAGGAGCGACAGCGCGATGTCCTTGAACGCGAGCGTCGGCCCGTTCGACAGGTGCAGCAGGTGCACGCCGGGCTCGAGCGTCGTGAGCGGCGTGATGTCGGAGCTGCCGAAGCGCGCGCGCGTGTACGTGAGGCGCACGAGGTCGTCGAGGTCGGCGTGCGCAATGTCGTCGGCGAAACGCGCGAGAATGGCCGAGGCGAGTTCCGGGTACGAGAGCGGCCGCAGCGCTGCAAGCTCATCGCGCGTCAACCGTGGATACGCGAGCGGCACCGCGAGGCCGCCGTCGGGCGCGAGGCCTTCGAGCAGGATCGCCGAAAACGGCTGCGGCGCGCCGCGCCATGCGCCACGCGTGCTGACGTACTTCATCGCTCGCGTCCGGGCGAACGTCGATCGAAAGCCGTCATGCCTAACCCAGGTCCTCGAGCCGGATGCGCACGACCTTGCCGCGCACCGTCGGCAGCGATTCGATCTTCGCGATCGCGTCGACGACGCGATGCTCGATCGACTTGTGCGTGAGCAGGATGATGTCGGTCTGGTCCTCGCCTTCGGTCGGCTCCTTCTGGATCATCGCGTCGATCGAGATCTCGCGATCCGCGAGGATGCGCGTGATGTCGGCGAGCACGCCGGGGCGATCGAGCACGCGCATGCGCAGGTAATAGCTCGTCTCGACGTCGCCGATCGGCAGGAACGGCAGGTCGGTCAACTGATCGGGCTGGAACGCGAGGTGCGGCACGCGATGCTCGGGGTCGGCCGTGTGCATGCGCGTGACGTCGACGAGATCGGCGATCACCGCGCTCGCGGTCGGCTCGGCGCCCGCGCCCGCGCCGTAATAGAGCGTGGCCCCCACGGCGTCGCCCTTCACCAGCACGGCGTTCATCGCGCCTTCGACGTTGGCGATGAGGCGCCGCGCGGGAATGAGCGTCGGATGCACGCGCAGCTCGATGCCGTTGGCCGCGCGCCGCGTGATGCCGAGGAGCTTGATGCGATAGCCGAGCTCTTCGGCGTAGCGGATGTCCTCGCGCGTCAACTTCGTGATGCCCTCGGCGTACGCCTTGTCGAACTGCATCGGCACGCCGAACGCGATCGCCGACATGATCGTCAGCTTGTGCGCCGAGTCGATGCCCTCGACGTCGAACGTCGGGTCGGCCTCGGCGTAGCCGCGCGCCTGCGCCTGGGCGAGCGCGTCATCGAACGACGTGCCGCACTCGCGCATCGTCGACAGGATGAAGTTCGACGTGCCGTTGATGATGCCGGCGATCCACTCGATGCGGTTCGCGGTCAGGCCTTCGCGCAGCGCCTTGACGATCGGCACGCCGCCGGCGACCGCACCTTCGAACGCGACCATCACGCCCTTCGCGTAGGCGGCGGCGAAGATTTCGTTGCCGTACTGCGCGAGCAGCGCCTTGTTCGCGGTGACCACGTGCTTGCCGTGCGCGATCGCGTCGAGGATCAGCGAGCGCGCGGGTTCGATGCCGCCGATCAGCTCGCAGACGATGTCGACGTCGTCGCGGCGAACGACCTCCGATGGCTGGCTCGTGAACTGCACGCCGCTCATGCCGCGCGTGCCCTGCCGCGCGCGCTCGAGCGAGCGCGTGCCGATCCACGTGATGCGAATCGGGCGCCCGGCGCGGCGCGTGATCTCCTCCTCGTTGCGGCGCAGCACGTCGAAGGTCCCGCGGCCGACGGTGCCAAAGCCGATGAGGCCGACGTGGAGGGGCTTCACAACAAGTGATCTTCCCGGAACATCTGCTTGATGCCTCGGATCGCCTGCCGCGTGCGCGCTTCGTTCTCGATCATCGCGAAGCGGACGTGCGCATCGCCGTACTCGCCGAAGCCGACGCCCGGCGACACCGAGACCTTGGCCTTCGTCAGCAGCCGCTTCGCGAACTCGAGCGATCCCATTTCCGCGTACACGTCGGGGATCTTCGCCCACACGTACATCGACGCCTTCGGCACGTCGACCTTCCAATTCGCCTCGTGCAGGCCCTTCACGAGCACGTCGCGACGGCGCTGGTAGCGCTGCGCGATCTCGACGACGCAGTCCTGCGGACCTTCGAGCGCGGCGATGGCGGCGACCTGGATCGGCGTGAACGTGCCGTAGTCGTGATAGCCCTTGATGCGCGACAGCGCATACACGAGTTCGCGATTGCCGACCATGAAGCCGATGCGCCAGCCCGCCATGTTGTAGCTCTTCGACATCGTGAAGAACTCGACCGCGACGTCGCGCGCACCGGGCACCTGCATGATCGACGGCGCCTGCCAGCCGTCGAAGCAGATGTCGGCGTACGCGAGATCGTGCACGATCCAGATGCCGTATTCCTTCGCGAGCGCGACGAGCTTCTCGAAGAACGCGAGCTCGACGCACTGCGCGGTGGGATTCGCGGGAAAGTTGACGATCAGCATCTTCGGCTTCGGCACCGACAGCTTGATCGTCTGCTCGAGCTCCGCGAAGAAGTCGACGTCGGGCGTCAGGCGCACCTGCCGGATGTCGGCGCCCGCGATCACCGGACCATAGATGTGGATCGGATAGCTCGGATTCGGCACGAGCACCGTGTCGCCGCGGCCGAGCGTGGCAAGGGCGAGATGCGCGATGCCCTCCTTGGAGCCGATCGTGACGATCGCCTCGCTCTCGGGATCGAACGACACCCCGAAGCGCCGGTCGTACCAGTGGCAGATCGCGCGACGCAGGCGGGGAATGCCCTTCGACACCGAGTAGCCGTGCGTGTCGCCGCGCTGCACCGTCTCGACGAGCTTCTGCACGATGTGCGGCGGCGTCGGCCCGTCGGGGTTGCCCATTCCGAAGTCGATGATGTCCTCGCCGCGGCGGCGAGCCTCCATCTTGAGCTCGGTGGTAATGCTGAAGACGTACGGAGGAAGCCGGTCGATCCGGGCGAACTGCGTCTTGGGAAGCGTAGCCATGGCGGGCGTCTTTCGTGAGCGCCCGGAACCGTCCGAGCGACGAGAGATCGTGAAGGGCTACAATCGTACGCGAACTGCCTCGTTTTCCGCAACGCACAATCGAAGTTTTGGACAACCGGCCGTGCGTGCGTACAACGGCCGTCCGCACGTGATCCGTCGATGAAATTCCATCTGCAGACCCCCGCGCCGAACCTCGTCACCGCCTGCGGACCGGGATGGGTGCGCGTCGGCGCGGACGAATATCGGGAAAACCTCGTGCTGACCCCCGGGCATGTCTCGCCCGGATTCGCGCCGTCGGGCTTCGACGCGCTGAAAGCGGACGATTTTGCGGCGCTCCTCGCGAACTCGCCCGAGATCGTGCTGCTCGGCACCGGCGCCACGCAGCGCTTCCTGCGCCCCGCCGTCACCGCGCCGCTGCACGACGCGAACGTGGGGCTCGAGGTGATGGATACCCGCGCGGCGTGCCGCACGTACAACATCCTCGTCGCGGAGGGCCGCACGGTCGCCGCCGCGCTGATCGTGGAATAGGCAGGGTCCGACCCTACTCATCGGCCGCGCCGATTCAGCACTCGATCGTGTTGCGGCAGTAGTTCGACAGCTCGCGCACGACGGTCGTATCGCCCACCGGCGCGTGGGCGCGGCCGAGGCCACCGTACTCGAACGTGAGCTTCATCTCGTACTTCGCGAAGAACGGCACGAACTGCTCGGCGCCCGCCGTGCCGACCGCGTAGAGCTCGTCGCGCGCGGCGTCGTGCTCGAGCACGATGCACGCGAGCGGCTGGGGTGCGGGACCCGCGACGACGCGTGCGCCTGCCGACGGGTCGTACACGCTGTGGTCGGCGCAGCAGTGGATCACGTTCCCCGACGACGTCGCCGAACGCCGGCGCTGGTAGCGGATGAACGACACGTCGCGCGTCGGGTACGCGAGCTTGTGCGCGCAGATCGCCGAGAACGCCACGAGGTCGCGCGCCGGGCCCACGCCGCCGGGCGCCATGTACGGGTCCCCCTGCTCGCGATGCATCGCTTTCGCCGGCGGCACCGACTTCGCAAGCCGCAGCAGGAAGCATGGCGTGGCCGCATACGGGTACATGAACACGTAGTTCGTCTCGGCGGCGATCGCCGCCTGCCGGAGGGGATTGCCATGTGCATCGACGAGGCGCGCGCGCGCATAGCGGCGCACTTCGACGCCCTCCGGCAACGCAACGGCGCACGCGAGCGGCGCGAAGCCGGACAGCAGCGCGCACGAACCCAGGAATTCGCGACGCTTCACGACTCAGCGCATGTCAATGGGCGACGAGTTCGCGCAAATGCGCCGCCGCGCTACGCCCAAGCGCCGACAGCGCGTAGCCGCCTTCCAGCGTCGACACGATGCGTCCCTTCGCGTGACGCGCGGCGACGTTCATCAGCTCGCGCGTCACCCACGCGTAATCGCTTTCGACAAACGCGAGGCCGGCCAGCGGATCGTCGCGATGCGCGTCGAACCCGGCCGAAATCAGGATCAGCTCCGGCTCGTGTTCGTCGAGCGCGGGCAGCCAGCGCTTCTGCACGGCATCGCGGAATTCGGCGCCGCCGTTGCCTGCCGAAAGCGGGATGTTGACCATATTGGGCGCCGGGTTGTCGACACCCGAATACGGATACAGCGGATACTGGAACGTGGACACCATCAGCACGCGCTCGTCGTCCTCGAACATCTCCTCGGTGCCGTTGCCGTGATGAACGTCGAAATCGACGATGGCCACGCGCGAAAGGCCATGCACCGCGAGCGCATGCGCTGCGGCGACGGCGACGTTGTTGAAGATGCAAAACCCCATTGCGCGCCTGCTTTCCGCGTGGTGGCCCGGTGGACGCACCGCACAGAACGCGTTGTCGTGCCCGCCGCCGCACACCAGATCGACCGCGTGCACGACGGCGCCGGCGGCGTGGAACGCCGCGGTGACCGAATGCGGATTCAACGCCGTGTCGGGATCGAGATAGCGCAGGCCGCTCGCGGGCGACGCCGCTTCGATCGCCTCGACGTAGCCCCGGTCGTGCACGCGCGCGATCTGCTCGACCGTCGCGCGCGGCGCCTCGTACCGCCGGACGTGCGCGTCGAGCCCCGACGCCAGCATCTCGTCGGCGATCGCGGTCAACCGGTCGGGGCACTCGGGATGACCCGGGCCCATTTCGTGCTGCAGGCACGACGGGTGCGTGATGAAGGCGGTGCCGGTCATGGATCGACCTTTCCTAGGAAGCGGTGGTGCAAGGCGCGCAACGAACGAGGCTTGGATCGGTAGCGAAGTCTAGCGTGAGCATGCGCCGGTGACGACCCTCGTATGATCCCCGATACCTGATCCCCGATCCCTGAAAATGACCGTTCGCCCCGCGACCGAAAACATTCCCACCGCGCGCCGCCTCGCCGTCGTCCTCGCGCAGCTTGCGCAGATCGTCGTCGGCAAGGAAGCGCCGCTGAAGCTCGCCCTCGCCTGCCTGCTCGCGCGCGGCCATCTGCTGATCGAAGACATCCCCGGCGTCGGGAAGTCGACGCTCGCGCAGGCACTTGCGACCACGCTCGGCCTCAAGTACGCGCGCACCCAGTTCACGAGCGACCTCCTGCCGGCCGACGTGCTGGGTGTGTCGATCTTCGACGAGCGCGCGCACGAGTTCCGCTTTCACGCCGGCCCGATCTTCCATTCGGTGGTGCTCGCCGACGAAATCAACCGCGCGCCGCCGAAGACGCAAAGCGCGCTGCTCGAGGCGATGGAGGAGCGGCAGGTGTCGGTCGACGGCGAAACCCGCGTGCTGTCCGAGCCGTTCTTCGTCATCGCGACGCAGAATCCCGTCGAGCAGATCGGCGCGTATCCGCTCCCCGAGTCGCAGCTCGATCGCTTCCTGCTCGCGATCGAGCTCGGCTATCCCGATGCGGCATCGGAGCGCGAGCTCCTCGCCGGCGGCGACCGGCGCGCAAAGCTCGCCGGACTCACGCCGGTGGCCGATGCGGCGACGCTCGTCGCGTGGCAAGGCGAAGCGGCCGCGATCCACGTCGCGCCCGCGTTGCTCGATTACGTGCAGGCGCTGCTCGCCGCATCGCGCGGGCATTTGCCGGGACGCGCGGCCGCGTCGCCCGAGCGCGAGGCCCGTCGCGGCCTGAGCCCGCGCGCGGGCCTGATGCTGCTCGCCGCCGCGCGCGCGCTCGCGCTGATCGAGGGCCGCAGCATGGTCGTGCCCGAGCACGTGCAGACGGTGTTCCCCGCCGTCGCGGGGCACCGGCTTGCGGGCGCCGCAC
>JAICKU010000146.1 GCA_025927765.1 Burkholderiales bacterium
CAGAGATGCATTTCGCGCGCGAAATGCATATCTGACCCGGTTTTCCGCGCCGACCCGCATTTACGCGGCTGACGTCATGGCGCTTGCGCGCATCACCGTCCTCGTCTCCGGGCGCGGGTCGAACCTCGGGGCGCTGATCGATGCGGCCGATGCGGGGCAGATCCAAGGCGCCATCACGCAGGTGATCAGCAACCGCCCGGAGGCCGCGGGCCTCGACGTCGCACGACGTCACGGCATTGCGACGAAGGTGGTCGATCATCGCGCGTTCGCGTCGCGCGACACCTTCGACGACGCCCTCGCCGAAGCGATCGACCAGGGCGAGCCGGACCTCGTCGTACTCGCCGGCTTCATGCGCATCCTTGGGGCGCCCTTTGTGCAGCGCTACGCGGGACGCATGCTGAACGTCCATCCGTCGCTGCTGCCCGCGTACCCCGGCACGAGCACGCACAAGCGTGCGCTCGCCGACCGCGCGCCGCGTCACGGCTGCACCGTGCATTTCGTGACGCCCGACGTCGACGGCGGACCCATCGTCGCGCAGGCGGACGTGCCGGTCCTGCCCGGCGACGACGAGGCGATGCTCGCCGCACGCGTGCTCGAGCAGGAGCATCGGCTGCTGCCGTCGGTCGTCGCGGCGTTCTGCGCGGGCCGCATCGTCGTCGAAGGCGACCGTGCGCGCATCGTCGACGCGAGCGATGCGCGAAAAAGAAGCTCTGACCCGGATTTCGTGAGGGGCGCGGCAATCTAGCGCCGACGAACTCGACGCGTCGACGCGGGTCCGTCTGGCATGTCCCCCGCCGCGAAGGATCGCGCTTCGCACGCAGCTTCGCCTTCGCATTGGCGCGTGCGCCCGGCCCTCGTCGTCGCGCTCGTCGCGTCGATCGCGCTGCACGTGGCGTGGTCGCTGTGGCCGGTCACGTTCAACGCGACGCCTCCGCCGCCGCCGCTCACGATCGCGCTGCGCGAAATGCCGCCGCCCCCAGCGCCGCCCCCACCGCCGCCTCCCGTGAGCGTCACCGAACCGACTCCACCGCCCGCGGCCAAGCCTCCGGTCGCGCCGCGCAGGGTCAAGCCGAGGCTCGCGCACCGCCATCATCTCGCCTCGACGCCCGCCCCCGGCGCCGTGGTCGTTCCGGCACCGCCGGAAGACGAAGTCGCCGCCGAAGCACCGGCGAACAGCGCGCCCGCGCATGAAGCGCCAGCGGCCACGCCTCCGCCACCGCCCGTCGTCATCGGCCCGCCCGCCAACCACGCGAAACCGCCCGCGGCGCTGCCGCCGCGCCTCGACCTCGCCTACAAGGTGTACTTCGGCACACAGGGCTTCATGATCGGCGCGGCCACGTACCGTTTCGAGCACCACGACGATCACTATCGCGTGTCGACCGTCGCCGAGCCGAAGGGCTTCGCCGCGCTCTTCGTGCACGGCCGCGGGCTCCTCGAAAGCCGCGGCGCGATCACGCCGACTGGCCTCAGGCCCTACGAACTGGCCATCGAGCGCGGCACGAGCGACAAGCGCGAGACGGCATACTTCAACTGGGACGCCGGCAACGTAGTGCTGAACGACGGCAGCGTCGTCCCCTTCGAACCGCCCGCCTACGATCCGCTGACGATCCTGTGGCAGTCGTACTTCTCACCGCCCAAGGGTGACGAGCAGCACTTCACGCTGGTCACGCCGCGCCGCGTTCAGCGCTACACGTTCAAGCTGCAGGCCGAAGAACCGCTCCCCTGGCAGGATGGCGAAGTGATGACGCAGCGCTGGCACCAGGTGAGCGACGACGGCAAGGCCGAAGCCTGGTTCTGGCTGGCGCCCTCGATGCACTACGTACCGGTGAAGATGCGCATCGCGCGTACGTCGCGCGGCACGGTCGAGGCGCGGCTCGCGGCCATCCGCACCGATCCGAATGCGCCCGACGTCGACAAGGCGCTCGGCCCCGACGTCGAGCCCATTTTCAAGCCGGCCGACCCGACGGCGCCGATGCCGGGCCCGGACAATACCGGCGGATGACCATCCATCGGAACCAGCTCGTAGCACTCGCCGGCGCCGTCGAGCGCGTGCGCCGCCTCGACATGCCGGCCGACGCGGCGATGTCGGCGTTCTTCCGCACGCATGGCGAGATGGGCGCACGCGACCGCGCGTTCGTCTCCGACGGCGCGTTCGCCTACCTGCGCCGCAAGGCGTCGCTCGAAGCGCTTGCCGACACCGCCGACGCGCGCCTGCTGGCCTACGCCGTCGCCGTGCGCGAGCTCGGCCATTCGGTGCGCGAGCTCGAGCCCGCGATCAACGCCGCGGACGCGCGCTGGCTCGCGTCGTTCAAGTCGCGCCTCAATCAGCCGCTCGCGCCGAGCGTGGCCGCCGACGTGCCCGACTGGCTGTGGCATCGACTGGGCGAGGCGTACGACGACGCTGCGCGTGCCTCGCTTACGCGCGCCTGGCAGCAGCCCGCGCCGCTCGACCTGCGCGCGAACGTGATGAAGACCACGCGCGGCGCCGCGCTCGCCGAGCTTTCCTCCGAGGGCCTGCCGGTGGCGGCAACACCCTACTCGCCGTTCGGCGTGCGCATCCAGGGCCGCCCGATGCTCGCGCGCCATCCCTGGCTGGCCGAAGGACGCCTCGAAGTGCAGGACGAAGGCAGCCAGCTCGTGGGCCTGCTCGTCGCGCCGCGACGTACCGACATGGTGGTCGACTTCTGCGCGGGCGCCGGCGGCAAGACGCTGCTGCTCGGCGCGATGATGCGCTCGCAAGGA
>JAICKU010000095.1 GCA_025927765.1 Burkholderiales bacterium
CCTGACTCCGCTGCAGGTCGTGGCGGTGACAAATACGTCGCTGACGGTCCTGCTGCCGAGCGGTGTGCAGCCCGGGTCGTACCTCATGACGGTATCGACGACCAATCCGCAGCAGACCGACGAGTTCTGGGTGACGATCGGCGCGGTGGGACCGAAGGGCGCGACCGGTGACCAGGGACCGCAGGGCGTGCAGGGGCCGATCGGTTTGACGGGGCCTGCGGGTCCGAAGGGGGATATCGGTGCGACCGGCGCGCAGGGTCCGAAAGGCGATACCGGTGCGGCGGGTGCCGTCGGGCCTGCCGGTCCCGCCGGCGCGCAGGGACCTCAAGGACTGAAAGGGGACGCAGGCGCTCAGGGGCCGCAAGGTCCGATCGGCTTGACGGGTGCTGCAGGGCCGCAAGGTCCCATTGGGCTGACTGGTGCGCCGGGTCCGCAAGGGCCGCAAGGTCCGGGCTTCGTGTATCAGGGACTGTGGGCGAACGGCACGCAGTACGCGTTGAACGACGTCGTGTCGTTCATGGGCAGCACGTATGTCGTCGTGGTGGCGCAGACGAGCGCGCAACCCGATCAGTCCACGGATTGGGATTTGTTCGCGGCGGGCGGAGCGGTCGGTGCGCAGGGTCCGGCGGGCGCGCCGGGACCTGCGGGCGCGGCAGGGGCGCAAGGGCCCGCGGGACCCCAAGGGGCGAAAGGCGATGCCGGGGCGGCAGGCCCGCAGGGTCCGATCGGTTTGACGGGACCCGCAGGGCCCGTCGGGCCGACCGGTGCAACGGGGCCGCAAGGGCCAGCAGGTCCGCAGGGACCGCAGGGACCCGCGGGGCCGGCCGGCGGAAGCGGCCTGACGTGGGTGTCGGCTAACGGGGCGTCACTTCCGCTAACACCGAACTCGGTTGCGATACCGATGAAGACCACAGCGGGCGTGGTCGTGATGGGAATCCTAACAGTTAGCTTTACCAGCGCAGGAAATACTTACGATTGGAACGGGTCATGGAATGGCGTTTACTACGTCAATCCGGGTTGCACGGGAATATCGTATGTGCAAACAGCAGTTGTACCGGGAAGCAATCGCCTCCAAGCGCAGGTGAGGGGACCGGACGGTCACGTTGTCCTCTATGCCGGCGCAGCCGCATCGCCGGTCTCTATCACGTACGCAAGCTATTCAACTAACGGGTCTTGTACCCCCGCGGTGGGTACAGTTAGTGGGGTGCCGGTCGAGTCCACCATCGACCTCACCGCGCTTTACCCGGGCCCGTTGACTCCGACGCTGCCGTAACGACCTCTGGACTTCACGCATCGGGAGGCGATACTGACTTCCGATGCGTTTACCCGAGATACGCCGCACGCACGTCGGGATTCGCGCGAATGTCCTCCGGCGTCCCCTCGGCGATCACCGCGCCGCGATCGAGCACGATCAAGCGCTCGGCGAATCCGAACACGATATCCATGTCGTGCTCGGTGAAAAGCACGGAGACGTTGTCGGCGTGCGCGAAATCGACGACGAGCTGCATCAATTCGCGGCGCGCGCGTGGCGTCATGCCCGCGGTGGGCTCGTCCATCAACAGCAGTCGCGGCTTGGTAGCAAGCGCCAGCGCAAGCTCGACGCGCTTCGCATCGCCATACGCGAGCGCCCCGCAGTGCGCGTTGCTGAGATCGGCAACGCGCAACCGAGCGAGGATAGCGTCGGAGGACGCATCGATGCCGAGCATCGCCGAGACGACCGCGGCATCGCGCGCCTCACTCGCCGAACGGACGAGCGCGACGCTCTCGCGCACGGTCATCGACGCGAACGTCGCCGGCACCTGAAACGTGCGGCCGATGCCGCGCCGCGCGATCGCGTGCGTCGGTAGCCCGAGGATCGAGCGTTCGTCGAACCGCACATCGCCGGCATCGGCGACGAGCTCGCCGTGCATCAGATTGAACAGCGTCGTCTTGCCGGCGCCATTGGGTCCGATGACGGCGACGATCTCGCCGCCGGTGACCGACAGCGAAACGTTGCGCACCGCATCCACTGCGTCGAACGACTTCCACAGCGACGACACCTCGAGCAGTGGCGCGTTCATCGCGACGTCGGGCGAAGCCTCGTCAAGCGAAACGTGCCGCCGATCCCGTTCGGAAACACGCTGACGATCAGCAGGATCGCCACGCCAACGCACGCGCGCCAGTATTCGGTGACGCGCGCGAGCAAGTCGGCGAGCCAGGTGAACGCAGTCGCGCCGAGCAGCGGACCGAACAGCGCATTCTGCCCGCCCAACAGCATCATGACGAGCACGTCGACCGAGCGTGGAATCGACAATGCATCGGGCGCCACGCCGCCTTTCGAGTAGGCAAACAAGGCGCCCGCGACACCGGCAAATGCGGCGGCGATCGCCAATCCCTCGATGCGTCGCGCACGAACGTCGATGCCCGACGAAGCCGCGCGCAGCGCCGAATCGCGCGCACCGCGCAGCGCGTAGCCGAACGGCGTGAACGCGACGATCGCAAGTGCGGCGAGCGCGACGGCGACGACGGCCAGCACGAACAGGTAATAGTGCGTGCGCTGGGCAAGCCAGTCGGGCGGCCACACCCCGATGAGGCCGTTCGAGCCGCCGGTCAGCGCGTCCCATTGCACCGCGACCGACCACAGGATCTGCGCGAATGCGAGCGTCAGCATCGCGAGGTAGATGCCTGACATCCGCACCGCGAGTCCGGCAAAGGCGAGGGCGGCCAGCGCTGCGACCAAAGGCGCCAGCAGGAACGCGAGCGGGAAAGGCCATGCGTGCGTCGTCGCGAGTGCTGCCGCATACGCCCCGAGCCCGAAATACGCAGCGTGCCCGAACGAGATGAGTCCACCCCGCGCGACGATCAGCTGCAGGCTCGCGGTGAAGAGCGCCGCGACGAGAACATCCGTGGCGAGGACGAGCAGATAGGCGTCGCCGGCGAGCGGCAGCAACAGCGCCAGCACGAAGAGCACGGTTGCGACGAGCGCGCTGCGCGAACCGGGCCGCTCGACGAGCGCGCGCTCCGCCGCAACCTGTGTCGTCGCCGCGACGATCGCCGGCCTGCCCAGTAAACCCGTCGGCCGCACCAGCAGCACCAGCGCCATCACGACGAACTCGATCACGAGCGTGAGCTTCGGAAATGCGATCGTGATCGGGCCGACCGATACCGTACCGGCGGCGATGCACAGCGCCTTCGTGACGCCGATGATCACCGCCGCAACGAATGCGCCGGGCACCGAGCCCAGGCCGCCCAGCACCGTCACCACGAACGCGTCGGCGATCACGCCAAGATCCATTCCGAGGTTCGCCGGCTCGCGCGGCAGCGTCAGCGCACCGGCGAGGCCGGCGAGGAACGAGCCCAGCGCGAACACGACGGTGAAGAGCGTACGTTCGTCGATGCCGAGCGCGGCGGTGAGCACGCGATTCTCGGCGGCGGCACGCACGACGATGCCAAAGCGCGTGCGCTCGATCAAAAGCGTCAGCAGCACGAGCACGAGCGGGCCGACGACGAGCAGGAACAGGTCGTACTGCGGCACCGCGCGGCCGAAGACCTCGACCACGCCGGAAAGACCCGCCACGCGCGGCCCAAGCCGGTCCTCGGGTCCCCACAGCGCGAGTGCCACGTCGCGCACGATCAGCACGATCCCGAACGTCGCCGTCAACTGCAGCAATTCGGGCGCGGGATAGAGCCGCTTCAGCACCAGCACTTCGATCAGCGCGCCGAGCACGCCGATGCCGACGGCGGCCACCAGTGCTGCGGCGAAGAATCCGCTCGCCGATCCCGCGTACGCGCCGAACATCGTGCCCGCCGAATAGGCGACGTACGCGCCGAGCATGAAGAACGAGCCGTGCGCAAAGTTGACGATTCGCGTGACGCCGAAGATCAGCGTCAGGCCCGCCGAGATCAGGAACAGCGACGAGGCGGACGCGAGGCCGTTCAGCAGCTGGACGGCGAGCGACGCGAGCGACACGCGGCTAAGTCAGTCGCGCCGGGCCGTCCCAAGCGACTGACAGGCTCCCCCTCCGGGGGCAGTGAGCGTAGCGAGCGTGGGGGTCCATCAATCCGCCGGGCGCAGCTTCCGCACGACGTCGTCGGGCGGAAGGTAGTCCTTGCCGTTCGCGTAGTGCCAGTCGACCATGACGCCCTTGCCGTCGCGCACCGCGGTGCGGCCGACGTACGCGCCCATCGTCGACTGATGGTCGATCTTGCGATAGGTCACCGACCCGAACGGCGTTTCGAAGGTCAGGCCCTCCATCGCCGCGACGAGCTTCTCCGTGTCGGTCGAGCCGGCGCGGGCAATGGCCGCCGCGGCCGACTTGACCGTGCTGTAGCCGACGACGGATCCAAGCCGCGGATAGTCGTGGAACTTGCCCTCGTACGCGGCGAGAAAGCGCTTGTGCTCGGGCGTTTCGATCGCGTACCACGGGTAGCCCGTGACGTACCAGCCGATGGGCGCTTCGGCCTTCAACGGGTCGAGGTACTCGGGCTCCCCGGCCAGCAGATTGAACACCGGCCGATCCTTGAAGAGGCCGCGCAGTTCGCCTTCGCGCACGAAGCGAGCGAGGTCGGGGCCGAACAGCGACGAGAAGATCGCGTCGGGCTTCGCATCGATCAGCGCCTGCACCACCGGCCCGGGCTCGATCTTGCCGAGCGGCACCGCCTGCTCGACGAACTCGAGGTCGCCACCCTGCTGCGCCTGCATCTGCTGCTTGAACGTCGCGGTGGCCGCCTGCCCGTACTCGTAGTTCGGGTAGACGATCGCCCAGCGCTTCTTCCGGAGCTTGACCGCCTCCGGCACGAGCATCGCCGTTTGCATGTACGTCGATGCGCGGAGCCGGAACGTGTACTTGTTGCCGTCCTGCCACACGAGCTTGTCGGTCAGCGGCTCGGCAGCGATGAAGAGGACGTGGCGGCGCTTCGCGAGGTCGGCGACGGCCAGACCCATGTTCGACGCATACGTGCCCATCAGCAGGGCGACGCGCTCGCGGGTCAAAAGCTCCTCGGCCACGCGAACGGCATCGCCGGGCACGCCGTTGTCGTCGCGCGACACGACCTCGATCTTACGGCCCAGCACCCCCCCGGCGGCATTGATTTCGTCCACCGCCAACTCCATTCCTTTACGGTAGGGGTCGAGGAAGGCCGGGAACTGTTTGTATTCGTTGAGTTCGCCGAGACGGATCGTCTGGGCGAGCGCGACCGGTGCGGCGAGGAGGAGGGCGAGCAGGATCGCAATGCGACGTGCCATTCGGAATCCCGGGAGCGCGGTGCGCAGGCGCCGCTTTGAACGATGGTATCAAACAGCCCGTTGACGGCGGTCAACGCGAAACCGGGCCATTTGGGTGCAGGATCGAAGGTGGCCATGGCTGCCCCTTTGCGATGACGCCGGCCCGCCTGTCCAACGTATCCAGATCGAACGAAACGCTAAAATGACGGGTTTGCCCCCGCCGTGCATCGCCGGCGCGGCACCCCGAAGCCCCCACACGATGCTCCAACTCGCCCACGGCCTCGCCTTCGCCGATCTCTACTCGGTCGAAGGCGTGGTCCGTCTCGACGAACGTTTCCTCGCCCACCTCGAGGGTGCCGATCCCGCGCTCGCCGAGCGCTTTCGCGCCGGCCGCGCCCACCCGTCGTCGCTCGCCGCGAAGGCCGAATCCGCGCTGCTGATCGAAGTGGCGCCGCACCTCGAGGATTTCATCACCGACCTCTTCGGCGTCGCCACCGCCGTGCGTGCGCTGGAAGCACGTCATCACGAGCTCGCGCCGCTCTTCGCCGTCAAGCGGCAGTTCGTGCAGCGCAAGGCGATGAACGCCTACAAGGCGGATGTCGCGGCCACGTTCGACGGCAACGCGCTCCGCGCCGAGGTCGACGCACTGATCGGGCCGCACGACGACGTGCAGGCGTTCGAGCTCGCGTTTGCGCAGGCGGTCACGCGTTGGCAGCAGGACGAGGCGGCGAATGCCGCGGCGCTCGACGTCGCGCAGCGCTATGCGGCGTGGGCCGTGCATACGCACGACGGCAAGCTCGCGCATCGCCGCGGGGTGCTGTTCCGCGCGCCGCGCAAGCTCGACATGCTGCACCTCGTGCCGGTCGAGACGGTGCGCGAGCACGGCATCGACGCACTGCAGCGGGCGGCGCACGAAGGCTTGCGGCGGCGCGAGGGTTTCAAGCTCACCGACGCGGGGACCGATCTCGTCGGCGGCCTCGACCAGGCGCATTACTGCATCTGGTGTCACGAGCAGGGTAAGGATTCGTGCGCGAAGGGGCTGCGCGAGAAGTCGCCGCGACCCGAGGATCCGTACAGGAAATCGGTGTTCGGCATCACGCTCGCCGGGTGTCCGCTCGAGGAACGCATCTCCGAGTTCCACAAGCTTCGCGCGGAAGGCTGGCCGCTTGGCGCGCTCGCGATGATCTGCGTCGACAACCCGATGGCGGCCGCCACCGGGCACCGGATCTGCAACGACTGCATGAAGGCCTGCATCTACCAGAAGCAGGATCCCGTCGACATTCCGCAGTCGGAAACGCGCGTGCTGAAGGACGTGCTCGCGCTGCCGTACGGGTTCGAGATCTATTCGCTGCTGACGCGCTGGAATCCGCTCGATCTGCGCCGCCCGATGGCCAAGCCGGCGACGGGCAAGCGCGTGCTCGTCGTGGGACAGGGTCCGGCGGGGTTCACGCTCGCGCATCACCTGCTGAACGAGGGCCATACGGTCGTCGCCATCGACGGCCTCAAGATCGAGCCGCTCGAGCCATCGTTGTCCGGCGTCACCGCGCGCGGCGAGCGCGTGCCGTTCGCGCCGATCGAGGATTTCGCCGCGCTCGCGGAGCCGCTCGATTCGCGAGTGATGGCGGGGTTCGGCGGCGTGGCCGAGTACGGCATCACCGTGCGCTGGGACAAGAACTTCCTGAAGGTGATCCGCCTGCTGCTCGAGCGGCGCGCGAATTACGCGCTGTACGGCGGCGTGCGCTTTGGCGGCACGATCGACGTCGACGACGCGTTCGCGATGGGCTTCGATCACATCGCGCTTGCCGCGGGTGCCGGCCGGCCGACGGTGCTCGAATTGCCGAACGGCCTCGCGCACGGCGTGCGCACTGCATCCGACTTCCTGATGGCGCTGCAGCTGACCGGCGCGGCGAAGAACGAATCGATCGCCAACATGCAGGTGCGCCTGCCGGTGGTGGTGATCGGTGGCGGGCTCACCGCGATCGACACTGCGACGGAAGCGCTCGCGTATTACCCGGTTCAGGTCGAGAAGTTTCTCGCACGTTATGAAGCGCTCGTCGCCGCCAGCGATCGGACTGCCGTGGAAGCGGCCTGGAGCGCGCCCGAAGCGACGATCGCGCACGAGTTCCTCGCGCACGCGCGGCGGCTGCGCGCCGAGCGCGAAGCGGCGGCGCGCGAGGGCCGCGAAGCGCGCATCGCGGAACTGCTGCGCGCGTGGGGCGGCGCGACGATCGCGTATCGCAAGCGCATGATCGACAGCCCGTCGTACACGCTCAATCACGAGGAAGTCGAGAAGGCGCTCGAGGAAGGCATCCGCTTCGCCGAAGGGCTGACGCCGCTCGCGATCGAAGTCGACGACGCCGGCCACGCCGACGCGTTGACGGTGGGCGTCCAGGAACGCGGCGACGATGGCCAGTGGCACGAAGTGCGCCGTGAGCGCATGCCCGCACGCACGATTCTCGTGGCCGCGGGCACGCAGCCGAACACGGTGCTGGCGCGCGAAGACGGCACGCATTTCAAGCTCGACGGTCGCTATTTCGAACTGCATTGCGAAGACGGCAGCATCGCGAAACCGATTCGTGGCCTCGCGAAGCCCGAAGAACCGGCGGTACTGACGCATCTGCGCGACGACGGCCGCGCGATCAGCTTCTTCGGCGACCTGCATCCGTCGTTTCATGGGAACGTCGTCAAGGCAATGGCGAGCGCGAAGCAAGGCTATCCGATCGTGTCGCGGATGCTCGAACGCGTCCTGCTGCCTGTGCGCGAATCGCAGCGCGCGTTCTTCGCGATGCTCGACGAAACGTTCCGCGCCCGCGTCGAGCGCGTCGTGCGGCTGACGCCGACGATCGTCGAGGTGGTCGTGCATGCGCCGGCGGCCGCGCGCCGTTTCCGCCCGGGTCAGTTCTATCGCCTCCAGAACTTCGAAACGCTCGCGCCGCGCTCGCACGGCACGCGCCTCGCCATGGAAGGCTTGGCACTCACCGGCGCATGGGTCGATCGCGAGCGCGGCCTCGTGTCGGTGATCGTGCTGGAGATGGGCGGCTCGTCGGATCTTTGCGTGGCGCTGAAACCCGGCGAGCCCATCGTGCTGATGGGGCCGACGGGGGCGCCGACCAAGATCGAGCACGACAAGACGGTGGTGCTGGTCGGCGGCGGACTCGGCAACGCGGTGCTGTTCTCGATCGGGCGCGCGTATCGCGATGCGGGATCGAAGGTGCTGTATTTCGCGGGTTACCGGCGCGCGATCGATCGCTACAAGGTCGAGGACATCGAGCAGGCGGCCGACGTCGTCGTGTGGGCCTGCGACGAGGCGCCTGGTTTCATGCCCACACGCCCGCAGGATCGCACCTACGTCGGCAACCTCGTCGACGCGATGCGCGCGTATGCAACGGGCGAACTGGGCGAAGCCCCGATTCCGCTGCACGACGCCGATCGCATCATCGCCATCGGTTCCGACAAGATGATGGCGGCGGTGGCCACCGCGCGGCATACCGTGCTCGAACCGTACCTGTCGCCGCGGCATCGCGCGATCGGCTCGATCAACTCGCCGATGCAGTGCATGATGAAGGAGATCTGCGCGCAGTGCCTGCAGCCGCAGCGCGACCCGGACACCGGTGAGACGCGGTACGTGTTCTCCTGTTTCAACCAGGACCAGCCGCTCGACGCCGTCGACTTTCCGGCGCTCGACGCACGCCTGCACCAGAACGCCGTGCAGGAGAAGCTGACCGCGCGCTGGGTCGAGCGCGTGAGCGGTACCGCCGCGAGCGACTGACGCTCGCGGCGGCTGCTAGGATGCGCGCCTTCGTCTTCCGAAAGCTGCGATGTCCGCCGGCCGATCGCTCGTTTGCGCAGCCTTCGTCGTCGCCCTCCTGGCGTTGGCGCACGTGGCGGCGGCCGAGGTGCGCGCGGCCCCTACGCTGCGCCTCCCCGACGGTGTGCGCCCCACGCATTACGCGGTGACGTTGACGATCGTCCCGGGGCAGCCGAAGGCCGCCGGCGAAATCGCGATCGATCTCGAGCTCGCCCGGGCGCACGACCTGCTGTGGCTGAATGCCGATCGCCTCGAGATCGGACAGGTCAGCCTCGACGATGGCGCTTCGCAGGCGAAGGTCGCGCAGACGACCGAACAGTTCGTCGGGATCGGGTTCGATCCGCCGCTGCCCGCCGGCAAGCATCGCCTCGTCCTGCGCTACCAGGCCGAGCAGAACCGCGATTCGGCGCGCGGCATCTTTACGCTCGAAGACGGCGGCGCGTGGTACACGATGACGCAGTTCGAAGCGACGTCGGCACGCCGGGCGTTTCCCTGCTTCGACGAGCCGGGCTTCAAGGTGCCATGGCAGATCACGCTGCGCGTGCCACGCGGCGCGGTTGCGGTTTCGAACACGTCGCCGACCTCGTCGCTCGATGAACCCGACGGCATGACGCGCGTCGTGTTTGCCGAGACGAACCCGTTGCCGTCGTATCTCGTCGCGTTCGCCGTGGGCCCGTTCGACGTCGTCGATGCCGGCGTCGTCGGTAACGTGCCGTTGCGCGTGATCGGACCGCGCGGCAGCGCGGCGAACCTCGCGTTCGCCCGGCGCGCGCTGGCGGAACTCTTCGGCGTCGAGACGCGCTGGTTCGGCATTCCCTATCGCTACGGCAAGCTCGACCACATCGCGATTCCCCTCACCGTCGACGTCGCCATGGAGAACGCGGGCCTCATCACCTACGGCTCGCGCATCCTCATTGCGCCGGGCGAGGCGGGTGCGCGCTACCGCCACGTGCTCGCGAGCGTGGCGGCGCATGAAATCGCGCATCAATGGTTCGGCGACCTCGTGACGATGCGCTGGTGGGACGACGTGTGGTTGAACGAGGCGTTCGCCACGTGGTTCGCGGAGAAGACGGTCGACGCGTGGCAACCGGAGTACGGGAAGGGCGCGGCGCGCGCAGAGGCGCGTGCCGAGGCGATCGAAGCCGACGCGCTGCCATCCGCGCGGCGCATCCGGCAATCGATCGTCACGCGCGGCGACATCTACAACGCGTTCGATACGATCACGTACCAGAAGGGCGCGACGGTCATCGGGATGTTCGAGGGCTGGCTCGGCGAAGAGCCGTTCCGGCAGGGCGTGCGCGACTACCTCGATCGCCATCGCGACGGCAATGCCGGCGTCGACGATTTCCTCGCGGCGCTCGCCGGCGCCACGACCCGGCCGTCGGTCGCACCCGCGTTTCGCACGTTTCTTGATCAGAGCGGCGTGCCCCGAATCTCCGTCGCCCTGCAATGCCATGCCGGCCGGGCGACGCTCGCCTTGCGCCAGCAGCCGCTGATGCCCGCGGGAACCGTGAGCGGCGACAAGCTTTGGCAGGTGCCGGTGTGCGTGCGCTACGGAAACCGTGCGACGACGCACGAAGCATGCACGCTGCTCGGTTCGACCGATGGGACGCTGCCGCTCGACGGCGCGTGTCCATCGTTCGTGTTCGCCAACGCGGGCGGGCGCGGCTATTACGTCGCCGACTATGCGGGCGACCGCCTGTCGCGTCTTTTCGCCAAGCCCGGTGCGCTGGCTCCCGCGGAACAGGCGAGCCTGATCTACGACCTGCGCCCGCTGCTTCGTGCCGGCGCGATCGACACGGCGCGCGTGCTCGACGGCGTTCGCGCGGGCGCACGTTCGCGCGAGCGCAGCGTGATGACGGCGGCGATCGACGTGGCGGCGTTCGTGCGCGACGAACTCGTCGACGACCGCGCGCGCGACGCGTACGCGAAGTTCGTGCGGCAGACGTTCGCGCCGCGCGCGCGTGCGCTCGGCTTCGCGCCGAAGCGCGGCGAAAGCGACGACGACGCGCTGCTTCGCCGCGCGTTGCTGCGCTTCGCCGGCGTCGACGATCCGATGCTCGCCATGAAGGCACGTCGGCTTGCGCGGCAGTGGCTTGCCGATCGCC
This sequence comes from Burkholderiales bacterium, assembly GCA_025927765.1. Taxonomy (GTDB): domain Bacteria; phylum Pseudomonadota; class Gammaproteobacteria; order Burkholderiales; family Casimicrobiaceae; genus VBCG01. Next base: position 11,120 of record JAICKU010000095.1, read on the forward strand.
GCTCGGTCGATCCGGGTATCGTCGACACGGTGCTGTGGGTGGCGGCGCGCACCGGCGATGCATCGCTGCAGGACGCGATGCAGCGTGCGGCGCTCACGACGAGCGATCGCGACGACCGGCGCAACCTCATGGTGGCGCTGATGTCCTTCGGCGACGCTGCGCTCGCGCAACGCGGCCTCGCGCTGCTGCTCGATTCGCGCATCGACATCCGCGAAGCGACGAGCGCGTTGCGCGTGGCCGGCAATGCGCCGGCAACGTCGCGCGCGATCCACGCGTTCGTCGTCGCACATTTCGATGCGCTGGCCGCGCGCGTCGATCGCGATATGCCCGGCGGCTGGCCGGGCTATGCATCAGGCTTTTGCGCGAGTGACGATCGGCGCGACGTCGACGCGTTCTGGCGCCCGCGCATCGCGCAGTACGCCGGCGGCGAGCATAACCTTGCCGAAGCGCTCGAAGCGATCGACCTTTGCGTGCGGCTGCGCGAGCGCGAGCGCGCGGCACTCGACCGCTACCTGGGGTTGAAAGGGTAGCGGTCGCAGCGCGGGTGAGTGACGCGACGCGGTTCAGTGATGCATCGCGTGCGCCGCGAGTTGCGAGCTGAAGAACAGGAAGAAGTTCGAGCCAACTTCGACCGCACGGCCCGCTGCCTCAGCGGCGTCCATGGCCGTCGACGACGTGATGCCGCTCGAGCCATCGGCCGCGGGCCAGTCATTCGGATCCATCACGAGCACGGGCCGCACTTCCCACCAGATTGCGTCGGCGTTGACGCGCGAATTGTCGACGACGTGGCTGTGGTTGGGCGTGGGCACGAAGATCGGCTGCGTGGGCGGGTCGGCGGTCTTGCCGAGTGCGCCGAGCAGCACCGAGAGGTCGACCGACGAGGCGTGCATCGTGCACGTGCCCGGCGTTCCGTTGCTCGCATCGGGACATTGCGTCGACACGCTTGGACGGGTCTTCCACGCCTCGGGCACGAAGCCGAAGAAGGCGATCAGCGCCTTGCCGAGGTCGGCTCCGCACAATTCGCCGGGCCGGCCGCCATCGGGACAGGGCATCGCGTCGCCGGCATTCTTGTCGTGCCCGAACATCGGCACCAGCACGTACAGATGCGCCGTGTGGCGAATGTCGCCGCCGGCAGGATCGTGCCCGGGCTCGGTGATCACCTGGCAGATCGGCGTCTGCATCTCGTGCGGATCGGA
>JAICKU010000104.1 GCA_025927765.1 Burkholderiales bacterium
GCCGAAGCCGCGGCGACGCCGGTCACCGTGCACGTCGAGGCGGCGCCCATCGCGCAACCCGCGCCTGCGGTGGTCGCTGCGCAGCCGATGCCTGCCGAAACCGTTGCGCAACCGCTGGCTGCCGAGGCAGTCGCACAACCGCGCGCGCAAACGCACGAAGCCATGAACGGCGAAGCTCAACCCGCAACGCGCGCAACGCGTGTCACGCCGCCGCAGCCTGCGGTCGATGCCATTGCGCGCGCCGCGGACTCGGGTCTCGTACTCGTCGAGACGCGGCATGCGTCGGCGGAAGCCAACGTCGAGGAAGAGCGCCCGCAGCGTCCGCACCGCGTGCGTCCGCCGCGCGTGGCGATTCCCGAAGAGCCGTTGCAGATGGTGGAGACGCGCAAGCACGACGACGCGTAACCAAGGGTCCGACCCTGATTTCCATTCGCCGAAGGCCGGAAATCAGGGTCTGACCCTCGTCGACGCGCGAACGAGGGGCCAACCCTCTTTGCTGCGGAGTCTCTTTGCTACGCGGTGTGCGTGCCGCGGACGTGCTCGAGCAGCGCCGCGCAAGCGCGCTCGGTCAACTCGAGCACCTTCTCGAAGCCGTCGGCGCCCCCGAAGTACGGATCGGGCACTTCGCGCAATCCGAGTTGCGGCACGAAATCGAGCAGCAGCCCGAGGCATCCCACGTAGTCGCTCGGCGCGAGCGCGCGCAGGTCGCGCAGGTTGCGCAGGTCCATCGCGAGGATGTAGTCGAAGTGCACGAAATCCTCGCGCGTCACCTGCCTCGCACGTAACGCCGTGAGATCGTAGCCGCGCCGGCGTGCATGCACGATGGCGCGCTCGTCGGGACGCTGCCCGACGTGCCAGTCGCCGATGCCTGCCGATTCGATGCGCATGCGATCGAGCATGCCTTCGCGCTCGGCGAGATGCCGAAAGATGCCTTCGGCCGTCGGCGAGCGGCAGATGTTGCCCATGCAGACGAACAGCACCGACGCAATCGGTTCGACGGCCGGTGCGCGGCGCAGCGCGCGGATCACTGCATGAACCATCCGTGGCTCACCACGAGCGATTGGCCGGTCAGCGCGTTCGTCGGGAACGACGCGAACAGCAGCGCCACCTCGGCCACGTCGTCGAGCGTCGTGAATTCGCCGTCGACCGTGTCCTTCAGCATCACCTTCCTGATCACGTCCTCCTCGGAGAGACCCAGTTCCTTCGCCTGCGGCGGAATCTGCCGCTCGACGAGCGGCGTGCGCACGAATCCCGGGCAGATGACGTTGGCGCGCACACCGTGCGCCGCGCCCTCCTTCGCCATCGTTTTCGCGAGCCCGACCAGCCCGTGCTTCGCGGTCACGTACGGCGCCTTCAGCACCGACGCGAGCTTCGAATGCACCGAGCCCATGTAGATCAGGCAGCCACGGCCTGCACGGTACATGTGCGGCAGGCACGCGCGCGTGGTGAGGAACGCGCCGTCGAGGTGAATCGCGAGCATCTTCTTCCATTCGGCGTAGCTGAACTCCTCCAGCGGATGCACGATCTGGATCCCGGCGTTGCTGACGAGGATGTCGACGGTGCCGAAGCGCGACACCACGTCGGCGACACCCCCGTCGACGGCGCGCTCGTCGGTGACGTCCATCGCGATGCCGAGCGCGCGCTCGGGATTCGCATCGATCTCGCGCGCGGTCGCTACCGCGGCTTCGCGATCGAGGTCCGCCACGACGACACGGCCGCCGGCCTGCGCGAAGCGCTGCGCGATCGCGCGACCGAGACCGCTCGCCGCACCGGTCACGAGCGCGACCTGGTCGTTCAACTTCATCTCGGTTCCCGGGTGTGACATCGTCGACTCCTCGCGTGCGATCATTGCACGGCCGCCCGCCCGGACGGCCTCAATCACTCCAGTATAAGGGGATCGCGATGCGAGGGACCGCGCGTTTCGCCTGCCGTTTCGTCGTGCTGCTGCTCGCGTTCGCGCTCGGCGTGCACGCGGCGGCCGCGCGCTCCGCCGACATGCACAAGGTGCTGCGCATCGCGTCGCCCGACATCACCAGCCTCGATCCGCAGCAGGGCACGGATCTCTACTCGACGCGCGTCGCGAGCGCGATCTTCGAGGCGCTCTACGAATTCGAGTATCTGTCGAACGGCTCGAAGGTCGTGCCGGACACCGCCGAGGCGCTGCCGGTGATCACCGACGACGGCAGGACGTGGACGATTCGGGTGAAGAAGGGGATCTACTTCACCGACGATCGCGCGTTCAAGGGCAAGCCGCGCGAGCTCGTCGCCGCCGACTACGCGTACTCGATCAAGCGCGTGCTGGATCCGAACCTCCGCAGCGGTGGCGACGTGGCGCTGACCGACCTCTTCGTCGGCGCGCGTCCGATCGTCGACGCGGCGCGCAAGCCCGGTGGCAGGTTCGACTACGACGCGCCGATCGCCGGGCTGGCGACGCCCGATCGCTACACGCTGGTGATCCGGCTCACGCATGCGGACTACACGCTGCTCGAGCGCCTCGCCGGCCTCAACTTCATGGCCGTCGCGCGCGAAGTCGTCGAGGCCGCGGGCGCGGACGTGATGCGGCATCCCGTCGGCACCGGCCCGTACCGGCTCGTCGAATGGCGGCCGGCCTCGCGCGTGGTGCTCGAGGCGAATCCGAAGTACCGCAAGGTGACGTTTCCGGAGAACGCCGACGCGCCGCAGCAGAAGCTCGTGCGCGCGATGCGCGGCAAGACGCTGCCGCAGGTCGGGCGCATCGAGATCAGCATCATCGAGGAGTCGCAGCCGATGATCCTCGCGTTCGGCCAGGGCGACCTCGACTACATCTCGCTCGGCGGCGACGACATGAAGCGCGTGATGGACAACGGCAAGCTCAAACCCGAACTCGCGCGCGCCGGCGTGCGCCATCTGCGCTTCGGCTCGCCGACGCTCACGTTCACGTACTTCAACATGGACGACCCGATCGTCGGCGGCTACTCGAAGCCGCAGATCGCGCTGCGGCGCGCGATCGGCATGGGCTTCGATGTCGACGAGCTGATCCGGGTGCTCTTCGCCGGCAACGCGCTGCCTGCGAACCAATTGCTGCCGCCCGGCGTCAGCGGCCACGATCCGTCGCTGCCGCCGCGGTCGCTCTACGACCCGGTCGCGGCGCGTGCGCTGCTCGATCGTTTCGGCTTCAAGGATCGCGACGGCGACGGCTATCGCGAAACGCCGGACGGCAAGCCGCTGACGGTCGTTCGCGGCACGCTGCCGGAGTCCTGGTATCGCGAATCCGACCTGCTGTGGAAGAAGAACATGGATGCGATCGGCATCCGCATGAAGGTGCAGCAGCAGACGTTCGCCGAGCTCATCAACATGTCGCTCGCCGGCAAGCTGCCGATGTTCAACCTCGGCTACCGCTCGCTCGAGCCGTCGGGCTACCAGATCCTGCAGACGTTGTGGGGCAAGGAGACGCGCGACACGAATCCATCGCAATTCAGGAACGCCGACTACGACGCCGCCTACGAGCAATTCCTGCGCACGCCCGCGGGACCCGAGCGCGTCCGGCTTGCGCGCAAGATGTCCGACATCTCGCAGGCCTACATGCCGATGATCCTGCATACGTACGGCATCGGCAACGTGCTCGAGCACCCGTGGGTGGGAGGCTACTGGCCGTCGCCGTTCGGGTTCGCGTGGAAGTACCTCGACGTCGACACCGGGATGCGCGACAGGATGCTGCGCGAGGCGAGGAAGTAGCTGGGGTCAGAGCAAAAAGCGGCATTCGGGGTCAGAGCAAAAAGTCGGCTGGTAATCCTCGCGACTGCGCAGGCGGGGGCCGACTTTTTGCTCTGACCCCGAATGCCCGCTTTTTGCTCTGACCCCGACGTTTACGTCTCCGTCGGCAGGGCCACGCCGAACAGCTGCTCGCGCAGCTTGTAGAGGCGGTCGCGCAATTCCGCGGCGCGCTCGAACTCGAGGTTCTTCGCCGCGTCGAGCATCTGCTTCTCGATGTGGCGCAGCTCCTTCTCGAGGTCCTTCTCGGGCATCGCCGCGTACTTCGCCTTCACTTGCGCCGCGCGCTGCTCGCGGCGTTCCTCGTCGATGTCGTACACGCCGTCGATCAGGTCCTTGATGCGCTTCTCGATGCCCCTCGGCGTGATGCCTTGCGCGCTGTTCCACGCGAGCTGCTTCGCGCGGCGCCGCTCGGTCTCCTCGATCGCGGCCTTCATCGAATCGGTCATCGTGTCGGCGTAGAGGATCGCGGTGCCGTTCAGGTGCCGAGCGGCGCGGCCGATCGTCTGGATCAGCGACCGCTCGGCGCGAAGAAAACCTTCCTTGTCCGCGTCGAGGATCGCGACGAGCGACACCTCGGGAATGTCGAGGCCCTCGCGCAGCAGGTTGATGCCGACGAGCACGTCGAACTCGCCGAGCCGCAGGTCGCGGATGATCTCGACGCGCTCGACGGTGTCGATATCGCTGTGCAGGTAGCGCACCTTGACGCCGTGCTCGCCGAGGTAATCCGTCAGGTCCTCCGCCATGCGCTTGGTGAGCGTCGTCACCAGCACTCGCTCGTTGCGCGACACGCGCACGTTGATCTCGGAGAGAAGATCGTCGACCTGCGTCGCCGCCGGGCGCACTTCGAGCACCGGATCGACGAGGCCCGTGGGCCGCACCACCTGCTCGACGACCTGCCCCGCATGTTTCCGCTCGTAATCCGCGGGCGTCGCGGACACGAAGATCGTCTGCGGCAACAGCCGCTCGAACTCGTCGAAGCGCAGCGGCCGGTTGTCGAGCGCCGACGGCAGCCGGAAGCCGAAATTGACGAGGTTCTCCTTGCGTGCGCGATCGCCCTTGTACATGCCGCCCACCTGCGGGATCGTGACGTGGCTCTCGTCGACGAACATCAGCGCGCGCGACGGCAGGTAGTCGATCAGCGTGGGTGGCGGCTCGCCGGGCTTGCGTCCCGACAGGTGCCGCGAATAGTTCTCGATGCCTTTGCAGAAGCCGATCTCGGCCATCATCTCGAGGTCGAAGCGCGTGCGCTGCTCGACGCGCTGCGCCTCGATCAGCTTCATCTGCGTCACGAACGATTCCTTCTGCTGCGCGAGCTCGACCTTGATGCCCTCGATTGCGTCGAGCACCTTCTGCCGTCCGGTCACGTAGTGCGACGACGGGAACACCGTGTAGCGGGCCATCTTGTGCCGCAGATGCCCGGTGAGCGGATCGAAGAGCTGCAGCGATTCCACCTCGTCGTCGAAGAGCGAGACGCGGATCGCGTTCTCGGCGTTTTCCGCCGGAAAGATGTCGAGCACGTCGCCGCGCACGCGGAACGTGCCGCGCTTGAAGTCGAGCTCCGCGCGCTGGTATTGCATCTCGGTCAGGCGCTTGATCGCGTCGCGCTGCGACAGCCGGTCGCCCTGCCGCACGTGCAGGATCATGCTGTGGTATTCCGTCGGGTCGCCGATGCCGTAGATCGCCGACACGGTGCCGACGATCACGCAATCGGGCCGCTCGAGGATCGCCTTCGTTGCCGAGAGGCGCATCTGCTCGATGTGCTCGTTGATCGAGCTGTCCTTCTCGATGTACAAATCGCGCGACGGGACGTACGCCTCCGGCTGGTAGTAGTCGTAGTAGCTGACGAAGTACTCCACCGCGTTGTTCGGGAAGAACTCGCGGAACTCGGAATAGAGCTGTGCTGCGAGCGTCTTGTTCGGCGCGAGCACGAGCGCCGGCCGGCCGCTGCGCGCGATCACGTTTGCCATCGTGTACGTCTTGCCCGAGCCGGTGACGCCCAGGAGCGTCTGGAACGACAGGCCGTCTTCGAGGCCTTCGGTCAGCTTCTCGATCGCCTGCGGCTGGTCGCCGGAGGGCTCGAACGGCTGGTGAAGTTCGTAGGGACTTCCGGGAAAAGTGACGATCATCGGGAACCTGGAAACGGCGGGCAAACCGTTCATTTTAATTCGGAGGCGCGTTCATCCGAAGCGCGCGCCTGCGCCGCGCCGAACTGCAGCGCCGCGAGACGCGCATAGAGCGGATTGTCGCGAACGAGCTCTCCGTGCGTACCGATCGCGACGATGTGGCCCTTGTCCATCACCGCGATGCGATCGGCGTGACGCACGGTGGCGAGGCGATGCGCGATCATCAGCACCGTACGTCCGGCCATCAGGTGCTCGAGCGCGCGCTGCACGATGCGTTCGCTTTCGGCGTCGAGCGCGCTCGTCGCTTCGTCGAGCAGCAGGATCGGCCGGTCGGCGAGAATTGCGCGCGCGATCGCGATCCGCTGGCGCTGGCCGCCCGACAAGCGCACGCCGCGTTCGCCGAGCGCGCTCGCGAAACCCTGCGGCATGCGCTCGATGAATTCGGTCGCGTACGCGGCGTCGCACGCCGCCTTCACGTCGGCGTCGCTGGCGTCGGGCCGGCCGTAGCGCACGTTGTCGAGTACGCTCGCTGCGAAGATCACCGGGTCCTGCGGCACGAGCGCGAGTTGCCTGCGAATGTCGCGCGGATCCGCGCGCGCCAGGTCGACGCCATCGATCTCGACACGCCCGCGCTCCGGATCGTAGAAGCGCAACAGGAGCTGGAACACGGTCGTCTTGCCCGCGCCCGAAGGCCCCACGAGCGCGACCTTCTCGCTTGGCCGCACGGCGAGCGTGAAGCGGTCGAGCGCGGGCGTGTCGGGCCGCGACGGATAGTGGAACGTCACATCGTCGAAGGCTACGCTGCCCGTGATGCGCGACGGGATCGGCAGCGGGTCCCCAGGCGGGCGAATCGCGGGTTCGACCGTGAGCAATTCGAACAGGCGTTCCGTCGCACCGGCCGCACGCTGCAGGTCGCCCACGACTTCGGACAGCGAGCCAACGGCACCGGCGACGATCACCGCATAGAACACGAACGCGGACAGCTCGCCCGCCGTGAGCCGGCCGGCGACGACGTCGTGGCCGCCGATCCACAGGATGACGCCGACGGCGCCGAACACGAGCACGATCACCGCGGCGACGAGAAATGCGCGCTGGCGAATGCGGCGCACCGCCGTGCCGAACGCGTCCTCGACACGCACGCGGAACGCCCGCCGGTCGGCCTCCTCGTGCCCGTAGGCCTGCATGATGCGGATCTCGTGCAGCGATTCGTCGAGGAACGCGCCGACGTCGCCCACGCGGTCCTGCGTGGCGCGCGAGAGCTTGCGCACACGGCGCCCGAACAGGATGATCGGCACCACGACGAGCGGCACGCCGGCGAGCACGAGCAGCGTCAGTTTCGCGCTCGTCGCGGCGAGCATGGCGAGGCCGCCGATCATCAGCAGCGAATTGCGAATGGCGACCGACGCGCTCGAGCCGATCACCGTCTCGAGCATCGTCGTGTCGTTGATGAGCCGCGAGATCACCTCGCCCGTGCGCGTCGCTTCGAAGAACGACGGCGGCAGATCGACCAGGTGGTCGTAGACCGTGCGCCGCAGGTCGGCCGTCACGCGCTCGCCGAGCCACGACACGTGGTAGAAGCGCATGTACGTCGCGATGGCCATCACGACGATCACGACGAGCAGGATCGCGAGCATGTGATCGAGTTCGGCGGGGTTCGATGCGCCGAAGCCGCGATCGACGACGAAGCGCACGCCCTGCCCGATCGCGAGCACGGCGGCGGCCGCGACGACGAGACCGATCGACGCGAGCACGATCTCGCGCCGGTACGGGCGCAGGAAGCGCCACGCGCGGCCGAGCGTCTTCAGCGCGGTGACGGGCGGGATCTTCGGCGCGGGTTCGAGGCGCGTGTCGGCGCGGGCCATGGGAGTTCGGGCGTTGGCAGCGAAGCTAGGATGGGGATGGGAGCGCCTCGCCGCAAGGCGAAGCCGCATCCATGCGCGTTACAATAGCGTGTTCCGCGCCTGCCGTTGCGGCGCGTGCTGATTCGCCCTCTCGACAGGATCCGCCATGACCGTCAATTCCGCCGCGAAGCTCTTCGGCGACGTCGCGCTCGCGCCCCGCGATCCCATCCTCGGCGTCACCGACGCGTTCAACGCCGATCCGAACCCGCGCAAGGTGAATCTCGGCGTCGGCGTGTACATCAACGACGAAGGCAAGGTGCCGCTGCTCGAATGCGTGAAGCGCGCCGAGCGCGAGATCACAGACAAGGCGGCGCCGCGCACGTACCTGCCGATCGACGGCATTCCCGCGTACGACAAGGCGGTGCAGCGGTTGGTACTCGGCGAAGACAGCCCGGTGATCGCGGCGGGACGTGCCGTGACGGTGCAGGCGCTCGGTGGCACCGGCGGCCTCAAGGTCGGTGCCGATTTCCTGCGCAGGTTCTCGCCGGGCTCGAAGGTGTACATCAGCGACCCGAGCTGGGAAAACCATCGCGCATTGTTCGAGGCGGCGGGCTTCGACGTCGGCACGTATCCGTACTACGACGCCGCGACGCACGGTCTCGCGTTCGACGCGATGCGCGCGGGCCTCGAGGCACTGCCTGCAGGCACGATCGTCGTGCTGCACGCGTGCTGCCACAACCCGACGGGCGTCGACCCCTCGCCCGAGCAGTGGGACGCGATCGTCGGCACGGTGCGCCGCCGCGGCCTGATTCCGTTCCTCGACGTCGCGTATCAGGGCTTCGGCGAGGGCATCGATGCCGACGCCGCCGCCTTGCGCAAGTTCGCGGCGACGCCCGGCCCGCTCTTCATCTCGAACTCGTTCTCGAAGTCGTTCTCCCTCTACGGCGAGCGCGTGGGCGCGCTGACCGTCGTCACGAACGATCGTGACGAGGCGGCGCGCGTGCTGTCGCAGCTCAAACGCGTCGTGCGCTCGAATTATTCGAACCCTCCCACGTTCGGCGGCCAGATCGTCGCGATCGTGCTCACGAATCCGGAGCTGCGCGCGCTGTGGGAGCGGGAACTCGCCGGCATGCGCGAACGCATCCGCGAAATGCGCGACGCGCTGGTGAAGAAGCTCGGCGCGCGCGTTCCCGATCGCGACTTCGAGTTCATGCGTCGCCAGCGCGGCATGTTCTCGTATTCGGGGCTCAACGCCGACCAGGTGCGGCGCCTGCGCGAGGAATTCTCGATCTACGCGATCGACACCGGACGCATCTGTGTCGCAGCGCTCAATTCCAAGAACATCGAGTACGTGGCGGACGGCATCGCGGCCGTGCTCGATACGGTGACCGCGTGAGCGTTACGGTCGTTGAGTTGCCGCAATCCGATGCTATAATTCACGACCTCTGCGGGAATAGCTCAGTTGGTAGAGCGCAACCTTGCCAAGGTTGAGGTCGCGAGTTCGAGACTCGTTTCCCGCTCCAGATTCGAGGGAGAGCCGAAGGACAGCTCTCCCTTTTCGTTTGCCCGGCGGTGACGCGTGCGTCGCCGCCGACGCTCCACTCCTGGCGGGGTGGCAGAGTGGTCATGCAGCGGCCTGCAAAGCCGTGGACGCCGGTTCGATTCCGACCCCCGCCTCCAC
>JAICKU010000140.1 GCA_025927765.1 Burkholderiales bacterium
GCCTGCGGCGGCAGCACCGCCTGCGGATAGCCGCGGGCGGCCAACGCCCGCATCTTCGCGAGCCCCTGCAGCGCGGCTTCGCGCGGATTCGCCACCGCCTGCGCGTTACGTTGCGCCGCAAGGTTCCCGCGCGCGAGGCCCGCGTAGTTGTGCGTGGGTCCGGGAAGGCCGTCGAAGTTCGTGATCATCGATGACCGCATTCAGCGTCAGACTCCAGATTCGCGACCGTATTTGGAGTCCGCCCCCAAATTATCGATCGGAGGGTGCGAGCGGCACCGCGCGCACGCGGTCGCCTTCGTTCACGCCCAGCGCTTCCGCGGCGTAAGGAAGCAGCGGAAAGCGATCGACGCGCGGCGGCGCGGCGGTGACGATCGTGCGCCAGCCGCGAAACTTGCGATTGCATACGAGCCACAGGATGTCGTCGGTCAGGCTGTCCGGCACCGGATCCTCTTCGCCGAGCGTGCACGGCATCACGCACGCGCGGCGCACCGCGTCGATGTTGTCGCGCGTGCATTCGACGGTGGGACCGGCGTCGAAGATGTCGACGTAGCCTTCGTAGCGGAAGCCTTCCTGCTCCAGCATCGCGCGCGCCGGCGCGGTGTCGGCGTGCACCGCGCCGATCGCGTCGCGCGCGGCCTTCGGCAGCAGGTTCACGTACACCGGATGCTTCGGCATCAGCTCGGCGATGAACGACTTCTGCCCGGTGCCGGTCAGGTAGTCGGCGCGCGAATACTCCATGGCGAAGAAGTGCCGGCCGAGGCCTTCCCAGAACGGGCTCGAGCCGTCGGCCTCGACGCGCCCCCGCAACTCGGCGATCACCTTCGTCGAGAAGAGATCGGCGAATTCGGCGATGAAGAGCAGCCGGCTCTTCGCGATCAGCGGGCCGTTCTTGCCGACGCGAAAGCGCTCGTCGAGGAACAGCGAGCAGAGCTCCGTGCGACCCGTGTGGTCGTTGCAGAGGAAGAGCGTGGGCGTCTGCGTGTAGACGTCGAGCATGCGCGACGCATGCACGAGCGTGCCGACGTGGTAGTTGTACCAGGGCTCGTGCAGGCCCACGGCCGCCTCGATCGCGCTGATGCCGACGACGCGCTCCTCGGTGCCGTCCTTCGCCTCGACCAGCACGAACATGTAGCACGCGTTCGCGCGGTCGGCCGCGTTGTCGAACGACGCGAGCGAGCGGTCGATGCGCTCGAGCAGGCGCTCTTGATTGGCGGGCAGCGTGGTGAGGCCCGTGCCGGTACGCTCGGACAGCGCGAGCACCGCCGGCAGATCATCGCGCGTGATCGGCCGGACGAAGAACATGGACGTCGATCCGGGTCCGTAAATGCGGGTCAGAGATGCATTTCGCGCGTCGGCGTCGACGAGCACGCGAGGAGGCACCCGAAATACATCTCTGACCCGGATTTACGGACGAGGACTACGTGAGCGCGCGGTTCAGCGCCGTCTCGAGACGCGCAAGGCCTTCGAGGATCTCGTCGAGCGAAATGACGAGCGACGGCGCGAGACGCACGACGTCGGCGCCGGCCATCAGCACGAGGAGTCCCGCTTCGCCCGCAGCGTTCATCACGGCCGCCGCCTTGCCGCGCCACGCCTCGTCGAGTTCGCAGCCGATCCACACGCCTTCGCCACGAACGTCGCGAAACACGCGACGCCGACCGTTGATCGCGCGCAGCCCTTCGATGAACAGCGAGTGCCGCGCCTTGACGCCGTCGAGCACTTCGGTGGTGTTGATCACGTCGAACACTGCACCGGCGACGGCGCACGCGAGGGGATTGCCGCCGTACGTCGTGCCGTGCACGCCCACCGAGAACGCGCTCGCGATCTCGGCCGTCGTCAGCATCGCGCCGATCGGGAAGCCGCCGCCGAGACCCTTGGCACTCGTCAGGATGTCGGGCACGATGCCCTTCTGCATGTACGAGAAGAGCGCGCCGGTGCGGCCCATGCCGCTCTGGATCTCGTCGAGCACGAGCAGCGCGCCGTGCTCGGTGCAAAGCCGACGTGCCGCCTGCAGGTATTCGGGCTTGCCGGGCGTCATGCCGCCTTCGCCCTGCATCGGCTCGAGGATCACTGCGCAGATCTCGTCGGCATGGGCGGCGAATTCGGCTTCGAGCGCGGCGACGTCGTTGTACGGCAGATGCGTGAAGCCCGCAGGATTGGGCCCGAACCCGCTCGCGTATTTCGCCTGTCCACCGGCCGTCACCGTGAAGAGTGTGCGACCGTGGAATGCGTTGAGCGTCGACACGATGCGCGAACGCCGGGCGCCGTAGCGATCGTGCGCGTAGCGGCGCGCGAGCTTCAGCGCGGCTTCGTTCGCTTCGGCGCCGGAGTTGGCGAAGAACACGCGCTCGGCGAACGTCGCGTCGACGAGGCGCTTCGCGAGACGCAACGCCGGCTCGTTGGTGAACCAGTTCGACACGTGCCAGATCTGATGCGCCTGCTCCTCGAGCGCGCGGATCATCGCGGGATGGCAATGGCCGAGCGCGGTGACGGCGACGCCGCTCGCGAAGTCGATGTACATGCGGCCGTGCTGGTCCCACACACGCGAGCCTTCGCCGCGCACGGGGATGAATTGCGCCGGCGCGAAGCACGGCACCATCACGGAGTCGAACAGTTCGCGCGTGACGGGCATCGTCGAGGCGCCGCTCTTCGTCGCCTCGCGACGCGAGGTCTGCGCGACGAGTGCCTCGTCGCGACGCGAAACCGACACGATCAGCCCACCGCCGCGGCGACGACCTGCATCTCGACGCGGTAGGCGGGATTGGCGAGCTTGGCCTCGACCGTGGCGCGCGCGGGCGCCTCGCCCTGCGGCACCCAGGCGTCCCACACGGCATTCATCGCCGCGTAGTCGCTCATATGCGCGAGATAGATCGTCGCCGACAGGATCTTCGTCTTGTCGGTGCCGGCCTCGTCGAGCAGGCGGTCGATCTGCGCGAGCACCGATTGCGTCTGCGCGGTGATGTCGGCGTTGGGATCCTCGGCCACCTGGCCGGCGAGGTAGATCAGGCGGCCGCCGGGCGGCGGCACGTAGATCACGAGGTCGGAGAGGCGCTTGCCGACGTTTCGGCGTTCGATCGTCATGGTGTTATCGTAGGACGCATGTCCTGTGGCTTAGTTTAGTCGAAAATGACCGCCCGCCTGGCGATGATGCTCGGCGCGATCGCGATGGCCATCGCCGTCGCGCTCGGCGCGTTCGGCGCGCACGCGCTGAAGGCGCGGCTTTCCGCCGATGCGCTCGACGTCTGGCGCACCGGCGTCACCTATCACGCGTGGCATGCCCTCGCGCTCGTCGCGGCGGGCCTTTTGATGCTGCACATGCCGGACAGCGCGCCGCTGCGCTTCGCCGCGTGGCTGTTCGTCGCCGGCATCGTGCTGTTCGCCGGCAGCCTCTATGCGCTGGCGCTCGGCGCGCCGGGGACCGTGGGCGCGATCACGCCGTTCGGCGGCCTCGCGTTCATCGCGGCGTGGATCGTGTTTGCGATCGCCGCCTGGCAAAAGTAAGGTCAATCGACCTTCGCGCCCGACGCCTTCACGATCCGCGCGTACTTGACGAGCTCGGCCGAGATGAACTTCGCGAACTCGGCCGGCGAATCGGGCGACGCTTCCGCGCCCTGCGCCGCAAGTCGTTCGCGCATCTCGGGCGCCGACAGGATCTTCGTCACGTCGGCGTTCCACTTCGCGATCACGTCGGGCGGCGTGCCCGCGGGCGCCATCAATCCGTACCACGTCGAGATGTCGAAGCCCGGCACGCCGGCTTCCGCCATCGTCGGAAGGTCGGGCACGAGCTTCGAGCGCTCGGCGGTGGTCACCGCGAGTGCGCGCAGCTTCCCGGCCTTCACCTGGCTCATCGCGCTCGCGAGATTGTCGAACATCAGCTGCGTGTCGCCGGCCAGGAGCGCCTGCATCGCCGGCGCCGCACCCTTGTACGGCACGTGCACCATGTCGACGCCGGTGTCGACCTTGAAGAGTTCGCCGGCGAGATGCCCGGCGCTGCCGATACTGCC
>JAICKU010000032.1 GCA_025927765.1 Burkholderiales bacterium
GGCAATACGTTTGCCTCGGCACCCGAACAGTTGCGGCAATGTCCGTGCGAACTCACGCTTCTCGATGCCGAGAACCAGGCGGCGGCCAAGCTCGCGCTCGTCGAGTCGATCGGCCCGCAGCACGTCGCGGCCATCGGCAACGGACGCAACGACCGATCGATGCTGCAGCGCGCGGCGCTCGGGATCGTGGTCGTCGGCGACGAGGGCGCGGCGCGCGAAGCGATCGAGGCGTGCGACCTCGTCGCGCGGGACATCGAGAGCGCGCTCGATCTGCTGCTCGATCCGCGCCGCCTGCTCGCGAGTCTTCGGTCATAGGGCGCGCCAACGCGGGGAGGACGTCGGTGGTCGCATGGGGTTCGGTGATGGCCGTGGGCTTCGGTGCAGCGGGGGGCGCCTGGCTGCGCTGGGCGCTCGGCGTCGCGCTCAATCCGCTGTTTCCCACGCTGCCGCTCGGCACGCTCGCCGCGAACCTCATCGGCGGACTGCTGATGGGCTTTGCGATGGAGGTCGTGACTCGCCATGCGACGCTACCCCCTGAAGTGCGGCTGCTCGTGACCACGGGTTTTCTCGGCGGCCTCACGACGTTCTCGACGTTTTCGGCCGAAATGACCTCGCTGCTGACGCGCGGCGAATGGTATTGGGCGACAATCGGCATTGCCGTCCACGTCGCGGGCTCGATCGTCATGACGATCGTCGGAATTCTTCTGATGCGCGCACTCTTTGCGTGGGGGGCGACGTCATGAACGGCACGCTGTTGCGCTTCTACGTGCACGAAAACCGCAAGCGCGGACACGGGCTCCTGTACGAGTGGCTGCTCGAGCAGGCGAAGCGGCAGGGCATTCACGGCGGCTCGGCCTTTCGCGCCATCGCCGGCTTCGGCCGGCACGGCATCCTGCACGAAGAGCATTTTTTCGAGCTGGCCGGTGACCTGACGGTCGAGGTCGATTTCGCGGTGACCGACGAACAAGCGGACCGCTTCCTCGATTTCCTTCGCGCCGAGCGCGTCAGCATCTTCTACGTTCGCACGCCGATCGAGTTCGGCGTCGTCGAAGGCAACACCTGATCGTGTGCAGGGCCAGGTGGCGCGGCTGCGCGATAATCGTGTCGACGCGGTGCACCGATACCGCCGCATTCGACATTCAGGAGGAGTGACGACATGGCGCAAGCGATCCGTTTCCATCGCACCGGTGGTCCCGAGGTGCTCACGCTCGAATCCGTCGACGTCGGCAAGCCCGGGCGCGGCCAGGTGCTGGTCCGAAATACCGCGATCGGGGTCAACTTCATCGACACGTATCAGCGCAGCGGCCTCTACGCGCTGTCGCTGCCGTCCGGTCTCGGCACGGAAGCGGCCGGCGTCGTCGAGGCGGTGGGCGAGGGCGTCGACGCGCTGAAGCCCGGCGACCGTGTCGCGAGCTGCACCGGGCCCGTTGGCGCCTACAGCACGGAGCGCATCGTCCCCGCCGACAAGCTCGTCAAGCTGCCCGACGGCATCGACGACCGCACCGCGGCGGCGATGATGCTGAAGGGCCTGACCGTGCAATACCTGTTCCGCCAGACGTATCGCCTCGAGGCCGGTCAGACGATCCTGTTTCACGCCGCAGCCGGCGGCGTGGGCCTCATCGCCTGCCAATGGGCGAAGGCGCTCGGGGTCACGATGATCGGCACGGTGGGCTCGGACGCGAAGGCCGAGTTGGCGCGCCAATACGGTTGCGCGCACACGATCGTGTACACGCGGGAGAACTTCGTCGAGCGCGTGAAGGAGATCACCGGCGGCAAGGGCGTGCCGGTCGTCTACGACTCGATCGGCAAGGATACGTTTCCGGCGTCGCTCGACTGCCTGTCGCCGCGCGGCCTGTTCGTGAGCTTCGGCGCGTCGTCGGGCGCGATTCCCGCATTCAACATCCTGATGCTGTCCCAGAAAGGGTCGCTCTACGCGACGCGGCCGACGCTCTTCAACTACGCGTCGAGTCACGAAGCGCTGACGGCGATGGCGAACGAACTGTACGACCTCGTGAAGGCGGGCAAGATCAAGCCCGATGCGCGGCAGACGTTTCCGCTGCGCGACGCCGCCGAGGCGCATCGCGCGCTGGAATCGCGCAAGACGACCGGCGCGACACTGCTTCTGCCGTAGAGCAAGAAGCGCGATTACCGCTTCGCCGGCTCCCGCGTCGCCTCGTTGACGAGCGCGCGGGCGGCGTCGATCAGCTCCGATGCGGTCACGCCGAGCGGGCCGACGCCGCGCGCGACAAGGAGGTCGCCGGCGGCGCCGTGAACGCACACGCCGATGCGAAGCGCCTCGTTCGCCTCGATGCGCTGCGCGAGCAGCGCGCCGAGAATGCCTGCGAGCACGTCGCCGGAACCGGCAGTGGCGAGCGCGGGGTTGCCGCTCGCATTGACGTCGAACGTTCCGTCGGGACGCGCGACGATGCTGCCCGTGCCCTTCAGCACGACATGCGCACGCAGCGACGTTGCAAGGCGCGTCGCGGCGGCAACGCGATCCTTCTGCACGTCTTCGGTCGTGCAATGCAGCAGCCGCGCGGCTTCGGCCGGATGTGGCGTGGCGAGCGTCGCCGACGTGCGCTTCGCAGTGCCTGCGAAGAGCGCGGCGTCGCGCGCGATCGCGTTCAGCGCATCGGCATCGACGACGAGCGGCGCGTCGAGCGCGATGGCCTTCTCGACCTGATCGCGTGCCCGGTCGCCGCCGCCCAGGCCCGGCCCCACGACCCAGGCGTCGTGATCGGTCCCGAGCGCGTCGGCGCGGCGCAGCATGAGCTCGGGCGAGAGGAGGTCGACGAGCGGCGCGTCGTGCGCGGCGAGGCCGACGACCACGCGGCCCGCGCCAAGCCGCAGCGCTGCGCGACCGGCGAGGAGCGCGGCACCGACCAGCCCTTCCGCGCCGCCGACGATGCACGCGCGCCCGAACGTGCCCTTGTGCGATTTCTTGACGCGCCGCGCGAGGATGTCGGGTAGTCCGCCACGAAGCGCCGGCCAGTCGAGGCGAACGCCGGACGCGTGCGCCGCGACGTCGAGGCCGAGGTCGTGCACCGAGAGGTTGCCGCAGTGATCCGGGCCGTCGCAGGTGAGGAGGCCCGGCGTTTGCGCGATGAACGCGGCCGTTTCGGTGGCGACGATCGCCGGCGCGTGCGCGACGCCCGTGTCCGCGTCGAGCCCGCTCGGCACGTCGAGCGCGAGGATGGGCGCGCCGCTCGCGTTCGCCCACGCGATCCACTGCGACCACGGCGCGCCGATCGCGCGCGACAGGCCGACGCCGAACAGGCCGTCGACGATCAGCGCCGGCGTCGCGTCGGGAACGTCGTGCGCAGGCGAGACGCCCGCCGCTTCGAGTCGCTGCAGCGCCTGCGCCGCGTCGTTGGAACGCGCGGCCTGCGGGGCCGACACGACGACGACGTCGACGGCGCGTTCGCGCAGCCTGCGCGCGCACACGAACGCGTCGCCACCGTTGTTGCCGGGCCCGGCGAGCACGACGACGCGTCCGCCGCGACGCGCGATCATCGCAGTCGCGATGTCCGCCGCCGCGCTGCCGGCGCGCTCCATCAGGCCGTCGCCGGCATGCTTCGCCTCCAGTGCACGCAGCGCGGCGATCGTGAGCACGGGAAAGAGGCGCGGTGCGGCGTCGTGAGGAGTCATGAATACGATGTTACGTATAATTTGTGCGTGAGCGAAGTTCTCGCCCTGCGCGGCCGAGCCGCACTTTCGCCGTTCCGGGTCGCGAAACTTCTGGCCGCCGTCGCCGCCGCGCGACCGCAGCATGGCATCACCGCAGTCTCCGCACGCTACTGGCACTTCGTCGAGACCGCGCACCCGCTTTCCGCGCGCGAGCGGGCGACACTCGAGCGCCTGCTCACCTACGGTCCGGCCGGCGACGGCGACGAAGGGGTCGCCGCGCCCGATCTGCTCGTCGTCCCGCGCTTCGGCACGATCTCGCCGTGGTCGTCGAAGGCGACCGACATCGTGCACAACTGCGGCCTCGAAGCCGTGACGCGCGTCGAGCGCGGCATCGCGTACGACGCGGCGACGAGCCACGATCATGCGCTCGACGCCGACGATCGCGCCGCGCTGCTGCCGCTGATCCACGATCGCATGACCGAAGTCGTGATCGACGACCTCGCCGCGGCGAATCGCCTGTTCGCGCACTTCCCGCCGCGTGTACTGACGCGCGTGCCGCTGCTGGCCGAAGGCCGCGCCGCGCTCGAAGCGGCGAACGATGCATTCGGCCTCGCGCTGTCCGGCGACGAAATCGACTACCTCGTCGATGCGTTCACGCGCGCGGGCCGCGACCCGACCGACGCGGAGCTCACGATGTTCGCGCAGGCGAATTCGGAGCACTGCCGGCACAAGATCTTCAATGCGTCGTGGACGCTCGCCGGCGAGGCGCAGCCGCTATCGCTCTTCGCGATGATCCGCGCCACGCACGCCGCGAATCCGCGCGGCACGCTCGTCGCCTATACCGACAACGCGTCGGTGATCGCAGGTGGCATGGCCGACCGCTTCTACCCGGATGCCGGGCGCCGCTATGCGACGCATCGGGAGGCAACGCACGTGCTGATGAAGGTCGAGACGCACAACCACCCGACCGCGATCGCGCCGTTTCCGGGCGCGGCCACCGGCGCGGGGGGCGAGATCCGCGACGAAGGCGCAACGGGCCGCGGCGCGAAGCCGAAGGCGGGCCTCGTCGGTTACACCACGTCGCACCTGCGGATCCCGGAGTTGCGCCAGCCTTGGGAGACGCACGCCTACGGCAAGCCCGAGCGCATCGCGTCGCCGCTCGCCATCATGCTCGACGGACCGATCGGCGCCGCGTCGTTCAACAACGAGTTCGGCCGGCCGAACCTCGCCGGGTATTTCCGCACGTTCGAGTTGCAGGTCGCGCAGGCGATGCGCGGCTATCACAAGCCGATCATGCTCGCAGGCGGCCTCGGCGCGATCGCCGAGCGCCATGTGCACAAGGAGACGCTGCGGCCGGGCGCATTGCTGATTCAACTCGGCGGACCCGGCATGCTGATCGGCATGGGCGGGGGCGCGGCGTCGTCGATGGCCACCGGGGTCAACACGGCGGACCTCGATTTCGATTCCGTGCAACGGGGCAACGCGGAGATGGAGCGGCGCGCGCAGGAGGTGATCGATCGCTGCTGGCAGCTCGGCGACGCGAACCCGATCCTGTCGATCCATGACGTGGGCGCGGGCGGCCTGTCGAACGCGCTGCCCGAACTCATCCACGCGGGCGGGGTCGGCGCCACGATCGCACTGCGCGCGATTCCGACCGAAGAGTCGGGCATGACGCCGCGCGAAATCTGGTGCAACGAGGCGCAGGAGCGCTACGTGCTGGCGATCGCGGCGGATAATTTCGCACGCTTTCGCGATCTCTGTGCACGCGAGCGCTGCCCGTTCGCGGTGGTCGGACGCGCAGACGGCAGCGGCCGGCTCGTCGTCACCGACGACGTGTTCGACGATCGTCCGGTCGACGTGGCGCTCGACGTGATCCTCGGCAAGCCGCCGCGGATGTCGCGCGTGGCCACGCGCCTTCGCACCGACTTGCCGCCACTCGATATGTCGCGCATCGACCTGCGCGACGCCGCGTACCGCGTGCTGCAGTTCCCCGCCGTCGCCGACAAGACGTTCCTCGTCACCATCGGCGATCGCACCGTGGGCGGCGTGTGTGCGCGCGATCCGATGGTGGGACCGTGGCAGGTGCCCGTCGCAGACGTCGCCGTCACGCTGCGCGATTTCGTCGGCTATGCCGGCGAGGCAATGGCGGTGGGCGAGCGCACGCCGCTTGCGCTGATCGATGCGGCCGCCGCTTCGCGGATGGCGGTGGGCGAGGCGATCACGAACATCGCCGCGGCAGGGATGCGCGAGATCTCCGACGTCAAGCTTTCGGCGAACTGGATGGCGGCAGCGGGCGCGCCGGGCGAAGACGCGGCGCTCTTCGACGCCGTGCGCGGCGTCACGCACGATTTCTGCATCCCGCTCGGCGTGTCGATCCCGGTCGGCAAGGATTCGCTATCGATGCGCACGACGTGGCGCGACGGCGACGACGCGAAGAGCGTCACGTCGCCCGTGTCGCTGATCGTGTCGGCGTTCGCGCCGATTGCCGATGCACGACACGCGCTCACGCCATGGCTGCGTCTCGACGCCGGGCCCGCGACGCTCGTCCATCTCGACGTCGCGAAGGGCGCGCGCCGGCTCGGCGCGTCGACGCTCGCGCAGGTGCACGGCCAGCTTGGCAACGACGCCCCCGACGTCGATCCCGCGTCGCTTGCGGCGTTCTTCGCCTTCGTGAGCGACGCGATCGGGGCCCGGCGCATCGTCGCGTATCACGACATCGGCGACGGCGGCCTCTTCGTCACGCTCGTCGAGATGGCGTTCGCGTCGCACGCGGCACTCGAGGTGGCGCTCGAGTTGCCGGGAAACGTAGGGTCAGACGCTGCGTGTTCCGTTTTGCACGCGCTCTTCGCCGAGGAACTCGGCGCGGTCGTGCAGGTGCGGCCCGCCGAGCTCGGCGCGTTCACGCGCAACGCGGCGACTGCGGGCGTACATGCCACGGTGATCGGCACGGCGAGCCCCGGCGAGCGCATCGTCATCCGCTGCGGGGGCCGCGTGGTGCTCGACGAGGCGCGCGTCGACCTGCATCGCGCATGGTCGGCGACGACGCATGCGATGCAGCGACTCCGCGACAACCCGCGGGCCGCCGACGAGGAATACGCGCGCATCGGTGAACGCGACGCGGGAATGGCGCCGATGCTGTCCTTCGATCCGGCCGGCGACATCGCGGCGCCGTTCATCGCCACCGGCGCGCGTCCCCGCGTCGCGATCCTGCGCGAGCAGGGCGTGAATGGTCACGTCGAGATGGGCGCGGCGATGGCGCGCGCCGGGTTCGACGCGTACGACGTGCACATGACCGATCTCGTCGCAGGCCGCGACCGGCTCGACGGCTACTGCGGCGCCGTCGCCGGCGGCGGCTTTTCGTACGGCGACGTGCTGGGCGCGGGCGAAGGCTGGGCGAAGTCGATCCTGTTCAACGCCAGGCTGCGTGACGCGTTCGCGGCGTATTTCGCGCGCGGCGACACCTTCGCCCTCGGCGTTTGCAATGGGTGCCAGATGATGAGCAACCTGAAGGAGATCATCCCGGGTGCCGAACGCTGGCCTCATTTCGTGCGCAACGCATCGGAGCAGTTCGAAGCGCGCTTCGTGATGGTCGACATCGTCGCTTCGCCGTCGCTTTTCTTCGATGGCATGGCGGGGAGCCGGATTCCGGTCGCCATCGCGCATGGCGAAGGCCGCGCCGAATTCGAGAGCGACGCCGCGCTCGCCGCGGCGCGCCCGCTCGTCGCGATGCGCTTCGTCGACCACGAGGGCGGCGCGACGGAGCGCTATCCGTACAATCCGAGCGGCGCGCCCGAAGGCATCACTGGATTGACGACCGCCGACGGCCGCTTCACGATCCTGATGCCGCATCCCGAGCGCGTGTTCCGTACCGTGCAGATGTCGTGGCATCCGGACGACTGGGCCGGGCTGTCGCCGTGGTATCGGATGTTCGCGAACGCGCGCAGGTCGGTCGGCTGATGCGCGTCCTGGAGATGTCGCAGCGATGAGCCTGACCGTTTACGCGATCAACGGCGTCACACCCGTCGTCGATCCCACCGCGTACGTGCATCCCTCCGCGGTCCTGATCGGCGACGTGATCGTTGGCCCCGGCTGCTACATCGGCCCGTGCGCGTCGCTGCGCGGCGATTTCGGACGCATCGATATCCGCGCCGGCGCGAACATCCAGGATGCGTGCGTCGCGCACGGCTTCCCCGGCACCGACACGATCGTGTGCGAAGAAGGGCACATCGGCCACGGCGCGATCCTGCATGGCTGCATCGTCGAGCGGAATGCGCTCGTCGGCATGAATGCGGTGATCAACGACAGCGCGGTGATCGGCGAATCGGCGATCGTCGCGGCGATGGCGTTCGTGAAGGCGAAGATGGTCGTGCCGCCGCGCATGCTCGTCGCCGGCATGCCGGCACGCGTGGTGCGCGAACTCACCGACACCGAACTCGCCTGGAAGATCGAAGGCACGCGCAGCTACCAGGAGTTGACGCGCCGCAGCCTCGCGACGATGCGCGCAACCGCGCCGCTCACCGCAGTCGAGCCGGATCGCAAGCGCATCGATCTCCCCGAACTGCTGCCGCTGTCGGACGTCAAGTCGCGCGGAAAGTAGCGTCGGACTCTACTTCCTGGCAATGCCTCGACGAAGTATCACCGGCGCGGAAAGAAGGTAGGGTCTTATCGGGGTCTGACCCTGCTTTCCGTCAAAAGCCGGCTGCCTGCCCGTCGCGGCGGGGGTCCGAGCCGGCCACGTAGCCGGCATCGGACTTGAGGATCACCTGTCCGGCACCGAAGTCCATGTACGAGTCGGGAATTGCATCGAGCGTGTGCCCGAGCGCGATCAAGCCTTCGCGCAACTGCGGCGACGCGGTCGCTTCGAGATCGATCGAGCGGCCGGCGTTGATCTTGAACCGCGGCGCATCGAGCGCCGACTGCGGATTCATCGCGTAGTCCTGCAGGCGCACGACCACCTGCACGTGGCCCGGCGGCTGGATCGGTCCGCCCATCACGCCGAACGTCGCGAGCGGCGCGCCGGCACGCGTGATGAAGCCGGGAATGATCGTGTGGAACGGCCGCATGCCGCCGCACACTTCGTTCGCGTGTCCCGCTTCGAGGCAGAAGCCCGCGCCGCGATTCTGCAGGCTGATGCCGGTGCCGGGCACGACGACGCCCGACCCGAACCCCATGTAATTCGACTGGATCAGCGACACCATCATGCCGCTCGCGTCGGACGCGCCAAGATAGACGGTGCCGCCGCGCGGCGGCTCGCCGGGACCGAACGACTGTGCGCGCGTGCGATCGATCAATTGCGCGCGTTCGCGCAGATAGTCGCGATCGAGCAGCGACGCCGGCGACACCTGCATGCGCGACGCGTCGCCGACGTAGCGATGCACGTCGGCGAACGCAAGCTTCATCGCCTCGATCTGCAAGTGCTGGCTTTCGGCGGAATCCGGTGGCAGCGACGCGAGGTCGAACGCTTCGAGCATGCCGAGCGCCATCAGCGCGGCGATGCCCTGTCCGTTCGGGGGGATTTCGTGCACGGTGATGCCGCGATAGTCGACGGCGAGCGGCGTCACCCAGTCGATCGTGTGCCGCTCGAAATCGCTTCGCGCATGCACGCCGCCGCACGCGCGCGAGTGCGCGACGATCGCTTCGGCGAGTTCGCCTCGATAGAACGCTTCGCCGCGCGTGCGGGCGATCGTCGCGAGCGTCTTCGCCATTGCCTGCGAGCCGAAGCGCTCGCCCGGTCGTGGCGCATGACCGTCGACGAGAAAGTGGTCCTGCCAACCGAGGCCCTTGGGCATCAGCGGTTCGGCGAGGCGCCACTTGTCGGCGACGACGGGAGACACCGGATAGCCGTCGCGCGCGAAGCGGATGGCGGGCTCGAACAGGTCTGCGAACGGCAGCTTGCCGTAGCGCTGCGATAGCGCGGCCCAGCCCGAGACGGCGCCGGGAATCGTGACCGTGTCGATGCCACGCTGCGGCATCTGCGGGTGCGACGCGAAGCGCGCGCGGTTCCACGCGGCGGGCGCACGTCCCGAGGCGTTGAGCCCGACGAGCTCGCGACCGTCCCAGAGGATCGCGAAAAGATCCGAGCCGATGCCGTTGCTGCAGGGCTCGACGACGGTGAGCGCAATGGCGGCGGCGAGTGCCGCGTCGACGGCGTTGCCGCCGCGCGCGAACATCGCGACGCCGGCCTGCGTCGCGAGCGGCTGCGACGTCGCGACGACGTTGTCCGCGCAAATCGGTTGCCGGCGCGACGGGTAGGGAAGGGTCCAGTCCATCGTTCGATTTTAGGCTTCCTGAAAGGCTTCCTCGCGCTGCCTGCGAATGTTGGGCAGCGCGATCACGAGCACCAGCACGATGGCGGCGGCGAGCAGCACCGCGGAGATCGGGCGCGTCGCGAACACCGATGGATCGCCGCGCGAAAGCAGCAGCGCGCGCCGCAGGTTCTCCTCCATCATGGGCCCGAGCACGAAGCCGAGCAGAAGCGGCGCCGGCTCGCATTCGAGCTTCGCGAACAGCACGCCGAGCGCGCCGAAGAACGCGGTCTGCATCACGTCGAAGCTCGTGTTGTTGACCGTGTACACGCCGATGCCGCAGAAGAGCAGGATCGCGGGATACAGGATGCGGTACGGCACCGTGAGGAGCCGGATCCAGATGCCGATCAGCGGCAGGTTCAGCACGACGAGCATCAGGTTGCCCACCCACATCGACGCGATCAGTCCCCAGAAGAGCTGAGGGTTCGACGTCATCACCTGCGGCCCGGGCTGGATGTTGTGGATGGTCATCGCACCGACCATCATCGCCATCACCGCGTTCTCGGGAATGCCGAGCGTGAGCAACGGAATGAACGAGGTCTGCGCGCCGGCGTTGTTCGCCGACTCGGGTCCCGCGACGCCCTGGATCGCGCCGTGCCCAAACTGCGACGGATCCCTGGCAAGCTTCTTCTCGAGGCTGTAGGAGGCGAACGACGACAGCATCGCGCCGCCACCCGGCAGCACGCCGAGCATCGAACCCAGTGCCGTGCCGCGCAACACCGCGGGCGCCGCCTGTTTCAGTTGCGCGAGTGTCAGCCACAGGCCCTTCAGGCGCGTGCGGATCACCTCGCGCTTCTCGTTCGACTCGAGGTTCAGGATGATCTCGGCGAAGCCGAAGAGACCCATGGCGACGACGACCACGCCTATGCCGTCGGAAAGCTCGGGAATGTCGAACGTGAAGCGCTCGACGCCCGAGTTGACGTCGGTGCCGACGATGCCGAGCAAAAGGCCCAGCACGATCATCGCGATCGCCTTCACGAGCGAGCCGTGCGCGAGCACGACGGCGCCGATCAGGCCCAGCACCATCAGCGAGAAATATTCGGCGGGGCCGAACTTGAGCGCGAGCGCGGACAGCGGCAGCGATACGGCCGCCACGAGCACCGTCGCGCACGAGCCCGCGAAGAACGACCCGAGCGCGGCGATGGCGAGCGCCGCCCCCGCCTGACCCTTGCGCGCCATCTGGTAGCCGTCGAGGCAGGTGACGACCGACGAGGATTCGCCGGGCATGTTGACGAGGATCGCCGTCGTCGAGCCGCCGTACTGCGCGCCGTAGTAGATGCCGGCCAGCATGATGAGCGCGGACACGGGCTCGAGCGCGTAGGTCGTCGGCAACAGCATCGCGATCGTCGCCACGGGACCGATGCCGGGCAGCACGCCGATCAGCGTGCCGAGCAGCGCACCGATCAGCGCATAGAGCAGGTTGACCGCGGTGAGCGCGACACCGAAGCCGGTCGCGAGGTGCTGGAAGACTTCCATGTCAGGGGCGCCGGGCCGCCCCGAGCCACTGACGCGCCCCCTCCGGGGGCAGCGAGCGAAGCGGGCGTGGGGGTCGTTTCATCTACGGCTGCCCCGGCCAGATCGGCAGCTGCAGTTGCAGCCCGACGACGAACACGCCCACCGCGAGCGCCGCGAGCGCGACGCCGACGACGAGCGATTCGCGCGGCCGGAATTCGCGGCTCGCGGCACTCGCCGTGACGATCAGGATGACGGTGGCGAGCGCGACGCCGACTTTCTGCACGATCGCGCCGAACAGCACGACGCTGCCGAGGACGATCACCAGCGGCCGCCAGTGAAATGGCGGTAGCGGCGCGCCGCGCACGCGCAGTGCGCGCAGCGCGAGGATGCCGCCGAGCACGATCAGCAGGATGCCGAGGATGCGCGGAAAGTAGCCCGGCCCCATCCGTGCGGCGGTACCGAGCGTATAGCGCGATCCGAGGGCGATGGTGGCGATGCCGATCGCGATGAAGATCGCGCCGGCCACGAAATCCCTGGGGTTACGGATCGACGCCATCGTGGTGAGGGGGGCGCCGGCGCGGTGTCGGCGGGCGCGGCGCGCCGTAGGATAACAGGACGCTGCATCGCATGAAACGGCGGCGTCGTTTCCGCTTCGCGAAGCGTTGGCGCATGAAAACCCTGGAATCGCATTGACATGAATCAAGTTCTATATAAGAGTACGGTATACATCTACAAGAGATGACCATGTCCGAATTCGAACTCTCGAAGGAGCATGCCGCGCTCGTCGCGCTCGCGCGCGAAGTGAGCGCGCCGTTCGCGCAGCGCACGCTCGAATACGACCGGGCCGCGCAATTCCCCGAGCAGAACTTTCGCGAGCTCAAGGCGGCGGGCCTTCATGGGTTGACCGTGCCGACGCGGTACGGCGGGCACGGCCTGTGGAGCGGCGACGCGTTCCTTCCTTACTATCTCGTGCTCGCGGAGATCGCCCGGCACTGCAGCTCCACCGCGCAACTGCTCCAGGTCCACAGTCACGCCGTGGGCATCGTTGCCGGCAATGGCACGCAGGCGCAACTCGACCGCTACATGCCGCAGGTGATGCAGGAAGGCCATC
The DNA here is from genome assembly GCA_025927765.1 of Burkholderiales bacterium. Lineage (GTDB taxonomy): Bacteria > Pseudomonadota > Gammaproteobacteria > Burkholderiales > Casimicrobiaceae > VBCG01. The sequence continues at coordinate 12,499 of JAICKU010000032.1, forward strand.
TTTATGCATCCTGCGGCAGCGAGGCTTCCGTCCGCGTGAGCGGCCCGGAGAAGTTCGACAGCGTGCTGAAGGCCCGTGGCGATGGCTTCGTGCTCAACGGATTCAAGGGATTCGCATCCGTCGCGCCGGCGGCCGACGCCTACGTCATCTGGGCGCTCGTCGAGGGCACGTCGCGCATGGACGAAGGCATGGTGTTCGCCATCGTACCCAAGGAGCGCAAGGGCGTGCGTCTGGAAAACAACTGGGACACCCTCGGGATGCGCGCCACGGTCAGCTGGAACATTCATCTCGAGGACGTCGAGGTGGCGCGCGACGAGGTCGTCGGTGCCCCCGGCGATTGGGTTCAGCGCGACCCGCGCACGTTCACGCTGGGGTTCGCCTCGAACCACCTCGGTCAGGCGCACGCCGTTCACGAATTCGTCAGGAACTACGTTGCGAAGAGGCCGGATCTTCGCGCAGGCTCGGTCGCGCTCGTGCAACTCGGGGACGCCGAGGCGCGCATCACCGCCGCCGAATCCGTGCTCGTGCGAGCGGCCCGGTTGTGGGAGCGCGGTGCGTTCGACGAAGCAGAGCGCCTGTCGATGCAGGCGCTGTATCTCGCCAAGCAGGCGGGCCTCGATTTCGCGACGAAAGCGTTCGACATCTGCGGGGCGCGATCGACGTTCAACGACCAGCTTCTGAACCTTTACTACCGCGACCTCCGTACGTTTACGCTGCATTTCCGTGAGGATCGGCTGCTGCAGATGCTCGCGCTGTCCGCGCTTGGCGAACCGTTCCACTCGAAGGCGCGTTACGGTCAGCGGCGGGACCGCGAGGCGGCTGCAGTCGCCCGGTAGTGTCGATGGCCAACCGATTCGACGAGCTCGCGGCGGCGTACAGCCGCGCCGATGCAGTCGCGCTCACGTCGCGCATGGTGAGCATCAAGAGCTATTCCGGCGACGAGGCGCAAATCGCCGAATTCACGGCCGCCACGCTGCGCGAGCTCGGCCTCGACGTAAAGATGCAGCCGGTCGCTCCATCGCGCTTCAACGTCATCGGCACGTGGCGCGGCAGGCGAAACGGGCCGTCGTTCATGTACAACGGCCACATGGATACCAATCCGGCCGGGGAAGGCTGGAGCCGCGACCCGCTGGCGGGTGACGTCGACGACCGGTTCGTCTACGGCATCGGCGTATGCAACATGAAATCGGCGAACGCGAGTGCCATTCAGGCCGTCGCCATGCTGAAGCGAGTCGGCTTTTCACCGGCCGGCGACCTCGTGCTCGCGTTTGTCATCGGCGAACTGCAGGGCGGCATCGGCACGGCCAGGCTCATCGAAAGCGGCTTGCGCACCGACTACTTCGTGGTCGGCGAGCCGACCGAACTCACGCTCCTCACGCGTCATTCCGCAAGTTTCGTGTTCGAAATCGCCGTCCTCGGCAAGACTCGCCACCTGTCGCGTCGCGACGAGGGCGTCGACGCGATCGCGCAGGCGGAGAAGCTGCTGCCGCGCCTGCGGTCGCTCGTGTTCTCGGGCGCGGCGAGCGACGACGACCGCGCGCTCAACCGCATCAATATCGGCGTGATCCGGGGTGGCGTTTCGCGCGCGATGCTCGACTGGCGGCCGCAGCAGTTGGCCGACGTGTGCCTGCTGAAGTGCGCGGGGCGCTTCGGGCCGTCCCAGACGCTCGAGGGCGCAATGCGCGACATCCAGGCGCTTCTCGATGCGATGCACGCAGAAGACGAGACGTTTCGCGCCGAATCGAGGCTCGTACAAGACAACCGCATCTTCATGCCGCCGTTCGCCGTTGCCGCCGACGCGCGTCCGGTACAGGCATTGGCACATGCGCACGCACGAGTCACCGGCGATGCGGCGCTAGTCGGCATGCACACGCCCGCACGGTTCTTCGGGTCGGACGCTGCTCATCTCGCGGCGGCCGGGATGACAGGCGTGGTGTATGGCCCAGGCGGTCGGTACAACACGATGCCCGACGAGCGCGTGGGGCTCGAAGAAATCGAGACGGCGAGCAAGGTGTATGCGAACGCGATCGCCGACATCCTCGGTTAGGTGCCCATGGGCTTGATCGTCAAAAGCAAGATGTCGGACCAGGTTCGCCGCCTGCTGCGCGAAGGGATCGTCAAGGGCGAGATCGCGGAAGGCACGCGGCTCGTGGAAGTGGATATTGCGGCGCGCCTCGGCGTGAGTCGAACGCCGGTGCGCGAGGCGTTGTGGCAGCTTTGCGGCATGGACCTCGTGCACCGGCTCGAGCATGGTGGCTACGAGGTCGGCAACGTCCGCCGCGAACTCGTGGACATCCTCGACATCCGCGCTGCGCTCGAATGCCACGCAGCACGCCGCGCTGCGGTCGTGATCACCGACGAGCAGGTGGCGGACATGCTTTCGATCTGCGAGCGCATGGAAGCGCTCGCCGTCGAGCAATTCGAGCGCCGCGCGGCGCTGAACCGCTCGTTCCACAGCGCGATCATCGAGGCGTCGGGAAATCGTCCGCTGTCTCGCCTCGTCGATGGCTATTACGAGTATTTCGAGGTGGCCCAGCCGCTGTACGACCGGAAGCAGATCGAGAAGACCCAGCGCGAGCATCGCGAGATTCTCGAATCGCTGGCGAGTCGCGATCCCGACCGGGCGGCGAACGTCGTCGGGAAGCACATCACGGCGGCAGCCAGTTTCATTGCGGGTGGCACGAAAGGCGACGCGGCGTGGAAGGCGAGTTCTTCCGCGGCATGATCGCTCGAGGCGTCGCCCATTCGGCGCAGTAACCACGACAGGAGGATGTTCGTGAAGCGAAGAGACGTTCTGGCATTGGGTACGATGGCCGCGCTGCTGCCATTCGGGATCCGCGCGAGCCATGGCCAGGCGATGGCCAAGGAGATCCGGATGATGACCTGGGGCGGCAGCTGGCTCGATATCTTCCGCCCGGTGGCGCAGGCGTTCGAGAAAGACACCGGGACGCGCGTCGAATTCGTCGTCCAGTCAGGCTCCGGCGACGGCCTCAACAAGATCAAGGCGCAGCGCGCGAACCCGCAGATCGACGTCTGGACGTCGATCGCCAGCACGGTGGAAGCGGCCACCAAGGACGATCTGCTGGCGCGGCTCGACCCTGCGAAGATCCCGCAGATCGCGCGCATGCCGCGCGAATTCGTGAAGCCGACGGGCGTGTCGATCTGGCTGTCGCCGCGCGGCATCTTCTATCGCAAGGATCTCGTGCCGTTCGAGCCGAAGACCTGGGAAGACCTGTGGGACCCGCGGCTCAAGGACAAGGTCGGCGTGACGCTCGCGCTCGACCGAGGCAGCTTCCTGATCGTCGCCGCGCTGTTGAACGGCGGAAACGAGCACAAGATCGACGCGGGCTTCGAGAAGGTGAAGAGTCTGAAGCCCAACATCCATGCCGTCTACACGACCGATCCCGAATCAATCAAGCTGCTCGAGACCGGCGAGGTCGGCGTCGTCGCCTGGGGTGCATTGCCGAACGTCTACCGGCATCTCGGTCCGGACTCCAAGTATGCATTCGTGATGCCGAAGCCGCGCTTCCTCGCGGACATCCCGGTGTCGATCGTCAAGGGCCGCGGCGCCGCCGAGCAGGCCGCGGCGGAGAAGTTCGTCGATTACATGCTGCGGCCCGAATACCAGACGATCATGGCGTCGATCGCGGGTACCGTTCCGGCCAATCCGGCTGCGCAGATCCCGGACAAGCTCAAGAGCATCGTGCCGTCGCTGCCGATCACGGACGTCTATTCGGTCGATTGGCCGTACGTCAACTCGCAATTCTCGACGTGGGAAGATCGTTGGGCGCGCGAAGTCCAGATGCGGCAGTAGCGATCGCGCTTCCGCGGGAGCGAGGCGCGGCCGTTCCCGGGCCGCGCCGACACTCCCGTCGGCTGCGCGTGATGGCGTTGGTGCTGCCTGCACTGCTCGTCATCGCGACGTTCTTCGCGATGATGAGCACCATGGTCGTGGCGAGCTTTTCGCCGGCCGATGCCGTGCAGGGTATCCGCACCTACACGCTGGAGCACTACCGGCGCTTTCTCGCCTCCTCGTTCTACTGGGGCTATCTGACGGGATCGCTTTGGATCTCGCTCTACTGCACGTTCATCACGGCGGTTCTCGGTTATTTCATCGCGTACTTCATGTTCCGGTCGTCGTCGGTCGTGCGCCTCGTCGTCGGAAGCGTGCTGATCGTGCAGTTCTTTACGGCCTACGTGATTCGCAGTTACGCAGTGATGCTCCTCGTCGGCAAGACGGGATTCCTGAACCAGACGCTGCTCGCGCTTGGAATCATCGATGCGCCGCTGCGCATCCTCTTCACGCAGGCGGCCGTCGCGATCGGACTCGTGCAGGTGTCGCTGCCGTTCATGGTGTTTCCAATACTCGCGAGCCTGAACGCGATTCCGACGAACCTCGAGATGGCGTCGGCATCGCTCGGTGCGAGCCGATTCAAGACCTTCTGGACGATCGTCTTTCCGCTGACGCTTCCCGGCATCGCCGCCGGGGTCGTGGTGGTCTACCTGTTCGAGCTCACGTCGTACATCGTTCCGGGCATGCTCGGCGGCGGCTATGCCGACATGATCGCGAACCTCATCTACAACAAGGCGATGCGTTCATTCGAGTATGGTTTCGCGGCGGCGGCGGCCGTCGTCACGCTCGTCGTTTCCGCGGCCATCGTTTACGGATTGAACCGTTCGTTCGCGCGGATCACGCGGTACGCCCGATGAGCAGCTGGCGCTCGTCGCACCTTCTGGTGAACTTCGTTGGCAGCGTCCTGGTAGGCCTGCTCGTCCTGCCCATCGTCGTGCTGATCGGCGTCTCCTTCAATGCCGGCGTCGAGCAGGTGTTTCCACCGCACGGATTCTCGCTTCGCTGGTATGCGAACCTCGCGAACCGCCAAGGTTTCCTCGATGCCGCGAAGCTCACGCTCGCGCTCGCGCTCGGTTCGGCCTGCATCAGCGTTCTCGTGAGCCTCGGCGCAGGGGTCGCCATCACGCGCTACCGCTTCCCGGGCCGCGATTTCCTGCTGACGCTGCTCCTGTCCCCGCTGATCGTGCCGCAGGTCGTGGTCGGCATGGCGTTCCTCGTGACGCTTTCCGCGCTCGGCATCTTCAACTCGATCGTCTCGCTGTCGCTTCTCCACTGCGTCATCACGCTGCCGTTCGCGTTGCGCGTCGTCGTGGTCGCGCTGCAGGTCCATCCTGCATCGATCGAGGAGGCGGCACAGTCGCTCGGCGCATCGCCCGTGCGCGCCTTCTTCGGCGTCACCGTGCCGCAGATCGCGCCCGGACTCCTCGCGGCCGGCGTATTCGCCTTTGTGACGTCGTTCGAGAACTTCACCGCCTCGCAGTTCCTCGTCTGGGATCGCACCACCCTTCCCATCGCGATCTACACGAGCGTGCAGACGGAAAACGATCCGACGGCGGCAGCACTTTCCTCGCTCATCGTGGCCGCCGTGATCGTGTTCATCGCCGTATTCAATCGCTTCGTGGTCCGCCACATGCTGGCGGGTCGAACATGAAATCACCCGCACGCCAGCTCCGCTCGCTGCGCCCGCAGGGCGCGCGTCAGTCGGTCGGAGCGGCCCATTGGCGACTGACATGGCACAAGTCGAACTGAAGGACATCCGTGCGAGCTATGGCGGCGTCGAGGCCGTCAAGGGCGTCTCGCTCCGCCTCGAGGCAACCGAGCTCGTCGCGGTGCTCGGTCCGAGCGGCTGTGGAAAGACCACGCTCATCCGCGTCGTCGCGGGCTTCGTCGATTTTCAAGGCACCTTGCTGATCGATGGGCGCGACATGGCACGCGTGCCTCCGCATCGCCGGGATATCGGCATCGTGTTCCAGGACTACGCGCTGTTCCCGCACCAGACGGTCGCCGAGAACATCGGGTACGGCCTGCGCATGCGAGCGCGTCCGCGTGCGGAGATTCGGGCGCGCGTCGACGAGCTCGTCGAACTGCTCCGTCTCGGCGGCTTTGCGGCGCGCTATCCATCGAGTCTGTCCGGCGGGCAGCGCCAGCGGGTGGCGATCGCCCGCGCGCTCGCCAGCGAGCCGAAGGTGCTGCTGCTCGACGAGCCGCTCTCGGCGCTCGATCGCAAGCTTCGCGAGGAGATGCAGGTCGAATTGCGCGAGATCCAGAAGCGCGTGGGGATCACGATGCTGTTCGTCACACACGACCAGGAAGAGGCGCTCGCGCTCGCGGACAAGGTCGTGGTCATGAAGGACGGCCGCGTCCGTCAGATCGGCGCACCCATCGACATCTACCTGCGGCCCGAGGACGACTTCGTGGCGGAGTTCATCGGCAAGTCCACGTTCTTCGACGCGACCGTCGTCGAGGCTGCGCCGGATGTCGCCGTCGCCCGGCTGCCGAACGGGAGCACGGTGCGCGTTCCGATGCGCGGCGCCGTACCGAGGCAGCGGATCACGTTCGCGGTACGCCCCGAGCGCATCGGCGTTTCGGATCGACGCACCTCGCGCGAGGGCATGAATGCTGTCGACGCAGTCGTCGATCACGTCGTCTTCCTCGGAGCGCATCAGCACGTACGCGTGAGGACTGCCGAGGCGCAGCGTATCGAAGTGCTCGCGTCCAACGACGCGAAGTGGCGGCAGGGCGACACGGTGACGGTCGAATGGCACCCGAACGACAGCGTCGTCGTGCGGTCCGGCGGCGTGCCCGTGCAGACTTCGGAATACCGGGAAGAGGAACGAACATGACGTTTTCGCTAGCAGCACGGTGCTCGCAGACGGGCGCCTTCGGTGTCGTGATCACGACGGCAAGCATCGCGGTCGGCGCGCGTTGCCCCTTCGTCCGTGGCAAGGTCGGCGCGGTGCTCACGCAGAACCGCACCGATCCGCGCCTCGGTCCGAACGGACTCGATCTGCTCGCGTCGGGCATGAGCGCTGACGAAGCGCTCGGCGATCTGGTGCGCCATGCGCACGTGCCCGGCTGGCGGCAACTCGCCGTGGTCGACGCGAAGGGGCGCACGGCGCATTTCTCCGGCGACAGCATCGTTTCGCGGCATGGGGGCGCAGAGGGACCGAATTGCGTATCCATCGGAAACCTGCTCGTCTCCGACGCGCTGCCGCAGCGCATGGTCGACGGGTACATGGCGCACCCGGGCGAGTCGTTCGAGGATCGGCTGATCGATTCGCTCGTCGCCGGGCTCGAAGCGGGCGGCGAGACCAGCCCCGTGCGGTCGGCGGCGCTTCTCGTCGCCGAACGTTTCGACTTTCCCGAGACGAACCTGCGCGTCGACGATCACGACGATCCGGTGCGCGAGTTGCGGCGCCTCTGGAAGGCATACGAGCCGCAACGCGCGCGATACGTGCTGCGTGTCGTCGATCCGGACGCCGCGACCTGAGCACGCAACGGCGAAGAAGCGAGTCCACGATGGCAACGTCAGCACCGCAGGTTCCGATCGTCGTCGATACGGAGACCGGGATCTGGTCGACGGATGACCTGCCGATGATCTACATGCCGCGTCATTTTTTCGTCAATCATCTGCACGCGTTCGAGGCTGCGATGGGCGCCGACGCGTTCGCGCAGGTGACCTATGCAGCGGGACACGCGTCTGCGTGGCAGTGGTGCGACAAGGAGTCGAAGACGCACGGGCTGCGAGGCACCGAGGTCTTCGTCCATTACATGAAGCGGATCTCGCAGCGCGGGTGGGGGCGTTTCGAGGTCAGGACGCTCGACGGCGATGACGGCGCCGCCACCGTCGCGCTCGAGCACTCCGTGTACGTCGAGCACTTCGGGCGGGACGCCGGACGCAGGCTCTGCGGCGCGTTCGACGGCTGGTTTGCGGGCGCACTCGAATGGGCCGGTCGGGACATGGGACACGAATGGCGTCTTGCGTCGCGCGAGACGCAATGCGCGGGCATGGGCCACGCGCATTGCATGTTCGAGGTGCGGTCCGCATGACGGCCGTGGCACGGCCGAAGCACCGCCGTGACGCTTTGCGGCGCGCCCCGGAACGGACCCCTCCCGAACACCTGCCGTCGATCGATGCGGAGCTGCGGCGCCAATTCATCGAAGGCATGAGCCTCGCCGCGTGCACGGTCAACGTCGTCACGACCGACGGGCCGGCCGGTCGTTTCGGTTTGACGGTTTCGGCGATGTCGACGGTGTCCGCCGACGCCGAAAAGCCGATGCTGCTGATCTGCGTGAACCGCGACAGCGCCGCTGCGGCCCCCATCCTGCAAAACGGCGTGTTCTGCGTGAATGTGCTGCGCGACGACCAGTCGTACATCTCGGAGTCGTTCGCCGGACGCAATGCAACGACGCGCACGAACAAGTTTGCATGCGCGCAGTGGATGACGCAGACGACCGGCGCGCCGCGGGTCGCCGATTCGCTGGTCGCGTTCGACTGCCGCCTCGTCTCGTCACAGGTGGTCGGCACCCATTACGTATGCATCGGGGCGGTGCTGGACGTCCATATCCAGGCGCGGGGCTCGCCGCTGATCTACGCCAATCGTGGATACGGCACGCTGTCCCAACCGCACTATCGGTCGGCAGCCGCGGCGCGCGGCGAAGTGCTGCGCCTCGGTGCGTTTCATACCTTCGCGCCCTGCGTCGTGCCCGGAATCATCGAGCGCTTCACGGCCGATGGTCGATCGATCGATCTGCAACTGCTCGAAGGCGACCAGAAGCGCATTTCCGATGCGCTGAAATTCGGGACGATCGATCTTGCACTCGCCTACGAGTGGGATCTCGGCCCGGAAATCACGAACGAAAAGCTCGTCGGACTGCAGCCCTACGTGCTTCTGTCCGCGGCACATCCGCTCGCCGCTCACGCGACGCTCACGCTCGCGCAGCTCGCGCATGAGCCGATGATCCTGCTCGACGCGGTGCCGAGCGGCGACTTCTTCGTGCGGCTCTTCACGGAAAGAGGCCTGACGCCTGTCGTCCGGTTCCGCACCGGCTCCTTCGAGATGGTTCGAGGGATGGTCGGGCGCGGTCTGGGCTACAGCATCCTGGTGACGCGGACGACGTCGAATGTGACTTACGACGGACGCACGCTGACCACGCGGCCGCTCGCGGACGAGATGCCGACTCGATACATCGCGCTCGCGTCTCGCCGCGGCGGCACGTTACCCAGGGTTGCGGTCGATTTCGCCGATGCGTGTCGGCGCATCTTTTCGGGCAGCGGTCCCGCAACGGATGTGGCGACGGAGTGAAGCTCTTCCATTCCCCCTCGTCGCCTTTCGTTCGCAAGGTGATGGTCTGCGCGATCGAGCTCGGGCTTCGGGATCGGATCGAATGCGTGGCGAGTGCCGCACATCCGATCGACCGCAATCCGAGCATCGTCGCCCTCAATCCCCTGGGTCAGGTACCCACGCTCGTCACCGACGACGGGCTGGCGCTCTACGACTCGCGCGTGATCTGCGAGTACCTCGATCACCTCGCCGGCCGGTCGTCGCTCTTTCCGCAGCAGGTATTGCTCCGCTGGAACGCGCTGCGCGACCAGGCGCTGGCCGACGGACTGCTCGACGCCGCGTTGCTCATTCGCTACGAGCGCGTCGTGCGCGACGAGGCAGCGCGCTCGGAGCCTTGGACGCGCGGGCAACTCGACAAGGTGGAAAAGGCGTTGGCGACCATCGAGCGGCTGGCAGGCGACTACGCGGCACGCGCGGACATTGGAACGATCAGCGTCGCATGTGCGCTCGGCTATCTCGACTTTCGATTCCCCGAGGTGGAATGGCGCCACACGTGCCGCAATGCAGCCCGGTGGTTTGCCGGATTCTCGCAACGTGAATCGATACGTGACACGCTGCCCGCCAATGCCCCATCGACACCGGCGCATCCGGACCGCGGACGGTAAACGAAAAGGGCAGGCCTCATCGCGAGACCTGCCCTCGAGCGCGCCACGAATCGGGCGACGATCAGACGCCGTTCTTCGCGCGAAGCTCCTTGAAGTACTTGTCGAGCCACTGCGCCTGCAGCCGTTGCTGCAGCTGCGGCTTCACTTCCTCGAAGCTCGGGACCTTCGCGTCGCGCACATCGTCGACCTCGATCACGTGCCAGCCGAACTGCGTCTGCACGGGTTGCGGCGTGAACTTGCCCTTGGGCGTGGCCTTCATCGCGTCGCCGAACGGCTTCACGAAGTTGGCCGGCGCGTTCCAGTCGAGGTCGCCACCCTTGTCCTTGGAGCCCGGGTCTTCCGAGCGCGCCTTCGCGAGCTCGTCGAACTTCGCGCCCTTCTGGAGCTCGGCGATGATTTCCTTCGCCTGGTCCTCGGTCTTCACGAGGATGTGGCGGACCTTGTATTCCTTGTCGCCGATCTGCGCCTTGATCGTGTCGTATTCCTTGTGCAGCTCGGCATCCGGGATCGGGTTCTTCTTGACCCAGTCACTCACGTAGGCGCGGACGAGCACCGTTTGCGCCGCGAGGTCCATCTGCGTCTTCACGTCGGCGTTCTTGTCGAGACCCGACTTCTTCGCTTCGCGCGCGAGGAGCTCGCGTGTGTTCAGCTCTTCCTTCACCGCGTTGCGGATTTCGGGCGTGTCCTGCCCGCCCTGCGCGAGGCGCTCCTTCAGCAGCAGGTCGAACTGACCCTGCGTATACAGCACCTTGTCGGACGACGGCGCGGCGGCCGTCGTTCCCGCCGGCTTGGTGGCCGCCGCGGCGGCCTTCGGGGCCGCTTTCGCGGGCGCGGCAGGCGTCTGCGCGAGCGCGCCCGCCGACCAAAGCGCGGCCGTGACCGCAACAGCAACCAGCGTACGTTTCATTGCTTCTTCCTTTCGTCAGTGCGAATTTCGTCTGGCGCGAGCGCGTTGATCGCGAGCGCATGAACGGGGTAGGGGATCAGATCACCGACTCGCTCGAGGATCGCCCGGTGGCGGGCGACGCGGGTCAGGCCGAGGAAGTGCTCCGACACGATCGTCACGGAAAAGTGCCGCGCGCCCGACGCTGCGCCGGCGTGGCCGGCGTGCTTCGCGCTGTCGTCGCGGATCTCGAGCTTCGTGGGGGCGAGTGATGCGAGCCGCTCTTCGAGAGCGGTCTTGACGTCGTTTGCGTCCGCGCCCGTCGGTCGCCCCTGCGCGCTTTCCTTCAATGCGAGGGCTCCACGACGTGGCGAGCGAGGAAGAGACCCTGCGCGAGCGCGAACACGAGGAAAAGGCCGATGCCGCCCCACACCTTGAAGTTCACCCAGGTGTCCGTCGGAAAATGGAACGCGATGTACCAGTTCGCGAACGCCATGCCGCAGAAGAACGCGACCCAGCTCCATGTGAGACGTGTCCAGACGGGGGGAGGCAGGGTGATTTCCTTCATCACGAGCGACAGCAGGTCGCGGCGCCACACGAGCTTGCCCGCCGCGAGAATGCCCGCGAACGCGAGGTAGAGCACCGTGGGCTTCCATTTGATGAACGTCTCGTCGCGAAGAAGGAGCGTGGCGCCGCCGAAGACGACGATGACCGCGAGGGACACCCAGTGCACCGCGGAAACCGTGCCGCGGTAGTGGAACCACGCAATCTGCACGACCGATGCGGCGATGGCGACGCCGGTCGCCACCCAGATGCCCGACAGCTTGAACGCGACGAAGAAAAGAAGGAGCGGAAAGTAGTCCGCGAGAACGCGCATAAACAGTCGACTATACCATGAACGATGGGCGACCCGACGCCATATCGGGGTGGCGCGCCGGGAGGCAAGGGGCAACCGCCAATCGGGCCCGGGAAGTTGGGTCAGACTCCACGGATTCGAGCGAGGTCAGGAATTCGACGTGCGTCGTCGAATGAGTGGAGGCTGACCCTACTTTCCGCTGCGCAACGGGCGGCGCAGCGCACGCTCGAGGCGCCGCCAGTCGAACGCCGGGCCGGGATCGGTCTTGCGCGACGGCGCGATGTCGCTGTGCCCGGCGACATCCGCGATCGGGTAGCGGCGCATGAGCACGCGGCAGAGTCGCGCGAGCGTCGCGTACTGCGGGTCTTCGTACGCATCGGTGTCGGTGCCCTCGAGCTCGATACCGATCGAATAGTCGTTGCAGCGGGGCACGCCTCGCCAGGCCGAGGGGCCGGCGTGCCAGGCGCGACGCGCGCAGGGCACGAACTGCACGAGCGCACCGTCGCGGCGCACGAGAAAGTGCGACGACACGCGCAGTGTGGCGATCGACGCGAAGTACGGATGCGCGGCCGCATCGAGGCGATTGGTGAAGAGCCGCTCGATCGCGTCGCCGCCGAATTCACCGGGCGGCAGTGAAATGCCGTGGACGACCGCGAGCGTGATCGGGGTATGGTGAGGGCGATCGTCACAGTTCGGCGAGGCCACCTGCACGGCGGCGCGGACGTACCCCGCGGCATCGACGGCGAGCGGCGAGGGGCGGCGCCGGACGTTCCGGCCGGCGGCGGTGACGATGGCGGGACTCTTCACGCTGGCGCGAGATTGTGCCACGGGGGCCGCGCGAACTCTCGCCGACCGGCTGCTGACCAACACTCTTGGCGTCCCGATCCGATCCACGCTCAATCGCGCTGCCCACGGCCCTCCGCGCTCGACCACGACTGATGGATCTCTCGCACGCCTTCCGCCGCATTCAGCTCGCGCTGCGCTTCATCGTGCCGCTCGTCGCGGTACTGGCGCTGCTCGCGATGGCGCTCGTGCCCCTGGTGGATGCGCTGATGCTCCGCTGGTGGGTCAACGACCTCGAGATCCGTTCGCGCCTCGTCGCGAACACGATGCAGGACCAGCTGGTCGACGCCGTGCGCGACGGCAACGGGGCGCGCGTGCGGCAGCTGTTCCGGCGCGCGGTCGAGGACGAGCGTCTGTACGCGCTCGCGTACTGCAACCTCGACGGACAGATCGTCTATCGCACGCCCACGTACCCGATCGAGCTCGGCTGCAGCGAAATCAAGGGCAGCGGCCCCGACGCGCACGTGCTGCGCCAGTTCCCGCCGGCGCCGCTGCACGTGACGTGGTTCGCGATTCCGTCGACCGGCCCGCGCATCGGCACGCTCGTGCTGGTGCACGACATGAGCTTCGTCGACCGGCGCAGCGCCGACACGCGCAAGTACATCATCGGCTTCTTCATCCTGCTCGGCGTCGTCGTCTCGTTCATCACCGTGTTCATCGCGCAGCTGTCGTGGCGCGGGTGGATGGCCGGCGTGCGTGCGCTGCTGCGCGGCGAAGGGATCATCCAGCCGTTCCGCGAGGCCGCGAATCCGGACCTGCAGCCGCTCGTGGGCGAGGTTCGCGCGCTGCTGCGCGAAGTCGACCTGGGCCGGCGCAACACCGAGCGCGGCGCGACGTGGGATTCCGACATGCTGCGCTCGGTGCTGCGCAACGAACTCGCCGGCGACGAGATCCTGCTCGTGTCGAACCGCGAGCCGTACATACACATGCGGCAGGGCAACGACGTCGTGATCCGCCGCCCCGCGAGCGGCCTCGTGACTGCGATGGAGCCGATCATGCGCGCGTGCTCAGGCACGTGGATCGCGCACGGCAGCGGCACGGCCGACCAGGCGACGGTGGATCGCCACGACCACATCGAAGTGCCGCCCGACAATCCGAGCTATACGCTGCGCCGGGTGTGGCTCACGGAGGAGGAGGAGCGCGGCTACTACTACGGCTTCGCGAACGAAGGCCTGTGGCCGCTCTGCCACATCGCGCACGTGCGTCCGATCTTCCGCACGAGCGACTGGGAACGCTACGTCGAGGTGAACCAGCGCTTCGCGCTCGCGGTCTGTGCCGAGGCGCGCACCGAGGACCCGGTGGTCCTCGTGCAGGACTATCACTTCGCGCTGTTGCCGCGCTTCATCCACGAGCGGCTGCCGAGAGCCACCATCATCACCTTCTGGCACATTCCCTGGCCGAACCCGGAATCGTTCGGCATCTGCCCGTGGCGCGCGCGCGTGCTCGACGGCCTGCTCGGCAGCACGATCCTCGGCTTCCATACGCAATACCATTGCCGCAATTTCATCGATACGGTCGACCGCTTCATCGAGGCGCGCATCGAGTACGAAGCCTCCCGCGTGTCGTACGGCGGGCACCGCACGAGCATCGAGCCGTACCCGATCTCGATCCAGTGGCCGTCGCCGTGGCGCGAAACGCAGCCGAGCGTCGCCGAGTGCCGGCTGCGCGTGCTCGAGCGCGAAGACCTGCCCGCCGGCATCAAGATCGGCATCGGCGTCGATCGCATGGATTACACGAAAGGCATCATCGAGCGCTTCCACGCGGTCGAGAAGCTGCTCGAGACGCGTCCCGATTACGTCGGCCGCTTCACGTTCGTGCAGATCGCTGCGCCCACGCGCTCGTCGCTCGACGACTACCGTGCCTTCGAGGCGGAGGTGCATGCGCTCGCCGCCCGCATCAACGCGCGCTTCGGCAGTGCGCGCGTGCCGGCGATTCGCCTCAAGGCCGAGCATCACGAGCCCGAGGTGATCAACGAGTACTACCGCACCGCCGACATCTGCGTCGTGACGAGCCTGCACGACGGGATGAACCTCGTCGCGAAGGAATTCGTCGCATCGCGCGACGACGAGCAGGGCGTGCTGGTGCTGTCGCAGTTCACCGGCGCCGCGCGTGAACTGCACGACGCGCTGCCGGTGAACCCGTACCACGTCGACCAGTGCGCGGAGGTGCTCGACCAGGCGCTGCGCATGCCGCCCGACGAGCAGCGCGTGCGGATGCGCAGCATGCGCAGGCTCGTGCAGGAGTACAACGTGTTCCGTTGGGCCGGCGCGATGCTGCTCGATGCGAGCCGGCTCCGGCAGCGCCAGCGCATCGTCGATCGCATCGACCAGCATCGCGAACGTACGGTGGAACTCGGTTGATCTACGCGTTCTCACCCGAGGGGGTCGAGTGCCTCGCGGCCGTGCTCGCGACCGACCCGCTGCTCGCGTTCGACATCGACGGCACGCTGGCGCCGATCGTCGCGCGTCCACACGAGGCGCGCCTGCCCGACGACGTCAAGGGCTGCCTGCACGCGCTCGCCGAGCGCACGCAAGTGGCGGTGATCACGGGGCGCTCGGTCGACGATGCGCGCGGCATGCTCGAATTCGAGCCGCACTATCTGATCGGCAACCACGGCGCGGAAGGCATTCCCGGCTGGAAGGCCCGCTCCGAAGGCTTCGCGCGCACAGTGCGAGGCTGGCGCGAGGCGCTCGAGCGCTGCGATGCGCTGCGCGACGCCGGCGTGAGCATCGAGGACAAGCGCTATTCGGTGTCGCTCCACTACCGTCTGGCAAGCGACCACGATGCCGCGATGCGCGCGATCCATGCGTGCGTCGAGACGCTGTTGCCGGCGCCCAAGACGATCGACGGCAAGGCGGTCGTCAACCTGCTGCCGCGCGATGCGCCCGACAAGGGCGATGCGCTGCGCGCGCTGATCGCGCAAAGCGGCTCGCCGAACGTGCTGTACGTCGGCGACGACGACACCGACGAGGCGGTGTTCGGACTCCATTTGCCGTCCGTGCTGACGCTGCGCGTCGAGCCGAACGCCGAGAGCGCCGCCACGCTGTACCTGCGCGACCAGCGCGAAGTGCTGACGCTGATGCAGCACATCGCGCGCTATCGCAACGTCCACACGGCCCGGTCGCGAACTGCGCGCGCATGAGTTGGAACGGAGGTACGGCCCGGCAAAGCCTCGATCTCGGCCTCATCGGCAACTGCACGTTCAACGCGCTCGTCGATGCGCGCGGCACGGTCGTCTGGTGCTGCATGCCGCGTCCAGACGGCGACCCGATCTTCCACGCGCTCCTGGGCAAGGCGGGCGACGGGCCGAGTGGACGCTTCGCCATCGAGATCGACGACGTCGCCGAGGTGCGGCAGCGCTACATATCGAACACGGCCGTTCTCGAGACCACGCTGATCGACCGTGCGGGCAACGCAGCGCAGATCGTCGACTTCGCGCCGCGCTTCAGCGATCGCGGGCGCGTGTTCCACCCGTTGCAGCTCATCCGGCGCGTGCGGCCGGTTTCGGGCCGCCCGACGATCCGCGTCGTCGTCGATCCCGGCTTCAACTATGGCGCGCGCCGTCCCGACGTGACGCGCGGCAGTCACCACGTCCGCTACTACCACGCGGGACAGGCGGTGCGCCTGACGACCGACATGCCGGTCACGTACGTGCTCGACGGCACCAAGCATCTGCTCGATCGGCCGATCAACCTCGTGTTCGGCGTCGACGAGACGATCGAGCGCAACATCAACGACCTCTCGCGCGAGTTCGAGGAACGCACCGAGGATTACTGGAAGCGCTGGTCGCGTTCGCTCGCCGTGCCGCTCGAATGGCAGGACGCGGTGATCCGCGCGGCGATCACGCTCAAGCTCTGCACGTTCGAGGAGACCGGCGCGATCATGGCTGCCGTGACGACGAGCATTCCGGAAGCACCGGATACCGAGCGCACCTGGGATTACCGCTACTGCTGGTTGCGTGACGCGTTCTTCGTCGTGCGCGCACTGAACGGGCTCTCCGAGGTCGCGACGATGGAGGACTACCTCCGCTACCTCATGAATCTCGTGCGCGAGGCGAAGGCGAAGCGGCATCTGCAGCCGGTGTACGGCATCGGCCTCGAAAGCGCGATTCCGGAACGCGAGGTCGCGTCGCTCAACGGCTACTGCGGCATCGGTCCGGTGCGCGTCGGCAACCAGGCGCACGAGCATCACCAGCACGACGTGTACGGCAACGCGGTGCTGGCGGCGACGCAGGCGTTCTTCGATCATCGCCTGCTGCGCCAGGCGGGCGTCGACGAGTTCCGGCGGATGGAGTGGCTCGGCGAGCGTGCGCTCGAGCTGCACGACAAGCCCGACGCCGGCATCTGGGAATTCCGCACGCGCGCGGCGACCCACACGTCCTCGGCGAGCATGTGCTGGGCGGCGTGCGACCGACTCGCGAAGATCGCGGGCCATCTCGGACTCGGCGCGGAAGCGAGGCGCTGGCGCGACGACGCGACGCGCGTGCGCGACATGATCCTCGAGCGCGCGTGGAGCCCCGAGCGGCAGGCGTTTGTCGCGAGCTACGGTGGCCGCGACATGGACGCGAGCGTGCTGTTGATGAGCGAAGTGGGACTCGTGAGTCCCGACGACCCGCGCTGGCGCAAAACGCTCGCCGCCGTCCGCGGCGAGCTCAAGTCCGGCAAGCACTTGTTTCGCTACCGTGCGGCCGATGATTTCGGCGCACCGACGATGGCGTTCACTGCGTGTACGTTCTGGTATCTCGACGCGCTGGCGCGTGCGGGCGAGCACGCCGAAGCGCGCGAGCTTTTCGACGACCTGATCGCCAGGCGCAATCACCTCGGCCTGCTGTCGGAGGACATCGACCCGGCCACCGGTGAGCTCTGGGGCAACTTCCCGCAGACCTACTCGATGGTCGGCGTGATCAACGGCGCGATCCGGCTGTCACGACGCTGGGAAACGGTGTTGTAGCGCGATCCCGCTCGCTCGTCGCCTCGCGGGAGCGGCGCCTCGCGCTGCCCTGTCCAACGCCCACCAAGCGAACGGAGGTGCGCGATGGCGAAGATGGCAGCCGAAGTTCATCAGCAGTTGTGCGACGAGCGCGAGACCCTGCTCGCGCAGTTCCACGAGCGGCTCGAAGTGCCCATGCTGATCCTGTCGTTCGTGTGGCTCGCGCTCTTCGTCGCCGAGATGATCCGCGGCCTGTCGCCGCTGCTCGACGACGCCGGCTACGCCATCTGGGTGATCTTCCTGCTCGAGTTCGCGCTCGGCTTCACGATCGCGCCCAGGAAGCTCGCGTACCTGCGGCACAACTGGCTGAAGGCGATCTCGCTGGCGGCACCCGCGCTGCGCCTCTTTCGCATCGTGGCGATCGCACGTGTCGTGCGGGCGGCACGCGTCGCACGCGGGCTGCGGCTGCTGCGCCTCGTGAGTTCGCTCAATCGCGGCATGAACGCGCTCGGCGAAAGCCTCGGGCGCCGCGGTTTCATCTACGTGGTCGCGCTGTCGTTCATCGTGCTGCTGGCCGGGGCCGCGGGCATCTACGGCTTCGAGCACGGAGCGGTCGAGCACGGCGGCATCGACACCTACGGCACCGCGCTATGGTGGACCGCGATGATCCTGACGACGATGGGCTCGGACTATTGGCCGAAGACGCCCGAGGGCCGAATTCTGTGCTTCTTCCTCGCCCTCTACAGCTTCACGGTGTTCGGCTACGTGACGGCGACGCTCGCGACCTACTTCGTCGGTCGCGACGCGGCGAGCAACCAGTCGGCGATCGCCGGGCAGAAATCGATCGATGCGCTGCAGGAGGAAATCGCCAGGCTGCGCGAGGATCTCCGCGGCGAACGGAAGGCACCGGCCGCCGATTGACGGACCTCCCGTTCAAGCGGGAGCGACCCTTCTCGGCGACGGGAAGACTTGCGACTATTTCTTTTTCGAGACGGTCACCGCAATTCCTGCGCTCGTGGTTTGATTCCCGGCAGCATCCCGTGCGCGCGCTGACAACACGTGCTTCCCCGCGGACACCTTCTGTGTATTCCACGAGATGGAATAGGGCGCAGTGCGGTCTTCCGTCCCGAGCGCGATTCCATCCAGTAGAAACTGCACGCCAACCACCCCGATGTTGTCGCTCGCGGTTGCCGACAGCGTCACCGTTCCCGAGACGGTCGTCCCGTTCACCGGTGCGGTCATCGATATCGTGGGTGCGGCGTTGTCGGACGTCACACTGACCATCGTGCTTGCGCTCGTCGTGACGTTGCCTGCCGCATCCCGCGCTTGCGCCGACAACGTGTGAGACCCGCTGCTGGCCGTAGCGCTGTCCCAGGAGATGGAAAAGGGCGCCGTCGTGTCTTCCGCGCCCAGTGCCACTCCGTCCAAAAGAAACTGCACCCCGACCACGGTGATGTTGTCGCTTGCAGTCGCCGACACCGTCGTGATTCCCGAGACGGTCGCGCCGTTCACCGGCGCGGTCATCGATATCGTGGGCGGCATGTTGTCGACCGCGACACTGACTGCGCTCGTCGCGACGTTGCCTGCCGCATCCCGCGCTCGCGCCGACAACGTATGAGACCCGCTGCTGGCCGTCGTGCTGTCCCACGGGATGGAAAAGGGCGCCGTCGTGTCTTCCGCGCCCAGTGCCACTCCGTCCAAAAGAAACTGCACCCCGACCACGGCGATGTTGTCGCTTGCAGTCGCCGACACCGTCGTGATTCCCGACACCGTCGCGCCGTTCACCGGCGCGGTCATCGATATCGTGGGCGGCATGTTGTCGACCGCGACACTGACTGCTGCGCTCGTCGCGACGTTGCCTGCCGCATCCCGTGCGCGCGCAGACAATGTATGGGACCCGCTGCTGGCCGTCGTGCTGTCCCACGACATGGCGTAGGGTTCCGACGTTGCTTCCGGACCCAGTGCCACTTCGTCGATCAGAAACTGCACCCCGGCGACACCCCTGTTGTCGCTTGCAGTCGCCGACAGCGTCACCGTTCCCGAAACGGTGGCGCCGTCCGCCGGCGCCGTCATCGACACCGAGGGCGCCTTGGTGTCGGGCCAGCCAACGATCTTCGGCGCGCCCCAGACCGCCTGATCGGCCACGTTCTGCGCGGTCTTCCAGCTATAGAACTCGATCGTGTTGTTGTCCGTCCTGAACTTCATCAGGATGATGTTGCCCCAACCGCCGTAGCTGACGTTCCAGGTCGAAAGGGCCTGAACGAGATTTCCGTTCGTCCCGGTCATCTGCGCGCTGAAGACGCTGTGGCTGTGCCCGGTGATGATCGCACGCAGGCCCGCCACGTCCTTCAGCGCATCCCAGATGCCCGCGCCGTCCAGGTATCCGTAGGGAGCATAGTTCGCCGATATGCAATAGGTGTCGCCGTAGACACACGGATGCGAAGCATCCGTCCCCGCGATGGCTGACAGGAAGATGTGCGTGCCCAATACAAAATCGCGATCCGCGTCGGCGTCCATGTACCCTTTCAACGTGGCCGCATCGTTCCTTGACGGGCTCCACTCGAGTACGCCGATGCCCAGTTTCACGATTCCGGCGCTGGTGGCGATGTCCAGACGTTGGTACTGGTTGGCGGAAAGGGCATGATAGGACGGCTGCGCAGGATAGTTTCCTGCGTATTGCGCAACTAACGGCCAACCGGCGATCACCGATCCGAAGTACGCATCCCAGAGCCCGGAGTACGAGGAAGCCGCGTCGTGATTGCCCGGCGCCGCGACCACGGGCATTCCCGCTGCGACCATGTCGTTCAGATCATTGGCAAAACCGGCCCAATCGGACGTGGCACCGTTTGCAGGATCGGCAACGTAATCACCTGCTCCGATGACTCCCTGAATGTTCCATGTATCGCGATTGTTGATGATCCATGCTTTGGCTGTCGCCCATGCCTTTTGATTCGCCGGAATCGGATTGCCGTACAGGTCGTCGATGTGAGGATCGGAAAAGGCGGCAATCGTGAAATAGGACGGTGCAGTTTGGCCGATGGCCACCGGCGCAGTGAGGAGAGACGCCGCGACCAACGCAACGACACGTACGATTTCAATGCGCCACGGTGCGCGACATGCCCGTAGCCGGGCAATGGCGGATTTCATCTTTTTCACAGAAAGGTCACGACGGCGCCAGCTCGAACGCAACGATCGAGGCAACAGCCGGCGGAGCTACTTGATCGCCAGGCGCTCCATCCGATATCGCATCGCGCGGAACGTGATGCCGAGAAGCTTCGCCGCCGCGGTGCGGTTGTAGCGCGTCTTCTCGAGCGCCTCGTTGATCGCCGCGCGCTCGACGCGGTCGAGGTAGTCCTGCAGCGGCCACTTTTCGCCGGCGGGAATCGGCGCATCCGATTCGTCGGCGACGGGGGTGAGATGCAAGTCGTCGGCGCTGATGCGCGCCGGATCGGCGGCGAGCGAAAGCCCGCGCTCGAGGATGTTCTCGAGCTCGCGCACGTTGCCGGGGAACGGATAGCGCTCGAGCGCAATGACGGCTTCGGGCTCGAGGCCCGCCGGCATGCCTCGCGCGAGCCTGGCGAGGATCGCGTTGGCGATCAGCGGAATGTCCTCGCGCATTTCGCGCAGGCTCGGCATGCCGAGCTCGATCACGTGCAGCCGGTAGTAGAGGTCCTGCCGGAACTCGCCGTTCTCGACGAGCGACGACAGGTTCTTGTGCGTGGCGCTGATGAGCCGCACGTCGACCGCGTCCTCGGTCGTCGAGCCCACCTTGCGCACCTTCTTTTCCTGGATCGCCCGGAGCAGCTTCACCTGCATGGCGAGCGGCAGGTCGGCGACTTCGTCGAGGAACAGCGTGCCGCCGTTCGCCGCCTGGAAGAACCCGTCGCGATCGGCTTCGGCGCCGGTGAACGCGCCCTTGCGGTAGCCGAAGAACTCGCTTTCCATCAGGTTCTCGGGAATGGCGCCGCAGTTGACCGCGATGAACGGCAGTTCGGCGCGTGGACCCTTCAGGTGGATCATCCGCGCGGCAAGCTCCTTGCCGCTGCCCGATTCGCCGTTGATGAACACCGGCGCCTGGCTCTTCGCCAGGCGCTCGATCAGGCCGCGCACCTGCTGCATCGCCGGCGACTCGCCGAGAAGCTGGTACGTCGTCGCGGGTTGCGGCTTGTCGGGCACCTTCAGCGCCTGCTTGACGAGCGCGCGCAATTGCTCGAGCGCGACGGGTTTCGCGAGGTAGTCGAAGGCGCCGGCCTTCAGCGCGGCGACCGCGTTCTGCGTGCTGCCGAACGCGGTGATCACCGCGACCGGGACGTCGAGGCCCTTCTGCGTGATGTGCTCGACGACGCGGATGCCTTCACCGTCCGGCAGGTTCCAGTCGGTGAGGCAGAGGTCGAAGCCGTTGGCGTCGAGCTGACGCTGCGCGTCGACAACTGTCTCGGCGCGCGAGGTGTCGAGGCCCATCCTCGACAGCGTCATCTCGAGCAGCTCGAGGAGATCGGGCTCGTCGTCGACGAGCAGGACCTTGGGTTGACCGCGGGTTCGACGGGACATGTTGGTATTGTTTCGAGTGGGAAGGGGCGTCGGGCGCATTTCAGTTGATCGCGGGCGCCACGCCGGCCGGCGTCAGTGCCCGCTTGAAGGTCATTCGGAAGATCGCGCCCGGCGTTTTCGGCAGCAGCTCGAGCGCGGCGCCGTTCGCATCGGCGAGCTCGCGTGCAATATACAGACCAAGCCCCGTTCCACCGGGCCGCGTCGTGAAGAACGGCTCGAAGATCTGCGCGCGGAGCTCGAGCGACACCCCGGGGCCGTCGTCGGCCAACTCGCAGATCACCGCATCGCCCATGTAGCCGGCGCGCGCCGCGATCCGGATGCTGCCTTCGCGCTTCTGGCAGTGCTGCCAGGCGTTGCGCACCAGGTTCCAGGCGATCTGGTTCAGATGCCCCCGGTCGAACATCACGCGCAGGTCCTCGTCGATGTCGATCACAAGGCCCCCGGGCGGGATGCTCTCGGCCTGCACGATCTCGTCCGCCAGGGCACGCACGAAGTCGGCGAGCGCGATCACTTCGGGCTGCTGGCGGTCGCGCCGGTTGAGCTGCAGCACCTCGCCGACGATGCGGTCGATGCGCTTCGCGTTGTTGCGGATCATCGACAGCAGGCGCTGTCCCTCCGGCAGCACCGCACCGTCCTCCTCGAGCAGTTGCGCGGCCTGGTTGATCGCCGACAACGGATTGCGCACCTCGTGCGCGATCGACGCGGTGAGCCGGCCCATCGCCGCGAGCTTCATCTGCTGCGCCTCGTTTTGCGCGCGGCCGAGATCCTCGAGGTAGATCAGCGTGCCGCCGTTCAGGCCCGAGCCGATGCGCACGAGCCGCACGCGCAGCAGCCGTTGCGTCGCCTCGACCTTGAACGGCGGCAGCGGCTCCGACAGGTCCTCGTTCCAGCGGCGCCAGTAGTCGTGCAGGGTGGTCGAGAATTCGGCGAGGCGCATGCCGCCGCGCATGCGCCCGAAGCCGCCGAGGAGCCGCGTGACCTGCGCGTTGTGGCCGCGTACGACGCCGGTCAGGTCGACGACGAGCACGCCGTCCTGCATGTCCTGGATGATCAGGCGATTGACCTGCTCGAGGTTCGCGACGTCGATGCCGCGCTGCAGGGCGAGGTCCTCGGAGGCCTTGGTGTAGCGGCCGATCACGACCGCCGTGCCCACCATTGCGAAATAGCCGAGGCAGATGAGCGCGGTCTGGAAAAGCTGCGTCGCCGGCACCTCGCCGCCCAGCATCCGGTACGTTTCGAGGCCGAGCAGCACGATCGCCGCGAGCGCCGCATGGAAGAACGCGGTCTGGGTGCGCAGCAGCCAGCCGCTCGCCGCGAGCTGCGGAAAGAGCAGGATCGGCAGCGGCGCGCCACTGCTGCCGCCGGCGATCATCACGAGCGCGATGAAGAAGATGTCGCCGATCAGAAGCGCCAGCAGCGTCTGCGCCATCGGCAGCGGCAGGCGCTCCTGCTGCACCCAGCCGAACGTGGCGAGGCCGAAGACGAAATAGAGCGACGCCGCGGTGACGAACGAATTGGGCGTGCCGACGTTCAGCGTCCGCAGGTCGAGCAGCAGCGCCAACCCGAGGAGGAGCGCGCCGCACGCCGCGCGAAACAGCCCGACGATCCACAGGATCCGCCGCGACGAGCCGGCGATCGAGGCGGGGAGCGGCGGGGGGGTGTACGGCGGGAGTGCGGGCGACGGATTCACGTTCGATCGCCGCAGCCGCGCGAAGGGCGCATGCGCGACGAGAGAGGCGCCGTAGAGCGCCATCGGGATCGCGCGCATTGTGCCAGCTTCGCACGGCCTTGGCGCGACTTTGCCGCCGCGCGGGCGCCGCTTGCGCCGCGAATGTTGAAAGCGCGCAACAGAAGCGCGCTCCAGCGGGCTAGCGCCGGGTCTTCGTGTCCCGCGGCAGGCACTGCGGGTCGCCGCAGACGGGCCCGCGCGGGCCTTCGATCGCGTCGGCCTTCGGCAGGTACACGCCGCAGTTGACGCAGCGGATCGTCGCGGTGTCGCGGCCGGCACGCTTGCGCGGCGTCGGATCGCGCTGGCGCATCTGCGCGGTGTTGACGAGCCGCAGCACGAGCAGCGCGACGAAGAACACGACCAGCCAGAAGATCATCTTGCCCACGCGCTGCCGCCCTACACGACCTTGCCCGGGTTGAGGAGGTGCTGCGGATCGAGCGCCGACTTGATCCGCCGCATCAGTTCGAGATCGAGCGGATCCCGGTAATGCGCGAGCTCGTCGCGCTTCAGTTGCCCGATGCCGTGCTCGGCGCTGATGCTGCCGCCGGCGGCGGCCACGCGATCGTGCACGACGCGGTTCACCGCATCGGCGCGCTGCATGAATTCGCGTGCCGGCACGCCTTCAGGCGCGGCAACGTTGTAATGAAGGTTGCCGTCGCCGAGGTGCCCGAACACGACAAGGCGCGCGCCGGCAAACGCATCGTCGATGGCGCGCGCGGTGTCGCGGCAGAACGTCGCGATCGCCGAGATCGGCAGCGAGATGTCGTGCTTGATGTTCGGGCCCTCGCGGCGCTGCGCCTCGCTCACGTTCTCGCGCAGCGCCCAGAGCTTGCGCGCCTGTTCCTGCGATTGCGCGATCGTCGCGTCGACGACGATGCCGTCTTCGACGGCGCGCGACAGTGCGGTTTCGACGAGCTCGGTCAGCGCCGCATGCGCCTGCGTGTCGTCGATCTGCAGCAACGCATACCATGGGTGTCCGGGCAGCGGATCGGGCAGTTCGGGATGGTGCCTGTGCGACAGCGACAACGCGACGCCCGACAGGAGCTCGAAACCGGTCAGCCGGTCGCCGGCGGCTTGCTGCATCGCGCGAAGCAGCGCGACCGCATCGTCGACGCTCTCGACGGCGGCAAGCGCGGTGACGCGCGTGTGGGGTGCCGCGAACAGCTTCAGCACCGCCGCCGTGACGATGCCGAGCGTGCCTTCGCTGCCGATGAACAACTGCTTCAGATCGTAGCCGCTGTTGTCCTTGCGCAAGCCCCGGAGCGCGTCGAGTACGCGGCCGTCGGCCAGCACGACCTCGATGCCGAGGACGAGTTCACGCGCGTTGCCGTACCGCAATACCGCCGTGCCGCCGGCATTCGTCGAGAGGTTGCCGCCGATCGTGCAGGTGCCTTCGGAGGCGAGCGACAACGGAAAGAACATTCCCGCTTCCTGCGCCGCCTGCTGCGCGTCGTGCAGCGTGATGCCGGCTTCGACCGTCATCGTCTTGTTGGCCGCGTCGGTCGCGCGCACCGCCTTCATGCGCACGAGCGAAAGCACGATCGCCTCGCCGGTTGCATCCGGCGTCGCGCCGCCGCACATGCTCGTGTTGCCCCCCTGCGGCACGATCGGCACGCGCGCGTGCGCACAGGCACGCACGACCTTCGCGACCTCGGCCGTCGTCGCAGGACGCACGATCGCGCGCGCCCGGCCGTGAAAGCGGTCGCGGCAATCGATGAGGTAAGGCTCGATCGCGCTGGCGTCGGTCAGGACGTGGGACGCCCCGACGATGGCGGCGAGGTCGTCGACGAGCGTTGCGTTCGCGTCGGTCATCGGGTGATATTAGCGCCCGGGCGACGGCGCTTTGCGCGCCGGCCGAACATCCGCGAAGGAGCGACCATGGCAGACGATCCATCGAAAGCGGGCGGTGACGCACCGCCGTTCACGGCCGAGGATGCGCTCGCGTTCATGCAGCGCATGTGGAATCCGTTCGGCATGCCGATGCCGGGCTCGACGACGGGCAGCGCCGCGCCGGGCGACGCCCCGAGCGCCGGTCGCGCTTCGACCGCATCGCCGTGGTCCCCGCCGTCCATGTTCGCGTTTCCGAATCCGGCGGCGATGTTCGCCGCGCTCGATCCGGCGGAGATCGACCGGCGCATCGGCGAACTGCGCGTGATCGAAGGCTGGCTTTCGATGTCGCTCAACATGATGCAGATGACGATCCGCACGCTCGAGCTGCAGCGTACGTCGCTCGAGGCGCTGCATGCTGCGCAGACGCCGGCGAAGAAGAGCGCATCGAAGCGGAAGAAGAGTTAGCGCGACGCCTCAACGGGACTGCGCGAGGCTATCACGGCCCGCCTTGCGCGCGCTTGCGCGCCTTCGCGGGGGGCGCCTTCGCGTTCGTGGCGTCCATGTGCACGTCGCGATAGAGCGCGGCGCAGTTCGCATCCGGTGCGTCGCCGAGATCGATCAGTGGCAGCAGCGCGAGCGGGGGTGCGAGGAGTCCGAGCCCGATTGCCGCGCCCGTGCGCGCGATTGCCTGCCCGAGCGCCGGCCGGACGACCGGGTGCTTGAAAGTGCCGCTGATCAGAACGGGTCCACGCAGGGCGAGGAGGCTCGGTTTCTTCGAATGCGCGTCGAGCCGCACGTCGTACTTCTCGTTGGCGAAATCGATGCTGCCCGTGCCGTCGATCAGCTCGACGTCGCTGTCGATCACCATGCGCTGCGGCACGACGACGCCGCGCTGCGCGGAAAGTGCTGCGACCGCGCACCGCAACTCCGCCTTCTCGTCGCCGCCGCGCATGATCAGCGAGGCCGCGCGCGCGAGGTCGAGGTTCGTCAGCACGAGCGAGAGCGTGCTCATCTCGCCGCCGCGCATCGCGAGCGCCGCTTCACCGTTCATCGACGCGAGGAGTGCGGCGACGTCGTCGCCGGACGCGGTCAGGTGCGCGCGCCCGCCGATGCGGCCGGCCGAGCCCCGTCGCGACGCGAGTTGCGGAAACAGCCGTCTCAGCTCCACGCGGCGCACCTCCACGTCGGCGTTCGCCTGGGGTCGCGGCTTCGTCAGATCGACGACGAGCTTTGTAACCACGTGGCCGTCGGCAAGGCCGAAGTCGAGCGGTGCGAAACGAACGACACCGTGGTCGATCGTCATGTGCAGCGCGACGTTGTCGAGCGGAAAGCGTCCCCA
>JAICKU010000004.1 GCA_025927765.1 Burkholderiales bacterium
AGATAGACATGCGCCTGCGGCGGGCTGTGGCTGAACCGCACGCGGGATCAGCGCACGAACCGCAAGGGGCAGCGGTCCCGCAGCTGGCATCACCGCAGGAGCCGCAAGGAGGCAGGCGTCCCGCGGTCGAGACGCCTGATCGTCAGTAGCGCACCGACCCTAGCCCTTGCTGCGCCAATCACTCAACGCCGGCGTTGCTGGAACACCGGCTCAGGGATGATCCGGTCGATCGGGGTGGTCAGGGTGCTCCGGACGGTCCGGATTCACTTTCTCGGAACCCGACTTGGCGTACGCGGGCGCGACGGCCAAGGTCAAGATCGCGGGAGCCACGTAGACCGCCTTCTTGGCGAATTCCCGGCGCGGATTGACATCGTCGTTCATCACCTTCTCACCTCCTCGCGACGTGCTGTTCGCGCCGATTACGCTACACGCTTCGCAGAGCGAACGCTGTCGGACACACACCGACACGCCTACCCATGGGTGTGGGCTGCCGGGATTGGACGAACATCGCGGCGGCGAGAAGATCCCGGCCGGTTGTTCCTTCGACGATCGCGTGCGCGAACGCGCAAGTCGGGCGCGCCTTTGCCTCCCTGGAGAGCCAGCGCGAGCTCGAGGGGGCGCGCGGACTTGGACACGAACGAATCGAAGCCGGCAGCCGCAACCTCCTGCACGATCGCTTCGCGCGGGTACGCCGTGTGCGCAACGAGGCGGATGCCGGCTCCCCACCGCTGGCGAATCCCGCGCGCCAACTGGAAACCATCGACGTCGGGCATGTTGATGTCGAGCAGCGCGATATCCGGCGCGCGCACATCGATCGCCAGCAGTGCCTCGGGCCCGGAGTAGGCCACGCGAACGTCGTGGCCGAACAACGTCAGCAACTCGGCGAACGAGTCGGCTACATCGCGCATGTCGTCGACGACGAGAACCTGTGCCATGGCGTTATCGGGCGATCGAACGATCGAGCCATGGTGCTCGGACGCGCAAATCAAGGCAACACCGATGCCTCCGAGTCTTTCGTAGGATCGCGACTACAAGCGACCGACGGCGGTCCGGCGAGTGGCCGTCAGCGACGAAACGCAATGCCCGCCCTCCGAACGCCTTATCCACAAATTCCGTGGATAAGCCGTTGGATAAACGCCTGCGTAGTCGTGGTGCCCCGAGTGACGGGACGCCGGCGCCTTACCCACGCTCGAATTTCGTCAGCACCGTTCATTTTTTCGGCGCTTGCGCGAGCGCGACGCCGATCATGCTGTCGCGCGTGACAAGATTCGCGAGCTCGTCTTCGCTCAGGCCTTCGGTGCCCTCGGGTCGCTTGGGCGCAACCATGTAACGCATGTCGGCGGTGCTGTCGTGCACGCGGATCCGTACCTCGTCGGGAATCAGGGTGCCGAACTCGGCGAGCACATTCCGCGGCTCGCGCACCACGCGCGAGCGATAGTTGCGGCTCTTGTACCAGTCGGGCGGCAGCCCGAGCAGCATGCGCGGATAGCACGAGCACAACGTGCAGACGATGACGTTGTGCACGTCGTCGGTGTTCTCGACGACGATCAGCCTGAGCGGTCCGACGTCGAGGCCGAGCTCCTCGGCGGCCCTGCTGCCGTCGGCGAGCATGCGCGCCTTGTATTCGGGATCGAGCCACGCGCGCGCCACCATCGCGGCACCCCGCCCCGCGTTGCGCCCGTCCATGTCCTCGACCTCGCGGCGCACGTCCTCGGCCGTCACGATGCCCTTGTCGATCAGGAGCTCGCGCACCGCCGCCTCCATCGCACGATAGTAGGTCAGCGTGTCGTCCTGGTCGGGGCGCGGCGGCGAGCGATGGACGTGCGGATGATCGTGGTCGTGATGATCGTGCTCGTCGATCATGGCGCGCTCTCGTCGGGTTCGAGCCAATGCTCGTAAATTTCGATCTCGACCACGTCGTGGCCGACGCCGGCGTAATCGGGCCACACGTCGCATTGCAGGAAGCGCACGCGATACAGCGGCTGCGCCGGCTCGCCCGATCGAGCGTACGCGAGCTCCTCGGGATTCGCGAACGCGCCGCACATGCGCTCGATCTCGCCGTGCTTACCGCGGATGTAGTACGGCGTTCGCACGTGACCGATCGGGTACGCCTCGCGCACCACGACGCGGTCACCCGTGTGAAATCGCGGATCCATGCGCTCCAGCCCCGTGCGCAGCGCGGGTGCGCACCACCTCCATCGTGCGCCCCAGCTCGTCCACGCTGATCACGCCGCGCTCGATCAGCGTCTGCGTGATCGCGTAGATCCAGCGTTCGTAGTACGTCATCCTGTCGTACGCGTCACGGCCGAGGCCCTCGATGTTGCGGCGAAGCTCGTCCACGGTCAGCAAGCCCCGGCGACTCAGCAGCATCATCAGCGCGTCGACGCGCTTTTCCCACAGCGCGTAATCGTGCTCGGCAGGGAGGACCGGGCCTGCGGGGAGTCCGCCCATGTCGTGATGCGCGCGTGGAGGCTGCTCGTTCTGCATGGGACGGGCGTCGTGGTCGGAAGCGCCCATGTTGCCGCGACCGCCGTCATGACGCAAGATCACGTCCACGTCTACCGACCTCGGAGCATGCGGATGCTGCTGCAGAACAAGATTGCCGTCGTCACGGGGGCCGCTTCGCCGCGCGGCATCGGCAAGGCGACGGCGCGCCTCTTCGCCGGGCATGGCGCGAAGGTGGCGATCCTCGATCTCGATGCCGACGCGGCGGCTCGCGCCGCGCGGGATGTCGGTCCCGAGCACCTGGGCCTCGCCTGCGACGTGACGCGGAAGGCGGATTGCGAGCGCGCGGCGCAGGCGGTGATCGAACGGTTCGGTGCCATCGACGCGCTCGTGAACATCGCCGGCATCACGCAGCCGCTTCGGATCATGAACATCGAGCCGGAGCACTACGAGGCGGTGACCGACGTTTCGCTACGCGGCACGCTCTACATGAGCCAGGCGGTGATTCCCGGCATGCGCGCAAGAAGGTGCGGCTCGATCGTGTGCATGTCGTCGGTCTCCGCACAACGCGGCGGCGGCATCTTCGGCGGCCCGCATTACTCGGCAGCGAAGGCCGGTGTGCTCGGCCTCGCCAAGGCCATGGCGCGCGAGCTGGCGGCGGACAACATCCGCGTGAACGCGATCGCGCCGGGATTGATCGAGACGGACATCACGGCGGGAAGGCTCACGAACGAAATGCGTGCCGAAATCCTGAAAGGCATCCCGCTCAGTCGCCTGGGCGAAGCCACCGACGTGGCGAACGCATGTCTCTTCCTCGCGAGCGAGCTCGCGAGCTACGTGACCGGCGCAACGATCGACGTCAACGGCGGCATGCTCATCCATTGAACGAGGAAGTGTCGTGAACGATTTCGCGGCAACGGGGATCAGGCACGCGGACCTCGCCGGGCGCGCGTATCGCATCCGGCGATACGCGCTGCGCATGGGCGAGGTGCAGGGCCAGGGCTACATCGGCCAGGCGTTGGGCATGGCGGACATCCTCGCCGTCGCCTATGGCCATGCACTCGCCTACCGGCCGAACGAACCCGAATGGGAGGGGCGCGACCGGTTCCTGCTGTCACATGGTCATTACGCGATCGCGCTGTACGCCGCGCTGATCGACGCCGGCATCATTCGCGAAAGCGAGCTCGACACCTACGGATGCGACGACAGCCGCCTGCCGATGTCCGGCATGGCAAGCTATACGCCGGGCATGGAGATGTCCGGTGGTTCGCTTGGACAGGGCCTCGTGATCGCCGTCGGGATCGCGCTCGCGCTTCGCCGCAAGCGCAACGCCGCGTTCGTCTACAACTGCATGTCGGACGGTGAACTCGACGAGGGCTCGACCTGGGAAGCGGCGCTTGCGGCGAGCCATTTC
This sequence comes from Burkholderiales bacterium, assembly GCA_025927765.1. Lineage (GTDB taxonomy): Bacteria > Pseudomonadota > Gammaproteobacteria > Burkholderiales > Casimicrobiaceae > VBCG01. Next base: position 3,860 of record JAICKU010000004.1, read on the forward strand.
GGCCTTGCCAACCTGATCACGCTCGTCGACATCAACCAGCAGCAGGCGGACGGCCCGTCGCATCGTGTGCTCGGCTTCGAGCCGCTCGCCGACAAGTGGCGCGCCTTCGGGTGGTACGTGCAGCGCGTCGACGGCCACGATCTCGATGCGATCGTCGCCGCCTTCGATCGGGCGCGCGCGCACGGCGATGCGCAGCCACGCGTGATCCTGTTCGATACGAAAATGGGCAAGGGCGTGCCGTTCCTAGAGGAGCGCGAGAAGAACCACTTCCTGCAGGTCGACGCGTCCGAGTGGCAGAAGGCGATCGCGCTGCTCGATGCGGCACACGCGCAACGCGACGAAGTGGGATGAGCATGACGATTCCCGCGAAACCGCGGCTCACGACATCGGCGATGATCGCGTCGATTGCAGGCGTAGGCCAGCGCACGCGTGCCGCTCCGTTCGGGCATGCGCTCACCCGGCTCGCGGACGAGCGTTCCGACATCGTCGGAATGACCGCGGATCTCGCGAAATACACCGACCTCCACATCTTCGCGAAGGCGCATCCGGATCGGTACTTCCAGATGGGCATGGCCGAGCAACTGCTGATGGGCGCCGCGGGCGGCATGGCCAAGGAAGGCTTCGTACCGTTCGCCACCACCTATGCGGTGTTCGCTTCGCGCCGCGCCTACGACTTCATTCATCAGGTCATCGCCGAGGAGCGCCTGAACGTCAAGATCGTGTGCGCGCTGCCCGGACTTACCACGGGCTATGGCCCGAGCCACCAGGCGACCGAGGACATCGCGATCTTTCGAGGCGTACCCAACCTCACGATCATCGATCCGTGCGACGCGCTCGAGATCGAGCAGGCGGTGCCCGCGATCGCGGCGCACGACGGTCCCGTCTACATGCGACTGCTGCGAGGCCAGGTGCCGCTCGTGCTCGACTCATACGACTATCGCTTCGAGCTCGGCAAGGCGAAGCTCCTGCGCGACGGGCGCGACGCGCTGATCGTCGCCAGCGGCTTCATGACGATGCGCGCGCTGGAGACAGCCGACGCGCTGCGGCAGGACCGCATCGATGTCGGCGTGCTTCACGTCCCCACGATCAAGCCCCTCGATCACGAAGCGATCGTGAAGGCGGCGTCGCGCGCGGGCCGGCTATTCATCGTCGCGGAGAACCACTCGACCGTTGGCGGGCTCGGCGAGGCGATCGCCGGCACACTGCTGCGGGCCGGCATCGCACCTTCGTTCCGGCAGATCGCACTGCCCGACGCGTTTCTGGATGCTGGCGCATTGCCCACCTTGCACGATCGCTACGGCGTGTCGGTGGCCGCGATGACGCGCTCGATCAGGCGCTGGCTCGCCTAGCGGCTGGAATGAAACGCGCGGTTCCGACGACGGTCTCTTGGACTGCTAGTGATGTCGTTCGCTCATGGAGGAACGTATGCCGTACGAATCGATCGAGGATCTGCCGAAGTCGCAAACCGACCAGTACAACCACCATCAGAAGGAAGCGTTCCTGAAGGCGTTCAACAACGCCTACAAGGAATACAACGGCGACGAACACCGGGCGTTCGCAGTGGCGCACGCGGCGGCGAAGCGCGCGGGGGAGCACGAGGGACCGGGTTGAGGGAGCGTCCTCGAGCACCGCATCCGCGATGAAAAAACGGCGCCGGACTTCGGCGCCGTTTCGGTGGCCGCGCGCGAGGAATTACTTGTAGGCGCTGCCTTGGGTCGACGCGCCGTTGCTTTGCGATCCCTTCGGGCTCTGTTGCGATCCGCTCTGGCCCTGCTGCGAGCCTTCGGTGGCACCCATCGACGTCGAGCCGGCGCCCATCGCACCCCGCGACGCGTTGCCCTGCGACGACGGGCCTTGCGACGAGGAACCCTGCGATTGCGATCCGTTCTGTTCCACGCCGAGCGCCGACAGCGTCTGCTGGTCGAGGTTGCCCGACTGCGTCAAGCCCTTCGACTGCTGGAACTGGCGCAGCGCACCTTCCGTCTCCGGTCCCATCTGGCCGTCGATCGAGCCGACGTCGAACCCCTGCTGCTTCAGCGCCTGCTGCACCTGCCGCACGATTTGCGGGTCGTGCTCTTCGTTGGCCATGCCACCGCCTTGCGACGACGAGCCCGACGCGTTGCCCATTTGCGACGATCTCGAGCTGCCCGTTTGCGCGCTCGACGGACTCGTGGCCTGCGAACCCGTCCCAGTGCCCGCGTTCGACTGGCTTTGCTGGCTGGGCGAAGCATTGTTCGCCGCCTGTCCATGGGTGGTCGTACTCGTGTCGTTGCCCGCCGCCACCGCAACGCCCGCAAGCGAAAGGGCCGCCACTGCCGCTGCTATTTCGCGAAGTTTCATTTGTACATCCTTTCCATCTCTAGTCGCGCACCGACGACATGCCGGATCGCTGAACATCGCAACGCGTGAAGCGCGCGTGCCGCTCATGACGCCTGCAAGCGATATGCCCCGTTCGCGCTCACGACGCTTTCCCGCAAACGGCCATCACGAGCCGACTCGCACCGATGACCGCTTCGGCGATGCGCGACGAGGTGAAATCCTTACACGCAAGCGAAGCCGCGTGGGGTGCTTCGTCAGGCAGATTCGGACATTCGTCGTACGCGTTGCGCGGGGTCAGAAGCGGAACGTTGCGGCAAGGCCGGTCGACGACGGCATGTCGTCCTTCGGCACCACGACGACGTTGCCGCCGGTGCGCAACACCTGTTCGCCGAGATCGTCGAGCAGATCGTCCGTGTCGGGCCGATCGAGATCGCCGAACGTCACGCCGCCGGTGGAGACGTCGAGGTGCCCCGGGATCATTCGCTCCGCCTCGATCAACAGCGTCTCGATGCGGCTTTCCGCCGCCGCCATGCCGGCCTTCGCAATGTCGTCGGTCGCGAGGCCGTCGGGTTTCGCCGCCGCATAGGTGTTGCACAGCGCTGCGAGACGTGCGCGATAGCGCGGCCGCATCGCTTCCCACGCGCGTTCGCGCAGGCTTTCGTTCAGCATGTCGGGCGGATAGGTGTCGAGTGCCGCGTCCGCGAGCATGTGGTTGGCACTCACGCTGCGGAAGCGATGGTGGTATTGCGGCAGCGCCGCCAGCAGCAGCGGCAATCCCGTGGGCCGCGTGTGGTGCGTAAGCACGGCGTCGTCGACGCGGCGAAAGAACGCGTCGGTGGCGTGATCGACGACGTCCTGCGTCGCATCGTCACCCTGGCGCGTGGTCGGCGCACCGAGGGTCGAACCGACGACGAGATCCTGGATGTCGCGCTCGGCGGGCGGCTCGTTCGTGACCATGCGCGCGACACCCGGGAGGATGTCGATCGCGGCGATCGCGTCGCGGTTGCCCTCGTAGAGGCAGGCCTCGCGGCGATTGAGGCCCAGCACATGGAAGCGATCCGACGATTGCAGGATGCGCAACAGCGGCTTCGTGTGGAAGCTCCGCGCGACGATCGCACGCTCGGGCACGCTGCGCTGCAGCCGATAGATGCGAAACAGGTCGGGTGCGGCGAAGATCGCGAGGCCGGACTGTCCGTGGTTCCAGAACGCGCGATCGTCCTCGAGCGCGTGAAACGGCGCGAGCAACGCGTCGGTCTCGGTAGCCTTGTAGTCGCGGCGCAACGACTCGTCGAGCGCCTTCACCAGATTCTTGAACCGGATCGGATCCTGGCGCCGATCCGGTTGGCGAAAGTGCGTCGGCTCGTACAACGACAGGCACGGTGCGGGATGCTCGTCGAGCAGCACGCCGCGATATTCGCTCGTACGTGGATTCATGTCGTGGCCCTCTCCCATCGAACGTCGTTTCGGTTCGACTGCGGGCGCCTGCGATCATTCATCGCGGGGGGCGAAGCGCGACGCGCGCTAGACTGGAGCCGTACGCCGCCTTTCGTTCCACAGGACGACAATCGACATGGACGCGTTCCCCGACCCTTCCACTCTTTGCCGCAAGGTCGTCGATGCGACGTGCGACGCGATCATCGTCGCCGACCGCGAGGGCCGCATCCGCCTGTGGAATCGCGGCGCGACGCTCGTGTTCGGCTACGACGTCGCCGAAGTGATCGGCCAGAGCCTCGACATCATCATTCCCGAGCGCTTGCGGCGCGCGCATTGGGAGGGATTCGACCACAGCCTGGAAACGGGCACGACCAAGCACACCGATCGCGTGCTCACCACGCGCGCCGTGCACAAGGACGGCCGTGCGATCTACGTCGACCTCGCGTTCGGCCTCGTCAAGGATGACGCGGGGCGCGCCGTGGGCGCGTTCGCCACGGGACGCGACTGCACGCAGCGCTATCTCGCAGAGCGCGCGGCGAAAACGCGCCTGCACGAACTCGAAGCCGCCGCCGGCAAGGGCGACGATCCGGCGCCGAAGATGTAACGCTTCAGCCGGTCGACGAGGATGCGCGTGCAGGCGCTGACGCGCGAACCGGACATCACCGCAACCTCGCTGCTAGAGCGTGGGCGTGCTCTCGTGCGCGTACGTCTTTTCGACGCGCGACTGATCCTCGATGCAACGCTGCGCCGTGGGATACGCGAGCAGGCGCTCGTAGCCGATCTCCGTCCCGCAATCGACGCAATAGCCGTAGGTGCCATCGCGGATGCGTGCGCGCGCCGCGTCGATCGCGGCGATCTCCTCGGCGTGCCGATCGGTCATCGACAGGTTCATGTCGGCCTCGGCATCGGCCACGGACTGGTCGCCGCTGTCGCCCGGAAGTGCGCCCGTCAGCGTGCCGTACTCGCGGCTCTCGGTGTCGCCGAGCTCGTCCTGCACCTCGCCCATCAGTTCGCCACGACGCCGGTCGAGCCGCGCGGACACTTCGGCGAGTTCCTTGTCGGTTAGTGCCATGCGGGCTTTGGCACCCGCGCGGTCGTTCCAGTTCCCGGGACCGCTGCCCTACCCCGGCATGCCGCTCATGACGTCGAGGCCGAGGTACTGCTGGCGGTAGGCTTCGAACGGCCGGTCGTCCTTCGCCTCGAGCTCCGCCTGCGCGGCGATCGACGCCTCGGCGGCGCGCGCGTAGCGTTGCGCGGCCGCTTCGTCGAACGGCAGCGCGCGCAGGGCATCGCGGTGCGCGAGCGAATACGACAGCGCGAACGCGAGGTACGAGTCGTGGTGGCGCTCGTGCATTTCGCGCAGCACCCGCGCGGAAGGCGTTTGCGCGGGGTCGCGCAGGCGCGCCTCGGCGATCGCGAGCGCGCTGCGGTATTCGTTGCCGCCGGCGGTCGCATCGAGCGCATCGGCGATCGGCCCGCACGCGCCGACCACGTCGAGGCCCCAGTCGGACAGCGCCACCTCGTCGCGGCCGCGCGTGAGCCGCAGGCCGGGCTCGCGGCCCCGCTCCGCCACCGTGAACTGGTTGCGCGCGATCGTCGCGATCTCGTCCGGCGTGTCGGGCGGGCTGTGCGCGAACACGCACGCGAGCAGGAACACGTCGAGCACGCGCATCGTGACCGCATCGACGCCGATCGGCGAGAACGGATCGAGGTCGAGGCTGCGCACTTCGAGGTACTCGACGCCGCGCTCGGTCAGCGCGTGCAGCGGCCGCTCGCCGCGCCGGATCCGACGCTTCGGGCGGATCGTTCCGTAGAACTCGTTCTCGATCTGCAGCAGGGTGGTTGCGAGTTGCCGGTACTCGCCGTCGCCACCGCGCACGCCCATCGCCTCGTAGGCGGGATACGGCTCGGAGAGTCCGCGATGCAGCGACGCCGCATAGTTGGGCAGGCTGTTGAAGCTGACGGCGATCGAGCGCTGCGCATCGCTCTGATAGCCGAGCGGGCCCATGCGCAGCGACGTCGCGTACGGCAGGTAGAGCGTGTTGTCGGACAGCGGCTGCAGCCGGTGCGCGCGGCCCTCCACGAAGGATCGGCATACGGCGGGCGAGGCGCCGAAGAGGTAGAGCGGCAGCCACGAATGGCGGCGGAAATTGCGAATCGCCGCGAAGTAGCGTTCGGTGCGAAAGTCGCGGAGCTCGCGCGCGTCCGACGCACGCGCCTGCAACGCCGACATCGCGACGTCGGGCAGCGAGAAGTTGTAATGAACGCCCGAAATCGTCTGCATGCGCCGGCCGTAGCGGCGCGCGAGGCCCATTCGATACACGCTCTTCAACCTGCCGACGTTCGAGCGCCCGTACTGGCCGATGGGAATCGCGTCGTCGGCGGGCAGGCGGCACGGCATGCTGCTCGCCCACAGCGCGTCGTCGCCGATGTGGCGATAGACGAACTGGTGGATCTCGGTCAGTTCGCGCACGCACGACGCGACGTCGGGCTGGATGCCGGTGATGAGCTCGAGCTGCGACTCGCTGAAGTCGGTGGTGACGTGCGGATGCGTGAGCGCCGAGCCCAGCGCAGGCGGATGCGGCGTCGTGTCGAGCGAGCCGTCGGGACGGACCCGCAGGCTTTCCTTCTCGATGCCGCGCCGCGGGCGCGCAAGCGCCTCGCGCGGAGGCGTCAATCCTCGATCCCCGTGCAGCACGACGTCATCCTCCCCTTGCGAGCCGAAGCGGCGCGAAGTCCGTGCCGTTCCGCCCGCATTATGCCAACCCCGGCCGGCATCAATTATCATGACGCTGCCGAGGGATCCGGGCACGAACCTTTCCTTCAATCGCTCGTCAGCAACACAAGAACATGAACCCGTTGCCGACTCGACAGACAGGCCGCGCCGACGTGGCCTCGCACCGCCCGTCGGGGTCGGTGCAGAAGTTGCTCGACGTGATGATGCAGGGGACCACCATTCCTTGCCGCATCGTCTTTTCCAACGGCACCGAATACCGCAACAGCGACGAGGCGCCGCGCTTCACGATCATCTTCAGGCGGAATCGCGGCGAACTGCGGCTGCTGCGCTACGGCCACGTGGGCCTCCTCGAGGCGTATTTCGACGGTGACGTCGACGTCGAGGGCGAGTTCGCGCTGGCCTTCCGTCTCGCGATGGATCGCCAGTTCAGCCAGAACCCGAATGGGCTCGTCCGCATGCGCAATCGCTGGCACGAGGCGCGGTATTCCAACGCGTCGGTCGCGCAGGCGAAGTCGAATGCACGCTTCCACTACGGGCTCGGCAAGGGGTTCTACGAACCGTGGCTCGACCGCGTCGGAATGATGTACACGTGCGCGTACTGGAAGGAAGGCACGCGCACGCTCGAGGAAGCGCAGCGCAACAAGATGGACCACGTGTGCCGCAAGGTGCAGTTGCAGGCGGGCGAGTCGTTCGTCGACGTCGGCTGCGGCTGGGGCGGCCTCATGCTCCACGCGTGGGAGCGCTACGGCGCGATCGGCACCGGCATCAATACCGCGAGCGAGCAGGTCGCGGAGTTGCGCGAGGACCTCGAGCGCCGGGGCCTCGCCGACAAGCTCAAGGTGGTCGAGTGCGATTTCCGCGAGATCCCCGGGCAATACGACAAGCTGCTGTCGATCGGCACGCTCGAGCATGCAGGTCGCGACCAGTTGCCCGCCGTCGTCAAGGCGCATGCCGATGCGATGAAGCCGGGTGCGCTCGGCGTCATCCACTTCATCGGCCACGTCGGCTCGTTCGACACGGAGTTCTACATCCGCAAGTACATCTTCCCCGGCGGCTGGATCCCGAGCCTGCACGAGGCGATCGACGCGATGGACCAGTGCGGCCTCGAGGTGCTCGACATCGAGAACCTCCGCCGTCACTATGCGTTGACGCTCGACGAATGGGCGACGCGCTTCGACGAGAACTGGCAGAGCATCCAGGCGCTCGATCCTGCGCGCTTCGACGAGCGCACGCGGCGCATCTGGCGCACCTACCTGTGGTCGTGCGCGGAAATGTTCCGCTCGCGCACGTCGCGCACGTTCCTTTTCCAGGTGACGGTCAGCAAGGGCAACGTCACGAACTATCCGATGAGCCGGTCGTTCCTGTATCGACAGGCGGCGGCCGCCTGAAGCGACGCGCGCATCGAACGCCAGATGCGCGCGGCCTCGCGTTGACGTCGTACGCGGACAAGGTCGCGCGGTTGCGCGAACGGCTCGCTGCCGCACCGGGCGGCCACGGCATCGGGCTCGCCAAGGCGACGTCGAACCTCTTTCGCGACCGCACGCGGCACAAGCCGCGCATCGACGTGAGCCATTTCGATGCGGTGGTCGGCGTCGACCGCCGCGCAGGGCTCGTCGAGGCCGAGGGCATGACCACGTTCGTCGACCTCGCGGATGCGACGCTGAGCGAAGGCGCGATGCCCGCGGTGGTGCCGCAGTTGAAGTCGATCACGCTCGGGGGCGCCGCGGCCGGCGTGGGCATCGAAGCCACGTCGTTTCGCCATGGACTCGTGCACGACACGCTCGTCGCAATGGACGTCCTCACGGGCGACGGAGCGATCGTCACCTGCACCGCCGAGAACGAACATCGCGATCTCTTCCTCGGCTTTCCCAACTCGTACGGCACGCTCGGCTACGCGCTGAAGCTCACCGCGCGCATGCTCCCGGTCGAGCGCTACGTGCGCGTCGATCACGCGCGGTTCGACGATGCGCCCGCGTACTTCGCCGCACTTGCGAACGCGTGTGCCGATCCCGGCGTCGACTTCGTCGACGGCGTCGCGTTCGCGCGCGGCGACCTCGTGCTGTCGTGCGCGCGCTTCGTCGACGACGCGCCGTTCACGAGCGACTACACGTACGAGCGCATCTACTACCGGTCGTTGCGCGAACGCGCGCGCGACTACCTGACGACGCGCGATTACCTTTGGCGGTGGGACACCGACTGGTTCTGGTGCTCGAAGAACGTCGGCGCGCAGCAACCGCTGTTGCGGCGTTTGTACGGTCGCGGGCGCCTCAATTCCATTACCTACCAGAAGATCATGCGCTGGAATGCGCGGGTCGGCTTGACGCGTACGCTCAACGGCCTTCGTGGACGCACGAGCGAGTCGGTGATCCAGGACGTCGACATCCCCATCGCCCGTGCGCCCGAATTCCTCGATTTCCTGTTTCGCCAGATCGGCGTGCTGCCGATCTGGATCTGCCCGATCCATGCGCCGGATGCGGCGGCGCCGTCGACGCTCTACCCGCTGCCGCGCGGCACGCTGTCGATCAATTTCGGGTTCTGGGACGCCGTCACGTTCCGCGAGCCGCGACCGCCTGGCTTCCTCAACCGCATGATCGAGCGCGAGGTGCAGCGCGCGGGCGGCGTGAAATCGCTCTACTCCGACTCGTACTTCGACCGCGACGAATTCTGGTCGATCTACGACGGCGCGACCTATCGCGCGCTGAAGGCGCGCTACGACCCGAACGGCGTGCTGGGCGACCTGTACGACAAGGTCGTCCGACCCCGAATCAGATGACGCGCGAATACGACGCGCGCTCGCGCGCCTCGCGCAGGTGCCGGTCGAACGCCATCGCGACCGTGCGCACGAGCATGCGGCCGCGCGGCGTCACTTCGATCGCCGACGGCGTCAGCGTGACGAGGCCGTCGGCGGCAAGCGGTGCCAGTGCGACGCGCTCGACAGCCAAATACTCCCGGGCGTCGATGCAGAACGTTTCGGCAAGCTCGGCGAAGTCGAGCCGGAACTCGCACATCAGCTTCTGGATCGCATGCCGGCGCAACACGTCGTCGTCGTCGAGCGCATAACCACGAAACACCGGCAGCCGTCCCTGGTCGAGCGCGCCGTAATACGCGTCGAGCGTCTTCTCGTTCTGCACGTAGTTGCGCCCGATCTTGCCGATCGCCGACATGCCGAAGGCGATCAGGTCGCAATCGGGCCGTGTCGAGTAGCCCTGGAAGTTCCGGTGCAGCTTGCCTTCGGCGAGTGCCAGCGCCAGCTCGTCGCCGGGCTTCGCGAAATGGTCCATGCCGATGTACACGTAGCCGGCACACGTCAGCTTGTCGATCGCCGTCGACAGGATCGCGAGCTTCGTCTCGGCCTGCGGCAGCGCCCCGGCATCGATCTGCCGCTGTGCCTTGAAGAGATGCGGCACGTGCGCGTAACCATAGAGCGCGATGCGGTCGGGCGCGATGCCGATCACCTTGTCGAGCGTCGCAGCGAATCCTGTGACGGTCTGCAAGGGCAGCCCGTAGATCAGGTCGGTGTTGATCGACGCGAAGCCGTTCGCGCGTGCCGCTGTGACCACGCTTCGGGTTTCCTCCTCGCTCTGGATGCGATTGACGGCGCGCTGCACGGCGGGATCGAAATCCTGGATTCCGAACGACACGCGGTTGAAGCCGAGCTCGCGCAGGAACGCGATCGTCCCGGTGTCGACCTTGCGCGGGTCGATCTCGATCGACGCTTCGGTGTCGTCGGCGAACGGGAACGCGTCGCGCAGCATGCGCATCAGGTCGGCCATCTCGTCGTGCGCGAGGAACGTAGGCGTGCCGCCGCCCCAGTGCAGCTGCGACACGCGCCGCTCGCCTTCGAGCAGCGACGACACGAGATCGATCTCGCGGCCGAGGTAGCGCACGTACTTCGCCGAGCGCCCGCGGTTCGCAGTGATCACCTTGTTGCAGGCGCAGTAGAAGCAGACGGTGTTGCAGAACGGCAGGTGCACGTAGAGCGACAGCGGCCGCACCTCGTCGACGCGCGCACCCAGCGCATCGACATAATTCGCGGCCGTAAAGCCCGCGTGAAAGCGATCGGCGGTCGGATACGACGTGTAGCGCGGGCCGAAGCCGTCGTACTTGCGGATCAGATTCGCGTCGAATTCGAAGCCGCGAACGGCGTGCGATGGATTCATGGCGCGTCAGCTCGCCGAGACGATCTGCGACAGCGCGAGGCGGTCGAGCAGCCGGATCACCCGGCCGTTGACGAGGATCAGGCCCTCGTCGGCGAAGCGCGAGAACAGCCGGCTCACCGTTTCGAGCTTGAGGCCGAGATGGCTGCCGATTTCCTCGCGCGTCATCCGCAGCACGAATTCGCTCGGCGAGTATCCGCGCGCCTGGTAGCGATTCGACAAATCGAGCAGGAACGACGCAAGCCGCTGCTCGGCGCGCATCGAGCCTACCATGAGCGTCACCGTGCGCTCGCGCACGATCGCCGACGACAGCAACCGGTAGAGCCGGCGCTGGAACGACGCGTCCTCGTGCGCAAGCGTCTCGATGCGATCGAACGGCAGCGTGCACGCTTCCGTGTCCTCGAGCGCGACGGCGTTGCAGGCGTACACGTCGTTGCCGATGCCTTCGACGCCCACGATCTCGCCCTGCAGGTGGTAGCCCGACACCTGCTCGGCACCGTCGTCGGTGGCCGTCACCGTCTTGATCGAGCCCGTGCGAATCGCAAAGAGTCCGGTGAACTTCTCGCCGGAGCGGAACAGCACCTCGCCCTTGCGCAGCCGCACGCGCGTGGAGACGAGCGACGCGAAGAGCGCCTTCGTCTCGGGGTCGACGATGTCGACCGGCATGCAGATTCGCCGCAGGTTGCACGTGACGCACGACACGCGCTCGCGCCCGACCTCGTGCAGCAGCGGTCGGAGCGGCCGCACCTTGGCGGACCGGGCAGGCGCGGGAACACGAACGGCAGTGGCGACTTGCATCTTGATCCTTCTTTTTCGAGTGAGGAGGCGGGTTAGAGGGCGACGCGGTCGAGCTCGGCGATCGCGCCGCGGATGCACGAGAATTCGGTGCTCTTGTCGAAGAAGAACCGCGCGCCGGCGTCGAGGCACGCGCGCCGGTGCTGCGGCGTTGCGTGATTGGTGAGCATGATGAACGCGATCTCGGGCGACTTCGGATGCACGGCGCGCAGCACGTCGACGCCGGTGCCGTCGACGAGCTGGTAGTCGAGCAACACGCAGTCGGGATGCGTGCGAAGGATGCCGTCGACTGCGCCGTCGGGCGTGCCGGCGCTGCCCACGATCTCGACGCCTTCGATGTCGCGCACGAGCTCGGCGAGGCGCTCGCGCATCGAGGGCACGTCGTCGACGATGAAGATGGTTCGCGCATTCATGGAACGCATTATTGGCGTCCACGCGCTCGCACGACATCGGCGCCGGCTGAATGCGGCCGTGGGGGAAATCCGCTTTGCGCGGTCGGGCCTGCCTGAGCCGGGGTAGGGATCGCCCTACCCCCGCGCCAACCCTGCTTCCGTTACTCGTCGATCAGGCGATGGCGCACCGCGTAGTGCACGAGGTCGGCGTTGTTGTCGACGCCGAGCTTCTCCATGAGCCGCGCCTTGTGCGTGCTGATCGTCTTCGCGGACAGATGCAGTCGCGACGCGATGTCGGTCACCGACTCGCCGTTGACGAGCATGCGGAACACCTCGAACTCGCGATCGGAGAGTGCCGCGTGCGCAGGCCCTTCGCTGCGCGGCATCGCGTCCTGCGCCAGACGCTCGGCGACTTCCGCGGTGATGTACGCGCCGCCGGCCGCCACCTTGCGGATCGCGGACACGAGCTGCGACGCCGCGCTCTCCTTCGTGAGGTAGCCCGACGCACCGGCACGGATCGCCCGCACGGCGTACTGATGCTCCTCGTGCATGCTGAGCACGAGGACGCGCAGCTTCGGCTTCTCCGCCTTCACCTGCTTGATGAGGTCGACGCCGCTTTTTCCCGGCATCGACATGTCGAGGAGCAGCAGGTCGAAGTCGAGCGTGCGCACGCGGTCGAGCACCGCGAAGCCGTCGGCGGCTTCGCCGACGACGTCGAGGTCGCCTGCCGCCTGCAGCAGTTGCTTCAGTCCCTCGCGCAAGATCTGGTGATCGTCCGCGATCACGACGCGGATCATGCCGCCGCCATCGCTTCGCGCGGCACGCGCACGACCACCTTCGTGCCCTTCCCCGGCGTGCTTGCGATCGTCGCCTCGCCGCCCATCAGCGACGCGCGCTCGCGCAACCCGAAGAGGCCGAACGAATTGGGCTTGCGCGGTGCGTCGGTGGGGAAGCCCACACCGTCGTCCTCGACGCGCACGACGAGCGCGTCGTCGTCCTGCTCGATCGCGATCGTCGCGTGCTGCGCGTTGGCGTGCTTCGCGATGTTCGTGAGCGACTCCTGCACGATGCGAAAGATCGCGGTGGCGTGTGCCTTCGGCAGCGCGAGGTCGCGCGCCGGGATGTCGAGCCGGCACGCGATGCCGGTGCGCTGCGAAAAATTCTCGATCAGCCATTCGAGCGACGGCACGAGGCCGAGGTCGTCGAGCATCAGCGGACGCAGGTCGGAGGCGATGCGCCGCGTCGCCGCGATCGTGCCCTTCAGAAGCCCCTCCATCCGGTCGAGACGCGCCTCGAACGACTCGTTGCCGTACGGCAGCTTCTCCTTGCACCACACGACGTCCATCTGCAGCATCGTCAGGAGCTGCCCGAGCTCGTCGTGCAGCTCGCGGGCGATGCGGCTCTTCTCCTGCTCGCGCGTCATGTGTGCGGCCGCGCCGAGCGCCTGCAGCTCGTCCTTCGACTTGCGCAGCGCCTCTTCCGCAGCGATGCGCGCCGTGATGTCCCGAAGGATCACCGTGTAGAAGCGGCGCCCGGACTCTTCGGTCTTGGAGATCGACGCGTCGATCGGGAACTCCTCGCCGTTGCGGCGCATGCCCGTGACGATGCGCAGCGACCCGCCCATCCGCCGCGACGTCGCGTTGGCGTCGCCGAACCGGGCGACGTGCTGCGCATGTGCGTGGCGATAGCGATCGGGGATGAACGCCCCGAGCGGCTGACCGATCGCTTCGTCGCGTGACCAGCCGAACATCTTCTCGGCGGCGTTGTTGAACATGACGACGCGCTGCGCGTCGTCGACCGTGATGATCGCGTCCATGGCGGAATCGAGAATGCCGCGAAGGCGCGCCTCGCGATGCTCGAGCGCGTGGTCCGCGACCGCGCGACCGCGCGCTTCGCGGAACAGCCGGACGAGCGCGATGGCGGAGCCGCACGCGCCGGCCGCCCAGCCGGCGATCAGCCACAGCCGCGGCCGCGGCGCCGCCGCCAAACCGACCGCGAGGCACAGGAACGAGAGCGCGAGCAGCGTGACGACGGCGACGATCGCGCCGCGGTGCGCGGTAGGCATCGCAAAATTATAGAGAAACCCGGTTCAGCGGAACGTCGCCTCGTCGATCGTGGCGTGAAAGAACTGCCCCTCGTCGAAGCCGGGGCTGCCCAAATGCCAGCCCACGCGCACGCGGGCAGGAATGGTGTAGCCGCCGAAGCGGGCCTGCTGCTCCACCTGCGCCCCGAAGTCGAACGACCCGAATGCGCCGTCGTCGGGGTTGCCCCAGCGCTTCAGCGACACCTGCTGGAGACAGCCACGACTCAGCGACAGCGCAAGGTCCTGCACCTCGCCATCGGTGGGCAGTCGGGCGTGCACGACGCCGTTGTCGGCGCGCCACGTCACGCGCTCGTCGCAAAACACCGACGGCAGCCAGATCGACTCGGCGGCGAAGCGTCCCGCGGCCGAGCGCGTCACGTCGGGGCCATCCGCCCGGACGACGGACACCACGCCGCCGAGCTTCCACTGCATCGCTCCGACGCCGTCCACGAAGCGGTCGAAGCCGCGCACGCCGAAAAGGCCCATGCGCACCTTCGCGCGCCAGATCATGCCGCGGCCCTGCACGAGCACTTCCTCGGCCACGAACCGGCGCCACCGCTTCAACCGCAGCGAGCCGTGCATCCGCAAACGGACGGCGGACGCAAGCGGCGTTCCCGGTGCAATGGCGCCGCGCAGATAGCCTTGCACGGGTGGCGGCAGGTGCGCGAACGCGGCCGGGTCGAACCGCTTGCTCGCGGCGGGGGCACTTTCGAAGAGAGCGTCGAGCTCGGAGGCGGGGCTGTTCATGCACGCGGAGGAACGCCGCGGCACGCACACCACGCGACCGCCGGCGCATGTGAGTCAGCGCCCGAAGCCGCGAGTTCGCGCCACGCGGCGGCGTCGCCTGGCCGCCGGGCAGCTACGGGACGATGCAGAATGGGACCGCCGCGAGCATCTCCGGGGTGGCGAACACCCGCCACAACCCGAACGCAGCGAAGGCCGCCAGCATCGCGGCGCCGGCGAAGCGGACAACGCCGGCAGGCGCGATCGACTGCAGGCGCGCGAGCGCAACGCCCCCGGCGACGAGACTCGGCAGCGTGCCGATGCCGAAGGCCGCCATCACCAACGCCCCCTGCCACGCGCCGCCCGCGAACAACGCGAGCGGCAGCACGCTGTAGACGAGGCCGCACGGCATCAGGCCCCAGGCGAGGCCGACGGCGACGCGTCCGGGCCATCCGGGCAGGCGCAACAGCGGTTGCACGCTGCGCAGCAACGGCGCGAACGCGACGGCGCCGGCACGCTGCAACGCGCCGACCGCGCGCACGCGGATGACGAGGCTCGCGGCGAGCAGCAGCACCAGCACGTCGGCCACGACGTAGAGCGCGCGTTGCAGCCACGCGAGGTCGATCGCGCGTATCGTCGCGCTTCCTGCGAGGCCGAACGACGCGCCGAGCAGCGCATACGTCGTGATGCGTCCCGCGTGGTAGAGCATCTGACCGCCGGCGGCCGCGCGCACGCGGTGCGGAGCCTTGCGCAAGGCATCGCGAGCCGCCAGCGCGCCGACGAAGCTGCCGCACATCGTCACGCAATGCACGCCACCGAGCGCGCCGACGAGCCAGGCGCTGACGAGCAACGTAACGGTCACGGCGGCGCTGCAAAGCCGGTCATGCCGTTACTCGAACGGCTGATCGTCGTCGTTCCCGGCTTGCAGGAACAGCGTCAGCGCCGACGACAGGATGCCGAGCAGCCAGAACGCGGCGAAGCCGAACGTATAGACGGCCTCGCGCGAAAGCCCGATGCGCATGTTGAAATCGAGCGGATCGAACATCGCGAAGAACGCGACCTCCGCGACCACGGCGGCGAGAAATCCGGGCCACAGCAGCGTCATCGCGCGTTTCGCCGAGCGGGAGACGAGGCGCTTCATCGCAAAGCGCGAGGCATTCGCGCAAACTCAACCCGATGGCAGCGCGGCGTGCACGCGCACCGTCGCCGGCAGCGTTTCGACGAGCGTCACCGGCAGCGGCGTCCCGTCGGCCTCGATCGTCGCGGTCATGCGCCCCGGCGCGATCGGATCAACGGTGCCGGTCCATTCGCCGGGCGCGGTGCGGCGCAGCGCGACAGCCATCGGCGGCGCGTGCACGCCGACGGGCCGCAGCGACAGCGTCACGATCTTCGGTTCTTCGTCGAGACGCACGCGCACGGCGCCGTCGTGTGCGATGGTGAGCGTCGCTGCGACCTCGTGCAGCGTTTGCGGCGCGGCGGCGAGCCGGCGATTGATCGTGAGCCCGAGCTTGTAGTAGTCGGCGGCGACGAGGCCATCGTCGTGCGTCGCGGCGATTGCCATCGTGACGAACGACGCGACAACGACAATCGCCGGTCCGGCGGCCAACAGCCAGGGAAAGCGATCAGCGCGGGATGATGAACGTCGATGGCTCATGGCGGACCACGTGGGGATCGTCGACGGCGCGCACGGTGACCTCGACACGATGCGTGCCGGGTCCGGGCGGCTCCACGCCGCTCGGCTCGAGCGGCGCGATGAGGCGCACCGCGATCAGGCGCGTGGACGCGGGATCGAGTTCGACCGGCTGCGACACACCGGCAACCGCCAGCCCCGGCAGGCCGGCAGCATCGAGCGTGTAGCGCCGCGGCGTCTCGTCGGTGTTCATGATCTGCACGCGGTAGACGTTCTCGATCTGCCCGGGCACGGTCTCGCGCGCGAGCGCGCCGCGGTCGCGGATCACGTCGACGCGAAGGGGCACGCGCGTCGCGAGTGACCACGCGGCGACCGCGACGATCGCGAGCAGCACCACCGAATAGACGATCGTGCGCGGGCGCAGCGCCCGGCGCCACTGGTCGACGCGCGACAGATGCCGGTCGAGCGCATTCTGCGTCGTGTAGCGGATCAACCCGGGCGCGTAGCCCATCCGGTCCATCACCTGGTCGCACGCGTCGATGCACGCCGCGCAGCCGATGCACTCGTGCTGCAGGCCGTTGCGGATGTCGATGCCGGTCGGACACACCTGGACGCAGATGCCGCAGTCGACGCAGTCGCCGAGTCCCTTCTCCTTCGGATCGGCCGCCTTCGAGCGGCCGCCGCGTGGATCGCCACGCTCGCGGTCGTACGTGATCACGAGCGTGTCGCGGTCGAACATCACGCTCTGGAAGCGCGCGTACGGGCACATGTACTTGCACACCTGCTCGCGGAGCCACCCCGCGTTGCCGTACGTCGCCGCCGAATAGAACAGGATCCAGAATGCCTCCCAGGGCCCGGGCGACAGCGCGAGCACGTTGGAGCCGAGGACGTGGATCGGCGTGAAATAGCCGACGAACGTGTACCCGGTCCACAGCGCCACCGCGAGCCACGCCGCGTGCTTCGCACTTCGGAGCGCGAACTTGCGCGGTGACATCGGCGCGCCGTCGAGGCGCAGGCGCGCGACCCGGTCGCCCTCGATCGTCCGCTCGATCCACATGAAGATCTCGGTGTAGACCGTCTGCGGACACGCGTAGCCGCACCACAACCGGCCTGCCACAGCCGTGAACAGGAACAGCGACAGCGCGCAGATGATCAAGAGCACCGCAAGGTAGATCACGTCCTGCGGCCAGAACACGCCGCCGAACAGGTAGAACTTGCGCGCTGCGAGGTCGAACAGCACCGCCTGCCGCCCGTTCCACGACAGCCACGGCAGGCCGTAGAAGACGATCTGCGTCGCGAACACCAGCACGACGCGCCACCGCGCATACCAGCCGTGCACCGCGCGCGGCTGGATCTTCTTGCGGATCTCGTAGAGCGCGACCTCGTCGGTCGTCGGCTGGATGGGGATCACGCGCCGCGGCGCCGGCCGCGGTGTTGCCGACGCATCGCGCTCGCGTTCGATCACCGGCGCCATCGCTTACCTGACGTTCGACAGGCCCCAGACGTACGCCGTCAGGAGCTGGATCTTGCCCGCGTCGAGGCGGTCCTTGTGCGCGGGCATGCGCGTGACCGCCGACGCTTCGCCACGGCCGTTGCGGATCGTCTCGAGAATCGCCGCTTCGGTGCTGCCGTAGAGCCACACGCGATCGGTAAGGTTCGGCGCGCCGATGTCGCGGTTGCCCTTGGCGTCGACGCCGTGGCACGCGGCGCAGTTCTGCATGAACACCTTCTTGCCCGCATGCGCACGCACGTCGTCGGCGGGCAGGCCCGAGAGGCTGCGTACGTACGCCGCGACGTCGCGCACGCCTTCGTCGCCAAGCGCGGCGCCGAACGCGGGCATGATGCCGTTGCGCCCGTTGGCGATCGTCTCGCGGATGCGCTCGGGTTCGCCGCCGTAGAGCCAGTCGCTGTCGCGCAGGTTCGGGAAGCCCTTGCTGCCGCCGGCGTCGGAACCGTGGCATTGCGCGCAGTAGTTGAGGAACAGCCGCTCGCCCATCGCGCGCGCTTCCGCGTCGCGCGCGACGTCCTTCACGTCCATCGCGAGATAGCGTGCATAGCGCGGCGCGATCTTCGCGTCGAACGCATCGACTTCGCCCACGTACGCGTTGCCCGACGTCCAGCCGAGCAGGCCCGGGAGCTTCCCGAGCCCCGGGTACAGCACAAGGTAGCCGAGCGCGAACGCGATCGTCGCGTAGAAGAGCCACATCCACCAGCGCGGCAGCGGATGGTTGAGCTCGGCGAGGTCACCGTCCCATACGTGCCCGGTCGTCTCGACGCGCTCGCCCGCCTTGTGTGCGACGCGCATGCGCCCGAGCGAATAAAGCAGCGCCGCGCAGCCGGCGATCGACAGCAGCGTGACGATGGCGACATAGAACGCCCAGCCGTTGGACACGAAGTCGCTCATTTCACGGCCCCGTCGTCCGACGTGCCGGGATCGTCCGGCAGCGCGAACGGCTCGTTCGCCGCGCGCGCGAAGGTTTCGCGACGCCGGCCGCTCCACGCCCAGGCGACGATGCCGATGAACAGGACGAACGACAGCGTGGTGATCACGCTCGAGAACAACGCGTACGTTTCCATGGCTATTTCACGTTCCGAAGTGCCAGGCCGAGATGCTGCAGGTACGCGATGACCGCGTCCTCCTCGGTCTTGCCCTTCAATTGCTCCGGGGCTTTCGCGATGTCGTTGTCGGTGTAGGGAACGCCGACGCGTCGCAGAGCACGCATGTTCGATTGGACGTCCTTCTGGTCGAGCGGCGTCTTCGCAAGCCACGGATAGCCGGGCATGTTCGACTCGGGCACCACGTCGCGCGGGTTGTTGAGATGCACGCGATGCCAGTCGTCCGAGTAGCGGCCGCCGACGCGCGCGAGGTCGGGACCCGTGCGCTTGCTGCCCCAGAGGAACGGGTGGTCGTACACCGATTCGCCGGCGACCGAATAGTGGCCGTAGCGCTCCGTCTCCGCGCGGAACGGCCGGATCATCTGCGAGTGGCAGTTGTTGCAGCCCTCGCGCACGTAGACGTCGCGGCCGACGAGCTCGAGCGCGGGGTACGGCTCGATGCCGGCGACGGGCTCGGTCGTCGATTTCTGGAAGTACAGCGGAACGATCTCGACGAGGCCACCGACGGCGACGACCAGCACCGTCAGCACGACGAGCCAGCCGACGTTCTTCTCGATCAGTTCGTGACTGAATTTCATTTGCAGGTTCTCAGGCGGCCGCAGGTGCGGGACCCGCGAGCGACGGAATGCGCGCCTCGACCGGCTTGCCGAGCGACACCGTGCGAAACACGTTCCACGCCATCACCAGCATGCCGGCGAGGAACAGCACGCCACCGGTGAGGCGGATCGCGTAGAACGGATACGTCGCCTTGACGCTCTCGACGAACGCGTACGTGAGCGTGCCGTCGGGATTGGTCGCGCGCCACATCAGGCCCTGCATCACGCCGGCAATCCACATCGACGCGATGTAGAGCACGACGCCGATCGTCGCGATCCAGAAGTGGAGCGTGATGAGGCGCGTCGACCACATTTCCGCGCGGCCGAAGAGCCGCGGGATCACGTAGTACATGCTGCCGATGGTGATGAACGCCACCCAGCCGAGCGCGCCCGAATGCACGTGGCCGATCGTCCAGTCGGTGTAGTGCGACAGCGCGTTGACCGTCTTGATCGACATCATCGGCCCTTCGAAGGTCGACATGCCGTAGAACGACAGCGAGACGATCAGGAACTTGAGGATCGGGTCGTCGCGCAACTTGTGCCACGCGCCCGACATCGTCATCATCCCGTTGATCATGCCGCCCCACGATGGGGCGAGCAGGATCAGCGAGAACAGCATGCCGATCGACTGCGTCCAGTCGGGCAGCGCCGTGTAATGCAGGTGGTGCGGGCCTGCCCACATGTACGTGAAGATCAGCGCCCAGAAGTGCACGATCGACAGGCGGTACGAGTACACGGGCCGCCCCGCCTGCTTCGGCACGAAGTAGTACATCATCCCGAGGAAGCCCGCGGTGAGGAAGAAGCCGACCGCGTTGTGGCCGTACCACCACTGCACCATCGCGTCCTGCACGCCCGCGTACGCCGAGTACGACTTCATCGGCCAGAACGACACCGGGACTTCCGCGCTGTTGACGATGTGCAGGAGCGCGATCGTCAGGATGAACGCGCCGTAGAACCAGTTGGCGACGTAGATGTGCGGCGTGCGGCGCTTCGCGATCGTCCCGAAGAACACGATCGCGTACGCCACCCACACGATCGCGATCAGGATGTCGATCGGCCACTCGAGCTCGGCGTATTCCTTGCTGCTCGTGTAGCCGAGCGGCAGCGTGATCACCGCGAGCACGATCACCGCGGTCCAGCCCCAGAACGTTAAGCCCGCGAGCGGGCCGCCGAAGAGGCGCGCCTGGCACGTGCGCTGCACGACGTAATACGACGTGCCGATGAGGCCGCAACCGCCGAACGCGAAGATGACCGCGTTGGTGTGCAGCGGACGCAGGCGACCGTACGACAGCCACGGAATGCCGTACGTGAGGTCGGGCCACAGCAGCTGCGCCGCGATCACGACGCCGACGGACATGCCCGCCACGCCCCAGACGATCGTCATGATCGCGAACTGGCGTACGACCTTGTAGTTGAACGTGGCGGTGTCGGCCGGAACGACGGCCGCGGCGGGTCCTGTCATGGTGTCGCGTGCTCGCTCGAAGGGGCGAAGCGATGGTAGCGGCGAGCGGCGTTGCAGGAGTTGACGCAGGTCAATGCACGCGGTCGTCGTCGTCGAGAATTCGGTGTGCCGGCCCTTCGAGATCGTCGAATTGCCCCGACGCGCTCGCCCACCAGAAGCAGGCGCCGATGACGATCGCGAGCGCGACCGACAGCGGAATCAGCATGTAGAGGATTTCCATCAACGCGCATCGATGCGTGCGAGTCGCGCGGCGTTGAGCACGACGGCGAGCGACGATGCCGACATGCCGGCCGCGGCGACGAGCGGCGAGACGAAGCCGAACGCCGCGAGCGGGATCGCGATGGCGTTGTAGACGAGCGCCCAGCCCAAGTTCTCGCGCACGACGCGGAACGTGCGCCGCGCGGTGGCGAGCGCCTGCGCGATGCGCATCGCATCGCCACCCGGGATGACGATGTCGGCCGTCCATTGCGCGAGCGTCGCCGCGTCCCCGAACGCGATCGAAACGTCGGCGCGGGCGAGGCCCGGTGCGTCGTTGACGCCGTCACCCACCATCGCCACGACGTCGCCGTGCGCCTGCAGCGCCGCGATGGCCGCCTGCTTGTCGGCAGGCGATGCGCCGCCGCACACGTCGGCGATGCCGACCTGCGACGCAACGTGCGCGGCGCTTGCCGGGTCGTCGCCGGACAGGATCGACACGCCGAGGCCGCGGCGCTTCAGTGCGGCGACGAGTGCGGCGGCATCGGACCGGATCCCGTCGCCGAAGCCGAGCGTCGCGACGATGCGCTGCGCGTCGCCGAGCGCGACGACCGTTTCACCCCCGGAAACCGGCTCGGGCGCGTCGGCAGCCGATGCCGCGAATGCGCGAACCCATGCGGGCTTGCCCAGGCGGTAGCGCGTGCCCTCGACCGTGCCTTCGACACCGCAGCCGGGCGTCGCCGCCACGTCATGTGCGGCGAGCGGCGTCGTTGCGTGATGCCGGGCGAGCGCGCGCGCGATCGGATGCGTCGAGCCCCGCTCGAGCGCACTCGCGATCGCAAGACAGCGCGCTTCGTCGGTCTGGTCGACGTCGATTCCGAGCAGGCGTGGTTCGCCGAGCGTCAGCGTGCCGGTCTTGTCGAACACGACGTGCGTCACGCGCGACAGCACTTCGAGCGCATCGGGACGCACGCAGAGCACGCGCATTCGCGCGAGCGCGCCGGCGGCGGACGCGAGCGCCGCCGGCGTGGCGAGCGACAGCGCGCATGGGCACGACACGACGAGCACGGCGATCGCCACAGGCAACGCACGCGATGGATCGATGAACGACCACGCGAGCGCCGCGGCGGCGGCGACGACGAGCAGCGCCGCGACGAAGCGCGCGGCGACGCGATCGGCGAGGCGCGCAACCTGCGGACGCTCGGCCGACGCGCGCTCGGCCAGTCGTGCAACGCCGCGCAACGTCGTCGCCTCCCCTGCCGCCCTCACGCGGATCAGAAGGGGGCTTTCGCCGTTGATCGAGCCGGCGAGCACGCGATCGCCGGCCTGCTTCCGCCGCGGCGCGCTTTCGCCGGTCAGGATCGCTTCTTCGACACTCGACCGGCCCTCGACGACTTCGCCGTCGGCGGGGATCGTTGCGCCGGTCGCGACGCGAACGACATCACCGCGCGCGAGGCTTCGCGCAGGAATCGCTTCGACGGCGCTCGTCCGCGGATAGTCGACCAGCCGCTCGGCGACGATTGGCGCATCGCGCGCGGTGGCCTCGAGCGCGTCACCCGCCTGCTCGCGCACGCGCAGTTCGAGCCAGCGCGCGCACAGCACGAGCGCGACGAACATCGTGACCGAGTCGAAATAGACGTCGCCTTCGCCACGAAGCGTGGCCCGGGTGCTGGCGACGAAGCCGGCGCCGACGCCGAGCGCAATGGGCACGTCCATCCCGAGCGTGCACCGGCGCAGCGTGCGCCACGCGCCTGCGAAGAACGGCGCGGCCGAATAGACCACGACCGGCAGCGTGAGCACGAAGCTCGCCCAGTTCATCAGCACACGATATTGGGCGTCGACGCCGTCGGCCGACAGGTACGCCGGCACCGCGAACATCATCACCTGCATCATGCCGAGCAGCGCGATCGCGGCGCGCCGCAACAGCGCGCGACTCTCGGCGCGCGCCATCGCTTCGCGACGCGCGGGATCGTACGGATGGGCGTGATAGCCGATCGCGGCGAACGCGCGCAGGATCCCTGCGACGTCGGTCGCGCGCGGATCGAAGCGCACGCGCGCGCGGCGCGTCGCGAGGTTCACCGCAACGTCGGCGATCCCGCGCTGGCGACCGAGCCAGGTTTCGATCAGCCACACGCAGGCGCCGCACCGCAGGCCTTCGATGAGGAGTGCGGTTTCGTGCGCATCGTTTGCCACCACGTCGACGACCGGGTCGGCCGCTTCGGCCTCGAACGATGCGTCACGCTCCGCAACGACCGCAGAATCGGCCGGTGAGTCGGCGTCGCGGCGCTGGTAGAACGCGAGCAGGCCCGCCGCGCGAATCGTCTGCGCGACCGCGAGGCAACCCGCGCAGCAGAAGTCCGCGTCGGCGCCGTCGATGACGGCATGCCACGACGAACCGGGCGGATTGTCGCTGCCGCAATGGAAGCAGCGCGAGGCGGCGGGGACGGCGAGGGTCGGGCCTTGCAAGGCGTGGGGCGAGCGCGCGCTCGCAGGCGACGATGCGACGCATCATTGTGGGCAGAGCGAGGTCGGCCGTTCTTGATCTGCGACAATGCGACGTCGCTTTGGCCCACGCCAGAACGCCCGCTCCCGAAGGAGGTCTCGTTGAAAGTCCTGCTACCCGTCGACGGTTCGGAAAGTGCCGTGCGGGCGACGCGAAAGCTCGTCGACACGCTCGGCTGGTATCGCGAAACGCCCGCGATCGAGCTCTGCACCGTCCATCTTCCGATTCCACGCGTGCCCAACATGGGCGCGTTCGTAAGCCACGAGATGGTGCAGAAGTACTACGCCGACGAGAGCGACGCGATGCTGGCGCCGAGCCGTCGCGTGCTCGACGACGCGGGCGTCGCCTACGAGGCGGTCCGACTCGTGGGGCCGATCGCCGAGACCATCGTCGAGCACGCGACGAAGGTCGGTGCCGACATGATCTTCATGGGCACCCGCGGGATGACCGCACTCGCGAACGTCGCGCTCGGGTCGGTGACGACGCGCGTGCTGCACCTCGCGCACGTGCCCGTCCTGCTCGTTCATTGACGCGCGGGCGAAGGGCAAACAGTCGCCGCTCGCCCATTGCAGGCGAGTCAAACGGCCGCGCGCCGGGACGACGTGCGGCCGTGAAGCCGAAGGCGGCAAAAGTAGGGTCGGACCCTACTTTTGACTGTTACGGCTTGAGCTGCGCGCGCACCTCGCCGCCCGGATGCGCGGCGCTGTGGATGTTGACGTACAGGTCGCCCGCCTTGAACGCCTTCATCTGATCCGGCGTCAGCTTCGCACCGGCCGGCGCCGAGAACTTGTCGCCGTCCTTGGTGAACGGCACGATCACCTTGCCGTTCGCGCCGGTTTTACCTTCGTGGATGTGCGCCGCCGTGGGCGTGAAGCCCTGCGCGGTGACGCTGCCGCTCACACTGCCGTCGTCGTTGATGGTGATGGTGCCGCTGCCGGACGAACTGGCCTGCACCGGCGGCACCTCCTGTGCCGGCGTCAGTTCGACCTTCATCGTGTCGGCCACGGCCGCGCCGGCGGCCAGCGCGAGCGCCACTGCGAACGACGCGGCAACCGCCGCCCGAACCCCCTTGGAACCTGCAATCGCGTTCATTTTCGATCCTTTGCTTGGTTGTATTGCCCGGCCAAGTCGCGAAGCCGCCGGGGGGACCGCAAACCCGACCACGGCAAACAACGTCGGCGGCGCGCTTATTCCTTCGGTGATCGGGAACGCCGCGAGTTCCGGACGCTCCCGCGACGATTACAATCGCCGAGGCGCCCGGGTGGTGAAACAGGTAGACACAAGGGACTTAAAATCCCTCGGCTGCGAGGCCGTACCGGTTCGAGTCCGGTCCCGGGCACCACTGCCAAATGTGCGAGAGCGGCCCCGGGGCGACGAGCGCGTGCCGCCGTGCGGGCGAGGCCCTCAACCGCAGGCCGGCGTCGTCAGCACCCGGTGCAATTCCCCTACGCTCGCCGGCTTGACGAGATGGTGGGCAAATCCCACCTCGCGCGACCGCATGCGGTCCTCGACTTTGCCGTAGCCGGTGAGCGCGACGAGCACGACGTCCCGCAAGTGGGGGCGATTGCGAATCTCGCGCGCGAGCCCGTAGCCGTCCATGCCGGGCAAACCGATATCGAGCACCGCCAGTTCGGGTTTGCATTCCTCGATCAGGCGGAGGGCCGAAGGTGCGTCGTATGCGGTCGCGACCTCGTGACCTGCGGAGCGCAGAAGCATCGCCAGGCTTTCCACCGCGTCCACGTTGTCGTCGACGAGCAGAACGCGCCGCGCAATCCTCGCCGTGGCCGGCGCCTCCGTTTCGCGGTTGCCGTCGTGCTCGCCCACCCGGCTCACCGGGAGGTAGAACAAGAAACAACTTCCGCAGCCGCGACCTGCGCTTCGCGCGCGCACCCGGCCGCCGTGCATCTCGACGATGCTGCGCACGAGCGTCAGCCCGATGCCGAGGCCGCCCTGGCGATGGTCGAGCGAGTCGTCGGCTTGCGTGAATAGGTCGAACACCGACGGCAGCATGTGCGGCGCGATGCCCACCCCGTCGTCGCTCACGCGAACGAAGACGCTTGCCCCGAACTGCCGCGCCGAGAGGCGCACGTGCCCGCCCTCGGGCGTGTATTTCGCAGCGTTGTTGAGCAAATTGCCAACCACCTGGGTCATCCGGGCAGCATCGGCGTCGACGATCAGCGGCTGGGACGGCTGCCGCAGCGTGAGCCGCTGCCGCTTCCGCTGCAGCAACGGCCCCGCAGTCTCGACCGCCTGCGTGATCGACGTGCGGAGGTCGAAGGCCGTGCGCCGCAACTGCACCTTGCCTTGCGTGATGCGGGAGACGTCGAGCAGGTCGTCGACGAGACGCGACAGAAGCGCGACCTGGCGGCCGACGATGTCTGCCGCGCGCGACAGGACCTGATCGTGTCGCCCGGCATGGCGGAAGATTTCGCTTGCATTGCGGATCGGCGCGAGCGGATTGCGCAATTCGTGCGCGAGCATGGCGAGGAAGACATCCTTGCGCCGGTCGGTTTCGTGCAGTTGCGCGAGCAGGCGGCGCAGCTCGTACTGTCGCGCACGCTCGCGCAGCGCAGTGCGGGCTGCGGTGGCGAACGTGCCGATGCGCACCGGCCGCTCGAGCAGGATGACGTTGCCGAGCGTCTCCATCACGTGAATTGCCGCCGCCGAGTCGGGCCCGCCGCGTGTGACGGCGATGATCGGAAGATCGGACCATTGCGGCTGATCGCGGAGGTACGCCGCGAGCCGCGCGGCGCGCCCTCCGGCAAGCGTTTCCTCCGTGATGACGAGCGCCCCCGCGCCGTTCGAGATCTCCTTGCACACGCCCTCGACGTCGCCGCACGCGTAGGTGGAAATGCCGGCCTTGCCCAGGATGCGGCTCGTGTTGAGGGCGTCGCGAAGCGTGGGAGCGAGGACCAGGACGCGGCGCTCCACGTCCGCTTCGGCACTCATCGCATCTCATTCGGCGCGAGCAGCGGCAGCTCTTCGCCGGTATAGGTCGGCACGCCGGTGAGCACGCCGCGGAATTGCGTGAGCGGCTCGCCGATCCGGATGCCTTCGGGGCTGAACCGGAATTCCCGGATGGTGCGCTCGTGCCGTCCGCCGCGGCGCTTCAGCACCGAGATCGCCTGGCGGACCTCGCCGAACGCCTCGAAGTAGCGAAGCAGGATCACCGAATCGGCGAGATAGCTTGCATCGACCGGCGAGGCCATCTGGCCGATCATGCCGCTTTGCGCCATGACGAGAAGGCTCGTGACGCCGCGCTGGCCGAGATAGGAGAGGAGTTCGTGCAGTTGCAGCGTGAGAAAGCGCTCGTCGGGGATGGCGTTCAGGTAGCCGTTCAGGCTGTCGATGACGACGAGGCGCGCCTGCTGCTGCTCGACCTCGTCGCGTACGAGCTGGACGAGTTCGCCGACCGACAGCTCACCCGGGTCGACCTGGCGCAATCCGATCCGACCCTCGTCGACCAGATCGTCGATCGCCATCCCGAGTCCACGGGCGCGCTCACGCAGCGTGCGATCGCTCTCGTCGAACAGGAACATCGACGCGCGTTCGCCGTGACGGGCGAGCTGCAAGGCGTAGTGGATCGCGAACGTCGATTTCCCCGCGCCGGCCGGCCCGACGATCAGCGCGCTGGTGCCTCGGTCGAGACCACCGCCCATCAGCGCGTCGAGCTCGGGCAACCCGCTCGTCACGACGCTCGGCACATAGCGCACCGAATGCTCGGCGGCAACGAGGCGCGGGAAGACGCGAAGTCCGCCGCTGACGATCAGGAAGTCGTGGTACCCGGGCCGGAAGGCGCGTCCGCGCATCTTCATCACCTGCAGCCGCCGCTGCATCACGCCGTAATCGGGCGTGCGAAGCTCCAGGCAGATGACGCCGTGCACGATGCTTTGGACCTGGATGTCGTGCTCGTTCGCGGAGCGGTCGTCGAGCAGCAGGACCGTGCAGCGGCGCCCGACGAAGAACTGCTTGAGCGCGAGGATCTGGCGCCGATAACGCAACGGGTTCTGCGCGAGCAGCCGAAGCTCCGACAGCGAGTCGATGACGATCCGCGAAGGTCGAAGCTCCTCGACGTCGCGCAGGACGCGGTCCGTCACCTCCGACAGCTCCACCTCGGACGGGTAGAACATCGTGTTCTCCGCGTCGGAGGACAGGCTCGCCTCGGCAGTCGCGAGCTCGGTGAGGTGGATGCCCGCAAGGTCCCAGCCGTGCGAATGCGCCACGGCGCGCAGTTCGTTGCTCGTTTCCGAGAGCGTGACGTACAGCCCGGATTCGCCGCGCGCGCGGCCGTCGAGCAGGAATTGCAGCGCAAGCGTGGTCTTGCCGGCACCCGGGTCACCTTCGATGAGATAGACCCGGTCGGCGGGAAGACCGCCGAGCAGCACGTTGTCGAGGCCGGGGATGCCGAGCGTAACCAGGCCGGGCGAAGCGGATCGTTCGCTCATGTGGATTCGGGGCGCCGAGGACGCAGCGATTCTCGCAACCGGGACCGCCCGGCGGCATCAGCGCTCCACCGAAGTTGACGTAGGAAGAGCGCGGTTCCGGCAGCAGAAGCGGGGGGAGCGGCATCATGCCGCCCCCCGAAACGCGAGGTCGCGCCATTCGTTGCCGGACGAAGACGCCCGGCAACAACGCAGTCTAGTCGACGCGGACCTCGATCTTTCGCGGCGTGAACTCGGCGCGCTTGGGGATGTGTACCGTGAGCACCCCGTCCTTGAGCGTCGCCTCGATCCGGTCGGTATCGAGTTCGCCGCTCAGGTTGAAGCTGCGCCGGTACCGCGTCGCGCGCACGTCGGCGTACACCGCCTCGATGCCCTGGGGCATGTCGATGACGATGTCCCCTTCGAGCAACAGGCCGTTGCGGTCCGCCTGCACGTTGAGCCGATCCTTCGACACACCCGGCATTTCGGCCTGCACCGTAATGCCGTCACCGGTTTCGAAAATGTCGACGAGGGGCGCCAATGCGGCCGCCTCGCCCGCGTTCACCGCAGCCGTGGTGGGTTCGCGCTTTGCGACTTCTGCCATGTTCGCCTCCGTTCGTGAATTCATTGCACCGAAATTTGCCGCGGGCGCGCCGCTTCACGGCGCTGCACCGTCACGTGCAGTACGCCGTCGCGGTATTTGGCCGCGACCTTGTCGACGTCCACGTCGTCGGGCAACGTGATCACGCGGCGGAACTCACCTTCGAACCGCTCCTTCCTGTAGTAATCAGCCGTGTCGTCGCTCGCGATGCCGCGGCGGCCGGACAGGACCAGCAGGTTTTGCTGGACGGTCACGTCGATGCTCTTCGGGTCGAGTCCTGCCGCGAACACGTACACGTCGACGCGGTCGGCGGTGAAACCCACATTGACCGGCGGGAAGGCACCGCGCCCTGGCGAGCGGATGCCCGTCGAGGGTGCCCAGCGCTCCAGGATCTGGTCGAGCTCGCTCTCGAGCTGCCGGAGTCCGTTCACTGCACCGCCGTCGAAACTACCGTAGAAACTGCCGTACATGCGACACCTCCTTCAGCGGGTTGGGTGACCGAGAAGTAGGTTTGGTGTCGGAAATTTCAAGTCCCCGTTGCGCGGCGAGGCGTCGCCCCTCGAGCCCGGCGCAGCAGCGGCGCGACCGTCAGGACCCGTTCGCCGACGTCGAACGACCTGGCGAGGTGGGTCCGGCAGTCGACGAGCCGATCACCGTGAGCGCCTGTTGCCCCTGGTGGTCGCGCTTGTCCTACACCCGCTTCGGACGAGCGCCGCTACTTTGTCGCTGCTGTCCGCGCCACCATGACAACGGCAAGGAGCAACGGAGTTCGACGAGTGGATCGAGATCCGGGGACGATGTTGCGGGAAATTGCGGTGCTGGCGTTCAGCTCGCCGCGCGTCCGCGAAACAGCGCCGCGAAACCGCACGCGGCGGCATAGGCGAACGCCGTCCAGTACCAGTGGGCGAGGAACATCGAGCCCAGCGCCGCCAGATCGAACGTCATGGCCGCCGTCGGCGGAATTTCCATCGGTGCCGTGGCACGCCATCGCGAGCCGGCGGGGACCGTCCAGAAATTGACCGCGAGCGGCCACCAGACGAGCGCCGCGATCACGTACTGCATGAAGTCCAGGCCGCCCACGATCGCGACGTAGAGCGCGACGGCGAGCGCACCCTTGCGTACGATCCACTGCGTCGTACGATCCATCCACATATCTCCCTCGAAACCGCGCCCGCCTCCCAAGCGGGCACGTGCCGCAATCGTACTCCTGCGCTTCGTTAGTCGCCCGTACGATTTGTAACGATCGAATTCAGCGTCCGGACGGGTCGCGGCCCGATCCGCGCGCGCCGTGGCCCATCATCGCCCGCTGCATCGCCTCGAACGTCGACGTTCCCGACGACAGCACGCCCTGCATCGCCGAGATCACCTTCTGCATCTCGCCGAGATCGGGGAACATGCCCATCGCCGCGCGCGTCTCGCGCATGCCCGGCACGCCTTGCATCTGCTCCTGCATCAGCGTGAAGAGCCGCTTCTGGATCTCGACGATCAGCTCGAACATCTCGCCCCAGTAGCGCATCGAGCGCTCCACCGCCTCCTGCGTCGCGCCCTGCTGCGCCGCCATCAGCGACTGCGGGTCGCGCGCGCGTGCCGCGGTCCGCACCTGCCGCTGCTGGAAGTCGCGCGCCGCCTCCTCGCCTTCGAACTGCTTGCGGCGCAGTTGCGACGTGCCTTCGATGGCCGCGTTGATCACTTCGAGCGCGAGCTCGGCGTTCGCCTTGTACATCTCGACGGCACGCTCGGGCGTGAGCATCTTCGCCAGCGCCGCGGGATCGGGGGCGGCGAAGCTGCCAGCCCTCGCGCCGGACACGCCGGCGCGCGCTTTCCCGGATGTCGCGCCTTCGCCCGCCGCCCCTTGCGCCTCGGGACGCGTCGACTCGTCGCGATGGCGTTCGTCGCTGAGCGGCGCCGAAGCGTCGTGCGACGCGTCCGGGGCGCCCTTCGTCTCGTCGCCGTTGTTGCCGTTGTCGCTCGCGGCGGCATCCGACCGCCGCTGCGCACGGTTCTTCCGCGCCGGTTCCTGACGCGATGACGCCGCCGCTTTCCTGGCCATGGCCAACCCTTTCCCGTGGACGACAACTCGCATCAAACGCCCACCGCCGGCGTCCGTCAATACCGCGGTGTTTCCCCGGAAGGCGGCGTGCCCCGGAGCGGCGCGCCTAGAGCAGCTTGTCGAGCGTGATCGGCAGGTCACGCAGGCGGCGGCCGGTCGCGTGATGGATCGCGTTCGCCAACGCGGCCGGCACGCCCGTGATGCCGATTTCTCCGATGCCGCGAATGCCCAGCGGATTGAACGCGTAATCGGGATGGTCGACGAACAGGACGTCGATCGACTGGATGTCCGCGTTCACGGGCACGTGATACTCGGCGAGGTTCGCGTTCGCAATGCGGCCGCTGCGAAGCTCGAGCAGCGTCTCCTCGAGCAGCGCGAAGCCCACGCCCCAGACGATGCCGCCCTGCATCTGGCTGCGGGCGGTCTTGAGGTTCAGCGGACGGCCGATGTCGTACGCGGCGACCACGCGCGGCACGCGGATCACGCCGAGCTCGGGGTCGACGCGCACCTCGGCGAACACCGCGCCGAACGAATGGAGCGCGTAACGTTCCTTCGCATCGCCAGGCTTCGCCTCGGCGCTCGCCTCGAGCGGCTGACGATGGCGAGCAGCAAAGGCCGCCAGCGTTTCGCGACGTGACGGATTGTCGCGCACGATCATCCACCCATCGTCGATGGTCACCGCGGACGATGGGCTTCCATGCACCGGCGACGTCGCGTCGGCCACGGCGAGCGACACGAGGCGCTCGCGCAATTGCCGGCAAGCGGCCTGAACGGCCGGACCGACGCTCGCCGCGCTCATCGAGCCGCCAGACACCGGCGCCGGCGGCAGGCGCGTGTCGCCGAGTTCGAAGTGCACGTGCGCCGGCGGTACGCCGAGCGTCTCCGCCGCGACCTGCGTCATCACCGTGTACGTGCCGGTGCCTATGTCCTGCGAGCCCGATTGCACGACGAACGTGCCATCCGGCTGCAGTACGGCACGCGCGCTTGCGGCCATCCGATGCGCCGGATACGACGCGGTCGCCATGCCGTAGCCGACCAGCGTGTTGCCGTCGCGCATCGAGCGTGGCGCCCCCGTGCGCCGTGACCATCCGAAGCGCTCGGCCGCCTGCGCGTAGCACTCGCGCAGATGCTTGCTCGAAAACGACTTGCCGGTCGCCGGCTCGCGTTCCGCGTAGTTCCTGAGGCGCAGCGCTACGGGATCGACGTGTAACGACACCGCGAGCTCGTCCATCGCGACCTCGAGCGCGAAATTGCCGCTCGCCTCGCCGGGCGCGCGCTGGAACGTCGGCGTGCCGATGTTGAGCTTGACCAGCCGGTGGCTCGTCGCGCCGTTCGGGCACGCGTACATCATGCGCGACACGACCGCCGACGGCTCGGTCCAGTCCTCGATCTGCGACGTTTGCGCGACGAGCTCGTGGCGAATCGACGTGAGCGTGCCGTCGCGCCGCGCACCGAGTGCCACACGCTGGCGCGTATGCGGCCGGCCTCCCACGGGGCCGAACATCTGCGTGCGATCGACGACGAGCTTGACCGGACGCCCCACCTGGC
The DNA here is from genome assembly GCA_025927765.1 of Burkholderiales bacterium. GTDB lineage: Bacteria > Pseudomonadota > Gammaproteobacteria > Burkholderiales > Casimicrobiaceae > VBCG01. Next base: position 36,122 of record JAICKU010000004.1, read on the forward strand.
GCGCAGCCATCGCGGCGAGCACCACGTGCGACCACGTCGAGCCCTTGCAACCAAAGCCGCCGCCGACGAACGGCGACACGACGCGCACGTCGTCGGCCGCCATGCCGAGCGTCTTCGCGAGCGCGTCGCGCACCCCCGACACGTATTGCGTCGCGTCGTACACGGTGAGCTTGCCGTTCTGCCAGTCGGCGACCGTCGCGTGCGGCTCGAGCGGATTGTGCGTCTGCATCGGTGTCGTGTAGATCGCATCGACACGCACCTCCGCCACGCGCTCGCCCGCGGCCACGTCGCCCCATCGCTTGTCCGGCGGCGCGTGATTCACGTCCTTCGGCGTGTGCGCATGCGCGCGCTCGCGTTGAAAATCGAGCGCCGGCGACGCGCGCTCGTACTGCGCATGCACGAGCGCCGCCGCGGCCACTGCGTGCTCGAACGAATCGGCGACGACCACGGCAATGGGCTGCCGGTTGTAATGCACGTCGTCGTCCTGCAGCAGCGACAGCACGCGTCCGGCCGGTGGATCGAACGCGGCGTCGCCGTGCTTCGGCAGCGACGGCGCGTTGCGATGCGACAGCACGAGCAGCACGCCGGGCGACGCTTCGGGGGCTGCGGTGTCGAGAGCGACGATGCGACCTGCCGGAATCGTCGACAGCACCATCACCGCGTGGCACAGCCCCGCCGGGCGGAATTCGGCCGCGTAGCGTGCACCGCCGGTGGTCTTGAGCGGTCCATCGGTGCGATCGAGCGGTTGCCCGATCACGTGGCTCGTCGCGGTCTGCGTCATGTCCGTGCTCCCTCGCGAATCGCGCGTACCACCGCACGCTGCGCGAGCGTCACCTTGAACGCGTTGTCGTGGTACGGCCGCGCGCCGTGCGTCGCTGCCGCACCCGCCGCGGACAGCGTAGCGTCGTCGAGCGCGTGTCCCACGAGTGCGTGCTCGGCATCGCGTGCGCGCCAGGGCTTGTGCGCCACGCCGCCCAGCACGATGCGCGCGTCGCGGACGCGATCGCCGTCGAGGTCGAGTGCGGCGGCGACCGACACCAGCGCGAACGCGTAGCTTGCGCGGTCGCGCACCTTGAGATAGCGCGAATGCTCCGCGAACGGTGACGGCGGCAGCGTGACCGCGGTGACGAGTTCGTCGTGGCGCAGTTCGGTGTCGCGCTGCGGCGTCGTGCCCGGCAGCCGATGGAAGTCGTGCATCGCGATGCGACGCGCGCCGCCCCGGCTTTGGGTCTCGACCACGGCATCGAGCGCCGCGAGCGCCACGCACATGTCCGACGGATGGACCGCGATGCATCGATTGCTCGCGCCCAGGATCGCGTGGATGCGATTCGGCCCCTCGAGCGCCGTACAGCCGGAGCCGGGCTTGCGCTTGTTGCAGGCGTCGAAGCCGACGTCGACGAAATAGTGGCAGCGCGTGCGCTGCAGCAGGTTGCCGCCGACGGTCGCCATGTTGCGAAGCTGCGGCGACGCGCCGGAGACGAGCGCCTGCGCGAGCAGCGGATAGCGCTCGCGGATGCGCCGGTCGTTTGCGAGATCGCTGTTCGGCACGAGCGCACCGATGCGCAGGCCGCCGTCGGGCAACGGCTCGATGCCGGCGAGCGGCAGATGCGTGATGTCGACGAGGCGCGCCGGCTGCTCGACGTCCCCTTTCATCAGATCGAGCAGGTTGGTGCCGCCGGCGAGGCAACGCGTGTTGCCTTCGGCCAGTGCCGTCAACGCATCGTCGATGCGCTCGGCGCGAACGTAGTCGAATGCGCGCACGTCATGTGCTCCGGGTCGCGGCGTCGCGCACGGCGGCGACGATCCCGACATACGCGCCGCACCGGCACAGGTTGCCGCTCATGCGCTCGCGGATCTCCGCGTCGGTCAACGCGATCGGTCCGCGCTGGCGCACGTCCTGCGTCGCCGCGCTGATGGTGTCGCTGCGCGCTTCCTGCAGCATCGCCACTGCCGAGCAGATCTGGCCGGGCGTGCAATAGCCGCACTGGAAGCCATCGCGCTCGACGAACGCCGCCTGCACCGCGTGCAATGCGCCGTGGGGCGCGAGCCCTTCGACCGTGCGAATGCGATCGCCCTGATGTGCGATGGCGAGGGCCAGGCATGCATTGATGCGCCGATCGTTCACCAGCACGGTGCACGCACCGCACTGGCCGCGGTCGCAGCCTTTTTTCGTGCCGGTCAAGCCGATGTATTCGCGCAGCGCGTCGAGCAGCGTGACGCGCGGCTCGAGCGACAGCATGTAGTCGCGGCCGTTGACCTGCAACCGGACCGGCGCGAGCGCGCCGCGTTCGACGTGCGCGCTTGCGACGAGAGGCGCATCCTCCGCCGCGAACAACGACGGTGTGTGCGCGACGACGCCGAGACTGGCGGTGCCGAGGAGAAAGCGTCTGCGAGCGTGACCCTCGGCCGTCAGCCGGTTCGCATCCATTCGCAAGAGACCCGCGACGCTTGCCGCGGGTTCCTCTTGCTGGAGGCAACGACAATCGCGCTACTTCGGCTCGACGAGCACGCCGTCGCGCGCGACGCGGATCAGCGTGAGTTGCGTTTGGGGATCGCGTAATGCCGTGCGTACGGCGGCGACCGTCGCTTGCGGATTCTGCGATGCAGCGACCGCGAACGACAGCGCCGCCGGCGACGCCGACGTGCGCACGCTCGCCGCTTCGACGCCGCGCAGCTTGCGCGCGACCTGCGCGAGCCGCCCGGCCGCCAACTCGGCACGCGGCCCTTCGACGCCGACGAACAGCACCTGCTGATGGCGACGCATCGCCTGCGCGATCACCGCGTGGTCGTACGTCGCGGCGACCTTGTCCTCCACACATGCACCGCATGCGCTCGCCGCGTCGGCGGCAACGAGCGCAGCGACGAGGGCTACGAACGTCCACGTGCACTTCATCACTTGCCCTTCCCCTTCGTCCTCTCGTTGGCTTCGTTCGGGTGCCGCATCTGCATCGACTGCGCTTCCGGAGGACCCGACGGACGCACCAGCCCCTGCTGCCCCGACAGCGTCTGTCCCGGCGGCTTCGTCGTCCCCGGCCCGGCCGGCGCCGGCTGCTGCTCGTTGGCCGGCCGCAGGTGCTCGTCGGACCACTTGAAGTACGCGATGAATTCCTTGATGTCCTTGTTGGTGAGGTTCTGGTTGGGCATCGGCACCTTGTACTTCTCGAGCAGCTTCTTCGCGTCGGGGTCGGTCTTCAGCATGTCCTCGGGCGACTTCAGCCAGCGCGTGAGCCACGCGTCGCTCTGCCGCTTGGTGACGTTGTAGAGATCGGGCCCGAGCTTGTCGCCGCCGCCGATCGAATGGCAGGCGAGGCACTTCGACTCGAACGCGAGCTTGCCGTTGACCGCCACCGGATCGGTCGGTGCGCCGGTCGCGGGGATGTTGTGGTGCTCGCCTTCGAGGCCCGGTTGCGCGGGCCCGGCGACGAGCAGGCCGACCGCGCCCTGCGATGCGTTCGCGAAATGGTGATCGACCATCGTGTACGTGCCCGCCTCGGGCACGATGAACTCGACGATCGCGCTGTTGCTCGACCCGAGCAGCACCGTCTGCGAGCCGCGCAGCTGGTTGTCGGGGTTGCCTTCGAGCCACACGCGATCGAAGATCGTGCCCACCACGTGGAAACTCGACGTGTTCGATGGTCCGATGTTCAGCAGGAAGAGCCGCACGCGCTCGCCGGGCTTCGCTTCGAACGGATGGTCGACGAGGCCGTTGTAGCGCCCGTTGAAGACGGTAAAGGTCGGCGCCTTCGTACGCACGCGCTCGGTGTCGAGCACGTACAGCGGCACGCCATCGAGCTTGCGATGCCGCGGATCGAGGCGCGTGTAGAACTCGCTTTGCACGACCGCGAACTCGTGGTCGACCTTCGTCGGATAACCGTTTGCGGGCTCGACGATCACCATGCCGTACATGCCCGACGCGATGTGCTCGAGCACCATCGGCGTGCCGCAGTGATACATGTAAACGCCCGGATAGTTGGCGGTGAACTCGAAGTCGATCGTCTGTCCCGGCGCGATCGAGCGGTACTTGTCGGTGGGCGACACCATCGCCGCATGGAAATCCATCGAGTGCATCATCGGCGGCGAGATCTCGAGGCCCGGCGCATGCTCGTCGCTGCGGTTGGTCATCGAGAACTTGATGCGATCGCCGACGCGGGCGCGAATGATGGGGCCCGGTACCTGGTCGCCGAACGTCCACGCGGTGAATTTGACGCCGGGCGCGAGATCGATCACCTTGTGCGTGGTGTCGAGGTGCACCTCCTTGACAGGATCGGGCACGAGCGGCTTCACCACACCGTCCGTGCTGAGCGAGCTGCCGCTTGCGAACGGACCGGTGTGGCGCTCGTTCGACAGTTTCGCAGGACCCGGCTTGAAATCCATCTTCGAAATGTCGTACTGGTCGTCGTGCACTTCGTGCGGTGCCGCGGGTTGCGCCGCCGGCACCTTTTCGGCCGCGGCGGGTGTCGCCGAACTCGAGGACGACACGGGCGAAGCCGAGGCCACCGGACTCGACCGCGCCGCCGCCGGGCCGACGGGTGCCGGCGCGGGTGGTCGCCGCTCGCATCCGGCACCCACGACAATGCCGAACGTCACTGCAGCGACGCCGGCAACACGAAGGCATGCATTCCAGTCAGCGGTCATCTCGTCTCCGTTTCCCTCGTTGATCGGTGCGCGGGCAAGTCTATGTTGATTCCGCGGTCGGGCAAAGTACGCCACGCAAGAAGAGACTGGCAGCATCCGGCTCGGCCTGCGTTGATCGTCGTCAACGACGCCTTTTTCCCGCACTGCCAACATCTGCGGCCACTCCGATCTGTAACACACCCATGAAAGCGATCGACATCCTGCGCGACGAGCATCGCTCGCTCGCCGCCGTGCTTCACGGCATGCGCCATCTCGTGCGCGAGATCGACGCAGGACGCATGGCGCCCGATTTCCGGCTCTTCGACGCGATGCTCTATTACATCGACGCGTTTCCCGAGCGCTTCCATCACCCGCGCGAGGACGAGTACCTGTTCCGTCGCGTGCTCGCACGCGCGCCGGCGGCCGCACCGATCGTCGCGCATCTCGAAGACGAACACCGCGAAGGTGCTTTGCGCATTCGCGCGCTTGCGCAAAGCCTCGAGCGTTATCGCGCGGGGGGTGCGCGCGAATTCGCGGCGTTCCGCGATGCCGTCGACGATTACGCGGGGTTCCACTGGAAGCACATGCGCGCCGAGGAGGACGAACTGCTGCCGCTCGCGCGGGCGCATCTCACGCAAGACGACTGGCGTGCGGTCGATGCCGGCTTCGCCGGCGCGCCCGACCCGTTGCACGGCGCCGGCGTCGCGGAGTACGACGCGCTCTTTCGCCGCATCGTCACGCTCGCGCCACCGCCGATCGGCGTCGGGCCGCCGGCGGGTTGACGCGCCTCCACGATCGTTGCTACCATCGCTACCGTATATCCGTACGGTATAAATGCCCCGCCCCGCCGCCCCTGCCGAACCGCGTGCGCTGACCGCGCGCCAGCAGCAGATCCTCGACTGGATCCGCGCGCACATGGAAGCCAGCGGCATGCCGCCCACGCGCGCCGAAATCGCCGCGGGCCTCGGGTTCTCGACGCCGAGTTCTGCCGAAGATCACCTGCAGGCGCTCGCGCGCAAGGGCGCGATCGAGCTATTGCCCGGCGCCTCGCGCGGACTGCGTCTCAAGGATGCCGCAGCGTGGCCGGCGCAGGCCACGCTGCCGCTGATCGGGCGTGTCGCCGCAGGGCAGCCCATCCTCGCCGTCGAGAACATCGAGGCGCGGCATCGCGTCGACCCCGCACTCTTCTCGCCGCGCGCCGATTACCTTTTGCGTGTGCGCGGCGAAAGCATGCGCGATGCCGGCATTCTCGACGGCGATCTCCTCGCCGTGCATCGTACGCAGGAAGCGCGCAACGGCCAGATCGTCGTCGCGCGCATCACGAGCGCGAGTGGCGACGATGTCACGGTGAAGCGCCTGCGGCGGCGCGGCCACGACGTGCTGCTGCTCCCGGCCAACGGCGCGTTCGAGCCCATCGTCGTCGATCCGCGGCACACGCCGTTCGCGATCGAGGGCGTGGCCGTCGGCCTCGTTCGCAGCGGCGGCTGGTAACGCCGCATCTTCCGGTGCCCGGTCGGGCATCGTCCCTGTCCCGTCGATTACAGGAGGTTACGATGGTTGCTCCCATTCCCGCCGGCTATCGCAGCATCACGCCGTACCTCATGGTGCGCGGTGCCGATCGCGCGATCGCGTTCTACAGCGAAGCGTTCGGCGCGCAGGAGGTCATGCGCTTCCCGATCCCCGGCGGCAAGATCGGCCATGCCGAAATCAAGATCGGCGATTCGTACGTGATGCTCGCCGACGAAACGAACGAATCTCCGGGCCCACAGAGCCTCGGTGGCGTGGGTGTGAGCCTCATGCTCTACGTCGACGACGTCGACGCCACGTTCGCGCGGGCACTCGCGGCCGGGGCGGCCGAACGTCGCGCCCTCGCCGACCAGTTCTACGGCGATCGCAACGGCACGCTCGTCGATCCGTTCGGCCATGTATGGACGGTCGGCACGCATCGCGAAGACGTCTCGACGGAGGAAATGCAGCGGCGCATCGCGGCGCTCGACCCTCACGCCGGCTGATTGGCGTCACGAAAGGAGTAACGCATGTACACGCTCTACGGCAAGCAGGGTGCGGGCTCGGCAGCGGTCGAGGCGGCGCTGACGCTCGCGCACGCGCCGTTTCACTTCATCGAAACGGCGTCGTGGGCGCAGAACGACGCGTATTCCGATCTCCTCGCGGTGAATCCGCTCGGGCAGATCCCCACGCTCGTGCTCGACGACGGCAGCGCGATGTCCGAAAGCGCCGCCATCCTGATGCACCTCGCCGACGCGCATCCCGACGCAAAGCTGCTGCCGGCGAAAGCGTCGGCGCGCGCGCAGGCGCTGCGCGGCCTCGTGTTCATCGCGGCCAATTGCTACGCGGCGATCAGCATCATCGATTTTCCCGAGCGCTGGTGCGAGAACGCCGAAGGCGACGAAGCGGTGCAGGAGCGCATCCGCAACGGCACGCGCGCGCGGCTGCATCGGCACTGGAACATGTTCGCCGACGTCTTTCCCGCCCGCCCCTGGCTCTCGGGCGAGCAGATCGGCGCGCTCGATCTCCTCGCCACCGTCGTGTCGAAATGGTCGGGTACGCGGCCGCATCTCGAGCGCGAGCGGCCGGCGTTGTACGAAACGCTGCTGCGCGTCGAGGCGCATCCTGGCGTGGCGCCGGTGTTCGCGCGCAACTGGCCGCAAGAGTAGGGTCTGACCCTACTTTCGTCCCGGTTGACAGCCACGCCGCATCGGTGCTCTTCGTCGCCCACACGTCCGCGGCGATTGGCATCTGCGCCTTGCCGTTCGTGAATCCCGCGCTTGCGCAACTGCTCTCGCACCCGGCGATCTGGCGCGGCAACGACTGCGCGCCGGAGCCTTCGAGCATCGCCACGGGATTTGCCGAGCTCGACCGTGCGCTCCCCGGCGGCGGCTGGCCACGGGGCGCGCTGACCGAGGTCGCACTCGAGCGCGAAGGCATCGGCGAATTGCGCCTCACGTTGCCGGCGCTCGCGCGGCTGCAGGCGGAAGGACGCAGCGTCGTGTTCGTGTCGCCGCCGTATCGCCCGTACGCGCCTGCGCTCGCCGCCGCGGGGCTCGACCTGTCACGCCTTGTCGTCGTACGGAGCGTCACGGGTTCCGATGCGCTGTGGGCGTACGAGCAGGCGCTGCGCGCGCCCGAATGCGGCGCGGCGTTCGCATGGACGGCCACGCACGACGAGCGCGTGTTGCGCCGGCTGCAGGTGGCCGCGCGCGACGGGCGCACGTGGGCCGTGCTGTGGCGGCGTCCCGAGCAGCGCGCCGGCGCGCAGGCAGCCCCGCTGCGGCTCGCGCTCGCGCCGTCGGCAGGCAGGCTCGCCGTGCGCGTCGTGAAGCGGCGCGGCGTCGAGCTCGCGCGTCCGATCGTGCTCGATCTCGCGCACGCGCCCGGCGCGCCGCTCTATCCGCTGCCCGAGGGCCGGCTGACGATGAAGCGCACGTCCCCGGCGATGCCTACGTCGCGACGCGGCCTTGCGCACCGCAAGGCATCGTGAATGCGCTACGCGTGCCTGCTGCTGCGCTCGCTCGCGCTCGACGTCTTCACGCGGGCATGCGCACCCGATGACGCGCGGCCGTTCGTCGTGTCGAGCGGCGGCCATTACCCGCGCGTCGTCGCGGCGAACGGCGTCGCACGCGTTGCCGGCATTCGCCGCGGCCAGCTGATCTCGGCCGCGCTCGCGCTCGCGCCCCACGTCACGCTGCGCGACCGCGACCTCGGCGCCGAGGAAGCAGCGCTCGGCGACGTCGCCGCGCGGCTGCTCGCGTTCACGCCCAATGCGAGCCTCGTCCCGCCCGACGCCGTCGTCGCGGAAGTCGCGCGCAGCGCCCGCCTTTTCGGTGGCGTGCCGAAGCTCGCCGAGCAACTCGGTGCGCAGGCACGATCGCTCGGCTACGACGTCGTCACCGCCGTCGCGCCTACGCCAACCGCAGCGCTCCTGCTCGCGCGCGCCGGCCGCGAGGGCTGCTTCGTCGACGCCGACACGCTCGCCTCGGCGCTCGCGCCATTGCCCCTGGCGTCGCTCGATCTCGACGCCGATGCCATTGCCACGCTCGCCGCCGCCGGCGTGGCGACGCTCGGCGAAGCGGCGCGGCTGCCGCGCGCCGGGCTCGCCCGACGTTTCGGCGCCCACGTCGTCGACACGCTCGATCGCGCGCTCGGGCGCATCGCCGATCCCCGCGTGCCGTATCGCCCGCCGCCGCGCTTCGAGCGCAAGCTCGCGCTGCCGGCGCCCGTGGAAAGCGTCGACGCGCTCCGTTTCGCCGTGCGTCGTGTGGTCGACGATCTCGCGAGCTGGCTCCTCGCGCGGGGCCTCGGCGTGCTGCGCGTCACGCTTTCGCTCGTGCACGAACGCTACCTGCGCGAGCGCGGCGTCGCGCCCACCGTCGCGAGCTTCGCGCTCGCGGCGCCCGCCCGCGAGGCGGCGCATCTCGACACGGTGCTGCGCGAACGTCTCGCGCGCATCGTGCTGCCGGCCCCCGTCGAATCCATCGTGCTCGCGAGCGACGACACGACGCCGCTCGCCTCGCGCAACCTCGGCCTGCTGCCCGGCGACGACGCCGCCAGCGCCACGGTGCCGCTCGTCGAGCGGCTGCGCTCGCGTCTTGGCGACGAGGCGGTGATCACCCTCGGCACGCACGACGAGCATCGGCCCGAACTCGCGGGCATCGAGATCGCGCCCCGACCGGGGATGCAGGCAGCGGCATGTGATGCAAGCGGCATGCGGCCACCGCGTCCGCTGTGGCTGCTCGACGAGCCGCGCGCGCTCGGCGACGCGTTCGCCGCCAAGCCCTGGGTGCTGCGTGACGGCCCCGAGCGGATCGAGTCAGGCTGGTGGGATGGGCGCGATTGCCGCCGCGACTATTTCGTCGCCGAAAGCGCGCACGGCAAGATCGTGTGGATCTATCGCGATCATCGCTACGGCACCGACGACGGCGAGTGGTTCATGCACGGTCTTTTCGCGTAGGCCGCGTTCACCCCAGCAGCGATGCCGCGCCGCGCAGTTGCGCTTCCGCTTCCGCACCGATTCGCGTCACCAGCTCGCCCGCAGGCTCGACGCTCGCAATCAAGTCGACGCCCTCGCCCGCCCAGACGAGCGCCGTGTCGAAATCGTCGCGCTCGACCGCCTCGCGATACGCAGCGCTTTCGCGCTCGCGCGTCGCGACGAGCGTCTCCTCGCGGCCGTCGAAGCGCGTCATGAACGCGTTGCGCAGCGCACGTCCCGTGTACGGCCCGGGCCACGCATAGCCACGCACGATGTCGAATACGCGCGTGCGTGCCGTTTCGTCGCCGTGCGCGTCGACGAGGCGCCGCTTCGACGCGTCGCGGCCGAGCGCCTCGGTGCTCGCGCAAAAGCGCGTGCCCATCAGCGCACCCTGTGCGCCCAGCATCAACGCAGCCGCCACGCCGCGGCCGTCGACGATGCCGCCCGCTGCAATGACGGGGATCGGCGCGACGAGGTCGACGATCGCAGGCACCAGCGGGAGGGTGCCGCGTTGACCACCGTGTCCGCCGCCTTCGGTCCCCTGCGCGACGATGAAGTCGGCACCGGCTTCCATCGCGAGCGCCGCCTCGCTTCGTCCCTGCACCTGGCAGATCAGTACGCAACCCGCAGCCTTGATCGTCGACGCATGCGGTCTTGGATCGCCGAACGACAGCATTACCGCGTGCGGCCGATGCTCGAGTGCGAATTCGAGGATGCCGGGGCCGATCGACCACGTGATGAAGCCGACGCCCCACGCCTGCGACGTGTTCGCCGCGACGAGCGGGAGCTCGCGTGCAAGCCACGCGCGATCGCCGTAACCCCCGCCGACCAGGCCGAGCCCGCCCGCATTCGATACCGCAGCGGCGAGCCGGCCACCCGACGCCCCGCCCATCGGGGCGAGAACGATCGGGTGCGTGAGTGCAAACACTTTCGTGAGTGACGTGACGATCATCGCGGGCTCCCGGCGTATGTCGGCCGATGGTGGACCGCGTCGCGCACGATGTCAAAGCGATGGCGGGAATTGCAGCCTCGGCGCGATGTCGAAGGGGATCGGCTTCGCAAGCGAGGCGTGCAATGAACCAGACACTGGCCAGTCACGTCGAGCGCGACGTGCGCATTGCAACCGGAGACGGCGCGCTCGCGGGCGACCTCGTCGTGCCCGCCGGCGCGAAGGCGCTCGTGCTGTTCGCGCACGGCAGCGGCAGCAGCCGCCACAGTCCGCGCAACGTGTGGGTGGCCGAGCGGCTGCATAGCGCCGCGATCGCCACGCTGCTCTTCGACCTCCTGACGCCGAACGAGGAGCAACGCGACATCGTCACGCGCGAGCACCGCTTCGACATTCCGCTGCTTGGCCGGCGCCTCGTCGACACGATCGACTGGGCGGCGACGCAGGACGACCTGTTCCCGCTGCCGCTCGGGCTCTTCGGTGCGAGCACGGGCAGCGCGGCCGCGCTGGTTGCCGCGGCGATGCGCACGGATCGCGTGAGTGCCGTCGTCTCACGGGGGGGCCGGCCCGATCTCGCCGACGACGCATTGCCGCGCGTCGTCGCCCCGACGCTCATGATCGTCGGCGGCCGCGATGACCTCGTACTCGAGCTCAATCGGCGCGCGCTCGCGATGATGCGCTGCGACAAGCGCCTCGAAGTAGTGCCCGGTGCGACGCACCTCTTCGAGGAGCCCGGGGCGCTCGAGCGCGTGGCCGAGCTCGCGTCGGACTGGTTCGTCGAATACCTGATCGTCGAGAAGGCGAGCTGAGCGATGCGCTTTGCCGATCGCAGGCAAGCCGGGAACGTGCTTGCGCACGCGCTCGCGCGCTATCGGGACGACCCCGACGTGATCGTGCTCGCGCTGCCGCGCGGTGGCGTGCCGGTGGCCTACGAAGTCGCGCGCTTCCTCAATGCCCCGCTCGACGTGTTCATCGTGCGCAAGCTCGGCATGCCGGGGCACGAGGAGTTCGCGATGGGCGCGATCGCGACCGGCGGCGTGATGGTGATGAATCCCGATCTTGCGAACCTGCAACTCCCGCCGACGATGCTCGACGACGTGGTCGCGCGCGAACGCGCCGAGCTCGAGCGGCGCGAGCGCCTCTTCCGCGGCGAGCGAGCGCCTCTGTCGCTCGCCGGACGCATCGTGATCCTCGTCGACGACGGGCTCGCGACGGGCTCGACGATGCTGGCCGCGGCCACCGCGGTCAAGCAGCAGCATCCGAAGAAAGTCGTCGTCGCAGTCCCGGTCGCAGCGGAGCAGACGTGCGAGTCGCTGCGCAGCGTCGTCGACGAAGTCGAATGCGCATTGACGCCGGAGCCGTTTCGCGCGGTGGGCCTGTGGTACGACAACTTCGAGCAGACGGCCGACGCGGAGGTGCACGCGCTGCTCGGCGCGGCGCGCGCCGAGCAGGAAGCGCACCGCGCCGCGTAAGGGTCACTGACAGTCGACGTCGATCCTGTAGGTGAACGGGCTCTTGTTCTTCATCGCCTGCGTGATGCGAACGGCGAGCGTCTGCGCGCCCTGCTTCTTCTGCAGCACGCCGTTGACGTACACGCTACCCACGGTGCATCCGAGTTGATTCGCGACCGAGATGAAATGCGTGCCGATCTCGGGCGCCTCGACGTGCGCCTCGTGCATGACGACGATCTTCCGCGCGTAGAGGCAAGCTCGGCGCGCTCGCGCGCCGTACCACGGCGTTACGTCAGATCCCCGCGTACCACTGGTAGCCCTGGTCCTCCCAGTAGCCGCCCTGCCCGCCGCGGATGTTCACGAAGCTCTCGACGAGCTCGAGGCGCATCACGTACTTCGCGTGCTTGTAGCCCAGCTGCCGCTCGACGCGCAGCCGGATCGGCGCACCATTCTTGATCGGCAGCGGCGCACCGTTCAGCGCATACGCGAGGATCGTCTGGACGTGATACGCGTCGTCCATGCCAATGCTTTCGTAGTACGGCGCCGTGCGGCCCTCCTCCATCGGATCGGCGCAATGGAACACGACGAAACGCGCGCTGCGCGCGGGCTGCACGACGTCGAGCAACGCGGAAAGCCTCGCGCCCTGCCATTGCCCGATCGCACTCCAGCCTTCCACGCAATCGTGACGCGTGATCTGTGTGCGGCTCGGCATCGACTGCAGTTCCGCAAGCGTGAAGCGCGCGGGCTTGGCAACGAGGCCCGTGACCTCGAGCGCGTAATCGCGAAAGCCGTTGGCGGCGAGCGCCGCGTACCGGGGATTGTCGGGGACCGCGGTCCCGTTGCTGCGAAAGTTCGGCGTGATGTCGGCAGGCGGGAATTCCTGCGCCATCGCCTCGTGGCCGGTGACCGCACGCGCGAGACGGCCATTCAGCGTTTCGGCGCTGCCAAGCATCTTCGGGAACCAGTTGGTTTGCGACAGGCGATCGCACCCGCCCACGCTCAAGGCGGCGATCGATGCCGCCACGCGTCCGAGAAAGCGGCGGCGCGCCGCCGGTGGCGCAGCGCCACCCCAAGCCACTGACGCGCCCCCTCGTGGGGCAGCGAGCGTGGGGGCGCTTTCATCGTCAGCGTTCATGGCCCCTCTCCTGCGGCACGCGGTACCAGCCGGTGATCATCGCGCGCAGATGATTCCACGGACCGTTCACGAGCAGTTCGAACACGTGGATCAGCACGAACGCGACGAGCAGCCACGCGACGATGAAATGGATCGAGCGCACGCTCTGGCGGCCGCCGAACCAGTCGACCCAGCCGCCGAACAGCGTGTCGAGGCGCGGCGACATGCCGAGGCCCATCAGCACGATCAGCGGCAGCAGCACGAACACGACGACGAGATACGCGATCTTCTGCAGCACGTTGTAGCGCGTGGCCGCTTCACCCGTCGCATGCCGAAGGCGAAGGTGATCGACGATCGACCGGCCGATGCCCGCGACATCGCTGCGGGTCGGCAGCAGGTCGCGCGTCAAATGCCGGCTCGCGAACGTGTAGACGACGAAGGCGAGGCCGTTCAGCACGAGAACCCACGCGAAGAAGAAATGCCACGACCGCGCCAGCGCGAGCCACAGGTGACTCGGCACGGTGAGCCACGACGGAAACGCCTGTGCGTACATGCGCCCGTCGTCGGTCGAAAGCCCGAGCACGCCGCTGGTCGTGAACTCGTGGCCGAACACGCGCGTATAGCCGATCGGATTGCCGTTCGCGTCGTCGCGTGCGCCGATCTCGAGCCACGGGCCGCGCGCGGTGTACGACGAATCGCCCCAGTACAGCGCGGGATGCGCGTTGAAGATCGCGAGGCCGCTCATCAGCATGAGCGCGAGCGCAACGACGTTGATCCAGTGCATCACGCGTACGGCGAGCGTGTGCCGGCGCACGCGCGTGCGCGTGTCGCGGACGACACCGGAAATCGCCGGGATCGCGGGATGGGCCGAATCGTTCATCGTCGAGCCAAGCTTACGCCATATCGAGAGGTCAACAGCGGCCGCGGGCGAATCCTTCCGCCGATGAGCGACGGTCTGCGTGCGACTACGCCGCGTCGAGCGACGGCACGTGGCGCACGTAACGCGCGAGCGCGACGGCCGCGACGACCGTGAACCCGGCGCCGGCGAAGAACGTCGCCGCAGGGCCGATCACCTGCCACAGGAAACCCGCGAGCGCGCTCGCCACGAGCAGTGCGAGGCCGCTCGCGAGGTTGAACACGCCGAAGGCCGTGCCGCGCAGATCCGGCGGTGCGGTCGCGGCGACGAGCGCGGCGAGCAGTCCCTGCGTGAGCGCCATGTGCAGCCCCCACAGCGACGCGCCGGCGATCGCGCCGGGCGCGCCCGCGGCGAGCGCCAGCACGACGTCGCTCGCGACGAGTGCTGCGAGGCCGGCGAAGAGCAGTGCGTTGGCATGACCGCGGTCGGCGAGGCGCCCGACCGGATAGGACAGTGCCGCGTACACGAGCGACATCGCCACCATCACCCACGGCGCGCCGGTGATGCCCATGCCCACGTCCTGCGCCCGCAGCACGAGGAACGCTTCCGAGAATCGCGCGAGCGTCAGCACCGCGGCGATCGCGGTGACGACGTAGAAGCGCGTATCGAGACGTCGCGCATCCTTCCACGACACGCGCTTCGCACCCTGGCGCCGTGCGCGTCCTTCGGGCTCGCGCACGCCGAACACCAGCAGCAGCACGCACAGCAGCGCCGGCGCCACCGCGACCCAGAACGCCGATCGGAAGTGGCCGGAGAAAGCTGCGATCAGCACGACGGCGAGGAGCGGGCCCGCGATCGCGCCGACGCTGTCCAGCGCCTGGCGCAAGCCGAACGCGGCGCCACGGACGTCAGGCGGGGTGATGTCGGCGACGAGCGCGTCGCGCGGCGCACCGCGAATCCCCTTGCCGACGCGGTCGACGAAGCGGCCCGCGACGACGACGTCGAGCGAGGTCGCAAGCGGGAACGCGAACTTCGACAGCGCACCGAGGCCGTAGCCGGCCACGACCAGCCACTTGCGATGGCGAAAGACGTCGGACGCGTAACCCGAGAACACCTTGACGATCAGCGCGATCGCCTCGGCGATGCCTTCGATGATGCCGACGACCAGCACCGAAGCGCCGAGCGTGTCGACCATGAAAAGCGGCAGGAGCGCATGGATCAGCTCGCTCGACGTGTCCATCAGCAGGCTGACGAAGCCGAGGATCCATACGCTGCGCGGAATGCGGGAAGCCAAGGCTCCGGGACAGGCAATATGGGATCGGGGATAGGGACGGGAATGCGCGCGCTCGATCCAGAACGCTCGCACTATCCCCTATCCCTTATCCGATATCCCGGCCTCTCAGAACTCGAACGCCTGCGTCAGATCCCCCGCCCCCTGGCGCACGCCGGGCAGCGGCGTCAACGCGAAGCGCCGCGTGATGAATTTGAGGATCGACGTCGTGTCGTATTGCGTGTGATCGACGTGGTGCTTCTTCGCGAACGGCGAGATCACCATCGCGGGAATGCGCGTGCCGGGCCCCCAGCGATCGCCCTTCGGCGGCGCGACGTGATCCCAGAACCCGCCGTTCTCGTCGTACGTGACGATGATCGCGGCCGTGGGCCACAACGGGCTCGCCTTGATTCGCGCGACGATGTCGGCGATGTGCTCGTCGCCCGACAGCACGTCGGCGTATCCCGGATGCTCGTTCAGCGACCCCTGCGGCTTGTAGAACACCACCTGCGGAAGCTCGCCCTTCGCGATGCCCGCGAGCAGATCCTTCTCGTCCTTCAGATGCGCTTCGCGTGCCGCGGTGCCCGGCGCATAGTTCGCGAAGTAGTTGAACGGCTGGTGGTGCGTGATGAAGTTCTTGCCACCGGGCTCGCGATAGTTGATCACCACGCGCTTCGCTTCCGGCGGCTGCATGCCGTCTTTCACCGCGTCGTCCCACGCGCCCGAATACCAGGTCCACGTGATGCCCTTCGCCGACAGGGTGTCGCCGATCGTCGTCTGCGTCTGCGGCGGCAGCGTGTATTTCGCCGGATCGGTCAGGCGCGGATCGGCGCCTTTCGCGGGCGGCACGATCGACGGCTGATACGGCGGTTGCGTCGTGTTCACCGAATAGCCGTCCGGCGTGACGGGGCCCGCGAGGAACTGCGGGGGCCCGTCGAGCACCGACGGCGGTGACGAGGGCTTGCGTGCGAGCCAGCCCCGATCGTCGACCTGCGCGCGCTGGTTCGCGGGCGCATTGCGGTCGATTGGCGTGCACGCACAGATCAGCCAGACGTGATTCAGGTACGACCCGCCGAACGCGCCCATGAAGAAGTTGTCGGCGAGCGTGTATTCCTGCGCCCACTTCCACATCGGCAGCTGCGAGCCGTCGTAATAGCCCATCACGAGCGCGCCGGCGTCGCTCGCCTCGGCGAAGCGGTCGTTGCGTCCGCCGTCGATCTGCTCCTGGTTACGATAGAACGCGTGGATCAGGTCGCGCGTCTTGACGGAGAGCGGCAGGTTGACCGGCGGCGCGTCGATGCGAAACGGCCGGTTCGGCAGGTCCTTCGGAAACGCCGGATCGGCGTTCGCGGTGTTGCCCTTCCACACCGGCGGCAGGTGCGGCAGCGGCTTGCCGTCGTGATCGACCTGCGTGTACTGCGCCGGCGTCGCGTTCGCGATGCCGTTGGCGCCCGGGAAGAGACCGTACAGGTTGTCGAAGCTGCGGTTTTCCGCGTAGATCACGATCACGTGCTCGATCCGGTCGAGCCCCGCGCGCTGTTGTGGCGGTGTCGCGCACCCGGCCAGCAGCGCGATCGCCACCGCCGGCAGCGCGCGCTTCATCCATCCGGTCATGCGCGCCTCGCGGCGCGCGTGCATCTTGTCATTGATTGCGTCCATCGTTCCTCCCTGTCGTCGACATTGCATCGTTGTTGATTTTCATCTGCCGGCTTACGCGTTCTTCGTGCCGAGCCGCACCCGCGCGTGCACCACCCCTGCACGTTCGTGGCGCGCGGTGATCTCGGCGCTGTCGCCGGCATCCGCGCGCACCACCCATTCGAGTTTCATGCGGTCGTCGGTAGCGTTGTAATCGGGCCAGAACGACACGCCGCTGTGCTTGTACGCCTTGCCTTCGAGCTGCCCGACGTCGTCCTTCTGCTTGCCCGCGACGAGCTTCCCGCCGGGCGGCACGTCGATTTCCGCGACGATGCCGCGCACCGTCTTGCGCGCAAGCGCGCGCTTCGACACGTACGTCGGCAGCCAGCCGGTGTTCTGCACGACCAGCGTGATCTTCCACGTGCCGTCGCCGACGGCGTCGGCCTTCGCGTCGACGATCTCGAGCTTCGGCGAGCACAGCGCCTGCCACAGCAGCCAGCGCGGGAACTTCGCGATCTCGCGCGCGAGCAGCGGCAGCGGCGGGTTGCCGAACGCGTGGAAGCGATCCCAGCCGCCGATCTCGACCTTGCCGAGTTGCGGGTGATCGAACGCCCGCCACGGACGATGCGCAGCGCCGTTCAGCGTTTCCTCGCTCCAGCGATAGAGCTTGAGATCGTCGTCGATCGGATGGTCGCGGAACCAGTCGATGAACTTGTAGTCGGTGATGCCCGCCTCGCGCATCGGCGACCAGATCTCGACCACCCACGAGAAGATGCCGAGGTGCTCGTAGATCCAGTCGAACGTGCCGCCGATCACCGACTTCGGGTGATAGCGGAACTCGTGGAACACCGAGATCGCCGGATAGCCGGTGAGCTCGGTGCCCTTCTTTCCCGCACGCTGGTAGAACCACAGGTCCTCGGCGTCCATCTCGTCGTCGGGCTGATGCTCGAACGGACGCAACAGCACGCCGCTCCACGTATGGAACGTCGTGCCGCCGGTGATGTTCGGGTGCGTGACGACGAAGTCGACGACGGCGCGGATCTCGGGTTCCGACGTCGGATACGGTCCCGCACCCTGCTGCTCGAACTCCTGCCGCCAGCTCGCGGGAAAGTTGCGGTTGAGGTCGAGCGTCTGCTTCGGCCGCTTGATCTTGAGCGTGTAGCCGTCGTAGTCGTCGTAGCGCCCCTCCGGCAGGATCCGGTAGTACGTGCCGCCGACTTCGGTCGGCTCCCGGCGCACCATCAGGTGTGGCGCGTCGGGGTGTGCCTTCCACAGGCCGTTCGGATCCTCGATGCGCATCTGCAGGATGCGTCCGTCGCCGTCGATGTCCTCGACGACGAGGCCTTCCGGCGGCTCCTCGTCGTAGGGATACGGGCGCGTGCTCGAGCGCACCCATCGGGGATGGTCGGCGAGCGCCCATTCCGCGCCGTCGGGATTGATGCGCGGGCACACGTAGAACGCGCGCGTGTCGAGCGCGCGCGTCACCTCGTCGTCGCGACCGTACTGCGTGAGCAGCGTCTCGAGGAAATGGAGCGCGGCGGCCGACGCGGCGACTTCGGTCGAATGGATGTTGCCGTCGACCCAGAACGCCGGCTTGTCGGCCGCGGGCCCGGTCGCGGCATTGGTCACCGTCAGCACCCAGATATCGCGCCCTTCGTGGCTCCTGCCGATCGATTCGAGCACGACGAGATGCGGGTGCTCGCGCGCGAGCGCGTGGACGAGTTCGGTGAGCTCGGCGTAGCGGACGAAGCGGTCGAAGGGGATCGCGGGCATGGATCGGCGTGGAGGCGTTGACGGGGAACGCGTCGCGCCGGCGCGAGGGCTTCGCAGGACGCGAGCGGTGGCAGCGCCGCATCTTACGTCATGCGTCATGGGGCTGGCCTTCGCGCCCCGTATACCGTATATTCGTACGGTATGGCATCGTCCGATCTGTTGCCGGCGTATGCCGAGCTGCACTGCCTGTCGAATTTCTCGTTCCTGCGTGGCGCGTCGCACCCGGAGGAGCTCGTCGAGCGCGCGAAGGCGCAGGGCTACGCGGCGCTCGCGCTCACCGACGAATGCACGCTCGCCGGCGTGGTGCGCGCGCATCTCGCGGCCAAGGAAGTCCAAGCCGCAGGGCCGCCCCAAGGCTTGGACCGCCCCCTGAGCGGCAGCGCAGCAGCGAAGCCGCAAGCGTGCGGGGATGCCACGGGCTTGCCGCTCGTCGTCGGCAGCGAGTTCACGCTCGCCGATCGCACGAAGCTCGTGCTGCTCGCCACCGACCGGTCGAGCTACGGCGATCTGTCGCAGCTCATCACACGCGGGCGCCGGCAGGCGAAGAAAGGTTCGTATAGGCTGACGCGCGACGACGTCGCGCAATGCGCGTCGCGCTGCCTCGCGCTGTGGCTGCCGGCGTTCGATCTGCGCGCGGCGGAGGTCGCCGAACCGTTGCTCGCGGCCGCCGCATGGCTGCGCGACGTGTTTGCCGATCGCGCCTGGATCGGCGTCGAATTGCTCGCGCAGGCCGGCGACGAAGCACGGCTCGCGCAATGCCAGGCGCTGTCGCAGCGCACGGCGCTCCCGCTCGTCGCGGCCGGCGACGTGCACATGCACGTGCGCGCGCGCCGCGCGCTGCAGGACACGCTCACCGCCATCCGCCTGCGCACGCCGCTCGCCGCATGCGGGCAGGCACTGCATCCGAACGGCGAACGACATCTGCGTTCACGCGCGCGGCTGGCGAGCGTGTATCCGCCCGAGCTCCTCGCCGAAACCGTGCGCATCGCCGAACGCTGCCGCTTCTCGCTCGACGAGCTGCGCTACGAATATCCGGACGAGATCGTCCCGCCGGGCGAAACGCCCGCGTCGTGGCTGCGCAAGCTGGTCGAGCGCGGCCTCTCGGAGAGGTATGGACATCGGGGTCAGGGACATCGGGGTCAGAGCGGTAAGTATTCGAGCGAGGCGGGACATCGGGGTCAGGAGGCGGGACATCGGGGTCAGGAGGCGGGACATCGGGGTCAGGAGGCGGGACATCGGGGTCAGGAGGCGGGACATCGGGGTCAGAGCGGTAAGTATTCGAGCGAAGCGTGCTCGAACACTTACCGCTCTGACCCCGATGTCCCGCCTCCCGATGTCCCGCCTCCCGATGTCCCGCCTCCCGATGTCCTGCTTCCCGATGTCCTGCTTCGCGGCGACAGCGCATTTCGCTGCACGAGCGTCCCCGCGAACGTGCGCGCGCTGATCGAGCACGAGCTCGCGCTGATCGCCGGG
Source organism: Burkholderiales bacterium (assembly GCA_025927765.1). Classification (GTDB taxonomy): domain Bacteria; phylum Pseudomonadota; class Gammaproteobacteria; order Burkholderiales; family Casimicrobiaceae; genus VBCG01. Next base: position 56,241 of record JAICKU010000004.1, read on the forward strand.
CTGCGCTACGAGCCGTACTTCCTCACCGTGCACGACATCGTCGCGTTCGCACGCGCGCAGAAGATCCTCTGCCAGGGGCGCGGGTCGGCGGCGAATTCGGCCGTGTGCTATGCGTTGCACATCACCGAGGTCGATCCTTCGCGCAGCGAAATGCTGTTCGAGCGCTTCATCAGCAAGGAGCGCAACGAGCCGCCGGACATCGACGTCGATTTCGAGCATCAGCGGCGCGAGGAAGTGATGCAGTACGTGTACGGCAAGTACGGGCGCCATCGTGCAGCGCTCGCTGCAACGCTCATCACGTACCGGCCGAAGAGCGCCGTGCGCGACGTCGGCCGCGCGTTCGGCCTGGATCTCGCGCAACTCGATCGCCTCGCCGGCGTGTTCGCATGGTGGGACGGCCGCGCGATTCCGCCCGAGCGCGTCCGCGAAGCGGGCTTCGATCCCGCGCATCCGAAAGTGCGACGCATCATCACGATGGCGGGACAGTTGCTCGGCTTTCCGCGGCACCTGTCGCAGCACGTCGGCGGCTTCGTCATCGCGCGCGATTCGCTCGAGCGCATGGTGCCGGTGCAGAACGCGGCGATGGCCGATCGCACGGTGATCGAATGGGACAAGGACGATCTCGACGCGATGGGCCTTCTGAAGGTCGACTGCTTGGCGCTCGGCATGCTCTCGGCGATCCGGCGCGCGCTCGACCTCGTTTCGGCCTATCGCGGCACGAAGCTCGCGATGCAGGACATTCCGCCGGAAGATCCTGCCGTATACCGGATGATCCAGGACGCCGACACGATCGGCGTGTTCCAGATCGAGTCGCGCGCGCAGCAGTCGATGCTGCCGCGATTGAAGCCTGCCACGTTCTACGACCTCGTGATCGAGGTCGCCATCGTACGTCCCGGGCCCATCCAGGGCGGCATGGTGCATCCGTACCTCAAGCGCCGGCAGAAACTCGAACCCGTCACCTACCCGAGCGACGCCGTGAAGGCGGTGCTCGAGCGCACGCTCGGCGTGCCGATCTTCCAGGAGCAGGTGATGCAGCTCGCGATCGTCGCGGCGGGGTTCACGCCCGGCGAGGCGGATCGGCTGCGCCGCTCGATGGCGGCGTGGAAGCGCAAGGGCGGCCTGCAGCATTTCGAGCAGCGCCTCGTCGAAGGGATGGGCGCGCGCGGCTACAGCGAATCGTTCGCGCGGCAGATCTTCGAGCAGATCCTGGGCTTCGGCGAATACGGCTTTCCCGAGTCGCATTCGGCGTCGTTCGCGCTGCTCGTCTACGTATCGTCGTGGCTTAAGGCTTACGAGCCCGCGGCGTTCTGCGCGGCACTGCTCAACTCGCAACCGATGGGCTTCTACGCGCCGGCGCAGCTCGTCGCCGATGCGAAGCGGCATGGCGTGGACGTGCGGCCGCCCGACGTCACTGTGAGCGAGTGGGACTGCACGCTCGAAAACGCGGGTCAGAGATGCATTTCCGGGAACAGCGTCGGCAATGCGAATGCCGAACGCGGGAAATGCATCTCTGACCCGCATTTTCCCGTCCTGCGCCTCGGTTTGCGCCTCGTCCGCGGGCTCACCGAAGCCGGTGCGCAGCGCATTGTCGTCGCACGTCACGAGCGCGCGTTCATCGACATCGCCGATCTCGCGCATCGCGCGAAGCTCGACGCGCGCGACCTCGGCGCGCTCGCCGACGGTGATGCGCTCGCGTCGCTTGCCGGGCATCGCCACGACGCCGTATGGAGCGTCGCCGGCGTCGAGCGGCTGCCCGCCCTTCTCGCCGGCAGCGCACGCGACGAAGTACGTCCGCAGCTGCGTGCGCCTACTGAAGGCCAGGACATTGTCGCCGACTACCGCCGCCTCGGCCTCACGCTGCGCCGCCACCCGCTCGCGCTGCTGCGGCCGCAATTGCAGAAGCGACGCCTCGCGACCGCCGACGACATCCGCGCCGCACCGCATGGCCGCATCGTGCGCACCGCCGGCATCGTGATCGGGCGGCAGCGGCCGGACACCGCGAGCGGCGTGGTGTTCGTGACGCTCGAGGACGAGACCGGAGCGACGAACGTGATCGTGTGGCGCGATCTCGGCGATCGTCAGCGGCGCGAGCTGCTGGGCGCGCGTCTTCTCGCCGTGTACGGCCGCGTCGAGCGCGAAGGGAGTGTCGTGCACATCCTCGCCGGGCGCCTCGTCGACCTGACGCCGATGCTCGGTGCGCTCCCCACGCGCTCGCGGGATTTCCACTGAGCGCGTGCCCCTCACCCCAACCCTCCTCGCGCGTCCCTGGCCCCTCGGTTGAACGCATCGGCCAGCCATCCGGTCTGAACGGACATGGCGCCGTGACGCGCCGCGAACGGCAACGCCCGCGGTGCAAGCGGCGCCTTTCCAACGCGGAGGGAAGCGCATTGAAGCCCGAATTCGATCTCGCCGTCATCGGCGCCGGCGCCGGCGGCCTCGCCGCCGCGGCCGGCGGCGCCAACCTCGGCGCGAAGGTCGCGCTGATCGAGAGGAATCGCCTCGGCGGCCAGTGCCTGTGGCACGGCTGCGTCCCCTCGAAGACGCTGCGCAAGTCCGCACTCGTCGCGCATACGATGCGCCACGCCGATCGCTTCGCGCTCACGCCGGCCGATCCGAAGCCGGACCTCGCCCGGGTGATGGAACGCGTCGCGTCGGTCGTTGCGAGCATCGCGCTCGAGGACAGCCCCGAGCACTTCCGCACGCTCGGCGTCGACGTCATCCACGGCAGCGGCCGCTTTCTCTCACCCACCGAGTTCGACGTGAACGGCCGCACGATCACCGCGCGGCACTTCGTGCTCGCCACCGGGTCGCGTCCCGCGATTCCGCCGATCGCGGGGCTCAGCCACGTGCCGTATCTCACGAACCAGACGGTGTTCGACCTGCGCGAGCCCGTACCGCGCCTCATCATCATCGGCGCGGGACCGGTCGGATGCGAGATGGCGCAGGCGTTCCGGCGCTTGGGCAGTGACGTACTGGTGGTCGACATGGCGAACAGGATCCTGCCGCGCGAAGACGCCGACGTCGCCGCCGTGGTGCAGCGCCAGCTCGAAGCCGAAGGCGTGCGCTATCGCCTCGGCATCACCGTCGGCGGCGTCACGCCGGGTGATCCGCACGCAGGACGCGTGCGCATGACCTTGCGCACCGCCAACGGTGCCGTCGAGCAGCTTGCGGCGACGCACCTGATGCTCGCCGCCGGCCGCATCCCGAACGTCGAAGGACTCGGTCTCGACGCCGCGGGCGTGCACGTCGACAACGGGAACGTCATCGTCGACGACGTGCTCACGACCACCAATCCACGCATCCACGTCATCGGCGACGTCGCCGGCAAGTTCCCGTTCACGCACATGGCCGAGCACCAGGCCGGCGTCGTGCTGTCGCAGACGATTCTCGGCAAGAGCTGGACGAAGCCCTCGCTTGTCGTGCCGTGGTGCACGTACACCGATCCCGAGCTCGCGCGCGTGGGTCTCTCCGAAACCGACGCGCGGCGCCACGGCCTCGAGCATTGCGTCTACCGCTACCCGTTCCTCGACGTCGATCGCGCGCGCGCCGAGGGCGAGACGGAAGGTTTCGCCAAGCTCGTGAGCGACAAGCGCGGCCACCTGCTCGGTGCCGCGATCGTCGGCGCGGATGCGGGCGAGCTCATCGCCGAATGCGTGCTCGCGATCGACAAGGGATTGAAGGTCGACGACATCTCGTCGGCGATCCACGCGTACCCGACGCGCTCGCAGGTCGCGCGGCGCGCGGCCGACGAGCGTCGCAACGAAGCGATGCGCTCGCCGCACCGCCGCGGACGGCGCCTGTTCGGGTTGCGGCGCGCCGCCTGATCGCCGGGACGCGACTCGCGCGCGCGGTCTTCGCCGCGCTGATCGTCGCTGCGCTCGTCGCGTTCTTCGCCTTCGATGTCGAGCGGCACTTCACGTTCGAAGCGCTCGACGCGCATCGCGACGCGGTCGTCGGCTTCGCGCACGCCCATTTCGCCGCCGCCGTCGCGATCGCGTTCGGCCTCTACGCGGCGGGTGTCGCGCTGTGCCTGCCGGGCGGACTCGTATTCGCGTTCGCGTGCGGCGTCGTGTTCGGCCGCGTCGCCGGGACGCTGATTGGCGTCACCGGCGAAACGGCCGGCGCGAGCGTCACGTTCGTCGTCGCCCGATTCCTGTTCGCCGATGCCGTGCGCCGCCGCTTCGCTGCGCCCACCGCGCGCATCGACGACGCCATCATGCGCAACGGCTTCTGGTGGCTCGTGTTCTTCCGTGCCGCGCCGATCCTTCCGTACGCGATCGTCAACGTCGCGCCGGCGCTCACTCCCGTGCGCCTGCCGACGTTCGCACTCGCGACGCTGGTCGCGGCCGTGCCGGCAACGTTCGTCTACGCCAATCTCGGCGCGACACTCGGCGGCATCGAGTCATTCGGCGAAGCCTCGACGCTTCGCACGATCGGCGCGCTCGCGCTCGTGGCACTGCTTGCGCTGCTGCCGATCGCCGTACGCCGCGCGCGCGGACGCCGTGTCAGTTCGCCAGACGGAAGTCGGCGCCGAAGGTGATGCTTTCCTGCATCGTGCAGTACGCGTCGAAGGACGCACCTCCGGCCACGCTGAATCGTGCCATCACCTCCGCGTAGTCGCCGGCCGGCGCGTTCGCGGACGCGAACACGTCGAGGTAGCGAACGACGCCGTGCGGCGCGAGCGTCCCGCTGAGCGGCGCGCCGATCGGCACGTTGTCCTTCGACAGGAGCTGGAGCGTGTACGCCACGCTCGCGTCGAGCGCGCCGATGAAGCAGTTCGATTGATAGCTCGGGGGCGCGCCGGTGCGTCGCAGCCCCGCGACGAAGCGCGTCGTGCCGTCGAACGACGCGACGGGAAAACCTTCGACGCTGAAGCCCACGCCCGCCGGCGTTTGCGTGCGCGAATACACGTTGAACGGACGCGTGCGCGGAACCGAGGCGTCCTCGAGCACGAGCGTGCCGAAATGCGGCGTACCGTCGAGCCCGCATTGCGGCACGAGCGACAGAAGACGCGTTGCGTTCGCGGGAATCGCGAGTTGCGCGCACGCATGCACGCCCGGCTTCGACGACGTGCCGGCTTCGTCGAGCGTAACGTTGACCGTGAGCGCGCCCGCGCCCGGGTTTCGCACATAGAGCTCGCTCGCGAACGAGCCCGTGCTCGCCACCAGGGGCACCACGATGGTCGGCGCAGCACCGTCGTCGGGCTTCGCGTTGCGGAAGTCGGCGCTGAACGTGACGCTCTCCTGCACGGTGCAGAAGCCGACGAGCGGCGCGCCGCCCGGGCTCGTCTGCGTGAACTTCGCGCGCACTTCCGAGTACTCGCCGGCCGGTGCCGCAGCGGCCTGGAACACGTCGAGGTATCGCACCATCTCGTACGGCGACAGCGAACCGAAGATCGGCGCACCGAGCGCCGCGCCGTCGCCGGTCGTGAGGTCGATGCGATAGCCAAGCGACGAACCCAGCGCTGCCGCATAGCAATTGGATTGGAACTTCGCGCCGGCCGACGTGCGCCGCAAGCCGTCGACGAACGCGGGCCCCGGACCCCATTGACTCATCGGCCGGCCGTCGACCGTGAAGCCCACGCCGGCCGGCGTTTGCGTCCGCGCGAACGCGGTGAACGCCTTGGTGCCCGTCGTCTCCTGCAGCGCGAGCATGCCGAAGTGCGATCCGGCGCCGAGCGCACACACGCTGCCGAGCGACAGCAGCCGCGCCGAGTTCGCGGGGACGGTGAACACGCTGCACGCATGCGCGCCCGGTGCCGCCGCGCCGTCGGCCTCGTAGAACGTCACGTTCAGCGCGATCGCCGTCGCGTTGCCGTTGTGGACGTAGGTTTCGGCGGTGAACGATCCGGTCTGCGCGACCACCGGCACCAGGATCGCGCCGGCCGCCGCGGGCATCGGCTTTTCGCCATAGCCGGACAGGCTGGCCTGAAAATCCCCTGCCGACGAGGTGTGCACGGTGAGCGTGCCCTGGCGCGAGCCGGCTTGCGTCGGCTTGAACGTCACGCTGACGGTGCAGCTGCCGAACACCGCCACGCTGCTCGCGCAGTTGTCCGTCGACGTGAAGTCGCCGGAGGCGACGATACTCGTGATTCCCACGGGGGCATTCCCCGGATTGTCGAGCGTGATCGACTTCGCTTTCGAAGTGGCGCCGGTTTGCGCGTCGCCGAAGTCGAGCGACGTCGGTGAGAGCGTGAGCGTCCCCGCGCCGCCGCCGCACGAATTGCCGCCGTCGCCGTACAGCCAGCGCACCGCGTCGAGATCGTCGGTGCCGAGTGCCGTCAGGCCCGTCGACACCGCCGTCATGACCGCGGCACTTTCGTCGCCGACGCAGAGGTCGTGCGGCGAAATCATTCCCTGATCCGAATGATCGAGCCCGAGCGTGTGCCCGAGCTCGTGCTCGAGCACCGATTGGGTGGCTGCGGACGAGAGCATGTTCGCCTTGCAGTACGGGCGAAGCCACACGGTGCCGCCGAGGATCGTGTTGTAGGTTTCGCCGCGCCACGAGTGTGTGCCGCCGCCGTTGGGTCCGCCGCAGCCGACGACGCCTGCACCGTCCAGGCACGAGCTCCAGCCACACGGCGAGTTCGGTGCCGCGAGGTGCATCGGATTCGCGCTTGCGTCCGTCGTGAGCGTGTACGTGATCTGCGAGTTCGGATCGTTCGTCCACGCGGCCACGGCTTTCGTCGCCTCCGCGGTGCCGCCACCCGTGATGTTGACCGTGCCGTCCGTCACCCACGCCGCCACGGCACCGTTGTTCCAGCGCCAGGGACCGCCGAGCAGCGCCCACTTGAGCTCGGACTTCGCCGCGATGGACGCATCGCGAACCGGCGCAAGCGTTCCGGCGGGCGCGGCATTCGGAAAGCTCCGCGCGAACGGCCGCCGCAGGAATTTCTTGAAGGCCGCGAGTTCGCGCGGCGGCCCGAAGTCCACGCCAGCCGCGGCCCCGAGTGCTTTCGGGACCACGTGATATTCGCGGGCCCGCGGCGCATCGCTGCCGGCGAGCGCGGGCACGGCGAACAGCCGGCCCGCGCCGTCGCGTGCGACTTCGAACTTGCCGAGCAGCATCTCGGCCGTCTGGTAATCGCCCTCGGGCCGCGCGATGGCGAACACCAGCACCTCGGCGCCCGGCGTGTAGCGCGGACTGCCCGGCAGGTCGAACGCGCGGCCGTCGGGCAGCCTGCCGCCGAGCTGGTGCAGCACGAGCTCGCCGCCAACGCGTCCCTTGATCACGTCGAGGGGGCGAATGACGATGACGTTCTCGGGACGGCCCTCCGCATCGGGCGCGACGCGCGTCGACAGTACGATGCCCTGCACGATCGCGTCCGCGCGCGCTCGAAGCGCGGCGTCGGAGATAGGCAGGAACGCGACCGCCCACGCGGCCGTCGCGCCGAGCGATGCGGCGACGACGGCGAGCCACGCCAGGACGTTGCGACGCGCGATCACGCGTGCGAACGCGCCGCGACGATCTTCCCGCGCACCTCGCCGAACCCGACGCGGTAGTCCTTCGCCTGCGCCCATCCGGTGAGGATCAGCTCGTCGTCGTCTTCCAGGAAACTGCGTTCGACGCCGCCGATCGCCAGCGGGGTGCGGCCGTTCTTCGTGATCTCGAGCAGCGACCCGCAACTGTCGGGCGTCGGTCCGCTGATCGTGCCCGACGCCATCAGGTCACCGACGCGCGTATTGCATCCCGACGCCGTGTGATGCGCGAGCTGTTGCGCGATCGACCAGTACAGGTGGCGGAAATTCGTGCGTGCGATCGTCGTCGCACGCTTGCCCGGGATCGCCAGCGCCGCTTCGAGGTGAATGTCGTACGCCTGCGGCCCCGTCGTCGCGAGGTACGGCAACGGTGGCGGATGCTGCGCCGGGCCTTCGACGCGAAATGGCTCGAGTGCGTCCATCGTCACCACCCACGGCGAGATCGACGTCGCGAACGTCTTGCTGTTGAAGGGGCCGAGCGGAATGTATTCCCACTGCTGCAGGTCGCGCGCGCTCCAGTCGTTCAGCAGCACCATGCCGAAGACGTGCGACGACGCGCGATCCACGGAAACCGGCTCGCCCAGCGCGTTGCCGACGCCCACGACGAAGGCGGTCTCGAGCTCGAAGTCGAGCCGCTCCGACGGACCGAACACCGGCTGTGCCGCGTCGGGCTTCTTCTTCTGCCCGTTCGGCCGCAGCACGTGCGTGCCCGACACCACCACCGAGCTCGCGCGTCCGTTGTACGCGATGGGCACGTACAGCCAGTTGGGCAGCAGCGCGTGCGCGGGGTCGCGAAACATCGAGCCTACGTTCGTCGCGTGCTCCTTCGACGAATAGAAATCGGTATAGCCGGGAATCGAAATCGGCAGCAGCATCTTCGCGGCCGCCTGCGACGTGAACGCGCGCCCGCGAAGCGCCGCGTCGTCGCGAAGGCGCGCGTTCTCCGCGCGCAGCAGCTCGCTGATCGTCTCGCGTGCCCGGCGCCACACTTCCGGCCCGCGCTCCATGAACGCATTGAGCGTCGGGCGGTTGAAGACCCGTTCGCCGGGCACGGGCTCGAGGAGGCCGGCCTGCTCGAGCACCGAGAGATCGAGCACGAGCTCGCCGATTGCGACGCCGACACGCGGCGTGAAGTTCGCCGGCGTCGTGAACACGCCATACGGCAAGTTCTGGATCGGGAAATGCGAGTCGCGCGTGACGGGAACGAACGATTTGAGCTTCGGATCGCTGGGATTCATCGCACTCTAGCCGCGCGTGGCGGTGAAATGCCGGTGCAGCCCCTGCCAGCAGTCGGCGTAATCGTTCTGCAGTTGCGGCGACGACAGCGCGCGCTCGGTGGGATGGATCACGTAGCGGCTTTCGAACATGAACGCGAGCGTGTCCGCGAGCTTCTGCGGCGCAAGCTCCGCGTGCGATGCCCGCTCGAACGTGGCCGCATCGGGACCATGCCCGGACATCGCATTGTGCAGGCTGCCGCCGCCCGGCACGAAGCCTTCCGCCTTCGCGTCGTAGACGCCGCGGATCAATCCCATGTATTCGCTCATTACGTTGCGGTGGAACCACGGCGGGCGAAACGTGCCTTCGGCGACGACCCAGCGCGGCGGGAAGATCACGAAGTCGACGTTCGCGGTGCCGGGCGTGTCGGACGGCGACGTCAGCACCGTGAAGATCGACGGATCGGGATGGTCGAACGTGACCGTGTTGACGGCGTTGAAGCGCGCGAGGTCGTACTTGTACGGGACGTCGTTCCCGTGCCACGCGACGACGTCGAGCGGCGAATGGTCGATGGGTGCGCGCCAGAGCTTGCCGGCGAACTTCGCGATCAGCTCGAAGCCGCCTTCGCGAACGTCGTACGCCGCAACGGGATGCAGGAAATCGCGCGCATTCGCGAGGCCGTTGGCGCCGATCGGCCCGAGCTCCGGCAGTCGCAGGCTCGCACCGTAGTTCTCGCACACGTACCCGCGTGCGCGCGCCTCGCGAAGCGACACGTGGAAGCGTACGCCGCGCGGCACGACGACGATTTCGCCGGGCGCGACGTCGATCAGGCCGAACTCGGTGGCCACGCGCAGCGCGCCTTCCTGCGGCACGAGCAGCAGCTCGCCCTCGGCGTCATAGAAAAAGCGTCCGCCCATCGAGCGATTGCACGCGTACACGTGCACGCCCATGCCGACCTGCAGCGATGCGTTGCCGTTGCCCGCGATCGTGACCAGGCCATCGATGAAATCGGCCGGCGCGGTGGGGAACGGAAACGGATCCCAGCGTAACTGGTTGGGCGACGTGTCGACGGCCGCGAACGGTGCGGTCGCGAGCGCGGGCTGCGCAAACGGCTCGAAACGCCCGTGCAGCACCGCGGGACGGATGCGATACAGCCACGAGCGGCGGTTCGCATGGCGCGGCGCCGTGAACGCGGTGCCGGACAACTGCTCGGCGTACAAGCCGTAGGGCCCACGCTGCGGCGAATTGCGACCGACGGGCAATGCGCCGGCCAGCGCTTCGCTCGCGAGCTCACTGCCGAAGCCCGAGAGGTACGCGAGCGCCTGCTCTTGCGACGCGCGATCGTTCATGCACGCGTCTCGTCGAGCACGCTGCACACCGGCGTCTTGGCGAGCTCGGCCTTGCCTTCGGCCACCGACACGATGCGCCCCGGGTCGACACCGTTCTTGATGGCGGTGATCTCGGCGAGGATCGAGATCGCGATCTCGGGCGGCGTGCGGCTGCCGATGTAGAGGCCGATCGGGCCGTGCAGCCGCGCGATCTCCTCGTCGGTCAAGTCGAATTCGCGCAGGCGCTCGCGTCGCTTCTCGTTGTTTGCGCGCGAGCCGATCGCGCCGATGTAGAACGCGCGCGACTTCAGCGCCTCCATCAGCGCGAGATCGTCGAGCTTCGGATCGTGCGTGAGCGCGATCACCGCCGAGCGCTCGTCGAGGCGCATCGCCTGCACGGTGTCGTCGGGCATCGTGCGCACGAGACGCACACCGGGCAGGTCCCATGTCTCGGTGTATTCCTCGCGCGGATCGCAAATCGTGACGTCGTAACCAAGTCCGACGGCGATCTCCGCGAGGTATTTCGACAGGTGCGACGCGCCGATCACCAGCATCCGATACCGGGGCCCGTGGATCGTGCGCAGCACCTTGCCGTCGAACGCGAGGCCGTCGTGGGCCTGCGCCGGATGCAGCGTCGCAAAGCCCGACGCGAGCTCGAGCCGGCGCGACACGAGGTGACCGTTCTCGACTTCACGCAAGAGCGCACGGATGCCCGACTCGCGCGTGAGCGGCTCGAGCACGAGCTGGATCGTACCGCCGCATGGCAAGCCGAAGCGATGCGCCTCGTCGGCGGTGATGCCGTACGTGACCACTTCGCACTTCGTTGCGCGCTGGCCCTCGCGGCGCGTGCGATCGACGATGTCGTCCTCGATGCAGCCGCCCGACACCGACCCCGCAACGAGGCCGTCGTCGCGCACGGCGAGCATCGCGCCTTCGGGACGCGGCGAGCTGCCCCAGGTCTTCGTGACGGTGACGAGCAGGACGCGCCGTCCGTCGTCTACCCATTCGGCGCTCTTGCGCAAGACATCGAGATCGACGCTGTCCATGACCGCTCCTTGGTCGCGCTAACGGTAACCGCGCGCGTACAACAGGATGACGACGATCGCGATCGCGACGATCGCGGCGTAGCGTATCCACGTCGCGCCGCCCGGCGGCGCGAGCGGCGCCGTGCCGCGGAACAGCCGGCGATCTGCGGTCATGCCGGTTTCGTCGGCGGCGGCGTGCCCGCTCGAGGCCGGCGCAATGTCGACCGGCGCCCCGGCCGGCGTCGTTGCCGTGCCGGCCACGCCGGGCGCCGCGGGTGTCAAGCGTTCGATGAAGCGCGCGAAGAAATCGTCGACGAGCTTCGCCGCCGCGCCGTCGACGAGCCGCGATCCGATTTGCGCGAGCTTGCCGCCCACCTGCGCCTTCGCCGAATAGGTGAGCGACGTGTGCTGCTCGCCTTCGGGCGCGAGCTTCACCTGCGCTTCGCCGCGCGCGAATCCCGCCGCCCCGCCCTGGCCTTCGAAGCGAAGCGTGTAGCCGTGCGGCGCGTCGATGTCGGCCATCGTCATGTTGCCGGCGAAGCGCGCGGACACCGGTCCGACGCGCGCGTTCATCATCACCTTGTACTGATCGTCGCCCGTGCGCTCGAACGACTGGCATCCGGGGAGACACGCGGCGAGGATCGCCGGGTCGTTCAGCGCCGCCCACACGACGGAAGGCGAAGCAGGCACGATGCGCGTGTTGGCGAGTTCCATGGGATAACCCTCGCGTCAGGCAGCCTTTGCCTGCATCGTACGCTCGATCCGAGGTCCGGCGAGCGCATCGGCGAGATCGGCAAGGGATTGCAGGTTGTGCACAGGCAGGAAATCGTCGACGTGCGGCAGGATCGCGCGAATGCCCGCCGGCCGCGCCTCGAAGCCCTCGTAACGCAGCAGCGGGTTCAGCCATACGAGCCGCGAGCACGACTTGGCGAGGCGCTCGGCTTCGAACGCGAGGCCCGCGCCGGCGTCAGCGTCGAGGCCGTCGCTGATCAGCAGCACGACGGCATTCTGGGCGAGCAGGCGTCGCGACCACTTGCGGTTGAACTCGCCGAGGCACGTGCCGATGCGCGTGCCGCCCGCCCAATCCTCGACCGCATCGGCCACGCGTGCGAGCGCCACGTCGACGTCGCGATGACGCAGGTGCCGCGTGATGTTCGTGAGCCGCGTGCCGAACGTCAGCACGTGCACGCGATGACGATCGTTGGTGAGCGCGTGCACGAACTGCAGGAGCATGCGCGCATAGCGATCCATCGAGCCCGAGATGTCGCACAGCACGCAAAGCGGCGGCGGACGGCGACGATGCGCGCGAAACGAGAGCGGCGTCAGCGACGCGTTCGCACCGATGCTTTGCCGCAGCGTCGCGCGGAGGTCGATCGCATGGCCATGCGGCGACGCGCGCGTGCGGCGCACCGGACGCTCCGGCAGCGGCAGCTTCATCGTGCGCATGATCGCGCGCACCTGTGCCAGCTCCTCGGCGCTCATCGACGCAAAGTCCTTGTTCTGCAGCACTTCCCGCGCCGAGAACGACAGCGTGGCGTCGAGCTCCGTCTCCTCGCCTTCGGGCAGCACCTTCGGCACCGGCGCGCGCACCATCGCCTGCGCAAGACGCGCCGGCAGCTCGTCCGCAACGTCGCCGGCACGTCCCTGCACCTTTGGCAGCAGCGCCGCGAGCATGCGCTCGAGCAGGCGCGGGTTGCGCCAGAACAGGTCGAACGCCTGCTCGAAGATCGGCAGGTGCTCGCGCCGCGACACGAGCACGGCGGCGAGCGCTTCGCGAAAGTCGCTGCGCTCGCCGATGCCGACCGCTTCCACCGCCGCGAGCGCGTCCTGCACTTTCGCGGGACCGAGCGGCAGGCCGGCGGCACGCAGCACGCGCACGAAATGCAGCACGTTCTCCGCGAGGCGGCCGCGCGGCAGCGCGTCGAGAAAGGCGTTCGCGCCGAGCTGCCCGAACGTCGAGGCGCCGACGGGCATCGCCGTCACGCCTTCAGAGGATCGGCTTGCGCTTCACGCACCAGTCGCGCTGCGATCTCCGGTGTGATGGCGCCGACGTCGTCCTGGTACTTGAGGAGCGCGCCGAGCGTATCGGCGACCGTCTGCGGATCGAGCGCGATGCGGTCGAGTGCGACGAGCGCCTCCGCCCAGTCGAGCGTCTCCGCGATGCCCGGCGACTTGAAGAGGTCGAGCGTGCGCAGCCGCTGCGTGAACCCGACGACTTCGCGCGCGAGCGATTCGGCGACGTGCGGACACTTGCGGCGCACGATCTCGAGCTCGCGCGCCGCGTCGGGGTAGTCGACCCAGTGATAGAGGCAGCGACGCTTGATCGCGTCGTGGATCTCGCGGGTGCGGTTCGACGTGATCACGACGATCGGCGGCGTTTCCGCGCGAATCGTGCCGAGTTCCGGTATCGTGACCTGATAGTCGGACAGCACTTCGAGCAGGTACGCCTCGAACGGCTCGTCGGTGCGGTCGAGCTCGTCGATCAGGAGCACCGGCGGCACGCCCTGCTCGGGCGACAGCGCCTGCAGCAGCGGGCGGCGCAGCAGGAACCTCGTCGTGAAGATGTCGTGCGAGAGCTCGCTGCGCTCGATGTCGCCCGCGGCCTCGGCGAGTCGGATCTCGATCATCTGCCGCGGGTAGTTCCATTCGTAGACGGCCGCCGCGGTGTCGAGGCCCTCGTAGCATTGGAGACGAACGAGCGGACGGTCGAGTCCCGCGGCCAGCACCTTGGCGATCTCGGTCTTGCCCACGCCCGCCTCGCCTTCGAGGAAGAGCGGACGACGCAGCCTGAGCGCGAGGAAGACCGCGGTCGCGAGGCGGCGATCGGCGACGTAGTCCTGGCCGTTCAGGAGCGCGAGGGTTTGGTCGACGGATGCGGCAACTTGGGCGGAAGACGCCATGGCGTAGGCCGTCGTCGCAAGTGACGACGGCGAGCGAATTTTACCCACCGCCGCACGCGACGCCGCGGCAGCGAAACATTGCGCGCGGCGAAGACTCGAACCGGATAGCGCTTCGCCGAGCGGCCCGGGGAGCGTCGGCGGCAGCCAGCAACGGGACGCGCGTTCACGAAAGGAGCATCGCCGTGGCCCTTCGCCTCCAGGAGCTGCACCCCACCATCGTCCACACCCCGATCGCGCTCCTGCCCCTCGCGGTGGGCGCCGAAATCCTCGGCGCGATCACGGATCGGCAAGTCTTCCGCACGTTCGGCCGGCGCGCGATCACGCTTGCCGCCGCCGGCGCCGTCGGCGCAGTCGTGACCGGCCTCATCGCGGGCGAGGAAGTGAACGTCGAGGGCGAGACGCGCGACATGCTGCAAACGCACCGCAACCTGAACGCGCTCGCGACGGTCGTCGCGATCACGATGGCCGTGTGGCGGCACCAGGTGCGCAAGCCCGGCCCGGCGTACCTCGCCGCCGGCCTCACCGGCGTCGGCGTCGTCGGCTATACCGCTTATCTCGGCGGCGAGCTCGTGTACGAGCACGGCGTCGGCGTCGACCCTGCGAAGGGTGTCTGGCGGCCCGACGCACCGCAACTTTCGCGCCGCCAGTTCGGCGAGTTCATGCGCGACGCGGCCGTCGACGTGTGGCACGGCCTCAAGCACATGGGCCAGGAGCTCGCGCAGGGCAAGATCGTGCCCTCGCTCGTCAAGCGCCGGCCGCACGAGCAACAAGCGATCGCCGAAGCGGCCGATTGAAGAGGGGTCTGACCCAAGCTCGACTTGGGGCCCGACCCTGCTTCTTTACGCGATCGCGACCACCGCGCGCGACGCCATCACGGAAATGAGATGCGCGCGATATTCGGCCGAGCCGTGCAGGTCGCTGTTCAGGCCGTCCGCACCGACCTTCACGCCCTTCGCGGCGACCGGCGTGAAGGACTTCGCCAGCGCATCCTCGATCGCCGTCGCGCGAAACACCGACGGCGCCGCGCCCGTCACTGCAACGCGCACGCTGCCGTCGCCCATCTGCGCGACGAACACGCCCACGAGCGCGAAGCGTGATGCCGGATTCGGAAACTTCGCGTAGGCGGCGCGTTGCACGACCGGGAAGTCGACGGCGGTGACGATCTCGTCCGGCGCGAGTGCCGTTTCGAACATTCCCTTGAAGAACTCGCCGGCGCCGATCGCGCGCTGATTCGTGCGAATCGTCGCGTTGCACGCGAGCACCGCCGCCGGCCAGTCGGCCGCGGGATCGTTGTTGGCGAGCGAGCCGCCGATCGTGCCCATGTTGCGCACCTGGCGATCGCCGATGCCTTCGGCAAGGCCCGCGAGCGCGGGGAGCGCGGCCTTCACGACGTCGGACGAGGCCACTTCCGCGTGCTTCGCCATGGCGCCGATCACGAGGCGGTCGCCATTGCGGCGAATGCCCTTGAGATCGGGGATCAGCGACAGGTCGACGAGCGTGCCCGGCTGCGACAGGCGCAGCTTCATCGCAGCGACGAGGCTTTGCCCGCCGGCGAGTGCGCGCCCACCCGTCGACGCGAGGATCGACGCCGCATCGGCGAGGTTCGTCGGTTGCTGGTATTCGACGGCGTACATGCTCTCCCCTCCTTACGCGTGGCCGTGTGCCGCCCGGATCGCGTTCCACACGCGATATGGCGACGCGGGCATGTCGAAGTGCGTGACGCCGACCGGCGCCAGCGCATCCATCACGGCGTTCATCATCGCGGCCGGCGCACCGATCGCGCCGGCTTCGCCGCAGCCTTTCGCGCCGAGCGGGTTGTGCGTGCACGGCGTGACCTTCGTCGCCACGTTGAACGACGGCACGTCGTCGGCGCGCGGCAGCGCGTAATCCATCAGGCTGCCGGTCAGCAGTTGCCCGCTGTCCCTGTCGTACACGCACTGCTCGCGCAGCGCCTGGCCGAGACCCTGCGCGACGCCGCCGTGCACCTGCCCCTCGACGATCATCGGATTGATGATGTTCCCGAAGTCGTCGCACGCGCTGAACGCCACGACGTCGACGACGCCGGTGTCCGGGTCGATTTCGACTTCGCAGATGTGCGTGCCCGCGGGGTACGTGAAGTTCGTCGGGTCGTAGAAGGCCGTCTCGTCGAGGCCGGGCTCGAGCGTGCCCAGCGGGTAGTTGTGCGGCACGTAGGCGGAAAGCGCGATTTCGGCGAACGCCTTGCTGCGATCGGTGCCCGCGACCGTAAACTTGCCGTCGCGGAACTCGATGTCGGATTCGGCGGCTTCGAGCAGGTGCGCCGCGATCTTCTTGCCCTTCGCGACGATCTTGTCGAGGGCCTTGACGATCGCGGTGCCGCCGACGGCCAGCGAGCGCGAGCCGTACGTGCCCATGCCGAACGGAATGCGGCCGGTATCGCCGTGCACGACGCTCACGTTCTCGACCGGCACGCCGAGGCGCCCGGCGACGATCTGCGCGAACGTCGTCTCGTGGCCCTGCCCGTGGCTGTGCGAGCCGGTGAACACCGTCACGCTGCCGGTCGGATGCACGCGTACCTGACCCGCTTCGAAGAGGCCCGCGCGCGCGCCGAGCGCACCGGCGATGTTCGACGGTGCCAAGCCGCACGCCTCGATGTACGCCGCGTACCCGAGCCCACGCAGCTTGCCGCGCTTCTGCGCCTCCGCCTTGCGCGCCGGGAAGCCGGCGACGTCGGCCATTTCCATGGCGGCGTCGAGCGTCTGCTCGTAATCGCCGATGTCGTAGTTGAGCGCCACCGGCGTCTGGTACGGAAACTCGCGCACGAAATTGCGGCGCCGGATCTCGTCCTGCGCAATGCCCATCTCCATCGCGGCCTGCGACACGATGCGCTCGACGACGTACGTGGCCTCCGGGCGACCCGCGCCGCGATACGCGTCGACGGGCGCCGTATTGGTGAACGCGGCCGCCACCTCGCAGTAGATCGCCGGCGTCGTGTATTGACCCGCGAGCAGCGTGGCGTAGAGGATCGTCGGGATGCACGACGCGAACGTCGACAGGTATGCGCCCATGTTCGCCGTCGTATGCACGCGCATCGCGAGGAACTTCCCGTCCTTGTCGAGCGCCAGCTCGGCGTGCGTGACGTGGTCGCGGCCGTGGGCGTCCGACAGGAACGATTCGCTGCGCTCCGCGGCCCACTTGATCGGCCGATGGATCTTCTTCGATGCGAACACCATCGCCGTTTCTTCGGGATACAGGTAGATCTTCGAGCCGAAGCCGCCGCCGACGTCGGGCGCAATGACGCGCACCTTGTGCTCGGGCAGGCCCAGCACGAACGCCGTCATCAGCAACCGCTCGACGTGCGGATTCTGGTTCGCGACGTAGAGCGTGTATTCGTCGTTCGCGCGGTCGTAGTGGGCGAGCGCTGCGCGGGGCTCGATGGCGTTCGGGATCAGCCGGTTGTTGACGATGTCGATCTTCGTCACGTGCGCGGCGTTCGCGAACGCCGCGTCGACGGCCGCCTTGTCACCGAGCGCCCACGTGTAGCACCTGTTGCCCGGTGCCTGCTCGTGGATCTGCGGCGCGCCGTCGGCCAGCGCGTCCAGCGAATCGACGGCCGACGGCAGCACGTCGTAGTCGACGACGATCTGTTCGGCCGCGTCCTTCGCCTGCGCCGGCGATTCGGCGATCACCAGTGCGACGGCGTCGCCGACGTAGCGCACCTTGCCCTGCGCGAGCACCGGATGCGGCGGCTCGTTCATCGGCTTGCCGTCGGTGCCCGTGATGAGCCAGCCGCACGGCAATCCGTTCACGCCCTGCAGGTCGGCGCCCGTGAAGATGTCGACGACGCCGGGCGACTGCTTCGCCTTCGCGACGTCGATCGAATCGATGTTCGCGTGCGCGTGCGGCGAGCGGAGGAAGTACGCATACGTTTGCCGCGGCATCGACACGTCGTCGGTGTATTGGCCGGTGCCGGTCAGAAAGCGCGCGTCTTCCTTGCGCAGCACCGACTGCCCGACGACGCTCGTCATCGTCGCGGTATCGTTCGCACCCATCGTCGCCTCCTACTTGCCCATCACGGCCGCCGCCTGGCGCACGGCCTTGACGATGTTGTGGTACCCCGTGCACCGGCACAGGTTGCCTTCGAGCTCGGCGCGGATCGTTGCCTCGTCGGCGCCCGGATGGCGGTTCACAAGGTCGATCGCGCTCATCACCATGCCCGGCGTGCAGAAGCCGCACTGCAGGCCGTGGCAATCGCGAAACGCCGCCTGCATCGGGTGCATCGTGCCGTCCTCGGCGATCAGCCCCTCGATCGTGAGGACGTTCGCCCCCTGCGCCTGCACCGCCAGCACGTTGCACGATTTCACCGCGTTGCCGTCGACGTGCACGGTGCACGCGCCGCATTGCGCGGTGTCGCAGCCGACGTGCGTCCCGGTGAGGCCCAGGTTGTTGCGCAGGAATTCGACGAGCAGCGTGCGCGGATCGACGTCCGCATTCACGGGCTTGCCGTTGACGGTCATCGCAAGGGAAACGGCCACGTATTCCTCCGGTTGGAACGGCGCTCGCGCGGGTCTCGCGCTTGTCGCGGCGGGCAACAAGCATAGCCCTCGCGCGCGTCGCTTGGAAGGGGCTGCGGCCGGCGACGACGAACGATGAAGGGCGTGCATCTTGCTCGGATTTCCTGCACGGCGACGGCGCCGCGCCGTTTGTAAATTCGCTCGCGCGCCGTTGCAGCATCGCAAACCGTGTCGGAGTGCGACCCCACCGCGGTGCACGCGCGTCCGACGAGGAGGACTACATGCAATCGAGTGCTACGACGAAACGAATGTTGACCCTGGCGGCGGCCGGCTCGCTCGTGCTCGCGGCCGCAGGCTGCGCCACGGTGCAACCCGCGGCGCCCACCAGCCAGTTGGCGGTGGCGCGCGCGGCGGTCGCGGACGCGAGGAGCGCCGACGCAGGCACCTACGACGCCGCCGACCTGCACAACGCGCAGCGCAAGCTCGATCGCGCGCACGACGAAATGGCGCAGGGCGACTACGCGGCGGCGAAGAACCTCGCCGAGGAAGCGGAAGTGGACGCGCGGCTCGCCGCGACGCGCGCCCGTTCCGACAAGGCCACGCGTGCCGCCACGGAAGTACAGGCCAGCATTCGCGCGCTGCAGGACGAAATCACGCGAAACGCGCAGTAGCGAACAGGAGAGAAGCTCATGAAAACATGGAAACTCGCCGCGGGCCTGGCGTTGCCCGCCTTCGCGCTTGGCGCGTGCGCGGTCATGCCCGAGCACGACTCGGAACTCACCGATGCGCGCGCGGCGGTCGTTGCCGCGCAGAACGATCCGAAGGTCGTCGAGCTCGCGCCGACGGAGCTCAATCAGGCGGTCGAGGCGATGCATCGCGCCGACCGCGCCTGGTCCGATCACCGCGATGTCGAATACGTGCACCACCTCGCGTATCTCGCGTGGACGCGCGCTGCGATCGCGCAGGAAACGGCGCGCATGAAGGAAGCGGAAGCGAGCGTGGCGTCGGCCACCGCCGAGCGCGACCGTGTACGGCTCGAAGCGCGGACGCGTGAAGCGCAGCGCGCGCAGGCGCGTGCGGCCAGTGCGGAGATCAGCGCGCAGCGCGCGCAGGCGCAGGCCGAGGTGAATCGCCGGCAGGCGATCGTCGCACAGCAGCAGGCGGCAGGTGCGACGCAGGCCGCGCAGGCGGCCCGCAGCGAAGCCGAGCAGGCGCAGCAGCAGGCGGCGCTCGCCCGCGCGCAGGCCGCCAACGCGAACGAGCATGCACAGGCGCTGCAGGCGGCGCTCGCCGAACTGCAGGCGCGTCCGACCGATCGCGGCATGGTAGTCACGATGGGCGACCTGCTGTTCGACACCGGCAGCGCGCATCTCAAGCCCGGCGGCGAGCGCATCGTCGACAACCTCGCCGACTTCATGCGGACCTATCCGCAGCGGCGCGTGGCAATCGAGGGCTTCACCGACAGCGTCGGCAATCCCGGCTACAACCAGGACCTGTCGGAACGTCGTGCGGATGCAGTGCGGCTGGCGCTGATCGATCGCGGCATCGACCCCGCGCGCATCGTTGCGCGCGGCTACGGCGAGGAATATCCGGTGGCGAGCAACGGCAACGTGGCCGGGCGGCAGATGAATCGGCGCGTCGAGGTGGTGATCTCGGACGTGAACGGCGTCATCGGATCGCGAGGTTCGGCGCCGCTCGCGAACGTGGGTCGCGGACCACGCGGCTGAACCGAGAACGCGAGGGTCGGACGCTCGTTTCGACGCGACGCCGCGACGCCCGTGACGCTGTCATGCGGAAACGAGGGTCCGACCCGGTCCGACCCTCGTTTCCGCGCTAGTACAGGTTCGCCACGTACTGCGCCAATGCATCGATCTGTTCGTCGGTGAGCGTCGCGGCGACCGGCGTCATGCTGCCACCGTCGTTCGTGCGCCGCTTCGCCCTGAAGTCCTCGAGCTGCTTCTTGATGTACTGGTAATGCTGCCCTGCTTCGCGCGGAATCTCGTTCTGTCCGGTGAAATTGCCGCCGTGGCACATCGAGCATAGCTGCGCGTCGGCGATCTTGCGCCCCGCCTCGACTTTTGCGGGATCGGGCTTGAAGCCGGTCGGCTTTTCCTTCTGCGTCGAGAACCAGTCGGCGAGCGCCAGCATTTCCTTCGGGTCGAGCGTCTCGGCCACCGGGCTCATCAGCGGATCCTTGCGGCGTCCCGCCTTGAAGTCCTGCAGCTGCAGGTAGATGTAGCGCGCATTCTGCTGCGCGAGGTTCGGGTACATCGGGTTGGTGGAGTTGCCGTCCTCACCATGGCATGCCGCGCACACGTCGAGCTTCGCGGGCTTCGCTTCCGATTGTGCGCGTTGCGCGGGCAGCTGTGCGTGCACGGGCGCTGCGAGAACCGCCGCGAGCACGGCGCCGAGGAGGATGTTCATGTACGAGGACCCGCCTTCGAGGTGTTGCAGCTAGACACGAAAACGGCCGCTCCGTTCGGAGCGGCCGTTCGATACGGATGGCGAGCGATTACGGCAACGCGAACACGAAAACGCTGTTGCCGCGCTTCGAGTCGATCTGGTTGTTGCCGCCTGCGGCAACGGCGATGTACTGCTTGCCGTTCACCATGTACGCCACGCCCGGGGAGTTGACGCCGGCGCCGCATTGGAAGCTCCAAAGCACCTTGCCCGTGCGTGCGTCGTACGCGCGATACCAGCCGTCGGCCTCGCCGTTGAAGACGATGTCGCCGGCCGTGGCGAGCACGCCGCCGATCAACGGCTGCGGCGTCTTGTGCTTCCAAGCGATCTTCCCGCTGTCGAGATTGACCGCGACGAGCTGGCCCCACTGCTGTTCGGACGGGATCGTCTTGAACGCGCCGCCCAGCCACAGCTTGCTGCCGCCGGGATACGCAGCCTCCTCGACCTGGTAGGTCATCGGCTGGTGCAGGTTCGCGGCGAACGCGAGATGCAGCTTCGGATTCACCGCCATCGGCGACCATTCGACGCCGCCGTTCGCGCCGGGGAGCATGCGTGCGCCCTGTGCCGTCGGCAGCGTATACATGCCTTCCTGCGGGATCATCGCCTCGGACACGCGAATGAGCTTGCCGCTCGCGCGATCGTTGACGTAGATCTCGCCGGTCTTGCCGCCGTGGATCACGACGTCGGTCATCTTGCCGTTGTCGCCCTTCGCCTGCGTGAGGATCGTCGCACTCACGGAGTCCAGATCCCAGACGTCGTGCGGGATGTACTGCGAGTGCCACTTGTACTGCCCGGTATTGAGGTCGACGGCGACCATCGAATCGGTGTAGAGGTTGTCGCCGGGACGGATCGCGCCGTAGAGGTCGGGCGACGGATTGCCGACGACGAAGAACACGGTGCTCGATTTGCGATCGATCGACGGCGTCATCCACACGCCGCCGCCCAGCTTGTCGTAGAACGACGGATCCTTCGCGAGCGCGGCCTTTTCCGCCGCGATGTCGCGATGCAGGTCGCGGCCGGCGGCATCCTTCGTGGCCCACACGCCTTCCTGGCCCTTGTCGGGAATCGTGTAGAACGTCCACAGCAGGTGCCCGTCCTTTTCGTCGAACGCCTTGACGAAGCCGCGGATGCCGTATTCGCCGCCGTTCGTGCCGATCAGCACCTTGCCGTCGACGACGGTGGGCGCCATCGTTTCCGAATACCCCTTGTCGGGCTCGGCGATCTGCTGTTCCCACACGATCTTGCCGGTCTTCGCGTCGAGCGCCACGAGCTTCGCGTCGAGCGTGCCCATGAACAGCCGATCGCCGTCGATCGCCACGCCGCGGTTGTTCGGGCCGCAGCAGAACGTGGTGATCGGGCCCATCCGGTGCTTGTAGTGCCAGTATTCCTCGCCGGTCGTCGCATCGATCGCATACACGTGATTGAACGACGTCGTCAGGAACATCACGCCGTTCACCACGATCGGCGACGTTTCCATCGACTCGAGCACGCCAGTCTGGAACACGAAGGCGGGCTTCAGCTTGCCGACGTTCGACGTGTTGATCTGCGTGCCGGGGTAGTAGCGCGTTTGCGCGTAGCTGCCGTTCGAATGGATCCAGTTGTTCGCATCCGATCCCGCCTTGTCGAGCATCGCCTGCGTGACCGGCGCGAGCTTGCTCGACATCGGCTTCGCGGTGGTGGTGTCCGCGGTGCCCGTTTCCTGCGCTGCCGCCGCGAACGACAGCGCGAGGCCGGTGGCCACGACGACGACACGAACTGCTGCCTTGCGTTCGATCATATGCTGTCTCCTTGGGTGCTTGTTCACGCGAACAGAACCGCCGTTCGAGCCCGCTTTGCCGGCGCGGCAAACGTGGTTATAGTGCCTTTCCCCGCGACTTGCAAATCGGCGGTCGGGTCATGCGGGCACCGAATGGAGAGGATCATGAACAAGGCAGGCATCATCGCCGACGCGGTCCGGCGTGCGGCGGCAACCCTCGGCGGCGCCGGATGCGTGGCGGTGCGCAGCGGCGTTCCGTTCATCCTCGGCACGCTGCTGGTCGCGTCGCCACCGGCGCTCGCGACCAGCGACGCCGAGCTCGCCACGAACGCGCGACTGCTCGCGTCCGCGCGGAACGACGACGCCGCCGGCGTCGCCCGCGCGCTGCACGAAGGCGCCGCCGTCAATTCGCGCAATCGCCTCGGCGAAACGAGCCTTCTCGTCTCGCTGAAGAAGAATCGGGCGGACATCGCGAAGACGTTGATCGACGCGGGCGCCGACGTCAATCTCGCGGCGGTCAACGGCGTGACGCCGCTGATGGCCGCCGCGTATGCCGGGCAGGCGGCGATCGTCGAAGCGCTGCTCGCGCGCGGTGCGGATCTCGCCGCCACCGATCGCATCGGCAAGAACGCGATCACCTACGCGGCCGGGGAAGGCCATACCGAAATCGTGCGCATGCTGCTGCAGCATGGCGTGGATCCGAACGCCGCGTACCGCAACGAATTGACGGCGCTGATGTGGGCCGCCGGCTACGGTCACGCCGACACCGTGCGCGCCCTGCTCGACGCCGGCGCGCGCGTCGACGCGCACGACAACCGCGGCAAGACGGCGCTCGACATGGCGCGCGAGTTCAAGCATCCGGAAACGGTCGAGGTGCTCGAGCGCGCGTCGCATCACTAGGCGTCGGGCCGGGGCCCAGACCCTGCCTTTCGCCTGAGCCCGTCGATGAAGTCGAAGGCGGTTGCCAAAGAGTACGGTCCGGCCCTGTCTTTCAATCGCCGGCGGCGATGCCGATCGAGCGGGTCGGCTTCGGCGACGCGCGGCCACCGAACGTCATGCGCGCGAACACGCCGTCGCCGCGCAATGCGTGCTGCACCGCCGCCGCGACGTGCAGCGCCATCAGCGACACGAGCACGACGCTCGTCACGAGGTGCACGTCGCTCATCAGTTGCTTCAGCGCCGGCACCTTCGGGTACCAGCCCGGCAGCGTGATGCCGAACCACTTGATCGGATAACCGCTGAATGCGGAGCCGAGGTAGCCGGCAATCGGCATCGTGAACAGCGCGACGTAGAGTGCGACGTGCGTGCACTTCGCCGCGCGCATCTGCCAGCGCGGCATCGCCGGCAGCGGCGGCGGCGCATGCGCGAGCCGCCAGCCCAGGCGTACGAGCATCAGTGCGAAGATGCACAGCCCGACGGACTTGTGGACATTGAACGCATCGGCACGCATGCCCGGCGGCGACTTCGGGATCTGCTGCATCGCCCAGCCCCAGGTGACCTGCGCGAACACCAACGCGGCGATCAGCCAGTGCAGTACCACCGCCGGTTTGGTGTAGCGTGGAATGGCGTTCACAGCTTGATGTCGATGCTCGTGCCGATGAACCAGTTGCGACCCGGCGCGGGCTCGAAGAAGCGGCCGTTGCCGTCGTCGACGATCACCGAGCCCGCGTAATTGCGATCGAAGACGTTGTTCACGCGCACGAACGCCGACCATTGTGCGCGCGGCAGCGTCCACGTGTAGCCGACCCGCGCGTTGATCACCGCGTACGCCGGCGCCGCGTCGCTGTTCTCTTCGTCGACGTAGAGCTTGTCGACGTATTGCGCTTCGAGCGCCGTGTCGAGGCCCGGCATTGAGCGCGGCTTCCACGCGAGTTCGCCATACGCCTGTTTCGACGGGACGCCGGGCAGACGCGCGCCCGCAGGCACGATCGCCGGCGGCGAGCCGGTCGCGAACGCCTGCGCGAACTCCGCGCGCAGCCATGTGAGGGCGACGTGCGCGGCGAGGTCGTACGGCAAGCGCCCATCCCACGACACTTCGGCGCCGTTGCGTCTCGTCGCACCCGCGTTCTTGTAGATCGTGCGCCCGCCCGCCGCCTGGTCGACGACGATCTCGTTGCGCGTGTCCACGTGGAAGATCGCCGCGGTGAGGCGCTGCCGCTCGTCGACCCGAAACTTGACGCCGGCCTCATACGCGCGGCTTCGCGCCGGCTGCAACCCGAAATTGAGGCCGCTGCCGCCCGCGCGATACGCGAGCTCCGCGAACGTCGGCGTTTCGAAGCCCTCGCCATAGCTCGCGTAGACGTTGACGTCGTCGGTCGCGTGGAAGACGACGCCGCCGACCGGGCTCGTATCGGTGAAGCGCCGGCTGCCGCTGTCGTTCGGATTCTGCGCGGTCACGTAATGATCGTCGGAGCCATAACGCACGTTGCTCGAGCGCAGGCCCGCCGTGGCGGTCCAGCGCGGCAGGAAATCCCAGGCGGCTTCGCCGTAGACGTCGGTGCTGCGCACGAAGTCGTCTTCGTCGCGCCGCAGGTCGCCCATGTCGCCGTGGTTGTTGACGAAGCCCCTGCGGCGCTCGTGCTGGCGGTCGGCGTCTGCGCCCACCGTGACCACGAGCGGTCCGCCGAGCGCCTGCGTGCGCCAGACGATGCGCGCCCCGATGCCACCGTAATCGCGATCGAGATCCGGGACTCCGCCCGACGATGTCGGGCCGCTGCCGGTCAGCGCCAGGTATTGCCGGATGCGCCGCGTGCCGCCGTAGCTATCGACGTGCAGCTGCAGCGCGTCGTTGATGCGATGGTCGAGCGCGGCGCCACCCTGCTGCTGCGAAATCGTCTTGCGCGTGTCGAACGCGAACGCCGCGGGGTCGGCGCCCCGCGGATTCGCGCTCCATTCCGCGCGCGTCAGCCCGAGCGGATCCTGCGTCTCCGGCTGGTATTGCGTATTGCCGATCAAGGTCACGCGCGTGTCCTGCGACGGGTCGAGCACGAACTTCGCGTTCGTGAGATCGCGTCGCGCCCACGAATGCTGGCGATAGCCGTTGGTCACGAATTCGCTGCCTGCCACGACACCACCGACAAGATTGCCGCGCGCACCCCCCTTCACGCCGAACGTCCCGGTGCCGTAGCTGCCGCCGCCGCCGTCGAATTGCACGTACGGCACGTCCGGCGGATCCTCGGTGAAGACCGAGATCACGCCGCCCGACGCGTTGCCGTACAGCGCCGAGAACGGCCCGCGAAGGACCTCGATGCGCGAAGCCGAGAGGAGGCTGAAGCTTCCCGTCTGCCCCTGCCCGTCGGGCATCGTGACCGGGATGCCGTCCTGGTACAGACGCACGCCGCGCACGCCGAAGGGCGCGCGCGCGCCGAAGCCGCGCGAGCTCACCTGCAAATCCTGTGCGTAGTTCTGGCGGTTCGCGGCGAACACGCCGGCGATGCGCGAAAGCGTTTCCGACAGGTTCACCTGCGGTTGCCCGTCGTGGATCGCCTCGGCGCCAATGACGTCGACCGACGCCGGCACGTCGAACGCGCGCTCGGCGCTGCGCGTTGCCGTGACGGTAATCGGATCGAGCACGAGCGGCGGGTTGTCGGTGGCCTGCGCGAACGCGCGCGGCGCGGCGCCGGCGGCGAGTGCGACGACAAGCACCGACAGGACATGCGGCCGTGCCGCCTCTGCCCTGTCACTGCGATTGCGCTTCGCGTTCATGCGCCTCCCGGGCGTGGCATAACTCGGTTAGCATACGAGAATCGTCTTCGCGCGGCCAGCGTGCACGCGAGGACGCGATCTTGGGAAGAGAGGTCGCGATGCGCCGCCTGCTTGGTTGCGTCCTGTCGATCGTCGCGCTCGGCGCGGCGAGCGCGATGGCACAGGAGATGGCTTTTTCGTCCGACGAAGGCTCGGGTCGCGTCTCGCAGATCGACACGGCCACCGACAAGGTCGTCGCCACGATCGAAACCGGCGGCAAGCCGCGCGGCATCGCCGCGTCGCACGACGGCAAGCATGTCTACGTGAGCGACCAGACCGCGAACGGCCTCGCGGTGATCGATGTCGCGTCGCATCGGATCGACCAGCGCGTCCCTCTAGGCAAGTCACCCGAAGGCATCTACCTGTCGCCGGATGGCCGCATGCTCACGGCAGCCATCGAGGAGAACAACCAGGTCGCAATCGTCGACACGTCGACGCTCGCCGTCGTGAAGCGCATCGCGACGAAGGGCAAGAATCCCGAGCATGCGGTGTGGAGTCCCGACGGCAAGTGGATCTACGCGAGCGCCGAGGAAGCCGACAGCGTCGACATCATCGACGTCGCGCGCGGCGAGGTCGTCAAGTCGATCGTCGTCGGCAACCGGCCGCGCGGCATCGGCTTCCTGCCGGACGGCAGCCGCGCATACGTCGGCGTCGAGCAGGCCAACCTGATCGCGGTCATCGACGTTGCCTCGCAGTCGCTCGTCACGACGATCAAGGCCGGCGTGCGCTCGAACGGCGTCGCCGTGCATCCGGACGGCAAGCACGTCTATGTGAGTTCCGGCGGCGACGGCACCGTGCAGGTGATCGACACGGCGACGAACACGATCACGAAAGTCATCCCGGTGGGCAAGCGTCCGTGGAACATGGCGCTCACGCGCGACGGCCGCAAGCTCTACGTCGCGTGCGGGCGCTCGAACGCGATCGCGGTGATCGACACGCAGTCGAACACGAAGATCGCCGACATTCCGGTCGGCCAGTTGCCCTGGGGTGTCGCGATTCCGTAAGGTCGGATACGAAGTCCCCGCTCGAAGTGGTCCACTCGCGCACGCGGTGGCGCAGATTCGTGTGTGACCCCGCGTTCGCGCTCGTGCTGTGCGCCGCCCCCTGCGCCCGCGGCGCCGACAATCCCGCCGAGGTCTTCGAGTTGCCGTCGGTCGACGTGGTCGGCGTCACCCCGCTGCCCGGCCTCGGGACGGCATTGCGCGACGTGCCCGCCAACGTGCAGCGTTTCGGCGCCCTCGACATCGGCCGCCAGCGGCCGCTCACGCTGACCCAATTCCTCGAGCAGAACGCGAACAGCGTCGGCGTCGGCGCGGGACAGGGCAATCCGTACCAGCAGTCGCTCGACTTTCGCGGCCTCACCGCGTCGCCGATCCTCGGCACACCGCAGGGCATTTCGGTGTTCCAGGACGGCGTGCGCATCAACGAGGCGTTCGGCGACGTGGTCAACTGGGATCTTCTGCCCCGCTCGGCGATTTCGAGCGTGCAGCTGTTGCCGGGGTCGATGCCAGCGTTCGGCCTCAACACGCTCGGCGGTGCGCTTGCGATCTACACGAAAAGCGGCGCGCAATATCCGGGACTGTCGGTCGAAGCCTCCGGCGGATCGTTCGGGACCAAGGGTGCGGAGTTCCAGTACGGCGGCGCGTCCGATCGCCTCGACTGGTTCGCCACCGGCAACTTCAGCGACGACGACGGCTGGGCCGACCATAACCCGAGCCGCGTCAAGCAGTTCTTCGGCAAAGTCGGCTTCCAGGACGACAAGACGGATCTCGACGTCACGCTGACGCTCGCCGACAACCAGCTGCAGGGAACGCAGACACTGCCGCTCTCGTTTCTCGCGAATCCGAAGCAGGCCTACACGTTCCCGGACCAGAACGACAACAAGCTCGCGGCCGTCGCGGCCAAGGGCAGCCGCTTCCTCGCCGGCGACGTGCTGCTCGGCGGCAACGCCTACTACCGGCGCTACGAGTCGACGAACTTCAACAGCAACGTCAACGACGATTTCGACGCCGCGGATTCCAACGACGGAGTGCCGCACAACGAAGCCTTCAACGACCTGTCGTCGATCGACCAGAAGAGCTGGGGCGTCGGCACCCAGCTCACGCTGCAGCGCAAGACGGGCAACGTCAGGCATCAGTTCCTGCTCGGCGCGAGCGGCGATTTCGGCGACACGCGCTTCCGGCAGCAGGAGCAGACGGCGAACTTCACCGGCGACCGCGGCACCCTCGCCACCGGCCCCTACGCACTGCTGACCGACGTCTCGCTGCGCAATGCCTACCTCGGCCTCTTCTTCAGCGACACGATGGCGCTCGCCGAGCATTGGACGATCACCGCCGCCGGCCGCTGGAACCGCGCGCACGTCGAGATCGAGGATCGGTCGGGCGAGGACCCGGCGCTGAACGGCACGAGCACGTTCACCCGGTTCAATCCCGCCCTGGGATTGAATTTCAATCCGACGGATCGCCTCACCGCGTACGCGTCGTACAACGAGGGCATGCGCGCGCCGACACCCATCGAGCTCACCTGCGCCGATCCCGCGGCCCCTTGCAAGCTGCCCAACGAGTTCCTGTCCGACCCGCCACTCGGCAAAGTCGTCGCGAAGACGATCGAGATCGGCGCACGCGGCAAGCTCGGCGCGGCAGCCACGTGGTCCGCGGCCATCTACCGGACCGATCTCGACGACGACATCCAGTTCATCTCGAGCGGCGGCGGCACCAACGCCGGCTTCTTCCAGAACGTCGGCGCAACACGGCGCGAAGGCGTGGAACTCGCGGCGACGACGCGGCTCGGGGCGGTGCGGCTCGACGTGCGCTACAACCACATCGACGCGACGTTCCGCTCGGCGTTCTCCGCCTTCTCGCCCGAGAATTCGAGCGCCGACGCAAACGGTGCGATCACCGTCCACCCCGGCAATCGGATCCCCGGCATTCCCGCCGACTCGTTCAAGGTGCGCGCCGTATACGAGAAGGGGCCGTTCACGATCGGCGCGGCATTCGTTGCGGCGTCATCGCAATACGCGCACGGCGACGAGAACAACGCCGACCGCCAGGGCAAGCTTCCCGCCTACGCGGTCGTCGATCTCGATGCGCAATACGCGGTGACGCCGCAGCTCTCGGTGTTCGCGCTGGTGACCAACCTCTTCGACCGGCGGTACTCGAATTTCGGCGTGCTCGGCTCGAACGTGTTCACCGGCCCGGGCAATTCGTTCGGTCCCGCGGTCGGAATGGCGCCGGTGGCCGAGCAGTTCCGCGCCGTCGGTCCGCCGCGCGGCGTGTGGGTGGGCATGCGCTACAGCTTCAGCAAGCCGGCAGCGCGCTGACCGAGGCCGTCGCTATTCGGGCGGCAGGAAGCACTGCTTTTTCGCGCTCGCCTGCAGCTTGCGATAGCCGTCGATCAGCTTGCGGCCGTTCTTGATGTCGCGCATCACGCCGCCGCGCTCGCCGGCGATCGTGATGCCGTTCGCGACCGTCGACAGGTCGACCCACTCGCGATAGCGCACCTTCGCCGCGATCGCGTCGATCGCGCACGAGCACTTGTACATCGACTCCTGCGGCGACACCCGGCTGTCTTGCATGCAGGACAGCACGTAGTCGACGCGAGCGCGCGTGGGGAAGTCGTTCGCCACGGCGAGCGGCATCGCGCAAAGGAGCGCGACGGAAAATGCGGCAGGACGCAGCATGGTCATTCCACCGGTTTGCCGTTGGCGTCGATCAGCGGCACGTCGTATTCGTGCAGGATCCGGTTGATCGCCGGCTGGTTGTCCTGGATCAGCTTGTCGACTTTCGCCTTCCAGTCACCCTCGCCGCGGCGCACGCCCATCGCGATCGCATAATCGAACTTCACGCCCGGCTCGGAGTGCAGCGGGATGACGACGAACTCGACGCCGGGGACGCGCTTCGCGTAATAGCCGGCGATGGGTCCCCAGACGATCGCGGCATCGATCTTTCCCTGCGCGAGCTCGGTGTCGACGATCTGGCCGGGGTACTGCGCGGGATCCGGCGACATCATCGGGTATGGCTTCGCCTGCGCCTCCATGCCGTGCTTGACGAGCCATGTGCCCGCAGGTGACTTGTCGAAGAAGCCGACGCGAAGCTTGCTGCGGACCTCGGCCGGCAGCGCGAGAAAATCGTCGCCGCTCTTGACGCGATCGAGGCCGTGGTCCTTCCGGTACACGAGCGCATACGTCGAGCGGTAATACGGCACCGTCGGCAGCGCCTGATCGTAGATGGCCGGAATGCTCATCACGATATCGCAGCGGTAGTCCTCGCCCGGCATGCGAAAGCGCAGCGTGTTGCGGATGAAGTTCATCCGCTGCGGAAACGAATAGCTCTCGACCGGCAGGCCCAGCTTGGTTGCGAAGAGCGCTGCGATCCTGTTCTCGAAACCCTCGCCCTTGTCGTTCGCGAACGGCAGGTTCGAGGGGTCGATGCAGGGGCGAAACGCCGCCCGCGTGCCGTCTTCCGCGCTCGCGGACGCCACCGCAAACGCGAGCAACGCGACGGCGCTGCCCACGCGCATGGCGCGACACTTCATGGCCGCTGCCGGCTGCGGCATCGCAACGTGCGTCATTGCTCGATCTCCTCGACGTGCGCGCGCGTGATGTCGCCGTTCGAGCGCCCCTTGAGATAGGCGTAAAGACCGTCGAGGTGACCCATCACCATCTTGCTGCCCTGCCAGCTCGGCATGCCCTTCTCGAGCCGGCCGTCGTGCACCGTCTTCACGAACTGCTCCTTCGTCAACGTTTTCAGGCTGTCGATCAGCGACGGACCCACGAGGCCCTCCTGGTTCGCCCCGTGGCAGCGATCGCATGCCGCTGCGCGCCACGCCCGAAAGCCGTTCATCGTGTTCGGGTCGACCTTGTAACCGTCGACGACCGTGTAGAGCACCTTGCCTGCTTCCATGCGCGTCACCGCATTGGCGTCGCTTTTCGGCGGCGAAGCATTCGCCGCCGGTGGCTTCGCGCCGGGCTGCGCCGGCGCGCCTTCCGCAGCAGCGACGGCGTGCACGGCCAGCGACAACGCGAGCGCAACCGCACTTGCAATCCTGTATCGCATCGGCTCTCCGGGAGGAAGCGAGGGGCGCGCCGCACCGCACCCGCGGCGGCATGGACGATGGCCGACGCCGTCAGGCGACGCCGGCCATCGCGCCAGGGTCACGTCTGCGGAAGCGCGAACACCGTGAGCGAGCCACCGAGGTTCGTGTAGTCGGCAAGCTCGTGATAGCCGCCGACCGCGCCGAGTCCCTCCTGCGGCTTCTCGAGGCCGGCCGCCATGCCGATGCCGGCCCAGCCGCCGATGCCCGAGTACACGCCGATGTACTGCTTGCCCTTGTGCTGATACGTGAACACGTTGCCGATGACACCCGATGGCGTCTTGAACTTGAAGAGCTCCTTGTTGATGTCGTTCGAGTCGACGCACTTCAGGTAGCCCTCGAGCGTGCCGTAGCAGGCGATGCCGCCGGCGGTGGTAAGCGCCCCGCTCCATACGGAGAACTTCTCGGGCTTCGATTGCACGATCTTGCCCGTGCCCGCGTCCCACGCGATGAAGTTGCCCATCGTGTTGCCGCCGGGGGCCGGGAACATCGACAGCGTGGCGCCCACGTACGGCTGGCCGGCCGTGTACTCGATCTGGAACGGCTCGTAATCCATGCACACGTGGTTGGTCGGCACGTAGAAGCGCTTCGTCTGCGGGTCGAACGACGCCGGCTGCTCGTCCTTCGAGCCGAGCGCCGCGGGGCAGATGCCCTTGTTGTTGAAATCGGTGCCGTTCTCGCCGGGCGCGTACTTCTTCACGACCACGGGGCGTCCCGTCTTCATGTCGACGTTCGTCGCCCAGTTGACCGCGGGATCGTACTTCTGCGCGACGAGCAGCGCGCCGGTCACGCGATCGAGCGTGTAGCCGAATCCGTTGCGGTCGAAGTGCACGAGCGCCTTCGTCGGCTTGCCCTTGACGTTGATGTCGGCGAGGATCATCTCGTTGACGCCGTCGTAGTCCCACTGATCCCACGGCGTCATCTGGAACACCCACTTCGCCATCCCCGTGTCGAGGTCGCGCGCGAAGATCGTCATCGACCACTTGTTGTCGCCCTTGCGCTGCGCCGGGTTCCATGTCGACGGGTTGCCGCTGCCGTAGTAGAGCAGGTTCAGGTTCTTGTCGTAGCTGTACCAGCCCCACGTCGTGCCGCCGCCGATCTTCCACTGGTCGCCTTCCCAGCTCTTGATCGACGAGTCCGCGCCCACGGGCTTCATCGCACCGTCGGTCCACGTCATCGTCTTCTCCGGATCCATCAGCATTTCCTGGTCGGGACCCGTGCTGTACGCGCGCCAGACCTGCTTGCCGGTATTCATGTCGTACGCGGTGATGTAGCCGCGCACGCCCCATTCGCCGCCGGAGATCCCCGTGATCACCTTGTCCTTGAACACGTGCGGCGCGTTCGTGTTGACCGCCCCGAGCTTGGGGTCGCCGTTCTTGACGCTCCACACGACCTTGCCGGTATTGGCGTCGAGCGCGACGAGCGTGCTGTCGGCCTGCTGCAGGAAGATCTTGTTGCCCCCGAACGCGAGGCCGCGGTTGACCGTGTCGCAGCACATCTGCGGGATCACGGCCGCATCCTGCTTGGGTTCGTAACGCCACTTGATCTTCTGCGTGTCGACGTCGAGCGCGAACACCTTGTTCGGAAAGGGCGAGACGATGTACATCGTGTCGCCAATGACGAGCGGCGCGCCTTCGTGGCCGCGCAGGACGCCGGTCGAGAACATCCATGCAACCTGCATCTTGCCGACGTTGCTCTTGTTGATCTGCTTCAGCGGGCTGTAGCGATGGTTCTGCATGTCGCCCGCCTGCATCGCCCAGTTGTTCGGGTTGGCGAGCGCCTTGTCGAGGTCCGCGTCCGCGCGCGCCAGGACAGGTGCCGCGAGCAGACAGACCGTTGCCATTGTCAGTGCCGGGCGTAGCCACGGCGCAACGACAATCTTCATAACGCCTCCTCTGGTCGTTTGATGCCAGTTGGGCGCTGCGCGGCGATCGATCGCGACACGCGCGGTGCCGCGCAATGCCTGCGGCGAAGTGTCTGCCTGCGATTTGACAAAGTCAATTTGTCGGGTACACGCTGTGCACCTTGCCGACCGCCGGTCGGCATGTTGCAGCGCATCAAGGAGCCCTCATGGACGTTCGTGCCGCAGTCGCTCACAAGGCGGGCCAGCCGCTGACGGTCGAGACCGTGCAGCTCGAAGGCCCGAAATCCGGCGAGGTGCTGGTCGAGATCAAGGCGACCGGCATCTGCCACACCGATGAATTCACACGCAGCGGCGCCGATCCGGAGGGTTTGTTCCCGGCGATCCTCGGCCACGAGGGCGCGGGCATCGTGGTCGACGTCGGGCCGAACGTGTCGAGCGTGCGCAAGGGCGATCACGTGATCCCGCTCTACACGCCCGAATGCCGCCAGTGCAAGTCGTGCCTGTCGCGCAAGACGAACCTCTGCACGGCGATTCGCGCGACGCAGGGCAAGGGCGTGATGCCCGACGGCACGAGCCGCTTCTCGCTCGGCGGCGAGACGGTGCACCACTACATGGGCTGCTCGACGTTCGCGAACTACACGGTGCTGCCCGAGATCGCGGTCGCGAAGATCCGCGAGGACGCGCCGTTCGAGAAGGTCTGCTACATCGGGTGTGGAGTGACCACCGGCATCGGCGCGGTGATCAACACCGCGAAAGTCGAGCCGGGCGCGAACGTCGTCGTGTTCGGCCTCGGCGGTATCGGCTTGAACGTCGTGCAGGGTGCGCGGATGGTGGGCGCGAACATGATCGTGGGCGTCGACATGAATCCCGCGCGCGAAGAACTGGCGCGCAAGTTCGGCATGACGCACTTCGTGAACCCGACGGAGATCGGCGGCGACCTCGTGCCGTATCTGGTCGAGCTGACGGGCGGGGGCGCCGACTACTCGTTCGAATGCATCGGCAACGTCGACGTCATGCGCCAGGCGCTCGAATGCTGCCATCGCGGCTGGGGTGTGGCCACGATCATCGGCGTCGCGGGCGCGGGACAGGAGATCCGCACGCGCCCGTTCCAGCTCGTCACCGGGCGCGTCTGGAAGGGCACCGCGTTCGGCGGCGCCCGCGGGCGCACGGACGTGCCGAAGATCGTCGACTGGTACATGGACGGCAAGATCAACATCGACGACCTCATCACGCACACGCTTCCCCTCGAACGGATCAACGAGGGCTTCGACCTGATGCACGAAGGCAAGTCGATCCGCACTGTCGTCAACTACTGACGACGAATGCCAGCGAGTGACAAGGAGACCACCATGGCTGCACTTTCGATTCATCCCAGCGTCGACAACGGCATCGAGCCGGCCGCGGACAACTTCGAGGGCGGCACGCTCTATTGCAACTGCGCGGAGAACAAGGTTGCGGTCGCGCTCGCGAGCCAGACCGCGCACAACCACGTCTGCGGCTGCACCAAGTGCTGGAAGCCCGCCGGCGCGCTGTTCTCGGCGGTGTCCGTCGTGCCGCGCGACAAGGTGCGCGTGACGGCGAACGAGAGCAAGCTCGGCGTCGTCGACTCGAGCGCCACCATCCAGCGCTATGCGTGCAAGGCCTGCGGCACGCACATGTACGGGCGCATCGAGAACACCGGTCACCCGCTGTACGGTCTCGACTTCGTCCACACCGAGCTCTCGCCGTCGCACGGCTGGTCGCCACCCGAGTTCGCGGCGTTCGTGTCGTCGATCATCGAGTCGGGATTCAATCCCGCGCGGATGGGCGAAGTCCGAAGCCGGTTGCGCGAGATCGGACTCGAGCCCTACGACTGCCTGTCGCCCCCGATCATGGACCTGATCGCGACGCATGCCGCGAAGCAGAAGGGCGTGCAGTTCAACGCGTAATGTCCGAAACGCCGACGCCGGTTGCGCAAAGCCTGTGCTTCGGCGGGGTGCAGGCCGTTCATGCCCACGACGCGCGCGAAACGCGCTGTCGCATGCGCTTCGGCCTGTTCCTGCCGCCGCAGGCGGCGTCGGCGCGCGTCCCGGTGCTGTACTGGCTCTCGGGCCTCACGTGCACCGAGGAGAACTTCATCACGAAGGCCGGCGCGCAGCGCGTCGCGGCCGAACTTGGCCTGGCGATCGTCGTGCCGGACACGAGTCCGCGGGGACTGGGCCTCCCGGGCGAAAGCGACAGCTACGATTTCGGACTCGGCGCCGGCTTCTATGTCGACGCGACGCGTCCGCCGTGGTCGCAGGGCTACCGGATGTATTCGTACGTGACCGAGGAGCTGCCCGAGTACGTTGCGGCGCGCTTCCCGGTCGATGCGGAACGTTGCGCCATCTTCGGCCATTCGATGGGCGGCCACGGCGCGCTGGTGATCGCGTTACGCAATCCCCAACGCTACCGCTCGGCGTCCGCATTCGCGCCGATCGCGTCGCCGATGCGCTGCCCGTGGGGCGAAAAGGCATTGACAGGTTACCTCGGCGACGATCGCGCCGCGTGGCGCGCGTACGACGCCACCGCGCTGATCGAGGACCGCGGTTATCCGCGCACGATCCTCGTCGATCAGGGCACGCGCGATCCGTTCCTCGAGGAGCAGCTCAAGCCGCAGCTGTTGCGCGACGCGTGCGAGCATGCGGGCGTCGCGCTCGATCTGCGGATGCGCGACGGCTACGACCACAGCTATTACTTCATCGCGTCGTTCATCGAGGACCACCTGCGCTTCCACGCGCGCGCGCTCGGCGTGCGCGCGACGGCATGAGCCCGCGATGCAACGACCTCGGACGCACGCAACGCTGCTCGCGCTGGCCGCGATGTGCGCTTGCGTGCCCGTACGTGCCGCGGATCTGACGGCCGACGAGGTGCGCAGCATCGTCGCGCATGCCAGCGCGTCGGCGCCGGCGAATCTCGCGCACCGCGACCTTTCCGATCTCGACCTCAGCCACCTCGACTTCGCCGGCGCCGATCTGTCCGGTGCGAATCTTTTCGCGAGCCGGCTCGTGTCGGCGAACTTCACCGGTGCGAGGCTCGTCGGCGCGAACCTCAACGGCGCATGGTTGATGGGCGCGCAATTCGCGGGCGCCGACCTTTCCGGGAGCTCGATGCTGGGACTCGTGATCCTCGGCGGCGCCGTGACCGCACGGCCGAATTTCGCCGGTGCCAACATGAGCGGCGTGCGCATGATCGCCGACCTGCCGAACGTCGACCTGCACGGAGCGATCCTTCGTGGCGCGCACCTCGGCGTCGACATGCGCAATCAGGGCATGGGGCAGATGCGCACCGACCTGTCGAACGCGACGCTCGCGGGCGCCGACCTCGGCGGCGCGGACTTGAGCCGGTCGCTGCTGATGTTCGCCGATCTGCGCGGCGCGAATCTGCGCGGGGCGAACCTCTTCGGCGTGAAGCTCGCGGGCGCCAACCTCACCGGTGCGGACGTGACCGGCGCCGACTTCACCGAGGCCGACCTCGACGGCACGATCCTGACCGGAGCGAAAGGCATCGACGCCGCGAAGGGCCTCGGCAAGGCCGCCAATCGCGATCGCGCGGTCTACTGACGGCGATCGAACAGCGCCGCGCGCGTCGTCAGTCCGCGGCGCCCGCCACCGGCTCGTCGCTGCCGAGCCCGCCGGTCGTTTCGCCGGGCAGCAGCAGGACGACGAAGAGCGTCACGAGCGCGATGCCCGCCATGAGGAGCAGCAGCGTCTGGAATCCGCTTGTCTTGACGATCGGGCCGAGCAGCCATACGGCGAGCGAACTCACGCCGAACGCCACCGCGAGGCGCATGCCCGACACGCGCGAGCGCAGCCGATCGTCGACGTAGCGCACGATCAGCGCGTCGGTGAACGGAATCGCGCCGAACACGACGATCATGAACGCGAACATCAGCGCGTAGAGGAACCAGCCGTGCGCATTCGCGGCGAGGAAGAAGAGCGGCGCCTGCACGGCCACGATGCCGACGTAGAGCGCCTTCAGCGGCACGCGGTCGAGCAGCAACCCGACGGCGACTTGTGCGAACGCGCCGATCACGTAGACGGCGGCAAGCAGCGCGCCGAGCATCGCGGGGTCGTCGACGATCCCATGCAAACGCTCGCGCAGCAGTTCGCCGTTGCCGTTGGTCGTGAAATTGAAGAGCAGGCTGCCGGAAATCGACGCCGCGGTGAGCACG
Source organism: Burkholderiales bacterium (assembly GCA_025927765.1). Taxonomy (GTDB): domain Bacteria; phylum Pseudomonadota; class Gammaproteobacteria; order Burkholderiales; family Casimicrobiaceae; genus VBCG01. The sequence continues at coordinate 93,787 of JAICKU010000004.1, forward strand.
GCGAAGATGTGCGCGAGCACGCGCCTGCCCGGCATGACGCGGCGTTGCACACGCTTGGCCGGTGACACGGTTTCGACCGGCGTCAGCCGCGCGAACAGCACACCGCACGCGAGCGCGACGGCCCCGGGCACGACGAACGCCGCCTTCCATCCCACGTACTTGACGAGCGCGCCGGTGACGATCGCCGAAAGGGCGACGCCGAGATTGCCCGCAAGCCCGTTCACGCCGATCGTGAGGCCCGGCCGCGGCGAGCGCTGCACGAGCATAGGAATGCCGACCGGGTGATAGATCGACGAGAAGACGCCGAGCAGCGTCAGCGCGATCGCGATCTGCCAGGCGGAATGCGTCAGCGCGACGCCGATCGCGGCGGCCCCCATGCCGAAGAAGAACACGAGCATCATCGGCCGCCGGCCCCACAGGTCGCCCAATCGGCCGGACGGCAGCGAACCGAGCCCGAACATCGCGAAGGCGCCCACGCCGTACGGCATCAGGTCCTCCCAGCTCGCGATGCCGAAATCGGCAGCGATCGCCGCGACGGACGTCGCGAAGATCAGCAGGAACATGTGGTCCATCGCGTGCGCGACGTTCAACAGCAGCGACGTGCTGCGCGACAGCGGCGCGATGTCGGACCGGATTTCACTCGGCGCCTCGTGCTTCGAGGGGGCGCGCGCGTTCATGACGCAAGCGCCCGCAACTGGTCGGCGAGCGCCTGCGGAATCTCGACGCCGTCGGCGTGCGCCTTCGCCGCCCGTGCCGTGCGGCGCGCGCCCGGCAGCCGCACGCCTGCATCCTCGAGCATCGCGGCGATCAACGTCTCGACACGTTCGAGGTACACGTCATCGCCGGCGAGGGCGCCGGGATCGATCACGAGGAACGCCTGGCCGATGCGCGGGCGATTGCCTTCGGCGACGAAGAACGAGCTTGCCTCGAAGCCGAGCGCGGCGCCCGTCAGCGCCGTGACGAGCAGTTCGACGACGAGCGCCAGCATCGCGCCCTTCGTGCCGCCCATCGGCAGCATCGAGCCTTCGAGCGCCGCCTTCGCATCCGTGGTCGGATTGCCGTGGCGATCGAGCGCCCAGCCTTCGGGAATCGGGTTGCCCGCTTTCGCCGCGACCATGATCTTGCCGCGCGCGACTTCGGACAGCGACAGGTCGATCGTCAGCGGCTCGCCGTGGCGCCGTGGAAACACGGCCGCGATCGGATTGGTGCCGAAGAGCGCGCGTTTGCCGCCTGCGGCCGGCATCGCCGACGGCGAATTGCCGAACGCGAGGCCCACCATGCCCGCCGCGGCGACGGGTTGCAGATGCCACGCCGCCACGCCGAAATGGTGGCTGTTAGCAACACCGGCGAAGGCGACGCCGAGCGCGCGCGCGCGCCGGATCGCTTCGTCGACGGCGAGCCTGCACGCGGGAAACGCGAGGCCCTCGCGCGCGTCGACGAGAACGGCGCCGCCCTTCTCGCGCGCGATCACCGGCACCGCGGCACCGACGGCGCGGCCGTTGCGAAGATGCGTCGCGTATTGCGGCACGCGCGCCATGCCGTGAGACGACAGCCCCTGCGCCTCCGCATCCGCCAGCGCGTCGGCCGTCGTGAGCGCCATGGCCTCGGAGGCACCGGCACGCTCGAGCGCGCGGCGCGCGAGGTCGTGCACTTCGGCGAGGGGCATCGTCGGCATGGCGTCGCTTCAGGCGGGGGAAAGCGCTGCGGCCACGCGCTCGGCGATCATCGCCGAGACGCGCTCGTTCGATTCCCGGGTGACCCCGGCGATGTGCGGCGTCAGCACGAGATTGGGACAATCCGCGAGCGGCGATGCGGCCTTCAGGGGCTCGGCCTCGAACACGTCGAGCGCTGCGCCGCCCAGCCGGTGCTCGCGCAGCGAGTTCGCGAGCGCGTGTTCGTCGACGACGCCGCCGCGCGACGTGTTGATCAGCACTGCGTCGTGTTTCATCGTCGCAAGGCGTCCGGCATCGATCAAATGGCGGGTGCTCGCGACGAGCGGCACGTGCAGCGACACGACGTCGGCGCGTGCGAGCAGCGTCTCGAGCGTCACGGGCGACGTCGCTTCGTCGCGCCAGGGGGCGGCGTCAGCAGCAAGCGCGGGATCGTACCCGATTGCCTGCATGCCGAGTGCGCGCGCGAGCCGGCCGGTGAGGCGCCCGATACCGCCGAAACCGATGAGACCGAGCGTCTTCCCCGCGAGTTCGCGTCCCTCGGAAAGCGCGGTGCGCGGCCAGCGGCCCGCGGCGACGTCGGGCGTCGACAGGTACGCGCCGCGCAGCAGCAGCATCGCAGTCGCGATCACGTACTCGGCGACCGCCTGCGCGTTCGCGCCCGTCGCGGGAATCACGTCGATGCCGCGCGCCGCGCACGCGGCCGTGTCGATGTTGTCGAGTCCGACGCCGAGGCGACCGACGACGCGAAGCTTCGGCGCGGCTTCGAGCAACGGACCGCGCACCTGCGTGCGGTTGCGCACGATCAGCGCGTCGGCCGTCGCGAGCGCACGTTCGAGCTCGGGCGTGCGCTCGACGAGCTGCGGGTCGTAGCGCACGTCGAAGCGCGACGCGAGTGCGTCGACCGCGGCGCGGTCCATGAATTCGCTGATGACGATATGCATGCGAACGCGCCGCGCCCGGCCTCCGCTAGCTTTGCAGCCCCCACTTGCGGACCGTCTTCGCCTCGAGCACCCGAAACACGACGTTCTCGACGATGAGGCCGATGACGATCACGGTGAAGAGTCCTGCGAACACGTTCGGGATCTCGAGCTGGTTCTTGTTCTCGTAGATGTACCAGCCGAGGCCACCCGAGCCCGACGACACGCCGAACACGAGTTCTGCGGCGATCAGCGTGCGCCATGCGAATGCCCAGCCGATCTTCAAGCCGGTGAGGATGCTCGGAAACGCCGCCGGAATCAGGATGCGCGCGACGTAACGAAGTCCGGTCAGCCCGTAGTTGCGCCCGACCATCCGCAGCGTGTTCGACACGGACAGGAAGCCCGAGTGCGTGTTGAGCGACACCGCCCACAGCACCGAATGAATGATGACGAACACGATGCTGCCCGTGCCGAGCCCGAACCAGATCAGCGCCAGCGGCAACAGCGCGATCGCGGGCAGCGGATTGAACATCGACGTCAGCAGCTCGAGAAGATCGGTGCCGATGCGCGACGTGATCGCGACCACGGTCAGGATCGCCGCGCACGCGATGCCGGCCGCATAGCCCAGCATCAGCACGCGCAGCGACGTCATCGCCTTGGTGAAGAGGTCGCCCCCGAAGATCCCCTGGATGAAGGCGGTCACCGTGGCCGAGAACGTCGGGAACAGCAGCGGATTGTTGAGCTGGCGCGCGTAGATCTCCCACACGACGGCAATGACGACGAGCAGCGCGAGCTTGCGCACCCAGCCCTGGTTCGTGATGCGCTCCCATACCGAGAGCGGCTTCTCCACGATGCCGAACGACGCCGTCGACACCGGCTCGCGCAGGATCTCCGGGCGCCGCGCGGGCGCAGTCATCACGTTCATGCTGATGTCCCTGACTATGCGTGCACCGCCTCGACGACCGTTTCCTCGATCGCGTCGGCGAACAGCATCGAATGGATGCGCTGCTCGAGCGCGGTAACCTCGGCGCCGCTCGCCGTCGTGGGCAGGCTGTCGAGTTCGGCCTTGACCTGTCCCGGATGCGGCGACAGCAACAGGATGCGGCTGCCGATCTTGATCGCCTCGGGAATCGAATGCGTGACGAACAGCACGGTGAACCGCGTGCCCTCCCACAGCGCGAGCAGCTCGTCCTGCATCTTGCGCCGCGTCAACGCGTCGAGGGCGGCGAACGGCTCGTCCATCAGAAGGATGTCGGGCTCCATCGCCATGCCGCGCGCGATCGCGACGCGCTGCTTCATGCCGCCCGACAGCGTGTGCGGAAAGTTGTCGGCGAACGAGGTGAGGTTGACCTTGGCGATGTACTCCATCGCCTTCTCCTCCGCCACCTTGCGCGGCAGGCGCCCGGTCGAGCGCAGCGGAAACATCACGTTTTCCTTGACGGTGCGCCACGGCAGCAGCTGGTCGAACTCCTGGAACACCATCATCCGGTCGGGACCCGGGCGAGTCACGGGCTCGCCCTTCAATCGGATCTCGCCTTCGATCGGCTTCATGTAGCCGCCCACCGCCTTCAGGAGCGTCGACTTGCCGCAGCCGGACGGGCCGAGCAGGATGAAACGGTCCGAGCGAAGCACGTCGAAATCGACGCGATAGGTCGCGGTGACGAGGTGGTCCTTCGTCTTGTATTGCAGCGTGACGCCGCGGACGGCGAGGAGCGGCTGCTCGGGCACGGGATTCATGACCATTGGAGGGTGTCGAGATCGACGTTGCCGCCGGTGACGATGATACCCACCCGCGCACCCGCCACGTCGAGCGTGCGCTCGAGCAGACAGGCGAGCGGCACCGACGACGACGGCTCGACCACCTGCTTCATCCGTTCGAAGATCATGCGCATCGCGCGGAGGATACCAACTTCGCTGCATGTGCCGATCGTGCCCACGTGCGTGCGCAGCGCCGCGAGGGTGCGCGGCGAAAGCGTGGTGCGGAGGCCGTCGGCGATCGTCGTGGTCGCCGGCAGCGGCTCGACGCGGCCGCTCGCGAAGCTTCTCGCCGCATCGTCGGCGTTCGCCGGCTCGGCGCCGAGGACGCGAAGCGACGGCTCGAGCGACCTCGCGGCGATCGCGGTGCCCGACAGCAGCCCGCCGCCGCCGCAGGGCGCGATCACGACGTCGAGGTCAGGCACGGCCTCGAGCAGTTCGACGACCGCGGTCGCCTGGCCCGCGATCACGCGCGGATCGTCGAAGGGGTGAATCAGCGTCGCGCCGGTTTCACGCATCACCTCGTCGCAGGTGGCTTCGCGCGCCGTCACCGTGGGCTCGCACAGCCGCACCGTCGCACCGAAGCGCGCCACGTTCGCCTGCTTCACCTTGGGCGCATTGCGCGGCATCACGACGCAGGCCGGAATGCCGCGCCGCTTCGCGGCATAGGCGAGGGCTGCGCCATGGTTACCCGACGAATGCGTGACGACGCCGCGGCCGGCGACGTCGTCATCGAGCGAGAAAACGGCGTTGCACGCGCCGCGCGCCTTGAACGCGCCGACCTTCTGCAGGTGCTCGCACTTGAAAAACAGCGACGCGTCGACGTCGGCGTCGATCGCGCCGCACGTCATCACCGGCGTGCGGTGGACATACGGCGCGATGCGGGCGTGGGCGGCGCGGATCGCCGCGAGGTCGGGCAGGACGAGCGCAGCGTCCACGCCACTCGCCATCAGCTGCCGTGCAGCTTCTGCGCGTTCGGGAAGTACATGTCCTTCCACGAGTCGGGCTTCGCCTTGATCGACCCGATCTTGTGCATGAAGTCCACGTACTTCATCGTGTTGTTGGGCGTGGTCGTGTACTTGATCTCGGGATCGTTCAGCATCTTGAGGATGTCCGCGAGGCTGTCCTTGTCCTTGGAGATGCGCAGGTACGTCTCCGCGGCCTTCTTCTTGTCGTGATTGATCTGGGCCGTCGCGTCGTCGAGCGCCGCGACGAAGGCGTTGTAGATCTTCGGGTTCTCGTCGTGGAACTTCTTGGTCGTCCAGACGACGTTGAACGTCGCGGGGCCGCCCAGTACGTCGTACGAATTCAGCACGCGATGCATGCCCTTGTGCTCGAGTTCCTGGTACTGGAACGGCGGCGAGCCGAGATGCGCGGTGATCTCGGAGCCGCCCGACAGCAGTGCGGTCTCGGCATCGGGGTGCGACATCGAGACGGTCAGGTGGTCGAGCTTGTTCTGCTGCCCCGGCCCGAACGCCTTCTCCGCGGCCATCTGCAGCGTCACGGCCTGGATCGACACCTTGACGGCGGGCAGCGCGATCTTGTCCTTCTCGGTGAAGTCCTTGATGGTCTTCACCTTCGGATTGTTCGTCACGAGGTAGAGCGGCATCGAGTTGATCGCCGCGACGCCCTTCACGTCGAGGTTGCCGCGCGTCTTCGCCCAGAGCGTGGTGAACGGCGCGACGCCGCCGGAGGCGAACTGGAGGTTGCCGGACAGCAGCGCGTCGTTCATCACCGCGCCGCTCGCGAACTTCGACCAGTCGACCTTGACGTCGATGCCTTCCGCCTTCGCGTGCTTCTCGATCAGCTTCTGGTCCTCCATGATCATCAGCGGCAGGTAGCTGATGCCGTACTGGCGCGACACGTGGATCTCGCTCATGTCGGCGCGCGCAGGCGCGAGCACCGAGAGCGAGCATGCGGCGAGCGCGATCGTGAGCGCCGCTTTCGCCTTGCGTCGGAAACGCATCGTGGTTGCCATCTCTCCTCCTATGTTTTTTGGATGTCGAACGCCGACTTCGGGGTCAGAGCGGCAAGTCGACCCGACTTCGGGGTCAGAGCGGCAAGTCGACGGACTGTCG